>NZ_JBHFIH010000018.1:304567-333231 GCF_057334195.1 Brevibacterium sp. AGC70 | reverse complement strand
TTCTCGGCGTAGTCGATGGCGAAATCGAGGACGTCGGCGAGCTCCCAAGAGCCGTGGTGCTCGAGCAGATTGAGCCAGGAGTCGACGGCTCCGGGCACCGCAGAGGCGAGTGCCCCGGCGCCGGGGACCATGTCGAGTCCCTCATTGCGGTAGTGCTCAATGGTTGCAGCTGCCGGTGCCGGCCCCTGCCCCATCATGATCTGCGGGTTTGCCGGGTCCTCGGCGGTGGCGAAGACTCCTGTCATGTCACCGCCGGGACCGTTGAGGTGGGGTTCGACCACGTGGAGGAGAAAGGCTCCGGCCACGGCCGCATCGAAGGCGTTGCCGCCGCGTTCGAGCACAGCCTGTGAAGCAGCAGTGGCCAGCCAGTGGGTGGAGGCGGCCATTCCGAAGTGGCCCTCCAGAGTGGGCCGAGTGGTGAAAGCCGGCGGTGGGGTGAATGACATATCAGTGTCCCTTCTTCGAATTGGGGTCGAGGGCGTCGCGCAGGGCGTCCCCGAAGAGGTTGAAGGCCAAGCAGATGACCAGGATCGCCAGCCCGGGGAACAGCGCGGTCGACGGTGCACGGAAGATGTACTGCTGTGCGTCGGAGAGCATGATGCCCAGGCTGGGTGAGGGCGGCTGGATACCCAGGCCGAGGAAGGAGAGGATCGATTCTCCGATCACTGCGGTGGGAATGATGACGGTGGCCTGCACGATGATCGCCGAAGCGATGTTCGGCAGGATATGCATGCCCAGAATACGTGTCTTCGACGCGTCAGTGGCGATCGCGGCCTTGACGAAATCGGCCGATTTCAGCCGCATCGTCTCACCTCTGACCACTCGGATCATCGTGGGTACCTGGGAGATGCCCAATGCGATCGCGGCATTGGCCAGGCTGGGCCCGGAAATAGCTGCCAGCCCGACGGCGATGATGAGGAACGGAAATGCCAGGGTGACATCTGTCAGTCGGGAGATGACCGCGTCGAGGCCCCGGAAGTATCCTGCCAAGAGGCCCAGAGGCGTGCCGACGATGACGGCCAGGGCAACTGCCAGGAGCCCCACCTGGAGCGAGGCGCGAACACCGAACGCGAGCCTGGAGAGAACGTCTCTGCCGAGGTCGTCCGTGCCGAGGACGAAGCCGATCGTGCCCGGCACTTGAAATGGAGCTTGGAAGTTCGTCTGGGCGAATCCATAGGGGGCGATAAGCGGTGCGAAGAGTCCGACGAGCACCACAATGGCGACCATGACGGATCCGATGAGCCCCATCGGGTTGGACAGGATGGAGCGCAGCAGCCACCAGGCCCGGTTGTTCGAGGCGTGGAATTCGGGATCGAGTCCCTGCGTGTTCTTGTCGGTGTTCGTGACGATTGGGGTGGTCATGAGGCGTCCTCGCTGACTCGGATCTGTGGGTTGATGACCGAATAGAGGATGTCGACGGCCAAGTTGATGAGAATGTAGGAGGCCGTGATCACGAGGACAACCGCCTGGATGACCGGATAGTCGCGGGAGAAGACCGCGTCGAGGGTGAGTTTGCCGATTCCCGGCAGGGCGAAGATCCTCTCCGTGACCACTGCACCCGAGATCAGGCCACCCAGCTGCAGACCGATGATCGTGACGAGGACGATGAGCGAGTTTCGCAGTCCGTATCGAAAGAGGACCCTCGGTCGGGACAGTCCCTTGGCTCGTGCCATGCGCACATAGTCGGTGCCCATGCTCTCGATCATCGAGGCCCTGGTCTGCCTGGTGATGACCGCGGCCAGGCTGGTGCCCAGGATCACGGCCGGCAGGGTGAGGTAGTAGATGCCGCGGATCGGGTCGGAGAGGACGTCGACGTACCCCGAGGCAGGGAACCAACCGAGAGTGACGGCCAATACCATGATCGCGAGGAGTCCGAGCCAGAAGTTCGGAACCGAAAGGCCGAGGAGAGCGAGGAAGTTGCTGCCCAACTCCGGCCACTTTCCGCGGAAGCGTTCTGCGACCATGCCCAGGGTGATGCCGACGATGACGGCGACCACGATCGCGTACAGCGACAGCCATAGGGTCACTGGCAAGGTGGTCGCAATCATCTCTGTCACGGCCAAGCCTGTCCGCGTGGATTCGCCGAGGTCGCCGGTGATGATGTCGCCCAAGAACTTGACGAACTGGACGAGCAGAGGCTGGTCGAGCCCGAGGTCGGCGCGGATCGAGTCGAGTCGTTCAGGGGTCGCCTCTTCACCGGCCATGGCCAGAGCCGGGTCGCCGGGAAGCATGCGCACACCGAAGAAGATGACGATGCCTGAGAGCACGAAGGTGATGATGGCATGGAAGATCTTGGTGAGCACGAATCGAGTCATCGCTGCGCGTCCTTCTTCAGAAATCCGGCTTCGGAGAGATGGACGACGCCGTCGGAGAACACATCGATGCCGGACACATCATCGGTGTAGGCCGTGAGGTTCTTCTGTCGGTAGAGATAGATGATCGAGTTGAGTTCGCCGGTCCGCTGTGAGGCTTCGCCGTAGAGCTTCTTGCGCTCATCCATGTCTGTGGCTTCACTGGCTCGGGTGAGCAGGTTGCTGAGTCTGTCGTCGTCGACTCCTGTGACGTTGTTGCCGGCGCCTGGGTAGTGGAAGGTGTAGAGGTTTCCGTGCGGATCGACGCGTCCGGACCAGCCCAGTTGGAGGAGCTCGTAGTCGCCACGGTCCTGGGCATCGAGCAGGGCCGTGTATTCCATCGGCTGGACCGTGATGTCGAAGCCTGCTTCCTTGGTTGAGGCCTGAACGGCCTGAGCAAAGCGAAGTGTGTCCTGAGTGTTCGAAACCTTCATATTCACCTTGAGCGGAAGTTCGACTCCGGCATCCTCCAGAAGCTTCTTCGCGCCAGCTGGATCGTAGTCGACGCACTCGTCGCTCGCCTTGGTTGCGAAGGGGCTGTCCGGAGAGATGCCAGAGCAAGCCGGTGAGAACCACCCGTTGAATACGGTGTTGACCAATGCCTTGCGATCGAAGGCCATCGATAGTGCCTTGCGCACCTTCGGGTCCTGGCCCAGTGGCGTCTCGAAGTTCTCCGGATTGTCGCCGAAGCCCATGTTCACGGTCAGTCCTTGGTATCCCAGAGAGTTCGACTGCAGGAGTCCGATTCCGGATTCCTCTTTGAGAGCGTCGACGTCCTGCGGGGAGATCGTGTCCGCGACCTGCACATCGCCGGAGCGGATGTTCGCGGCACGAATGTTTGCATCCGACATGATCTGATAGGTGATCGAGTCGAGGTGAACCTTGTCGGCGTCGTAGTAGTTGGGATCCTTGACGACCTTGATCGATGTCTGCGCGATGCGCTTCTCAAACTTGAACGGCCCTACGCACACCGGGTGGTCACCGAAGTCCTCACCCGCCTCGTCCAGGGCCGTCGGCGACATGATCATCCCGGCACGATCAGCCAGGGCCGCGGTGAAGGGCGCGAAGGGCTGGTCGAAGGTGACCTCGAGGGTGTGATCGTCAATGGCGGTCACATCGTTGATCGGGCCGAGTTCTGCGGAGCGGGATGATTCTTCGAGGTTGAGCCCGCGTTCGATGGTCGTCTTGACCGCCTCGGCGTCGAAGTCGGTGCCGTCGGCGAATCGCACACCGTCCTTGACCGGGATGCGCACGGTCTTTCCGTCTTTGGAGACATCCGGCAGCGAGGTTGCGAGCATGGGTGTGATCTCACCGTTCGCATCGATGTCGTAGAGCTTCTGGCACATCGTCTGCATGACATATCGGGTGTAGAGAGAGGAGGATGTCGTCGGGTCGAGGCGATCCGGTTCCGAGGACAGCGCCATGACGAGATCTCCGCCTTCTTCGAAGGCTCCGGCGTCGGCGTCGACCGACTTCACGTCGGGTCGCTCGGGTGGTTCGCCGAGCGGTTGGACCGGCGTGCACCCGGCCAGCAGGACGACGCTGGCAAGCACCGCCGTTATCCGTTTCTTCACGCGCACTCCTGTATGAGTATCCATCTCAGAGACTGGGCGGATAGTCAGCCCGACCCTCTTGTTTGCATACAATCTAATCGTTGATTAACGTTTTGTATACAAATACTGTGAAGTTCCCGAATTCTGGGATCACGGGCAGCCCGGAGGCTGCTCGTCGTATTGGAATCACTCGAGTTCTGAGACCAACAGGCTTCGCAGGCGAGCTCGCTGAAAGGGACGCAATGACACGTCGACTCGACTTGGCCATGCTGCTCGTACTGACATTCTCAACTGGAATGGTCGATGCGATCGGCTACCTGGGCTTCGACAAGGTCTTCACCGGAAACATGACGGGCAACGTCGTCATCCTCGGCATGGGCTTGGCCGGAGCTGAGGACACTCCGGTCCTGCGCCCCGCCTTAGCCCTCGTGTTCTTCATGGTGGGGGCGGCCCTGGGCGGGCGCATCCTCGGCCGAATCGGCGAGGACTGGCACGTGCGCACCACGATCATCTACGCCGGAGTCGCCGTCGGCTGCGCGGGTCTGGCCGTCTATGTCGCGCTCATGCCCGACCCTGAGGTGGGGCTGGCCGGAACCATCTTCACCTCGGCGCTCTCGGCCCTGATGGGCGCACAGGCCGCTGCGGCACGGAGGATGAAGATCGCCGACGTCACCACCGTGGTCGTCACCTCGACGATCGTCGGTCTGGCATCTGATTCGCGGCTGGCCGGCGGCGACAGCGTCCGTTGGATCCGCCGAGCTCTGGCTGTCCTCCTCATCCTCATCGGCGCTATCGCCGGTGCCGCGACGCTGATGATCAATCAGTGGATCGGCATCGCCTTCGTCGCAGCAGCGATCGCCGTCGTGACCGTCATCGGTCACCGTGGCTCGAAGAAGCGGGCCCTCGCCGCGGCTGCGGCGTCCCCCGCACACGCCTGATCAATCAGGTCGACTGAGGACCGGAAGCGCCGACTGCGGAGACGGCCGCAGCCGGAAGACGTCGGCGAAAAACGGGGTGCACGTCGAGACACGCAAGTGCGCATAAGGGTTTCGACGTGCACCCCGTTTTTCGACGAACTGCGTTTCCCAGCCCCGTGGGGATCAGCGCACGCCGAGCTTCTTCCAGACCACGAGGATCGCAGCCACACTGAGCGCACCGGCCAGGAGCACCCAGTAGGCGGGTGCCTTGGCATCTCCTGTGACGCCGATCAGCCACGCGGCAACGAGTGGTGTCAGCCCGCCGAAGACAGCTACTCCGACGTTGTAGCCCAATGAGAGTCCGGTACCGCGGACTTCGGTCGGGAAGATATCGCCCATCACGCTGGCCAGCGGACCGTAGTAGGCAGCCTTGAGCAGTGAGAAGATGGCGATCGCCACGATGAGCACGGTCAGTGCATTTGCGGCGACGACCCAGGTGAAGAGCACCCACGTCAGCACCATCACAGCCACGGCTGCCGGGATCATGATCGTCAGCCGCCCGATCTTGTCGCTGAAGTAGCCGGCAATCGGGGTGGCGAGGAGCAGAACGATTCCGGAGACCAGCGTGGCCCAGAATCCGGCGGAGCTCGTCATCCCCAGGTTGTCCATGGCGTAGGTGGGAACGTAGGTGATGAAGTAGTTGAGGCAGGTCGATACTGCGATGGCGCCGATGGCCAGGACCACGGCGAGCTTGTGATGGCGCAGGATTCCGCCGATCGCAGCGGACTTCTCCGGCACCTCGGCCGCGGCTGCGGTGAATTCCGGTGATTCGGGAACGTGACGGCGAATGTAGAGGCCCACGGGCCCGACCAGCAATCCCACGATGAAGGGCAATCGGAACCCCCAGGTCTCGAGCTGCTCCTGACTCAGACTGGTAGTCAGGGACACCCCGATGACGGAGGCCAACACGGTCGACATCGCCTGTGAGGTGAACTGCCAGCTGGCCGCGAAGCCCTTGCGATTGGGCAGATGTTCGACCATGAGTGAGGTCGCTGACCCGAACTCTCCTCCTGCCGCGAAACCCTGGATGAGTCGGGCGAGCAGGATGAGCAGCGGTGCTGCCAGGCCGATGACGTGGGCCGGAGGCATGATGACGATCAGCAGGGTGCCGAAGAACATCAACCAGATCGTCAGCGTCAGGGCCGGTTTGCGACCCTTGCGGTCGGCGTAGCTGCCGAGCACGATCGCCCCGACTGGTCGAATGAAGAAGGACAGGGCGAAGGTGCCCAGTGCCAGCATGATCGAGACCGAGTGGCTCTCGGAGGGGAAGAAGGCGACGGAGATGTAGACCGAGAAGTAGGCATAGATGGAGATGTCATACCATTCCAGTGCGTTCCCGATCGAGGCCGCAGCGATCACCTTCCACGGTCGCACGGGCTTGGTCGCCGAGGTGGTCTCGGCAGGTATCGTGTGCTCGCTCATTGTGCGGCTCCTGTGCTCGCTGGAGCGGAACTGGTGGTGTCGGCCTCGGTGGTGGCCGGTTCCTCGGTGTTTCCCGCTGAGGTCTCTTTCGAGGTGAACCAGTCGTCCGGGTTCGCTCGCATGTCCCAGAACATTCCGGTCATGATCTCGGCTCCCTGCTTCAGGATCGAGGTCAGGGCGTGCTCGTCGGGTGCGTGCTGATTGCAGCCCGGGTAGGAATGCGGCACCCACACGGTCGGCAGGCCCAGCACCTCGGCGAAGACGTCGTTGGGGATGGTTCCACCCAGGTTCGGTTCGATCGCGGCCTCGAGCCCGGTCGTCTGCCGGATCGACTCTGCGGCGGCCGCGACAACGCGAGCATTCGGGTCCAGCCGGGTGGCCGGCATGCAATGCTCGAAGACGACATCGACCCCGTGGATCCCTTCGCCTTCCAGATGGGCCCGCACCTTGCCCTCGAAGTCGTCGACGTCGGTGCCGCCGACGTATCGCAGCTGCATGTGCGCCTCTGCCGCACCCGGGATCGCGTTGACCACCTGGTCCGGATCCCCGGCCTTGAGGGCGAGGACCTCGACGACATTGAAGGCGAAGACCTTCTCCGCCGAGGTGAGCCCGGGCTCTCCCCAGTCGGGATCGGTCTCGGGTGATCCCTCTTCGACCACCTCGGGCAGCTTCGCAACGGCTTCGAACACCGAGGCGGGTGGGTCTTCGGGACGCAGCGCCGCGATCCGGATGACCCCGTTGCCGTCGACGAGGGAATTGATGGCGGCGGCGAGGACGGTGGCGGAGTTGCGCAGCTTCCCGCCCCAGTTGCCCGAGTGGTGGTCGCCATCGCGGTCGTGGACGACGAGTCTGAAATTCAGCGCCCCGCGGGAGCCGAGGAACAGCGTCGGATATTCGGCAGCGATCCGCGGGCCGTCGGAGGCGAGGAAGAGGTCGGCGTCGAGATCGTCCCGGTGGGCTGCGGCGAAGGCCTTGAGCCCACGCGACCCTGCTTCCTCGGCGGTCTCCATAAGTATCTTCACGTTATAGCCCAGACCGTCGCAGCCAGGGTCTGTGTCTGCGCTGCCACCCGAATCCCCGCCGGTGTCGAGTGACCCGAGAACGGTCCGCAGAGCCAAGGAATTCACGGTGTGCTGCCCCTTGTTGTCGGCGCTGCCTCGCCCGTAGAGGCGGTCGCCATCGCGGGAGAGCACCCAGGGATCGAGACCATCGGCCCATTGCGAGTCGTGGGCGAACTGCACATCGCCGTGGCCGTAGAGGAGGACCGTGGGTAGGCCGGGATCTTCGATTCGCGAGGCGATGAGCAGCGGATGCTCATCGGACTCGGGGTTGTCATGGATCGTCGACTCGAAGCCCAGTGCTGTCAGTTCCGGGACGATCTCCTCGGCGAGATAGGCCTGGGCGGCTGCGCCGTTGCCGGGTGCCTGACTTTCGGTGCGGCGGGCGACTCGGGCGGCCAGCAGATCGAAGAAGGCCTCGCTGCTCACGAACTCCCCGGCGCTTCGGGTCAGGGACGCACGGTCCGCGGTGCACGCCTCGGATGGTGTTGGCTGGTTCGATGCCGCATCGGCGCGGTCGGTGCTGTGATCTGAGGTCATGAATGCAGACTGACGGAGTCCGGACCGGATAGGAAGACAGATCTGTCCGGAAGCAGGTGCGAATCATGCACGGACGTTGTGCATGTTATGCACCACCATGCCTAAAATGTTGGGATGACCGACCTGCGCAGCCTCAATACCCTACTGGCACTGGTCGAATACGGCTCGATTCACCTTGCCGCGCGAGCACTGTTCGTCTCACATTCGACAGCCAGCCGTCAGATCAAAACACTCGAAGACCATTACGGCACGACGCTCTTCGAACGTTCGGCGTCAGGGGTCGTTCCCACCGGGCCGGGTCTGGCAGTCGCCGACTTCGCACGGCGGATGGTGGCCGAATCCGAGCTGCTCACCGATTCGTTCGGCACCTATTCCCAAGCAGTGGAGACCATCAGGATCGTCACGAGCACTGGATTGGGCCAGACCGTCGTCGCCGATGCCATCAACCGGGTCATGACCACCACCGATCAGGTGCAGGTCTCGGTCATCGATCGCACGTCACTCGAGGCGCTCCAGGTGCTCAAGAACCGAGAAGCAGATCTGTGCGTAAACTTCTCCGTCTCCGACCAGAACCTGGACTCGATTGCAGGGGTCAGGCAGATCGATCAGATCCAGGCTCGTAACTTTGCGGTTCTCGACAGGAAGCACCCGCTTGCCCGACGGCCAAGTCTCCGGATCGGTGATCTCGTCGACTATCCGATCGCCACGTTGACTGCTGGCAACACGGCCCGGATGAGGATCGAACAGGCCGTGCGTGCTCAGGGGCAGGTGTTCTCACCAACGATCGAAGCCACCTGTCCTGTGCTCACTATGAGAGCCGTGTCGGGAACGACGATGGTCGCGATGATGGCGGAGCGCACGATCCCGGATAACCTCGCCGAGGCGGGGTGCACTGCCGTGGAACTCGACGACCCCGGCCTCGAAGCGCGTTTCATTCAGATCCTCGCCGCCGATCCGCAGCGGGAGTCGGACGGTCTCGACCTGATGATTCAGGCTCTGCGCAGACAGCTGACCCCGAAGTAGATCAGCACACGAAGAGCTGCGGCGCCAGGCAACCGATGGGAGCATCGCGAGCATCGCACCCCCATCTGCGGTCCACATCATGGATCCGACTTCTGGCGTTGCCCTGCAACAGCCGATAATCGAAGCATGGGCAATGAAGCGCAGACACACGATCTCGACCGGATGAAGATGCGCGGGCGGATCATGCGCCGTTCCGCATCATTCAACGTCGCTCACGCCGTCGACGACCTGGGACCGGGCACTGGAGCCCAGAGCATCCAGCGCGCCCTGTCCCTGCTGGGGCTCGTCGGCATCATCAGCAGCGAGAACCCCAACGGCGCGCCTCTCAGCGAGATCGTGGCCATCAGCGGTCGCCCCAAGGCCAGCGTGCATCGCATGCTCAACGCCCTCATCGCCATGGGATACGTCGAACGATGCGAGGACGGCGGCTACCGTCTCGGCGTGCAGTCCCAGATCATGGGACAGCTGGCCCAGAAGTCCGCCGACCCCGCGATTGAAGAATCCGAGTCGAGCCTGCTCAGGCTCGCCGAGCTCACTCAGGATACTGCCTTCCTCACGATGCGCACCGGCAGCTACTCGATCTGTGCCCGCCGCGAGGACGGCTTCGGCCCGATCTTCAACAACGCCCTGGCCGTGGGCGATCGCCACCCCTTGGGCATCGGCGCAGGAAGTCTTGCCATCATGACCCAATTCTCCGACGCCGAGGTGGACGCCTCCTTCGAGGCCAACTCAAGAATATTTGCCGACCGCTACCCCGAAGTCTCTGTTCCCAGGCTCAAGGAGATCATCCGCCGGGGCCGTCACGACGGGTTCGTCCACAACCCAGGGCTCTTCGCCCAGGGATCGTGGGCGATCGGCGTGCCGGTCAGGGTCAAGGGCAGGAAGCCGCGCGCGGCCCTGTCGATCGCCAGCATCGAGGAGCGCATGACCGGGGCTCGTGTATTCGAACTCGCCGAGCTTCTCCAGCACGAAGCTCGCCAGATAGCCGTGGCTGTGAGCAGCGTGGAGGACCAGACATGACCGACGACACTGCGCAGGCACACGACACCACCAGCGCACACGAGTCTCCCGGCTACCGCCTCGGCGAGCCCGGTGACGTCGTCATCCATGCAGGGCCACGGCAGAGTCCGAGAATCGTCTCAGTGCCGACCCGCCATAGCGAGCATCTCATCGATCTCGCCGCCGGCGATGATCTCTTCGACTCCGTGACCGGCCTCCTGGAATCACTCGACGTCTCCGGGCTCATGGTGGAGTTCGCTGACGGTGAGTTCGGTCGTATCGACTACGTCTATCCGGCCTATGGCCCCGATGCCGAGCACCCAATGTCCTTCACCTCCGAGTTCCACCACGATGGGCCAGCGGAGTTGCGGCATGCCTCGGCGACGGTGGGTAAGAAGGACGGTGTTCCGTTCACCCATATCCACGCTTCCTGGTTGACCGGGGAGGGCCTGGTCAAGGGCGGTCATCTGCTGCCCGGCACACTCGTCGGGCCGAAAGGTATGCGCCTGCGTGTCTTTGCCCTCGCCGATGCGCAGCAGTTCAGCGAAGCCGATCCGGAGACCGGGTTCTTCGCGTTCGCACCGACGGCGACGGACTCGCCCAGCTCGGAGTCGGTTCCCAGCAGCGCGGTCATCTCCCGTGTCCGTCCCGGGGAGCTCATCGATGACGCGATCGTGGCCATCTGCCGTGCCCCCGGCTTCGACACCGCCGAGGTGCGGGCCAGTCTCGGCAGCACCACCGGCACCGTGTTCACCGATAGTTCCGCCCCATGGCCGGCCGTGGAGTTCACTCACCTGACGGGTTCAGTCAGTGGCGCCCTGGGTGACAACCCGCAGGTGAGCCTCGAGGGCGAAGTCGTCGATGTCGCCGGCGAGGTTCACACAGGACAGTTGGCCCTCGGGGCGAACCCTGTGGCCGTGACCTTCGAGCTCCTCGTGCTGTCGAGGTGAAGGGCAAGCCTCACACATTCCGCAGGCACACTCGTTCTGCGGTCAGCTTCTGGGTGCGTCGATGACCTGCCCATAGACCCCGAAATGAGGTTCACCAGCGTCGTTTCTGGGTCGGTAGGCGGCAAGGGACTTCAGCAACCGCGAGCCGCGCGCGCCGGTGACGGGATGCAGATCCATGACCGCGCAGCGTGGGATCGGCCCTCCGACCCGAATGCGAATCTCGCCGAAGGTCATCTCGCGGCCGTTCCACGTCTCCTCAATATAGGGGACGTCCGTCTCGACGAGCAGTGTCGCCCTGAATCGAGCTGCTTCGGCAAGGAGATCAGGATGCCCGAGTCTCTCGCCGAGATCGCGGATGGAGGCTGTGGTCACGATCGTGATCGGCTCCCCGAAGACGACGTCTCCGCGTGGAACATGAGCCAGACGCACAGGCTTGCCCAGCCACGAGGACAGCAGAGCATCATGTGGACCCTGCATCAGTTCAGCTGCTACGGGTCTGCCCCAGTAATCGCAGGTCAGCACCTCACCCGAGGTCTTCGGTGCAGCGCAGACCGACCGACCGTCGGGCAGCGAGATCTCCAGCTGGGCACCGTGAAACGCCGCAGCGACCGCGACCAACGGCGGGTTCTGCACGGTCCGCAGGACCCGCCGTGTGTCGGTGTCGACGAGGCAGTAGCGCCGGTCCCCCACGGGCCCGTGCTCGTCGAACGAGGACTCGGTCTGCGACTGGTGCCGCGTCCCCTTGATCGGGGTGAACCCGATGGCGCAGACGTCGAGAACCTCGTCCGGGAGCGAGGCCGCTGACGGTGGTGAAGCTGATGAGCTCACGACATCACGGCCCCGCCGTCGATGCGCAGGATCTGGCCGGTCGTGAAGGCCGCGCCATCGCTGGCGAGGTAGGCGACCGCCTCGGCGATCTCAGCGGGTGTGCCCATGCGGTCCAGGGCCTGGTTCGAGGTGTCGTAGTCCTGTCCTGCGGTGAGTGCGGATTCCACGGGGCCCGGAGCCACCGAGTTGCAGCGGATTCCCTGCCGCCCGTACTCCTTGGCCACCCACTTCGTCAGCGCGATGATCCCGCCCTTGCTCGCCGCATACGCCGGACCCGAACGCGCCCCGGCCTCACCAGCGGAGACCGCACCGCCGTTGATGCCTGAGATCGAGGAGATGTTGATGATCGACCCCATACCGGCGTTGATCATGTGCGGGTGGACGGCGGCCTTGATGGAGTTGAACGTCCCGCCGAGGTTGGTGTCCAGGTCACGCTGCCACTGTTCGGCCGTGATCTCATCGATTCCGATCCTGGCCGCGGTGCCCGCGTTGTTGACGAGGATGTCTATCCCACCGAACGACTCGGCGAAGGATCCGACGGCAGCGGTGACCGCCTCGGCGTCGCGGACATCGAGTTCGTACCCGGTGAAGGTCTGTTCGGGAAACTGCTTCGACAGACTCTCGGCAGCCGCTTCGGCACCCTTGAGATCGACGATCCCGATCGAGGCCCCCCGTCTGGCCAGTGAGGTCGCGATGGCCAGGCCGATGCCCTGGGCGGCACCTGTGACCAGGGCCGATTTGTTCGTCAGCAGATAGGGTTCCATGGTTCTCCTTGAAGATTCGAGAGACAGTTCGGGCGTTGTCGTGGATCGAGGATCTAGCCGACGCCGAGGAGGTCGGGCAGCCAGTTCGAAATCGCCGGGATGTAGGTGATGAGCAGCAGGGCGATGATCGCTGCGATGAGGAACGGCATGATGCCGCGCACCAATTCCTCGATCCTGATCTTGCCGATGCCGGCACCGACGTAGAGGTTGAGTCCCACGGGTGGTGTGAACAGGCCGATCGCGAGGTTGACGGTCATGAACACACCGATCGTCGTCATGTCCACACCGACCGCCAGCAGAATGGGCACGAGAATCGGGATGAACAGATAGAACGCGCTGATCGCATCGACGAAGGCACCGACGATGAGCAGGATGATCGTGATCACCGCGAGGATGAGGAACTTGTTATCAGTGACCCCCAACACGGCCGATGACACGGTCTCGGCGATGCCTTCGACCGTGATGACGTAGGAGAAGAGGCTGGCCACACCGACGATGAACATGATGACGGCTGTCGAGACTCCCGACTCCAGGAACACCTTCGGCAGGTCAGGCCACTTCAGCTCACGGTAGACGAAGACACCGACCAACAGTGCGAACACGGATGCCACGGCGCCCGCCTCGGTGGGGGTGAAGATGCCGCCGTAGATGCCGCCGAGGATGATGACGGGTATGAGCAGACCCGGAATGGCCTTGACGAGGGCTGAGAGGAACTCGCCGAAGCTGCCCTCGGCAGGCGCGGCTGCGCCGGTTCCATTCCCGGAGCCGGTCGTCACACCGGTGCCCGCCGAGGTGGCCGAGCCGCTCGTCGACACGGGCGTTCCAGCCTTGCCGGCTTTCAACAGACGAGTCTTCGTCGCGCCGGCGCCACCGGCTCCTGCTGCCGCGGACGACGCTGTCGCCGACGATGCGGTCGAGTCCGAGGACACGGCCGCCTCGGCGCCGGTGGTGGTTGCGGGCTCACTGCCTGCAGCCAGCAGCCCCTGACCCGACTTCACGGGCAGACCCGCGAGTTCACGGACACGGGGGACGAAGAGCGCGGCGATGAAGAACGCCACGGCCATGATCACGCCGGGCACGATGCCGGCGATGAACAGGCGGCTGATCGAGATCGACCCGAACTCGGAAGCGACGACGGCGAAGATGATGAACGCGATCGACGGTGGCACGACGATGCCCATCGAGCCCGAGGCCGCGACGAGGGAGACGGCGTGCTTCTTCTGATACCCGTTGCGAATCAGCGCCGGGATGAGGATCGCGCCGATCGCGGCGACCGTGGCCGGTCCGGATCCGGAGATCGCGGAGAAGAAGAACGCGGAGATGATCGTGACCGCGGCCAGACCGTGGCTGAAGCGGCCGAAGACCAGGAACGCGAGGTCGACGAGGCGCTGGGAGATGCCGGTGTACTGCATGACGATGCCGGCGAGGACGAAGAACGGGATTGCCAGCAGCGTACCCGAACTCATCGACGGGAACATGACCGAGGGCACCACGTCGAGGACCTGAAGCCCATCGGTGGTGATGAGGACGGTGACTGCGGAGAGACCGAGCGCGAACGCCACCGGGATGCCCAGGGCAAGGAACAGGAAGAAGCTTCCGAACAGCAGCAGCGTGATCATTTGCGGCCTCCCTGACGGTCGGTGGGGTGGGTCTTCAGCTCTGAATCGTCGATGATGGGTGCGGCTTCGTGCGCCATGCGCTCAGCGACCGCCTCGGCGGAGGTGTCCTCATGCAGCGACACCCGGGCTGCCTGCAGCGTGCGGACGATTCCCAGGAGGCCGGCCAGCGGGATGGACAGCGTGAACAGCCATTGCGGGATGCCCAGGGACGGGGTCGCACGACCGCGAACCATCTGGTGGATCATCATCTCGCTGCCCCAGAAGAGGAGGACGGCGAGGAAGACGATCATCAGAGCCGCGCCGATGATGATGAGAGTCCTGCGCGTCGTCGCCTTCGCATTCTCCACGAGGTAGGTGAATCCCAGGTGCGCGCCGAGGCGGATGCCGACGACCGCTCCCATCATCGTGAGCACGACGAGGAGGTTGATCGTGATCTCTTCGCTGAAGGCCAGCGAGGCTTGGAAGGTGTAGCGGGAGACGACGTTGACGAAGGTGACGAGGACGATCATCATGAACGAGGCGATCACGACCCAGTCTTCGAACCATTTGACGATTTTCATCTCAGAGTCCTTCCGGAATGAACGCTTCGGACATGTCCTGGCCCCAGATCTTGCGGTACTGGGCGTACAGCGGTTCCAGGGTGGTGCGGAACTCGTCCTTCTCGGACTCGGTGAGTTCGTTGACCTCCATGCCGCTGTCCTTGAGCTCCTTGATCAGCTTCTCCTCGCCATCGCGATTCTTCTTGATCTGGAACTCGTTGGTCTCCTTGGCCAGGCGGCTCACGAGCTCCTGATCCTCGGCATCAAGGGAATCGAAGAGGTCCTCGTTGACGCCGAAGACCAACGGGTCATAGGAGTAGTTCCACAGGGTCAGATAAGGCTGGACCTCCTGCAGATTCGAGGAGTAGATGACGTCGATCGGGTTCTCCTGTCCGTCGATCGCGCCCTGCTGCAGTGCGGTGAACACCTCGCCGAAGGGCATCGTCGTCGGGTTGGAGCCCAGTGACCGGTACAGGTCGGTGTAGAGGCCGAATCCGGGGATGCGGAACTTGAGTCCGTGCAGGTCCTCCGGGGTGTGGATCGGGCGGTGGGTGTTCGTGAGCTGACGCATCCCCGATTCGCCGAAGCCCAGGAGGTGGACGCCGTGCTCGGACAGGTAGTCGGCGTAGACCTCTCCGCCCTTGCCCGTCAGTGCTTTCTGGCCATCTTCGACGCTGTCGAAGATGAAGGGGGCGGTGACGGTGCCGAAGCGCGGGTCGACGGCCGAGTAGATGATCGGCGAGTTGTAGGAGAAGTCCTTCGCCCCGTCCATGAGCTGTTCGACGCCTGCGGTGGCCTCACCTGCCGAGAGCCGTTCGCTGCCGAAGACCTTGAGCGTGATGCGCCCATCGGTCTCCTCTTCGAGGTCCTTCGCGAACTTCTCAGCCGCGATGTACCAGGTGCTCGTCGAGCCGGTCGTGACCGTCATCTTCCACCGGTACTTCTGCTTCCCGTCGTCGGTCGTGCCGAAGTTCGTTCCGCATCCGCTGACGAGCAGGACGAGCGTGACCAGCACGGCGAACCACGTCAGCACGGTCCTCTTCGTCGGTGTTGTCGGCACCTTTGCCTCCATCATTGAGTTGTTCCTGTCTGTCTTCATCGCCGCGACTGCTTCGTCACGGCTGGTTCTGTCGGTCTGTTCAGGCCCGCAATCTGATCAGGTCTTCGGGGTCAGCTCTTCGGGGTTCCGGCGAAGTGGACGAGTCCGCCGTCGACCGGGATGAGTGTGGAGTTGATATAGCTCGAGTCGTCTGAGGCGAGGAACACAGCGAGCTTCGCAATGTCGCCTGGTTGGCCCATCTTCCCCGTCGGCGACAGAGCATGTCTGGCTGCGAGCATGTCCTCGACCGAGTCGTAGTGGCCGCTGATCGAGTTGTGGATGAGTGGTGTCTCGATGAGCCCCGGTGCGATGGAGTTCGCGCGTATTCCCTCGGATGCGTACTGGGCGCCGACGACCTTCGTGAGTTCGATGAGTCCCGCCTTCGATGCGGCATAGGCGGGGTAGTCGTAGCCCATGTAGCGCATTCCACCCACCGAGGAGACTGTGATGATCGATCCGCCTCCGGCCCTGCGCATGTACGGCAGCGCCTGCTTCATCGCCGCGAATGCTCCCGTGAGGTTGATGTCGAGGGCCTTCGCGAAGGTGGAGGTCTCCAGTGTGTCGAGTCCGCCGTTGACGACGATGCCGACGTTGAAATGCAGCACCGTGGGCTCACCAAGCGTGGACGCGCAGTGGTCGAAGGCCGCCGACAGGGAGTCCTCGTCCCCGACGTCGGCGACGACTGTGGTCACAAGGGAGTCCAGGTCGCCACCCTCGCCGAGGCGATCCAGGGAACTGGCCTCGTCACCTGGGGCGCAGGCCTCGTCACCTGGGGCGCGGGCCTCCCCGAGGGTCGCCCGTGCGTGGTCGAGTGCCGCCCGGTCGCGGTCGACGATGCATACTTTCGCGCCTGCTGCGAGGAATGCCTTCGCTGCCGCGAACCCATTGTTGACCTGCCCATCCGGGGTGCCGCAGCCGATGGCCATGACGATTTTTCCGTTGAGATCGCTCATCGTGCGCTTCCCCGCCCTGCCGAGTATTCGGCCTTGAGCTCCTTGCGTGC
Organism: Brevibacterium sp. AGC70; assembly: GCF_057334195.1. Taxonomy (NCBI): domain Bacteria; kingdom Bacillati; phylum Actinomycetota; class Actinomycetes; order Micrococcales; family Brevibacteriaceae; genus Brevibacterium; species Brevibacterium sp. AGC70. Next base: position 316,506 of record NZ_JBHFIH010000018.1, on the reverse strand, counting down.
CAGCTTCCCATACGCCGTGACAGGCATCGCCTCGACGAAGTGGATCTCCTTGGGCACCTTGTACGGCGCGAGCGCTGACTTGCACAGGGCGCGCAGCCGTTCGCTCGGGTCAGTTCCCGCGTTCGGGTCAGTTCCCGCGCTCGCGTCGGCACCTGCCTCAGCGTCGGCACCTGCCTCAGCGCTCGAGCCGGCGCTGGCATTCGCCGCGCGACTCGACGCCGGTTCGATGATCGCGATGCCGATCTCTCCCCACTGCGCATCGGGCACTCCCACGACAACGGCCTGGGCCACCTCGGCGTCGGTGAGGAGGAGTTCCTCGATTTCTCGCGGGTAGACGTTCGACCCGCCGGAGATGTACATATCGGATTTGCGGCCGGTGAGGAACAGGAAGCCCGATTCGTCGAGGTAACCGACGTCGCCGGTATGGAAGACGCCGTGGGCGAAGGACTCGGCGTTGGCATCGGCGCGTCCGAGGTAACCTGCGCAGACGGTGGGTCCGGCCACGCAGACCTCACCCTGATCACCGGCGGCCAACTCCCGGCCCGACTCGTCGAGGATGACGATGTCGACTCCGGTGCGGGCTCTGCCACAGGTGCCGATGCCGGCGGAGTCGACGGGGATCGTTCCGTGCTCTTCGGGGCGGAGAACAGTGATCGCACCGGTCACCTCGGCGAGGCCGAAGTACTGCACCAAGCAGGGACCGAGTCGTTGAAGGGCACGTGACTGGTCGGCTGCGAGCATCGGGGCACCCGCGTAGACGACACGTTTGAGGCTGTGATCGGCGGGCCCGCGATCCGCCGGGTAGCCTGCGACGATGCGGTTGAGAATGGTCGGGACCGTGAAGGCGTTGGTGATCTGGTACCCGTCGATCGAGTCCCACAGAGTGCCCGGATCGGCCTTCCCCCCAGGATGGATGACCGAAGGAGTCCCGCCGAAGACCTGCGCGAGCATATGGATGCCTGCCCCGTGCGAGAGCGGCGCGAGTACGAGTGAGGCCCCGTTCTCGTCCTCGACGGGGAAGAGATCGCAGCGATGGTTCGCCAGCACCGCGCCGAGGTGGCGGTGCGTGAATGTGGCTGCCTTGGGCTTGCCCGTGGATCCGGAGGTGAAGAAGTACCAACAGGGGTCATCCTCCTCGACCGCGAAGTCGCCGACTTCTGCGACACTCTCCGCAGCCGTGTTCGAGGGCGATCCATCTGGCAGCTCGCCGATCCACAGAACGGCGCCGGTGAAGCCTGTCTGTTTCAGTGCCTCGACGAAGTCGACATGGGCGCGGTCGACGATGATCGCGGCCGGGATGACATCGGAGCTGATGCTCAGCAGCTCTTCGGTCGACAGTGCGGCATTGGGTGGGGCGATGACGGCTCCGGCGCGGATGATGCCCCAGAAGGATTGGATCACCTCGGCGTGGTTGGCCGAGACGAGGAGGACGCTGTCGCGCCTGCCCACTCCCCCGGCTTGGAGGGCCAGTGCAAGTGCCTCGGCGCGAGCGTCGAGTTCGCTCCACGTCCATCGCACTGAGTGGTCGTCGTCGATGACCGCGGTGTGGTCGGGGATCCGCCGAGCAGTCTGAGTGAGGAAGCGGGAGACGTTGACCCCTCGCCGAGGTGTGGGTGTGAAGTCCTTGGCCGGCGAGGTCTGGGAGATGGCGCGCATCAGCGTGCGCGCTCGAGGATCGAGGCGAAGTTGGATACGGCGGCTCCGCCCATGTTGAAGACTCCGGCCAGTTCTGGATCCTGAATCTGGATACCTGGCGAGCGGCCCGTGAGCTGGGCGGCGGCGAGCGCGTGCATGGAGACGCCGGTGGCGCCGATCGGGTGGCCCTTGGCCTTGAGCCCGCCGGAGGGGTTGACCGGCAGGCGTCCGCCGACGGCTGTTGTGCCCTCGGCGAGGAGACGATGACCCTGGCCGGGTTCGGCGAGTCCGAAGGCCTCGTATTCGAGGAGCTCGGCGATGGTGAAGCAGTCGTGGGTCTCGAGCAGGTCGAGGTCGAAGATGCCGATTCCAGCGGCGTCGAGCGCCTGGGCCATGGCGCGGCGGGCTCCGGCCATCTCCAAGGGGTCGCGCTGGGACAGGGGAAGGACATCATTGGCATTGCCCATGCCGCGCCAAGTCACCGCTTGTGGGGCCGAGGCGGCGACATCCTCGGCGGCCATGACCAGTGCAACAGCCCCATCGGAGACCATCGAGCAGTCGGTGCGGCGCAGCGGTTCCGCGACGTAGGGGTTCTTCTCCGAGACCGTGTTGCAGAACTCGAAGCCGAGGTCCTTCTGCATGTGGGCAAGCGGATTGTGGGCACCGTTGGCGTGGTTCTTCGCGGCGATCGTCGCCAGGGCCTGTGAGTGATCGCCGTAGCGTTCGAAGTACTGGCGGGCGATCTCTCCGAAGACACCGGCGAAGGACTTGAAGTGCTCCTCTTCTTCCCGGTAGCTGGCACTGAGCAGGACCTCGTTGACGTCATGACCAGATGCCTGGGTCATTCGTTCTGCCCCGATGACCAGGGCAGTCCTATGCCGGCCGGCGGCAATGGAATCATGGGCGGCGAAGACCGCAGTCGAGCCCGTGGCACAGGCATTCTCATGCCGGTGCGCTGGTGTGAGGGCCAGTTCGGGGAAGACGACCCCGGGAAGCGCTGCCTCGAATCCCTGCTTGGACAGACCGTTGTTGTAGACGCCGACATGGATGACGTCGATGTCGGCCGGTTCGAGGCCTGCATCGGCAATGGCCCCTCTGGCGACCTCGGCCATCATCTCGGGAAGAGGCGATTCGGAGCGGCCGAACTTTCCGTGGGACCAACCGATGATCGCAGGCTTGGGCATGGACACTCCTTTGGGTCCGCCACCGAGGTGGGGCAGTCGACAGTAACTCTTGCTGTCATACTTTCGTCAGTCCCAGTTATCGGTCAATACGAATCCACCATATGGAACAAGGAGTGCCTCGGCCGCAGTCGGCGGCACTACGTTGCTGGAGTTGCCCGGTCGCCGGAGCGGCTGCGTGGCTGCCGGAATCGCAAGTTCGCCGGACCTACGCGGATCCGCCGCGCATCACCCGCGCGGTCTCTGCCGGGTCATAGTCCACGGGCACACCGTCGACGAGGATGATGTCACTGGCGATGTGCCGTGACCGCAGCGAAGAGATCTCCTGATAGGCCGGAGAGTCCCACCATGCGCGGGCTTGGTCGAGGCTCGGAAATCCGATAATGACGACGTGCCCGGGCCATGTGCCTTCCCTGACCTCGTGCGGAGTGCCATGCACGAGGAAGCGGCCGCCGAAGGGCTGAAAGGTTCCGCCGATCCTCTCGATGTATTCGAGGACATCGGGATGAGGTTCGGCCTCTTGCAGATGGGCGATCGCGTAGGCGGTCATCAGTGGTGTCCTCCAGTCATCAGGCAGGCGGTCGAAAGCATCGTGCGGGTCCTCGGGAGCGTCGGGCAGGTGACCGGTCCACAGCCCAATTCGGCCTGAATCGCGTGTTGCGACGTCTCGTTTCGTTCTCGCATGTCGTTCCTCTCCTCATTTCTCGTTCCTCATCTGTGTGGACTGCGACCGAGGTGGGTCCGCGCAGCGAGAATTCGACTGGCGGGAGACCAAGAACAGCAGGAATGATCCGAGGACGAAGACAGCCGACGCCAACGGCAAGGCCCCCGGACCGACTACGGACAGCGCGACTCCGCCGATCGCCGCACCGCCGGAGACTCCCAGGTAGGTGCTGGAAGTGTTGAGTGCCAGCGCCTGCCCAGCCAGCGGGCCAGCCATCGAGGCCAGACGCGACTGGACGGCAGGCGAATTCCCCATCGCCATCCCTCCCCAGAAGGTCGATGTGATGAGGATAAGCCACAGAGGCACGGGTCTGCTCATCCATATCACCGAGAATCCGAGCATCGAGGCGACGATGGCACCGACGCCGATGGCTAGGGTGCGGTCTGCTCCCCATCGGTCGACGGCCTCCCCTGCCAACCAGATACCGAGGATCCCCGCCACTCCAGCGAGGCCGAAGGCGAGCGCACGATCATCGACGTCTGCGCCGGCGACTGCGCTCAGATAGGGAGCAAGATAGGTGAGCATCATCATCGATCCGGTCATCAGCGAACAATTCGCGATCAGACTCAGGGAGATCCGTCCCTGCAGGAGGACGCGCAGCTGGTCCCGCACCCCGGTGAGCGTGTCTTCCGCGCGGGCCTGCGGCAACGTGATGAGGACGGCGAGCAGCACCACGATTCCGCAGACTCCCATGGTCAGGAATGTCGCGCGCCACCCGAAGACTCCACCGATCCACGTGCCCAGCGGCACTCCGACGGCGATCGATCCTGTCACTCCAAGCGAGATGACCGCGATGAAGCGCCCTGCCTTGTCAATCGGTGCCTGCCGCGCGGCGAAGGCAAAGATCGCCGGGGTCGCAATTGCGGTGGCCAAGGCGGCGACGATGCGCAGCAGCAATAGCGCACCAAATGAGCCCACAACCGCGGCGAGAAGATTCGCGGCGGTGAAGATCAGCAGCGCGATCGCGAACAGGAGGCGACGCGGAAGGCGTGACGTGACGACGGCCGCGAGAGGCGCGCCCACCGCGACCGTCACGGAGAACGCCGTGACGAGCTGACCCGCCTGCCCCTCGGTGACGTCGAGGTCACGGGCGATTTCGGGGAGTATGCCGGCGATGACGTAGTCGTCGGTGTAGAGGACGAAGGCGGCGGCCAGCAGTACGAACAGCCATCTGGGCATCAGACCGGACTCACTTGATCTGGCGGAGATGGATTCTGCCCGCGCCGGGCAAGGACAGCAGAACCTGGGCTCGGACGCGACTGCAGATACCTGCGCATCACAGCCAGACCGTAGATGCTGCCTCCGGGGACAGCTGCAAGGGCGAGCACGACCACCAGCGGCTGAACGACTGCGTCTTGAGCGAGAACGATCTGAGTCGGGCCCTGGAGGACGACGACACAGCATCCTGTCCACGTCACCAGCCAGGCCGTCCGCGGCCAGAGCGCCAGATGGCGGGAGATCAGTGGGATGGCGAACGCGGACACGCCGAGCAGGGCTGTCACCACCAGCACGGTCCGCTGCGCCGGCAGGTCCATGCCCTGCGGTCCGAGAGTTCCTGGGCCCATCACACCCCAGTAGGCCATGGCACCGGAGACGGGAAGCATCCCGACTGCGCCACAGGCCACCGCGAAAGCAGAAGGTGCGGACGGTGGAGCAGTCAGCAGGTGTCCCCAGCGATCGACCACATGCGCACCCACGGAGATGGCCATCGCCACGGCCAGGACGCAGAATCCGGCGTAGACAAATCCGAACACCCAGGGGGTCAATCCTTGATCGGCTGGCTGCGTATCCGCGCCGGTGAGTGACTGAATAACGACGCCGAGCGGTAGCCCCAGCAGAATCGGAGCCAGGAGCCCGGCAGCCCCGGCACCGAGGATGAAGATCACCGCCCCGGGAACTCGCCGAGCCCACCTGCAGGTCAGAGCCATGACAAGACCGACAGCGACGAGCACCATTGCGACGGTGACGGTGTTGCCGATGAGGTAGCGGGTCCCATGCATCTCTCCGGCGTCAGCCGCCGATGTCATGCCAACGGTCGAGCCTGATAACCACAGGACCTTAAAGAATAGGTACGGTACCGCAGCCGCGACTGCGGCCGACACCGCGAGTTGCTGCACGAGGCGGGGCAGTCGGGACAACTGTGTCGCCGGCATGAGGACTCCTATAGATATGCGTCTCTAGATGATGTCCTCCAGTCTGTGGCTCTGCTGCAGCCCGAACAATCCCCCAAAGGAGGGAATATGAATGCGTCCGGGCCACCTCGGCGAGGGTCACGGTATACACGTCTCTCGGCCGCGGTCGCAGAGGTCCCCATTCTGCTCCCGCCTGCAAACGGGTGACCAGCACTCATTCTCATCGAAACAACGGCGCCCTGCCGAGACACACATGTCTGCACAGGTGTCTCGACAGGGCGCCGTTGGTTCGATGATGTCGGTGCGGGTTTGCTCAACCCTTCAGCCGGGTCATCTCCGGGTCGAAGATCGGCTCAGCGGTGACAGTCGCAGGCAGCCTGCGTCCCAAGTACTCAATCTCGACACCGTCTCCGACACCCAGCGTGTTCGGCAGCCAGGCGTAGGCGATGGTCGCTCCGATCGAGTATCCATAGGCCGCCGAGGTGACGTAGCCGTCGGCCTTGTCCGCACCGTTGCCGGCACCGTCGGCACTTGTCCCGGATCCAGCGCCCCCAGTCACATACACGGGTTCGCTGCCGAGCACGACGTCTTCTCGCCGGTCCAGAGTCAGGCACGTCAGCTTCTGAGTCGCAGCTGCGGCTCGGTCCGCCAACGCAGCTTTGCCGCGGAAGTCATCGGTCTTCGAAGCCTTGACCGCGAAGCCGAGTCCGGCCTGGACGGGCTCGTGCTCGCTGGTCATATCGGAGCCGAAGGAGCGGAACCCCTTCTCCAGGCGCATCGAATTGAAGGCTTCACGACCTCCGGCGATGAGCCCGAACTCCCGACCGGCCTCCCACAGCACGTCCCAGAGCCGGTGCCCCAGATCCATCGAGGTGTAGAGTTCCCAGCCGAGCTCACCGACATAGGACAGGCGCATCGCCGTGACGGGAATGCCGCCGATGGTGATCTGCTTGGTACGGAAGTATTTGAGCCCGTCGTTGCTGAGATCGTCGGTGCTGACCTGGCCGATGACCTCCCGGGCGAGCGGACCCCAGAGACCGATGCAGCAGGTTCCCTGAGTCGTCTCACGAACGGTAGCCCACTTGCTCGGATCTGCCGCCGACTGTTCCCGTGCCGCGCGGGTGATGGTGGCGAAATCGATATTCGAGTTCGCGCCCACCTGGTAGGTCTGCTCATCGAGGATCGCGACGGTGATGTCGCTGGTGATGCCGCCCTCGTCATCAAGCAGAAGGGTGTAGCTGACAGCTCCCGGCTTGCGCAGCATCGACGAGGTGGTCAGCCCATGCAGCAGCTCGCCAGCTCCTGGCCCCTTGACTTCGAAGCGCTTGAGAGCGGTCATGTCATACATGGCCACATTCGTCCGCGTCTTCCACGCTTCGACCGCCGCGATCGGCGAGTGGAACATGTCCGCCCACCCCTCACGCTCAGGAGCCTTCCATTCCTCAGGCAGTTCATTGAGCAACGCAGCGTTGGCTTCGTACCAGTGCGGGCGCTCCCACCCGTTCGTCTCGAGGAAGAATGCCCCGAGCTCCTTCTGCCGGTCATTGAAGGGACTGAGCCGCACGTCCCGAGGCGAGACCCGTGGCTGCAGCGGGTGGATGACGTCGTAGATCTCGACGAAATTCTGCTGGGAGGTCTCGCTGACGTATTCGGGTGTCGTCAGTGCGTCCTCGAAGCGGTTGAGGTCAATGCCGGACAAGTCCGTGTTCGAACGCCCAAGTGAGATGAGTTCGGCAACGGCCTTCGCGATGCCGGCACCGTGGGTGACCCAGACCGCCTCAGCGACGAAGAATCCGTCGACTTCTCGGGACTGCCCCACGAGCGATCCGCCGTCGGGAGTGAAGGAGAAGATGCCGTTGAAACCGCGCTGGACCTGGGTCTGGCGCAGTTCGGGGAGCAGTTCCTTGGTAGCCTCCCACTCTCGGGCGAAGTCCTCGGGCGTGAACTCGAGGCTCGATGGCATGACCTCGTCGGTGATCTCATCGGGCGAATAGGTGCGCAGCGTATCGAGGTCGACTGGCATCGGCCGGTGAGCATAGGAGCCGATCCCGATCCGCTCACCCCATTCGCGGTAGTAGAGGTCCTTGTCCTGGTAGCGAAGAATGGGCGCCGAGGCTCCTGCCGGCTGCTCGTTCTTGCCGACGAGGCTGGGCACCTCGGTCGTCCAGGCGAACTGGTGCCCCAGAGGCAGCAGCGGGATCGTCGTGCCGACCATCTCACCGATCTTCGGCCCCCAGAATCCGGCGCAGGAGACGACGATGTCCGCCGGGAACCTGTCGTCGCCGGCCAGCACTGCGGTGACCTTGCCACCGGACTGTTCGATACCGGTGACGGTGGTGCGGTCGCGGAACTCGACACCAGCGGCCCGAGCGCGGTCCATGACCAACTGGGTGCCACGGGCGGCGAGCGCCAGCCCATCACCCGGAGTCAGAAGCCCGCCAAGGACCTTGTCCGGATTGAGCATAGGGAACAACCGCAGGCATTCCTGCGCATCGACCACCTCGGCGTCGACACCCCAGGACCGATTCCAACCGGCACGACGGTGCAGGTCCTGGAGTCGGTCTTCCTGGGTGGCGATCTCAAGTCCGCCGACGGGCAGGAACGAACCGCGACCATCGGGGCCAGTCAGCGAGGTGAGCTTCTCAATCGTGTACTGCGCGAACTCGGTCATCGACTTCGACCCGTTCGAGGAGAACACCAGGCCGGGGGCATGCGAGGTCGAACCACCAGGGATATTCAAGGGCCCCTGTTCGAGCACGAGGGTGTTGGTCCAGCCGAGCTGGGCGAGTTCGTCCGCGAGGTTGGCTCCGACGATGCCGGCTCCGATGATGACCACGCGAGGTGAAGATGGTGAGGAAATCGGCACTGTGTACTCCTTAGTTGGTGCGGTGGTGAAAGTTGATGGGGCAGCGGATGTCGTCGTTGTGCTCAGACATCCAAGGATTGGTATTTCGTCTCCGGCGCCCAGAACACCGAAGCGACGAATCCGACGGCCGGAAAGATCGCGGCTATGAGCAGAGTGCTCGCGACACCGAGATGCTCAAGCGTGAGCGGAAACAGGTAGGTGGCTCCGGCGGCTCCGATGCGGCTGAATGCGGCGGCGTAGCCGACTCCGGTGCTGCGGAACCTGGTCTCGAACATCTCCGGTGGATAGACGTACTGGACGCTGTTAGATGCCGTGATGATGAGAACGAATGCCCCGAAGACGATGAACGTCAGCATCGCGGGCTGGCCGGACCATCCGCCCAGGAAGACGAGCAGGATCACCATGATCGCGAAAGTCCAGATGACGAATGTCCGACGCGGCAGCCGCCAGAGCAGCCACAGCCCGAGACCGGCGCCGAGAAGCTGGAGCCCATTCATGAACAGATCGGTGGAGAATCCGTTGTTGAGGCCGAGCTCGTCGAGCACAGGCACGATGAACGTGAAGATGGCGAAGAGTGGCCCGACCTGGCAGAACCAGAACAGTCCCGCGTAGGTGACCGTGCGCCAATCGTTCTCACGGAAGAAGTCGCGCAGTCGCGTCCTGACAACCTCGGTCGGAGCCGAAGGCAGCACGTACTGTGGGCCGTAGTTCTCCGACACGATCTTCTGTGCCTCTGCCGTGCGACCTTGCGACTGCAGCCAGCGGGGAGACTCGGGAAGAGCCATCCGCAGGAGAAGCACGATGAGTGCCGGAATCGCACTGCTGGCCAGGAGCAGGCGCCAGGAATCCGGACTCCAGAGGTGCGCGACGACGAATGCGGCGATGAACCCGATGAACCAGAACGCAGCGATCGATCCCAGCAGCACGCTCCTGTGTCGGCGGGGAGTGAATTCTGCCAGCAATGACGTACCCACGGCGTACTCGACTCCGATGAGCAGGCCCAGCAGAAGACGCATGGCCACGAGATCCCAGGTGCCCACAACGAAGAGCTGGGCCAGGGAGACCACGAAGAAGCCGACCAGGTTCCAGAAGAAGACCCTCTTGCGGCCGTACCTGTCAGCGATGCGCCCGAAGAAGAGCCCGCTGATGAAGATGCCGATGAGAGCGCTGGCGGCGATGAGTCCCTGGCCGACTGTCGTCAGCCCCAGTTCGGCTGCCGCCGGTTCGACCGCACCCCCGATGACGCCGAGAATATACCCGTCGATGAAGATGCCGCCGAACGCCGCGATTGCGACGAGGATGACGAGTTTGTTCAGCGGCGCCTCGTCGACCGAGGTCCGTCCGACAACGACGGAACTTGATGTGGAATCGGCTGCGCCCGGAGCGACTGGCCCGATGCCCTTCTGCTGTGTCATGTGGTCTCCTTTGATCCACAGCCTGGCGAATGTACTCGACTTGTCGCTCAGGCGTCGATGACCAGGTCGCTCGTCGCCGTCGAGCAGCAGGGAAGGAACTTCCCGGCATCGATCTCTCTGGCGCGGATGCCGCCCTGGTGATTCATGTCGACCTCCCCGTCGAGTTTGACGACCTTGCACGAACCGCACATGCCTTCTTGGCAGTTCGCACCGATCTTCACACCGGCACGACGAGCTGCGTCGAGGACGAATTCCTTCGAATCCACGCGAACGTTGAGTCCGGTGCGCACAAAGGACATCAGGTGCTCGCCTTCGCCCACGGTAGCGAAGGTCGTCGGATCGACAACCGTGACTTCGTCACCTGCTGCGTCATCGTCCGTCGCCGAGGCGGTCGCCGGGGAGTTTCCGACTGCGGAGTCTGATCTGGTGTCCAGCACCGGCTCATCCCCCGCCTCGGCAGCCGTCCCAGGCTCGATCCCCGCCACGACTACTTCGGCCTCCGGCTCGACCGGAACTTCGGCCAAGGCGTCGACGGCCTCGAGCGTCGAACCTGTGGCCTCGACGGGCCCGTCGGCCGTATATTCGGGTTCGTACATCTCCAAGGCGGCGGGCTGCGCTTCGTAGTATTCCTCGGTGGCCGATGCGATCTCTTCGGCGATCTCGCCTGCGATCGCCACTTCCTCGGCGTATTCGGCACGGGTCTCCCGATCGCCCGAGAAGAACTCCATGAACACCGAGGTGTCGTCCACTCCGACCTCGCGCAAGCAGTCCGTCGCCGTGTTGAGATATCCCTCGGGACCACATGCGAACACCTGCCGCCCGTTGGCATCGGGGACTACCTCTTCGAGGAGCGCGGTTGAGAGACGGCCGGTCTTTCCGACCCAGACGCTTGCAGCGCCGGCCGAATCCTCGGCCTGCTCCCGATCGCCGAGGGTATATATGACCTCAATGCGAAAGTCGGCCTTCTGCAGGAAGTTGAGCTCCTCGGCGAAAGCGAAGCGATCTGGGGCAGAACCGTGATAGAGAAGGACGACATCGGCCTGACCCGGCAGCGAATGGATCGTACGCACCATCGACATCAGCGGAGTGATCCCCGCACCGGCTGCAAGCAGGAGGTAACGGGCTCGCCGATCGTAGTCAGCGAGGTGGAACGCTCCCACCGGGCCCAGCATCTCAAGCGTGGTGCCGACCCGAAGGGACTCGTGCGCCCACGTGGAGACGAGCCCCTTCGGGTCACGTTTGATCGTGATGGAGAACGTCCACGGTTCCGTCGGGGCACTCGAGATCGAGTAGCTCCTCGACACCGGCTCGGCATCCGGGCCATACACGGGAAAGTCGATGTTGATGTACTGACCGGACCGGAATGCCAGTGGAGCACCGTCCATGCGCCGGAAGACGAAGACCATCATGTCGCCCGCCTCGGGGATGGTCTCCACGCACTCGGCGGAGAACTCCTGCGGATGCCAAGGTCCCAGAGCCGTGGCGGCACCGGCAGGCCCCGCCGTGCTGGAGAGGACCCGGTTCCATGGCATCTCGAGGCCCCGGGTCCGCTGCGCCAGCGGAGTCATGGGGTCGGCGACGCGCTTCATCCCACGTGCTCCCGCATCCGCTGGGTGTACCAGTTGATGAAGGCCTCGACCTGATATTCGCTCTTCATATACGGGCCCTGCTCGTAGAACGGACTCGTCGCTCCCTGCTGGCAGAGCTCGACGAAGTTCTTGTCCTGCAGGTTCGTCTGCTTCCACGTATGCGTCAATGTTTCGAGGTCGTAGTCGACGCCTTCTACCGCGTCGTCGGCGACGAGCCAGGTGGTGCGCACGAGTGTCTGATGCGCGTTGATCGGGAGCACGGTGAAGGTCACCACATGATCCCCGAGGAGGTGGAACCAGCTGTTGGGCTGCAGGTGCATCGAGCAGCGACCCAATCGAAAATCGGGAAGATCCCCGAGGAGCTTCTTCACCAGACGTCGGCCGTCGGCCGAGAACG
>NZ_JBHFIH010000018.1:300803-304514 GCF_057334195.1 Brevibacterium sp. AGC70 | reverse complement strand
GCCGAGAACGACTCCCCCTGCCCGTCCAGGGATTCTCGTGAGATCCGAATTCCGGCGATGCGGGTGTCGAGTTCCTCGACGACTTCATAGGGCAGTCCGTAGCGACGGCAGCGGTATTCCAGTGCAGCCTGTGCCTGCTGATTGCGGTCCCAGACGTCTTCCAGGTGAGGCGGGATCGTCTCATCGGTCAGTCCCCAGGTCGGAAACAGGGCGCAGGCAAGCTCCGGGTGGCCATCGCAGTGGTAGCACTCGCGGTTGTTCTCCATCACGAGCTTCCAGTTGGCCTCCTCCACGATGTTCTGCTGATAGGCCACCTTGGTCTTCGCAAGTTCGTGCGGTCCGACGTAGGGGGCGAAGATCGCCGCGGTGTCGTCGAAGTCGGTGGGGGGTTCCTCTGCCAAGCAGAGGAAGACGAGTCCCGCGACGATCTTCCCGTGCGCGCGCTTGAGCGAGTAGCAGGCCTTGTCGAATTCCATCTCACCCGGCGCCGAGGCGTGGATGAGCTGACCATCGGGCGAATACGTCCACGAGTGGTACCCGCAGACCAGATTGCCCGTGGTGCCTGCGGCCTCGGTGAGGACGCGGGCACCGCGGTGGCGACACACATTGTGCAGAACGTTGACTCCGCCGTCGTCGGTGCGCAGCACGAGAAGGGAATAGGGACCGAAGTCCAGGGTGACATAGTCCCCGGGCTCTGGAATCTCTGCGACGCTGCAGGCGAAGACCCAGTTCTGCCCGAAGATGGCCTGCATATCGAGATTGAAGAGATGGTCGTCGGTGTAGAAAGGAGCCTCGAGTGAGAAGCCTGTACGTCGCGTGTCGAGCAGTTGACGGATCTCGTCGAGTCTCTCTTCGCTGAAGCCGGCAGGGAAACCCTTCTTCGTCGGCGCCAGATTCACTGCGGTCAATTCCATCTCCCTTGATGTCTGCTGCTGGTGTATTGCGTCCCGTGACAACCCCGGCTCTCTGCCGAAGCACGTGAGTTGACCGGTGCTGTCACAGAAGACAATAGCCATCAAGACACTGCAGAAAAAGCGCGAGATTCTGACATATTCCGTGCGGAATCTCCGCATGATTCAGGGCACAATAGTGCCATGATCGATCCTCGCCTCATCACACTGCGCACGTTTGCCGCCTGCGGCACCGTTTCCGCCACTGCCGAACTCACCGGCTATTCCCCCTCGGCCGTGTCCGGGCAGCTGCGCGAGCTCCAGAACTCGCTGGGTATGACGCTGCTCGTCAAGGACGGACGCGGACTGCGGCTGACGGCGACAGGCCAGAATCTCGTGCGCCTCTCCGACAGGCTCATCGCCGAATGGGAGGACATCCGCGCTTCCTCCTTGACTGCCGGGGATCAGACGCCAACGCATTTCGGAATCGGAGGCTTCTCGACCGCCTCGGCGAATCTGCTCGCACCACTTGCGGCCCACCTGCAGAGGTCTCACCCCACATCCACGGTCCATGTCACCGAAGCAAGTCCCACGCGGTGCTTCGAACTCCTCGTGGCCGAACGCATCGACCTTGCCGTCGTCGTCTCCATGCAGGGCGATGTCCAGGTCGAAGACGATCCACGATTCGAGAAGGTCGACCTGCTCGACGATCCGCTCGACGTCATGGTGCCCTCCGACCACCCGGTCGCCGCACTCGAGTCTGTGACACTGGCCGATCTGGCCGCCGAAGATTGGATCACCGCTGCGCCCGGATCGCCCTATCACGCACTGTTCATCGCCGCGTTCACCGCGGCCGGTGTGACCCCGCGAATCTCCCACGAATCTGTCGAATGGGAAACGCAGGCAGCCCTCGTCGGGGTCGGGGTGGGCGTCAGTCTGCTGCCCAGGCTGGTCAGCCTCGCCGGGGAGGACAATGTCACCAGAGTCCGTCTGACCGGGCCGGGCAGACTCAGCCGGAAGATCGTCGCAGCAGTCCGCACCGGCAGCCGCAATTCGCCGTTGATCAAGGAGTCTCTGCGACACCTGCGGGCCACCTCCCAGCACATTCTTACGACCCGCCTCGGCGAATGAGGCTGCGCCTGTTGACACACCGGCCATCGAAAGGCGAGACTGCAGGCACGTCTGATGAAAGACTGATATTTCAGGAGGCTTTGCGGCCATCCTGAGGTTCGCCACTTCCACATTCTTTCGAATGGAGACTCAACGATGAGCAATAAGGCAATCAGCTACGCAGGTCCCGGCAAGGTCGAAGTCGTCGACACTGAGTATCCCGAGTTCGTCCTCAAGGACGGCCCCGGCGTCCATCCAGCCAACGTCGGCCGCAAGGTCGATCACGGCGTCATCCTCAAGACCGTGGCCACGAACATCTGCGGCTCCGACCAGCACATGGTCCGGGGCCGCACCACTGCACCTGAAGGGCTCGTTCTCGGCCACGAGATCACCGGCGAGGTGGTCGAAGTCGGTCGTGACGTCGAATTCGTCAAGGTCGGCGATCTCGTCTCCGTGCCGTTCAACATCTCCTGCGGTCGCTGCCGGAACTGCATCGAGCGCCAGACCGGCATCTGCCTCAACGTCAACCCTGATCGTCCAGGCTCTGCCTACGGCTATGTCGACATGGGCGGATGGGTCGGAGGACAGGCCGAATACGTGCTCGTCCCCTACGCCGATTGGAACGTCCTGAAGTTCCCTGACAAGGACCAGGCAATGGAGAAGATCCTCGATCTGGCCATGCTCTCCGACATCTTCCCCACCGGCTTCCACGGTGCGGTCGGGGCCGGCGTCACCATCGGTTCGACGGTCTACGTCGCCGGTGCAGGTCCGGTCGGAATCGCAGCGGCCACCTCGGCGCAGCTCCTCGGTGCACCGGTCGTCATCGTCGGCGACCTCAACGAGGACCGTCTGGCACAGGCACGCGCCTTCGGATGCGAGACCGTCGATGTCTCCAAAGGCGACCCGAAGGATCAGATCGAGCAGATCCTCGGCACTCCCGAGGTCGACTGCGGCATCGATGCCGTGGGCTTCGAAGCCCGTGGACACGGCAAGGAAGCAGCCACCGAGGCTCCGGCCACCGTGCTCAACTCGCTCATGGACATCACCCGCGCCGGCGGCAGCCTGGGCATTCCCGGGCTCTACGTCACCGGCGACCCAGGGCTGCCGATAAGGCGGCCCAAGAGGGATCGCTGTCGATGCGCTTCGGACTCGGCTTCGCGAAGTCCCATGTCTTCGTCACCGGCCAGTGCCCGGTCATGAAGTACAACCGCGGGCTGATGCACGCGATCCTCAATGACAAGGTGACGATCGCGAAGAACGTCAACGCCACCCCGATCGCCCTCGAGGATGCCCCGCAGGGCTACGCAGAGTTCGACTCAGGCGTGGCAAAGAAGTTCGTCCTCGACCCCCACGGGTTGGTCAGGGCCTGAGTAATCTGAGGCGGCCTCGGGGCGTACGACTTCAGGCCACGAGGGAGCCACAACCTTCCACCCAGCAACCACCGTCGAAAAACGGGTGCTGCGTCGAGACACATGGGTACACACCCGCGCGTCGACGCAGCACCCGTTTTTCCATGCTGGGGTGGGTTGCTCAGCCCAGTTCGTCGACCAGGCGTGTGAACGCGAGATGGGCCAGGGCGGCGGCCAAACCAGGGTCGAGGGAGGACACTGCCCTCCGTCCCGTAACGGCTGGTCGCTCCTGCTCGAAGAATGGGAATTTTTCGACCAGGAGGTACCGACCGTTCGCCACCATGCCATCGAGCCATGGGCAC
>NZ_JBHFIH010000018.1:269368-300783 GCF_057334195.1 Brevibacterium sp. AGC70 | reverse complement strand
GCCATGGGCACTCCATCGCAATGCCCATGGCTCGGAGCCAAGTGACCCGCCCTTCCGTCCTCGTATTCAGGATCCGCAGCATCACCATCTCGTCCACGCCATCCGATACTCGTTGCATGGCAGATACTGGAGGTTCACTACACAGAGTTCTGATCATTCACCCTGAAATATCGGCCCAGATGCGGTTCCGTTGACCGCGAAACCTCTCGTTCGAGTGCATCCTTGACCCAAGCATGCATGCAACATACGATCTAAAGCATGCATACAGACCCTACTGGTCCAGCGCCGACACTCCTGGAACGGCTTCGCGCGAAGATCACACGCGGCGACCTCGAGCCCGGGAGCCCGCTCTCCGAGGTCTCACTTGCTCATGAGTTCGACGTCTCCAGAACTCCCATTCGAGAGGTCCTCAAGCAACTGCAGCTTGAGGGCCTCATTGAGATTCGCCCGAAAGTCGGCACCTTCATCCGAGAGCCGACTCGCCGGGAGATCGTCGAGATGTTTCAGCTCAAAGAAGTTCTTGAAGGATTAGCGGCAGCCCTTATGGCTCGAAGGGGGCCCTGTCACCAGCTCGATGTGCTCGAAGACAACGTCGCTGCTTCAGAGGTGACATCGCGGGCCGGAGATACAGACACTTATGCCAATCAGGTGCAGGGATTTCATCAGACGCTCGTCGATGGGGCCGACAACAACAAGCTCGTCGAACAATACGGTCGGCTGATGAACCAGCTGTCGTTTTACACACTGGTGCGCAAGACCCTGGATCACCCCGGTCGCGCGGTCAACTCAAGCGGCGAACATCGCCAAGTGCTCACCATGATCCAGAACAAGGACCCCTTCGGCGCGGAGACTACGATGAGATCTCACGTGTTCGCCTCGACCCAGGAACTGCTGGTCCCCCGCACTCGCACGACTCTATCCATCGACCGGGAACCCTGAGAACAACCGCGATAATCAATCACCGCTGAAGACGGGCCTCAGACTCCTATTGAATCTGAGACCCGCCTTCTTTCACATCCCGGCTGGTCTGACGCAACCCTGCTGATCGACGGCTCGATGTGCCCAGCCTCCGGGACCGGGCGACTCGACGACGTATCAGCGGAAGTTGGGGACGACCTCGTCGATGAAGAGCTGCAGTGAGGCCTTCTTCTCTTCGTGAGTCAGTGCGTTGTCGGACCAGAAGCTGTATTCGTCGTAGCCGAGGTCCTCATAGTGGCGGATCCGCTTGGTGACCTCATCAGGGGTACCGATCATCGCAGACTTGTGCAACGCTTCGAGCTCGAACTCGGGGCGATCAGCGAAGTTCTCCTCCGGAGTCGGATCGAGGAAACCGTTCTCGTGATCCTTCTTCCCGAATGCCCAAGAGGAGAAGGTGCGGTAGTACTTGTTGACGCCGGCCGCGCCGACCTTCCAGCCTTCCGGATCCTGAGGGGAGTGAAGGTAGGTGTGCCGCAGGACCATGATCTCGGGGCGTTTCTCGACCTCCGGGTGCGCGGCGATCGCAGTGTTGAACTTCTCCATCAGGTCCTCGACCTCACGGTCGTCCTTCATCAGCGGTGTGACCTGGACGTTGCATCCGTTCGCGACGGCGAAATCATGAGTCTCCGGACTCCGCGCGGCCAACCAGATCGGCGGAGTCGGCTGCTGGATCGGTTTGGGTACCGCCGTCGAGAGCGGGAACTGCCAGTGCTTGCCCTCGTGAGCGTAATCGCCCTGGAGCAGCTTCTGGACGGCCGGAACCAGCTCTCGCAGGTACTCCCCGCCATCTGCTGCGGCCATGCCGTCGGCCAGGCGGTTGAACTCGAACTGGTAGGCACCGCGAGCGATTCCCACCTCGGCGCGTCCGCCGCTGATGACATCGAGCAGTGCGATTTCTCCGGCGGCGCGGAGCGGATGCCAGAACGGAGCGATGATCGTTCCGGATCCGAGCCTGATCGTCGAGGTCTGGGAGGCCAGGTATGCCAGCTGCGGCATCGGACTCGGAGAGGAGACGAACTCCATGGAGTGGTGCTCGCCGATCCACACCGTCCCGAATCCGCCGGCTTCAGCTAGCTTCACCAGCTCGACGAGGTTCTTCCAATGCTGTTCCGGACTGATCGAGTCGTCCCAGCGTTCCATGTGCAGGAAGAGTGAAAAGCGCATGATGTGCTCCTTTGATCTCAAGCGTTCTTGCTGTGTGTTCCCTATTTCGTGGCTTCGCGTTCGCCGATTGTCGTGTTCGTGCGCGACCAGAGGTCCTTCTCCACTTCGCGCACGATCACAGTGATGTTCTCTGCTGCGGCTCCGGTGGTCTTTTCGGCCACCCGGTGCACTCCTGCGATGAGGTCACGCAGCTGCTGCGGATCTCGGCCCTTGGCGATTGAGATGTCGATGAGAGGCATGTCAGCCGGTCACCGCCCCAGAATGAACGGGTCTGCCATGGCGCCTTCGTCGGTATTGATCCAGACGCTCTTGAGCCTCGTGTACTCGTGCATCGACTCGATTCCGTGTTCGATGCCGACTCCCGAGTTCTTGAATCCCTGACGCGGTGACATCGGAGACATCGCCCGGTACATGTTGATCCACACGGTGCCTGCGTCGATGCTCTGCGACATCCGCATCGCCCGCTGAAGGTTCGAAGTCCAGACGCCCGCAGCCAAACCGTAGTCTGTGTCGTTGGCCAGGCCCAGTACTTCGTCTTCGGTGTCAAAGGGCATAATCGCGGCAACTGGCCCGAAGATCTCCTCACGGCAGATCCGCATATCGTTTGTCGTATCCGTGAGCACCGTCGGCTGGAAGAAGTAGCCTGGGAGGTCAACCTCGGGACGCTGCCCGCCGTAGGCGATGCTGCCTCCTTCGGACACTCCGATGTCGACGTAATCTGCGACCTTGTTCAGTTGGCTTTCGAATGCCAATGGGCCGAGCTCGGTCTTCGGATCCATCGGATCGCCGATGATGATCGACGATGCCCGCTGGGTGACCTTTTCGAGCAGTTCGTCGTAGACGCCCCGCTGAACGAAGACCCTGCTCCCGGCGATGCAGGTCTGACCGCCCGCTGCAAAGATGCCTGCGATGACGCCCATGGCGGCATTCGACACATTCGCATCATCGAAGACTATGTTCGGGCTCTTACCTCCCAGCTCGAGGGTGCAGCCGATGAATCGTGAGGCCGCGGCACCGGCGATCGCAGAACCCGTTCCAGTCGATCCGGTGAATGAGATCTTCGCGAGCTTCGGCGAATCCACGAGGGCCTGACCCGCCTCGGCGCCGAGTCCGGTGACGACGTTGACCGCGCCGTCGGGGAAGCCTGCCTCATGAGCGAGTTCGGCCAAGCGCAGAATCGTCCGTGATGTGTACTCACTCGGTTTGATGACGGCAGTGTTGCCGGCGGCCAGTGCCGGTGCCAATTTGGAGATCGTGAGAGTCATGGGCGAGTTCCACGGGGTGATGAGCCCGACGACGCCGAGAGCCTCTCGCTGGGTGAAGTTGATGACCTCAGGCGAGTTCGTCGGAATCTGCGAACCCTGGACCTTGTCGGCCAGGCCGCCATAGTAGTAGAGGTATTCGGGGAGGCCCTTGAGCTGTCCCTTCATCTCGCGCAGGAGTTTGCCGTTGTCTTCGCTCTCGAAGCGAGCAAGGTCGTCGGCGTTCTGCCCGATGAGATCGCCGAACCTGCGCAGCAGGTGACCTCGCTGTGTCGGTGTCGTTCTCTGCCACGCTGCCGACTCGAATGTCCGACGCGCGGCCTCGACGGCGTGATCGACGTCAACGACGGTCCCACGGGCGAACTCGTAGAGAGTTTCCAGCGTGGCCGGATTGGTACTGTCCAGGAATCCTCCATCGGCAGGAGCACTGTGGGCGCCTCCGATGAAGTGATCGAGTCTGAGAGTCACGGCTGATTCCTTTCTGGCTGGTGGAGGAGGTGGTCGAGATGGCCGACGAGCACCTCAGGATGGGTCACGGGCAGCATGTGCCGGGCCCCGGGGACGATGACGACTTTCGTGTCGGGAATCCGTGCCGCGATCCGGTGGCTCATCTCCGGGGTGGAACCGGGATCGGATTCTCCGGTCATCGCAAGGGTCGGGGCTGTAATTTCAGGCAGCCTGTCGGCGAGTTCCCTGTCGGCTGTAGCGAAGACGGCGTAGGCATGCGCATAGGAGGACGGATCGTTGGCCATGAGAACTGGGCGCGTCTCCTCCCGCTGGGCTTGCCAGTCGGTTACGTCATCGTCGGGGAACCAGCGCTGCAAAGCGGTTTCCATGCTGGCAGGCAGATCCCGGCGCGCGTTCTGCAGCCGGGTGGCCACAGCGACCGATTCGTCCTCGGTCCGAGCGCACACCGAACTCACGCAGGTGAGGGTGCGCACACGTTCGAGATGGTCGAGGGCGATCTGCTGGGCGATGAGCGATCCCAAGGAGAATCCAACGAGGTGGACCGGCCCGGACGGCATCCGGGTCGCCACATCCGCAGCCATCTCTGTCACCGAGGTCGGCTCCTGCAGAGGTGGCCGAGTTCCATGTCCTGGAAGATCGAGCGCAACACTCGGAGACCTCAGCAGTCGTTCTACCCGTTGCCAAACGTTCCTGTCGAGTCCGACCCCATGGAGTAGGACGACGGGGACGTCATTGTCATCCCGCATGATTCGGCGCCCTACTTGTCGGCCGATAGCGGCGCGAGCCGCTGCTGCGGACGTCCGCCCGTCGACCCCGCGAGCGCAATGAGGATCTCATCGGCATGAGGTGCGTCGGCAACCCTCCATTCGAAGGTCTGGTGGTGCGAGCGGATCGTTGCGTCAGTGAAATGCTTGAGCGGAATGTCGAAGACCGCTCCCGCCTCGCCGCGTTTTTCGACGGCCGGAAGCAGGGTGGACGCCTGAGCAGCATCACGGAAGTGGTTGCCGAACTTCAGTGTATGAATGAGCGCGGAGCCGTGCTCGATCTCACCGTTGAGGCCGATGATTGCAGCCTTGCCGTAGGCTTCGAGGCTGCCGCCGAGTGCTTCCATGACCCGGGGAGCAAGCTCAGCGCCGAGGGCGCTGGCGGTGGCGTCGATGCCTGGGTTGAGGTCCTCGACGAATCCCTGACCGCGCCAGGGGTTCTCGATCACTGCGGCAACTGCAGCGACGGTGATGACGGGGCTGGTCTCGCGGCCGCCTTCGGAGAGGATCTCTTCGACGACGGTGGTGAGTTTGCGGATCTTCATTTGACGAGTCCTTTCAGGATCTCTGTGGTGACTGTGCCATCGGTTCTGCGGTCGCCGATGCGGGCGAACGGCCGGGGGCCGGTCGAGGCGGCGGCGATCACGCAGATCTCATCGGCTCGCGGTGAGTCCGAGAGGTGGATGTCGATTGTCTGGTAATGGTCACGTGAGGTGGCGTGGGCTTTGTGCCACATCGGCACCCGAATCGACGACGATGGGCCCGATCGGCCGTCGGCGAAGCAGATGACCGAGGTGCCTTCGAGCATTTCGCGCAGGATATTGCCGAAATAGGGAGTGTGGATGAGTGCACCGGCATGTTCGATCTCGCCATCGACTCCGACCACTGCACCCTTGCCGAAAGCTTCGACATTCTCGGCGGATCCGAGGATCGACAGAAGTCGATCGGTCAGCACCTTCGCCAGCACCGGAGCGATCCTCTCGGTCGCCGGACCCAGATCACTGTGTGGATCGATGCTGTCGATCCATGGGTTCCTCAGCACGGCCACCGCGGCCGCCTGCTGCAGCGGTTCGCTGAGGCCGACACCAGCCTCAGCGAGGATCTCTTCGCGCTGAATGGTGATCGAACGGACACCAAGTCGCTGTGCCAGTTCATCGAAATTCGCCGGAAGCTCCTCGTGCTCGCCGAGGCGGCCGATACTCTCATCCTGCTCGCGTGCGGTCATCGTGCTCATCGTGTCAAAACTCCAGTCTGTTGCATACAAGAAATCTACTTGCATGCAAAGATGAAAGTCAATACCCCACAAAACTCCCGATAAATCACCGTTTCGAAAATCTATTGACTAATACATCACAGTGATTCTACGATCTCTAGTATGCAACAGAGCAAAGAAGCACGTCCTTACGACGACGTTAAGACGACCATCATCGGAACCTGGCGCGAAGCATGGGACATCGGAAACACCGATGTTCTCGATTCACTCTTCACCGACGACTACGTGCGCGTCTCTGCGAACTCCGGCAAGGAGAGAAGTGTTGAGGAGACCAAGGCAGAGATCAGTGAAATCCGCGCAGCTTTCCCAGATCTCACCACCACGATCGACCGCATCCTTATCGAAGGCGATCAGGGAGCCATCTACTGGCACTCCACCGGCACCTTCACCCGGCCACTCAACGATGTCCCTCCCACCGGGCAGCAGGTGAAGACCCACGGTTCGAACCTCATCACCTTTGATCAGGGAGTCATCTGCCGGGAAGAGGTCACCTGGGATGCACACGCTCTGCTAGCCGACCTCGGACTCAAGTCCCTGTCCTCGGCATTCGAATCCCACGCAGGTGACGTGGTCACCGATGACTTCTCCGGCGAACCGTCTTCGGCATCGCTCAAGTCCTTCAACAGGCAGTTCATCACCGGGGTGACAGTCGTGACGACCACGGACGATGACGGAAAGCCTCGTGGCCTGGCGGTGAATTCCTACAATTCGATCTCACTCGACCCGCCGCTGGTCCTCGTCTGCGTGCAGAAGACGTCCTCGACCTACCCTGCACTCTTCCGCTCCTCCCACATGGGGATCAACATCATGAGCCGCAATCAGCGGGGGACCATCGGTACCTTTGCATCGAAGGCCACAGACAAGTTCGCTGAGCTCGACTGGCATTCCGGACCCCATGGATCACCACTTATCGACGGTTCGGCAGCCTCAATCGAAGTCGAGATCAAGGAACGCTTCCAGGCCCTGACCCATACGATATTCGTCGGTCGGGTGCGCAGCGCGGAGGCCTCCGAGGACGAGCCGATGATCTACAAGGCCGGCAAGTTCTTTGACAGCCAGGACCTCTCCCCGCTCAGCTGAGCGATGCGCATAAGCCCGATTCACAACGAAGTGGAGTTCTCATGAACGACGATTCCGAGCAATACCCCGATGCGGATCGGGATGGCCCCCGCCACTCCTCGAGTGCCCGAGCACAGCTGCCAGGCCACGGCATGGAGTCCGAATCCGGTCCGACACCGGAGGTCGCCTACGCCGTCGCAATGAGACATCGCCCCGGTCGTGTCTTCTGGATCTCCATCGTCGGAGTCGCCGCATTCACTCTGTGGGGAGCCCTGTCGCCCGACGCCATGGCAACGGCGATGACCGCCGCAATGGACGTTGTCGCTGCGAAGGTCGGCTGGGTCTACCTGGTCCTCACTCTCGGTTGCATCGGACTCCTCCTCTATCTCGGGTTCAGCCGGTTCGGGCGGGTCCGCCTCGGCGCCGATGACGATCGACCGGAATTCAGCACCTGGGCGTGGCTGACCATGATTCTCTCCGCCGTGATGGGCATCGGACTCATCAGCTACGGTGTGGCTGAACCGATCAGCCATTTCACGACTCCACCGCACGGACTCGCCGACCCTGGCACCACCGAGGCAGCGGTACGCGCACTCCAGTTCTCCTACTTCGACTGGGGACCTCACGCCTGGGCGGTCTTCGGTGTGTTCGGCCTCGCCATCGCCTATTCGACCCATAGGCGAGGAAACACCGGACTGATCTCGCCCATGCTCAAGCCGGTCTTCGGCAAAGCCATGGACGGATGGCTGGGCAACCTCATCGACATTCTGGCGGTGATCGCCACTCTGTTCGGGACGACCACCTCGCTGGGACTGGGTGCATCACAGATCACCGAGGGCCTCAACCGGGTCTTCGGGATTCCGAACGAATTGTTCGTTCAGATCATCATCATCTTGGGCATCACAGTCGTGTTCACCCTGTCTGCACTGTCGGGAGTCAACCGGGGCATCAAGTTCCTCAGCCAGACGACGGCAGTACTGTCGATCTTCCTCGGTCTCTTCGTTCTCGTCGTCGGTCCCACAGGCTTCATTGGAAATCTCTTCTTCCGCTCGACGGGCGAATACCTCAATGACTTCTTCAAGACCAGTCTCCTGACTCCACTGATGGCCGGCGACGTTGAGTGGTATCAGTACTGGACGTACTTCATGATGGCATGGTGGCTGAGCTGGGGTGCCTTCGTCGGCGTATTCCTCGCCAAGATATCCAAGGGTCGAACGATCCGCGGATTCGTCCTCGGCGTCATGGGTATCCCCAGCCTTGTCTTCTTCATCTGGTTCACGATCTTCGGCGGAACGGCGATCAAGATCGACATGGAGGGTGACGGCGGCATCGGCAAAGCCGCGGCCGCGGATGTGAATTCAGCGTTCTTTGAAACACTGGAACATCTTCCGATGGCTGGTCTTACTTCGGTGATTGCGATCATCCTCGTTGTCCTCTATTTCGTTTCAGGCGCTGACGCGAACACCTTCGTGCTCAGCATGCTCACCTCCCGCGGAACCCTTGAACCCAGCCGCTGGGTACTCACGGTATGGGGAGCGCTGACAGGAACGACGGCGATGGTCCTCTTCTTCGCCGGAGGGCTCGCGGCCCTGCAACAGGCGGCGATGCTATCAGCGCTGCCGTTCGCGGTCATCGTCGGCATCCTCGGGTTCTGCATCGTGAAGACTCTGCATGAGGATCACGACTTCGATGCCTATCGCAAGGTCAGGCGGAAGGATCTGGAAGAGCTGGAGGCCCGTGCCGAGGCCACCATCAAGAAGGAGATCTGACTAAGGACTGTTCCGACATCGGGCCCGCTGTACCGGCCGGGCCCGCCACCGCGTGCCGCCACCGCGTGCCGCCACCGCGTGCCGCCACCGCGTGCCGCCACCGCGTGCCGCCACGTCGAAAAACGGGTGCTGCGTCGAGACACATGGGTACACACCCGCGCGTCGACGCAGCACCCGTTTTTCCATGCTGGGGTGGGTTGCTCAGCCCAGTTCGTCGACCAGGCGTGTGAACGCGAGATGGGCCAGGGCGGCGGCCTGGTCCCCAAGCAGCCCGTCGTCGAAGACGACCCTGGGCGAGTGGTTCGTCTCCGCGTTCGGGTCCACACCCTCTGGAGTGGCTCCGAGGAACACGAACGTACCCGGCACATTCTGCAGCACATAGGAGAAGTCCTCGGATCCCATCCGCGGGGCAGCCATCTCCTGAACATGGTCAGAACCGAAGACCTCGCCGAGGCGGTCGATGGCCACCTGAGTTTCGGCAGGGTTGTTCACGGTCACGGGGAAGCCGATCCGGAAGTCCACCTCGGCGGTGCACCGGTGTGCCCGGGCAATGTTCTCAGCGATCTCAGGCACACGCTCCTGCAGCAGCGCGATCGAATCGGCTGAGAGGTAGCGGACCGAGGCGGTGAGCTTCGCGGTGTCAGGGATGATGTTGCTGGCCTGCGAGCCTTCCAGTTGGGTCACGGACACGACGACGGGGTCGAAGATGTCGAACGACCGCGACACCATCGTGTTGAGGGCGAGCGCGATCTCCGCCACCGCAGGCACGGGGTCGCGAGTGGCCTGGGGTTGGGAGCTGTGGCCTCCTGCGCCGTGGACCTTCAGATTGAGATCGGCGAACCCCGCCATAAGCGGTCCGCCCTTGGTGGTGAACCGTCCGCGCACATCAGCCTCGACGTGAATTCCGTAAGCCGCGACAAGTGGCACGTCCGCCGCCTCGAGCACGCCCTCGGCGATCATCGGCTCGGCGCCTCCTTCGACCTCCTCGGCGGGTTGGAACATGAATACGATGGACCCGGGCAGCTCGTCTCGGTGCGCGGCAAGCAGACGAGCAGCGCCGACGAGACCGGCGGTATGCATGTCATGGCCGCAGGCATGCATGTTGCCGTTCGTCGAGGCGTAGTCGAGTCCGGTGTCCTCGACCACCGGCAGGGCATCCATGTCCCCACGCAGCAGAACTGCAGGCCCGGGACGTCCGCCCTTGAGCACCGCCACGATCGAGGTCAGAGACTCCCCTGTGCTGATATCGAGGCCCAGACCTGCGATCTCCTCGAGGACGGTCTTCTGGGTGAACGGCAGCTGGTACCCAAGCTCGGGATTCGCATGCAGGGTACGACGCAGTCTCACAAGATCGCCTTGCAGGTCCTGGGCCTCGGTGCGGAAATCAGGAATGGATGAGGATGGTGATGCGGACATGGACGCGGTTCTCCTTCGGGCCAAATGAGCTGTGAATCCGACTCTACTGAGATTCCGACCTGACCGCGCTGTCTTAAGCTGCGACGAATCGGGTGGAGTCCGCAAGGACGCCATCGACCCGGTCCCCAAGCGCGTCGAGGCCGGAGGTGAAGGCGGTCGTCCCAACTATGGATCTCGGGTCGCGTCGTGCGTACCGTGGACGGTGACGCCACCACTCGACGAGGAGCCCACCGTGCGCATCATCATCACTCAGAACACGACTCTTGACGGTCGAATCGAAATGCTCGACGACTGGTTCGACCCGCAGGCCCAAGATGAAGAGCTGTCCGCCGAGCTCATGCGTCAGTCGGCCAACGAGGACGTCCTGCTGCTGGGTCGGCAGACATTCGAGGACTTCCGCAGCTACTGGCCGCTGCAGACCGATGACACCACAGGGGTCGCCGAGCACCTCAATCAGGTCGACAAGCGGGTGGTGTCGACGAAACTGGCAGACCCGGACTGGCAGAACTCAACCGTCATCGGCGAGGATCCGCTCAAGGCTGTCGCCGCCCTGCGCGAGGAGCCAGGTCGCGACGTCATCCTCACCGGAAGCATCACCCTGGCGCATTCACTGATCAGCGCCGGTCTCGTCGACGAGTACCGGATGTTCACCTATCCGGTGTGGCAGGGGCGAGGCCGCGGCTTCTTCCCCGATGACGCCCCCGCGCCGAGGCTGCGACTGCTGGAGTCGAAGTCCTTCGCCTGCGGCGTCGTCTATTCGGCCTACAGGCCACAGCAGTGAAGCGACTCACGCCGTCCCGAACATGACCTTCCGCCCGTCAGGGTCTTCAACCGTGACGACGACGTCATCGACCTCGATGAGTGGCGCACCAACGCTCTGCACGTGATCAAGGAACCCCACCAGATCGGGGATCCGGAAATAGAGGTGGGTGAGATTGGACGAGGAGTTGGGTGGATAGCTGTAGTCGGCGAAGGACTTCGCGTCATGAAGAGCAATCTGGAGACCGTCGATATCCAACATCCAATAGGTGTACTCGTCGCTGCTGACGGCCTCCAAGGGCACCCCGGCAACGTCCCTGTAGAAGTCAGCAGTCACCTCGGCGTCATCGCAGGTCAGGAACACTGCGCGAAATTTCGATTGCATCTGTGGACACCTCCGTCCGCAGCCCGGCCCGCGCTGGGGCCTACCGCACATCCGATTCATCCCGAGTCTATCTGCAGTCACTGACTCGACATAGGGGAAGCACGGGCAAGACCTGAAGCGCTCAGCACCACCGTGGGCACCTTCATGCCCAACCGCCACAATCCGGCTTGCCAAGCGACATTCATACTCCACACATACTTCGGTGAATCGCGACTGCTAGCCTGACAGGCTGATCCCGATTTCAGGAGTGAATGTGCAGAAGAGCAAGTGGCTGCTGGGCCTCGCCTTGTCCGTATCCGTGGTGTCCTTCGCCGCTTGCGGTTCAGCCGAGGACAAACCAGCGGACGAGCAGACCTCCGCCGCGGCTGAGCAGAAGCAGGGGCAAGACCAAGCCCAGGGCCAGGGCAAGAGCCAAGAAGGCAAGCCGAACACTGATGGCATCCCCAAGGTCGTCGCCGAGGTCAACGGCAAGAAGATCACAAAGGATGACTTCGTCCCCCTTTACGAAACTCAGTACCAGCAGATGCAGATGCAGTCTCAGCAGTCGGGCCAGCAGGTCGATGAGAAGCAGCTCAAGACCCAGACGGCTGAGAACCTGGTGAGCACCGAGCTGCTCAGCCAGGAAGCCGAGAAACGCGACATCAAGATCTCCGACAAGGACATCGACAAGGCTCTCGGAGAGTCCGCCAAGTCCAGCCAGATGAGCAAGAAGGACTTCCTCGCCGCCATGAAGAAGCAGGGCATGGACGAGAAGAAGGTGCACTCCGAGCTGAAGACCCAGCTGTCGATCGAAGACCTCATCAAGGACGAATACGGCGAGTTCAAGGTCAGTGGCGAAGAGATCGGCCAGGCCTACCAGCAGGCGAAGACGCAGCAGGAGCAGATGGCACAGCAGGGCGGCCAGCAGGCTCAGGAAGTCCCACCTCTTGAGGAGATGCGTCCCCAGCTCGAGAAGCAGGTGAAGAGCCAGAAGTCGACCGAGGCGACTCAGAAGTATGCCAAGAAGCTTCGCAAACAGGGCGAGGTCACGATCAACCTCTGACCGGACCTCCACAGGCACGGACTAACGAGCCCACTGCCAGAGACTCGGGCCGGAGAGTCCCGAGTCTCATTCTTGGGGAATTCCTGAGTGTTCCTCGCCAAATCCTTGCGTGCGCTCTAACCTGTAGGAGAACAGAAACGTGTCGTCCTGACACGCTCGCCCTCACAGCACGTGCGACCGATGACAGTCGCACGCAGAGCACACCAATCTAAGGATCCCTCCATGGCTTCCGTCCTCACGCGATCAGCGATCGTCGCGCCGAAGAACTTCAACCGGTGGCTGATCCCGCCGGCCGCGCTTGCCATCCACCTGTGCATCGGACAGGTCTACGCGTTCAGCGTGTTCAAGATCCCCTTCATGACGCACTTCGACGCCGGTGAAGTCTCAATCGGCTGGATCTTCTCGCTCGCGATCCTCATGCTCGGCATCTCCTCGGCCATCTTCGGTCCCTGGGTGGAGAAGAACGGCCCGCGCGCATCAATGGTCGCTGCGGGCACCTGTTGGGTGATCGGCTTCTTCATCGCATCGCTGGGAATCATGACCGGTCAGCTCTGGCTCGTCTACCTCGGCTACGGCGTCATCGGCGGCATCGGTTTGGGCATCGGCTACATCTCCCCGGTCTCGACTCTGATGAAATGGTTCCCGGACCGCCCGGGCCTGGCCACCGGCCTGGCCATCATGGGCTTCGGCGGCGGCGCACTCATCGCCAGCCCGATGTCGAACCAGCTGATGAGCCTCTACGGAGGCGGTCCGGAACCGGAGAATCTCGTTGCCGGGCTGACTCCGACCTTCGTCACCCTCGGAATCGTCTACGCCGTGGTCATCGCCGCCGGGGCCTTCGTCATCCGCGTGCCCCACCCCGAGTGGACGCCCAAGAACTTCGACCCCGCCAAAGCGACGACCAAACCCATGCAGACAACGGGCAATGTCTCGGTGCGCAATGCGATCCGCACACCGCAGTTCTGGCTGCTGTGGGTGGTCCTCTTCCTCAACGTCACTGCCGGCATCGGCATCCTCGAAAACGCCGCTCCGATGATTCAGTCCTACTTCGGCATCACGGCCGCAGCCGCAGCCGGTTTCGTGGGGCTGCTGTCGATCGGCAACATGGGCGGCCGCTTCATCTGGTCGACGACCTCGGACTACCTGGGGCGGAAGAACAACTACATGATGTACCTCGGCGTCGGACTGCTGCTCTACCTGGTCGTGGCACTCTTCGGAGGCAACTCCATCGTCCTGTTCATTCTTGCGACGCTGGTCATCATCTCGTTCTACGGCGGCGGATTCTCGACCATTCCCGCCTACCTCAAGGATCTCTTCGGCGTCTATCAGGTCGGGGCCATCCACGGCGCCCTGCTTACCGCGTGGTCAGCGGCAGGCGTAGCGGGCCCCCTCATCGTCAACTCCGTCGTCGAGGCAGGAGAGAAGGCCGGAAAGACAGGCCCCGAGCTCTACACTCCGGGCATGTACATCATGGTCGGCGCACTCGCCATCGGCTTTATCGCCAACATCCTCGTCCGCCCCGTCAAGGAGAAATTCTTCGAACGGGAAGAGGACGTCAAGGCCAAGCAGGCCGCCGCCCTCGAAGTCGACAACTGAAAGCAGGGAAGGACATCTCATGAGCAACTCCACTCCAACAGCACACGTCCCGCCCGAGGGCTCACCTCAGTCCCCTGTCGGCGGCACCTATAAGGCGGTCGGTTCGACCTTGACCGTTGTCGTGGTCGGCGGCCTCGTCTGGGGCCTGACCCTGACCGTGGTCAAGGCCGTCGCGATCTTCACCGGCTGAACGAGAGCCCCTCGCTGCGAATCGCGCCGGGGCGACCGCTCAATGTGAGGGACGGTGCACCTTCCGGACACCCGGCGTATGCCAAGGAAACATAGGGAGAATTCTCACTTGCGCACCTTGAGTACTGACAAGTAATCTTACTACTGTGGGGACTGCACTACGAACACAGACTCGGGTTATCGAGACCCGTGCCCGTCGAAAGGTCACTCATGTCCCTCAAAGCCTCACTGCTCGTCTCAGCCGGGATCGTCCTCGCCGGAGGCCTGTCCGTCGGTGCAGCCGCTGACGCTTCGGCCGCCCCGGTCGAGACCGCACCCTCCTCCTCGGTATCCGTCGACGCCTCGATCGATGCCGACGTCAAGGTCAACCTCGATGGTTCCGTCGATGTCGTCGTCAAGACCGGCACCCCAGGGGAGACCGTTGAACTCCTGGCTGACGGCGCTGTCGTCGGCAGCGCCACCGCAGATGCCGACGGCGAAGCACACATCCATCTCGACGCCTCCGATCTGCTGGATGACCTGCTTTCAGGTCTGCTCGACCTCAAGGTCAGCGTCGATGGAGAGATCATCGGATCGCTCGATCTCCCCTGATTCCACTTCTCTCGAAGTTGAGAACCGCTCGTCTCTATCCAGAGGCGGGCGGTTCGCTCTTTGCCGCGGAATGCGGCGCGGCAGCGTTCGTCGTCGAGGTCGCGGCTCAACCGGATGTGATCGCACTCGGGCGCGACACGTAGGATCGTTCCATGCCG
Source organism: Brevibacterium sp. AGC70 (assembly GCF_057334195.1). NCBI lineage: Bacteria > Bacillati > Actinomycetota > Actinomycetes > Micrococcales > Brevibacteriaceae > Brevibacterium > Brevibacterium sp. AGC70. The sequence continues at coordinate 285,910 of NZ_JBHFIH010000018.1, read as the reverse complement.
AATGATGAGAACTCCGCACCGCAACCGAGCTCTCACGGCGAATCTCGAGTGCCGTGGGGATCGGTCCTGCGCAATGTGGCATTGGCGCTGGCTGTGCTCGCCGGATTGTGGCTGGTGTTCAACGTGCACCTGCCCTCTCTTGACGGAATCCAGAAGCAGATTGCCGATGCCGGTTTCTGGGGCTTCGGCATCTTCATCATTCTCTATGCGCTCGTTGCGGCAACGCCGATCCCGGTGACCATCATGGCCGTAGCTGGCGGTCTCGCCTTCGGCCTCATCTTCGGCACGATCCTGTCGATGATCGGAGTTCTTGCCGGCTGCGTCGGCGGCTATTGGATCGCACGCGGACTTGGTCGCGACACCGTGATGAAGTTGTTGGGCAATCACGCAGAGGCGATCGAGTCACGGCTGACCAACGGCGGGTTCTATGCGGTGTGCATCCTTCGCCTCATGCCTGGGTTTCCATACTGGCCGGTGAACTACGGCAGCGGGGCGCTGGGGATCAGAAGCCGCACGTTCCTCATCGCCACCGTGATCTCGGCCCTGCCGGGTCAGCTGTCCCTTGTCGCGGTCGGTGCCTTCATCGGACATCCCGGCATCATCAACGGCATCGCCGTCGGCATCTCGTGGAGCCTGGTCGTCGTGCTGACGATCCTCACCTTTCGCCGGTGGAAATCAGAGCAGAAGGATCCGGCGACGACAAAGCGCGAAGACGGACACGAGATCGAAGGTCAGAAGACTGAGGCCGAGGGGCGGCCCGAGCCGGAGAGCGAGCCTGAGGCGAAGCCCGAGACCTGATCAGAACCGGATGGCTGAGGCTTCAGATCAGGCGAGGCGAAGGCCGGTGATCTTCACATCAACCTCCTCATTGCCGAGCTCTCCTCGACAGCTTGTCAGACTGTGATAGAAGCAGTCGTGGGTGGTGTCCACGTAGGGAGCAATCGAGACATATGGCTTCTCTCCCGGCAGATCGATAGTCACTTCCTGCGCTTCACCGGCCAGCACAAGCTCATCACTCCTCCGTCGATACCTGATCGCTGCCTGGCCCGGAACCCGATTCCGCGGTTCCACAAGCCGCCAACACCAAGGCCAGGGCCGCAATTGAGAAGGTTCGCCTGAGCTTCGCCGCAGGCGCCGTCTGAGTCTGAATCACATTGACAACTATACCCCCTCTAGGTATAGCGTCGATACCGGGCGCCTTCGTGCAGCCCGCAATCGGACCGCCGTTGCCAGGGATACTCCGGGAGAGAAAATGAAGACATCCACTCCATTGACGACCATCGCTGCGATCGCAGCCGCATCAGCGTTGCTGCTGTCGGGATGCGCCAACTCGGAAGGCGACGAAGCTGCACAGCACGAACAGCATGAGAAACAGTCCGCGTCGGCATCGGGTGCCGACCACGGCGAAAGCCATGAGCACGCCGCAGACGGCGGCCAGCCGCCCAAGGGCATCGAAAAGGCAGCCGATCCCACATACGCCGTCGGCGATGAGGTCACTCTCACCGCTGACCATATGCCGGGGATGAAAGGAGCGAAGGCGACGATCTCGGGTGCCTTCGAGACCACCACGTATTCGGTCAGCTACTCGCCCACCGATGGCAGCGACCCGGTCAAGAACCACAGATGGGTCGTCCACGAAGAACTCAAGAACCCCGGCGAGACTCCCCTCAAGGACGGGGCGAAGGCGACTCTCAACGCAGACCACATGCCCGGAATGAAGGGCGCCGAAGCAACGATCGAGGGTTCGACTGAGGACACCGTCTACATGGTCGATATCGACATGGATGACATGACGATGACGAACCATAAATGGGTCACCGAGGACGAAGTCCAGCCAGTCAAGTGATCTCAGCGTCGGGGACCGAGGTCCTACGGTGGCTCAGTCGAACTGCGGAGCGCGGCGCTCTTGGAAGGCCTTGAACCCTTCGGCATAGTCCGGGGTCTGACGCGCGGTCTCCTGGAGGTTGGCCTCTTCCGCAAGCACCTGCGCCAGGGGTGGGCGGTCGTCGGCGAGTTTCTGCACGAAGCCCTTCTCCATCGCGAACGCGTCGGCTGGGCCGGTCACGATCTTGGCCAGCTTCGACTCGACGAACTCGGAGAGCTCATCGGCTGGGACCGCACGGGACACGATGCCCGCAGCGGCCGCCTCGGCGCCGGTCATGAAGTCACCGGTGATGATGAGGTCCATCGTCCGGTGATAGCCCACCCGATCGAGGAACACGTGGTGGGCGCCCGAGTCGAGCATGGCGCCGATCGCGGCGAACGGCGAGCCGAATTTCGCATCATCGGCGGCGATGATGATGTCAGCGGCCGCTGCAACTCCGAAGCCCAGGCCGAGGGCGGCGCCCTGGACCTGCGAGATCACGGGGATCGGCAGTGCCCGGATGGCCTGGAAGACAGGAGTGAAGACCTCGGCGAGGAATGCATGCGCGTCATCGGTCTCGACGTCGACGGCCGAGATGTCACGACCGGAGCTGAAGACCTGGCCCTCTCCCCTGATCAGGAGCACACGAACGCTCGGGATCGCCTCGGCGACCTTGGACACTGCCGCCGCGAGGTCGCGGAGGTTGTCAGCGTCAAGGGCGTTGCGGGAATCGGGGCCATCTAGGACGATCTCTGCGATGTTTCCCCGGTTGGACAGTTGGATCTCGGTCACGTGTGCTCCCTTGCAGCTGACGGTGTTGCAGATGACAGTGTAACAAGCAGGCTTGTTACATGTTGTGTCACCAAGTATAGAAGCCCTGACCGGACTTCCGACCCAGTTGACCTGCTGCGACCTTGTCTTTGAGCAGCTGTGGTGGTGCAAACCTTGGCCCCAGCTCTGCCTCCAGATGCTCGGCGATGCCTAAGCGGACGTCGAGGCCCACGATGTCCGTGGTCTTCAGCGGTCCCGCCGGGTGGCGGTAGCCCAGGGTCATCGCGTTGTCGATGTCCGCAGGCTTCGCGACTCCTTCCTCGACCATCCGCATCGCCTCGAGGGCCAGGGCCACGCCGAGGCGGCTGGAGGCGAATCCCGGTGAGTCCTTGACCGTGATCGCTGTCTTCCCCAGACCCGCGACCCAGGACTTCGCGACCTCAACGAGCGCTGGCTGCGTATGGGTGCCGACGACGACCTCGACGAGGTCGCTGACGGGGACAGGGTTGAAGAAGTGGAGTCCGATGAGGGCGTGTGGCCGCGGCAGTGCGGCGGCGAGCTCATCGATCGATAGGGCCGAGGTGTTCGTGGCGATGCTCGCGGCCGGCGCGTACTTCGCGATGGCCGCCAGGATCTCCTGCTTGAGTTCGACGATCTCCGGGACGGCTTCGACGACGAGAAGAGCCTGGTCGAGCAGGGTGGGATCGCGTACGACCTCGACGCTGCCCTTGACGTCGAGGCCCTTGGACTTCGACTTCTCGATCGAGGCGTCCACGCGCTCCTGGGCCGCGGCCACGGTCTCATCGGTGTTCTCGATGATGATGACGCGTGCACCGGCGCTGGCGAAGGCGTGGGCAATGCCTGCACCCATCCGACCGCCGCCGTAGACGCCGACGGTCTCTGGGACCAGCGGGCCGTTGCTTGAGTCCGTTGTCGATTTCGGGGTGTGAACTGCGTCAGCTTCGTGCGCGGCCTGTTCGCTCATTCTGTGTCGCCCTTCTGCTCGGTTCGCGGCACGGACTGTTCGTCGATGGCCTCCGTCGCCACCGCTCCGGCCTTCTTCCGCTTCTTGGCCTCTCGTTTCGCGAGGAACGCATCCATCCGCGCGTACTTCTCCTCGGTCTCGAACAGCACTGCCTGGGCCACGTTATCGATGAGCGGATGGGCCTCACGGGGTGCGTGGAATGCTGATTTGCTCAGTCTCACGGCCAATGGAGCAAAGCTCACGATCCGGTCGGCAAGCGCCTCACCGGCGAGTTCGAGGTCCTCGGGGTCGACGACGTCATTGAGCAGTCCGATCGACTTCGCCTCATCGGCCTGGAGGGTGCGACCGGCCAAGAGAATCTCCTTGGCTCGTGGTTCTCCCACGAGCTCGCGCAATCGCCAGGCGGCTCCGGCCGAGGCGATGATTCCGAGTCCGGGCTCGGGGTTGCCGATCTTGGTCGTGGGAGTGCCGATGCGGAAGTCACACGCGAAGGCGAGTTCCGCCCCGCCGCCCAGAGCGTACCCCTCAACGAGGGCGATGACGGGCATCGGCAGTTCCTGGATGCGAGAGAACACCTTCGAGTTGATGCCGGCCAGGGCCTCCTCACGGCCACGATTGCGCATCTGCGCGATGTCTGCGCCGGCAGCGAAGACTCCGTCGGAACCAGTGATGATCGCGACCTTCGGCGTGGCCTCGAGTTCGGCGCACACCGAGTGGAGGGCTTCGACCATGTCGAGGTCGATGGCGTTGCGCACCTTGGGCCGATTGAGCCGGATGATCGTCCGATCCTCGAGGCGCTCGATGAGCAGCGGGGAGTTCGAGCCTGCGCTCTCGGCACCGCTCCCTGCGCTCTCGGCGCTGCCGCCCGCGCTCATGCCCGCTCCAGCAGCAGTGCAGAGCCCTGGCCGACGCCGACGCACATCGTTGCCAGTCCGCGCTTGGCGTCGGCCTGTTCGAGGCGGTTGAGCAGGGTCAGGGTGATGCGTGCGCCCGAGCAGCCCAGTGGGTGCCCCAGTGCGATCGCTCCGCCGAAGGCGTTCACGGCCTCCGGGTCCAGGCCCAGGTCGCCGATGCAGGCCAGGGACTGTGAGGCGAAGGCCTCGTTGAGTTCCACGGCCTCGAGGTCGCCGACGCTCCAGCCGACGCGGTCGAGGACCTTGCGAGTGGCCGGAACGGGCCCGATGCCCATGATCTCCGGGGAGACGCCGGCACTGGCACCCGTGACGACTCGCGCTCTGGGGCTCAGACCGTGCTTCTCGGCGTAGCGTTCACTGACGAGAATCGTGACAGCGGCGCCGTCGTTGAGGGAGGATGAGTTGCCCGCGGTGATGACGCCACCGGGTCCATGGATCGCGCGCAGTTTGGCGAGCTTCTCCACGGTGGTGTCTGCCCGGGGTCCCTCATCGGCGCTGATGTCGCCGATGGGCAGGATTTCGGGATCGAACTTGCCGGCCTCCTGTGCCGCGAGTGCCTTCTGGTGAGAGGCGCAGGCGAATTCGTCGAGGGCTTCGCGGCTCAGCTTCCACTGTTCGGCCACACGCTCGGCGGTCTGGGGCATCGACAGGGTCGTGTCCTCGCCGAAGGCGGGGTTGGTGAAGCGCCAGCCGATCGAAGTGTCCCAGGACTTGCCGGGTTTGGCCCAGGGACGTGAGGGCTTCTCGGTCACCCAAGGTGCGCGGGTCATCGATTCGACTCCGCCGGCCACCACCACATCGGCGTCACCGGCGGCGATCATCTGCCGTGCCGTCGTGATTGCAGTCAGCCCCGAGGCACACAGACGATTGACGGTGAAGCCGGGAACGGACTCGGGCAGACCGGCCAGCAGCACGGCCATGCGGGCGACGTTGCGGTTGTCCTCACCGGCCTGGTTGGCCGAGCCGAGGATCACCTCGTCGATGTCGGACGGGTCGATTCCCGAACGGTCCAAGACGGCTTTGAGCGTGGTTGCGACCAGATCGTCGGGTCGCTGATCAGCGAGGACTCCGCCGTAGCGGCCGATGGGTGTGCGCAGTCCGTCCAGGATGAATGCCTCGGGCATGGGTCTCCTCAAGTGTGATGTGTAGTGCAGCGTCGCTGGCCCTCAAGCCTAGCGACCGAATGCGCCGGACGCTGGGAAGTCTCGGCACTCGCGCAACTTCGTTCACGAGTCGTAGTCGACCGTGACTTCGTCGCTGACGGGGAAGGTCTGGCAGGTGAGGACGAAGTTCGCCTCCACCTCGGCGTCTTCGAGGGCATAGTTGCGCACCATGTCGACCTCGCCGCCGCAGACCTTGGCCCGGCAGGTACCGCAGACTCCGCCCTTGCAGGCGAAGGGCAGATCCGAGCGCGATTCCTGTGCGGAGTCGAGGATCGTCTGGCCCTGCGACATCGCCGAGGTGGTCCGCCGTCCATCGAGGACGATCGTGACTTCGCTGGTAGCGCCCTCGACGACCTTGTCCGCGTGGACGACCTCCGGTGGCGGTTCGTCGACGTAGAAGAGTTCGAAGTGGATCTTGTCCTTGGGCACACCGAATTCGGCGAGCACGGCGCGAGCATCGCTGAGCATGCCGAAGGGTCCGCACAGCCACACGTGGTCCATATCGCCGATGGGCACCAGGTTCGTCAGCAGCGCACGCAGCTTCTCCTCATCAAGCCTGCCGGAGAAGAGTTCGACCTCCCGGGGTTCACGGGAGAGGATGTGGATGAGGTCGAGCTGCTGGTTGCGGGAGTCCTTGAGGTCGGCGAGTTCCTCGGCGAACATCACGGTATTCGTGGTGCGGTTGCCGTAGAGCATCGTCACCGAAGCCTCGGGGTTGGACAGCACGGTCGTGGCGATCGAGAGCATCGGGGTGATGCCCGAACCTGCGGCGATGCACAGGTGCCGTCCGCCGAGGTCAGCGTCGGCCTGGAAGCTGCCGCTGGGTGGCTGGACCTCGATGGTCTCACCAGGGCGGACGTCACGGACGAGCCATGTGGAGAAGAGCCCGTCGGGGATCTCGCGGACACCGATGCGCGGGTTTGTTCCGGCCGGGGCGCAGATGGAGTAGGAGCGGCGGTGCTCGGCACCGTCGATCATCCGGCGCAGAGTCAGGGACTGCCCTGCAGCGAAGTCGAAGAGCTCCGCGTACTCGCCCGGGACGTCGAAGGTCACTGCCGCCGAGTCCTCGGTGAGGTGGTCGACGGACTTCACGGTCAGCGGGTAGAAGCTCGACCTGGGGGCGCCCGCACCTGAAACGGTCGGCTCGGTCGCCTCGGCGCTCTGATTGATCGTCTCGGTCATCTCAGATCTCCTTCACATGCTGGAACGGTTCGAGGCAGTCGAGGCATTGGTACATCGCCTTGCACGCCGTGGGACCGAATTCCGAGGACAGCTTCACATTGGCCGATCCGCACAGGGTGCATGTCAGGGCCCGCTTCGTGGGCATCAGGGTCAGAGCCACAGGTCCCGTGCGCCGAGGCGCCTGCCCGGGTGGGGAGATGCCCGCACCTTTCAGCGCCTTCCGCCCTTCTTCGGTGATCCAATCACTGGTCCAGGCCGGAGTCAGGGATACACGCACCTCGGCGCCTTCGAAACCTGCGTTCTGGAGTTCGCGCTGCAGATCATCGCGCATCGTCGCCATCGCCGGGCATCCCGAGTAGGTGGGGGTGATGGTTGTGACGACTCGTCCGTCTTCGATCGCGACATCACGGAGCACGCCGAGGTCGACGAGCGTGAGCATCGGCATCTCCGGGTCCGTGACGCGAGCAGCGGCGACTCGGGCACGATCGAGCGCCTCGGCGGTGCGGTGGTCGGCCGCGGGCACCTGCGTGCGCTGGTCGTCACTGTCTCCGCGGACGGTGGACGCGGGGGTCTGAAGTGCTGCGGTCACCATTGTCCTTCCGGGTATTGGCGGGCGACGACCTGCATGTCGGCGAGCATCTTCGACAGTGCCTCGGTGTGCAGTCCGTCGCGGCCTCTCTTGCCTCGCACTCCGGCCAGCGCGTCCCGTTCGGGGCGCTCGATGCCGGCTGCGGCGAAGACCTGGTCGAGGATGACGCCGGCCTCATCGGCCACCTCGGCGGGATCGACCCCGATTCCGGCAGCCGCCACCGAGGCTTCGACAGGGTGGGTCTCGAAGAGTTCGTCCCACAGTGGCCAGAGTCCCTCGAGTGCGGTGAGCAGGCGAGTCTTGGATTCCTCGGTTCCGCGGGCAAGCGTGAGGACCCAGCGGCCGGCGAAGTCACGGTGGTAGGACATCTCCTTCACGCCCTTGACCGCGATGGCCGAGAGCACGGAGTCCCTGCTGGACTGGAGTCGTTCGAAGATCGCGAGTCGCCAGGTGGAGTAGATGAGGATCTTCGCGACCGCCTCGGCGAAATCGCCGTTGGGGACCTCGGCCAGGCGGACGTTGCGGAACTGCAGGTCCTCTCGGAAGAACGCGAGACGGTCCTCGTCAGGCACAGGTGAGCCCTCGGGCAGCTGCGGCACGAGGCTCGGATCTGCGGCAGCGCTCCGGGCGAGTAGGAGCCGTGACTGGCCCAGCAGATCCAGGGCGATATTGGCCAGCGCGATGTCCTCTTCGAGGTCGGGCGCGCTGGAGCACCATTCAGAGATCCGCTGGGAGAAGACGAGAGCATCGTCGCCGAGCATGAGGCAGTAGGCCGCGAGGTCCTTCGGGTCGACGCCGGAGGGAACGGTGGTGTCGACTCCGGCCAGGGGATCTTCGAAGTCTGTGCCGAAGGCCCAGTGTGCATCGTTGACGAGCAGCCCCGAATAGGCGTTTTCGTGGTCGATGTTGGCTCCGGCTTCGTCGTGGTCGACGTGGATGGAAGGTTCGTTGGTCATCGTCAGGCCGTCCTCACATGTGGGGGACATCGTCTGGGATGTCGTAGAAGGTGGGGTGGCGGTAGACCTTGTCGCCGCTGGGGGCGAACATGGGGTCCTTCTCGTCGGGGCTCGAGGCCGTGATCGACGAGGAGCGGACAACCCACAGGCTCACGCCTTCATTGCGGCGGGTGTAGACGTCGCGGGCATGGTGGATCGCCATCTGGTCATCGGCTGCGTGCAGCGATCCGACGTGGACGTGGTTGAGTCCGCGCTTGCCGCGCACGAAGACCTCGTAGAGGGGCCATTCGCCGCGAGTCGCTGGTGTCTGTGTCTCTGCGCTCATTTGGCGGTCTCCTCGGCGGTGGTGTTCGTGATGTCAGCGGCAGTGTTCGTGGTGTCAGCTGCAGTGTTCGTGGAGTCAGCGGCTGCGTCAGCGGTGTCAGTGTCAACTGCGTCCGCAGCGGTGTTCCCGGCGAAGGCGAGCGCGGCTTCACGCACCCAGGCTCCCTCGTCCCACGCACGCTTGCGGTGGGCCACACGCTGTTCGTTGCATGGACCGTTGCCCTTGACGACGGCCCAGAACTCGTCCCAGTCCGGGGTCGAGAAGTCGTAGTGGCCGCGCTCCTCGTTCCACTTCAGGCCCTCATCGGGGAAGGTCACGCCCAGGGCCTCGGCCTGCGGGACGGACATGTCGACGAACTTCTGGCGCAGCTCGTCGTTGGTGTGGGTCTTGATGCCCCACTCCATCGACTGCTCGGTGTTCGGGGAGTCGTCATCGGGCGGGCCGAACATCATGAGCGAGGGCCACCAGAAGCGATTGACCGATTCCTGGACCGAGGCTCGCTGCTCTTCGGTGCCGCGCATCATCGTCATCAGCAGTTCGTAGCCCTGGCGCTGGTGGAAGGACTCTTCTTTGCAGACGCGGATCATCGCACGACCGTAGGGGCCGAAGGAGGTTCGACACAGGGGCACCTGATTGCAGATCGCGGCGCCGTCGACGAGCCAGCCGATCGTGCCGACATCGGTGTAGGCCAGCGTCGGGTAGTTGAAGATCGAGGAGTACTTCTGCTTGCCGGCGATGAGCTTCTCGGTGAGCTCGTTGCGCGTCGCGCCCAGGGTCTCGGCGGCGGAGTACAGGTAGAGACCGTGACCAGCCTCGTCCTGGACCTTCGCCAACAGGATCGCCTTGCGTCGCAGCGAAGGTGCACGGGAGATCCAGTTGCCTTCGGGCTGCATGCCGATGATCTCCGAGTGCGCGTGCTGAGCCACCTGACGCACGAGAGTCTTGCGGTACTTCTCCGGCATCCAGTCACGTGGTTCGATCCGGTCCTTGGACTCGATCGTCGCGGCGAACTGTGCCTCGAGTTCTGTTTCGTTGATTTGCGTCGTCATGACCACTCCACCCTTGGATGCGCCCTTTCCGGCAGTGCGTGGCTTCGAATGCCGCACCACTGAGGACTGCGCGTTCGGTTCGACCATCCTCAGACCGCCGACCCGGGACAATCATTTACTGACCATTTGTTCTGTATTGTTCACTCTCAGTGTGGCACACCCCACGCCGAGGCGCAACGCACCGGAGCAGACGACCCCCGGTCCGCGGGTGACCCATCGCCACTCGGCGCAACGCGCGGCCCGCGGCCAGGGCAAGCGCGGGCGATGGGGCAAGGTGCAGGCCCAGCCATCAATGCTTGACTCGAGACAACGGTGCTGCGCCGAGACAACGGTGTACGCGTCGTCGCCTCGGCGCTCCGCCGTTGCTTCGGCGTTGGTGCTCGCCCGACTTGACAGAGACGCCGATCACAACCATATTTATTGACCAGATGGTCGTTTATTCTCCGACGTCACTCCAGGGCACTCCTGCCGGGTTCCGCGAGGAATCGATCTCCATCACTCACGTGCAGTCTCAGCGGCTACGCGTGCCATCACCACAATTGAATTCGCCCGGCAACCCAACACCGGCGGGCACATCAATCAGCGACTCGAGGAGGAGCCTGACATGGGAGAACCCAGTCACGAGGCCACGACTGCGCCCCAAGAGGACCTAAGCAGCGAGGCCACGACCACTGCTCGCGGTAACCACGCCGAGGAGCTGACCGGCGCTGCGGCGATGTTCGCCAACGATCGTGCCTCCCAGCATCTGGGCATCACCGTCGATGATCACGGCCCCGGCTGGGCACAGTGCTCGATGACCGTCACCGAGATCATGGCTAATGGGCACGAGATCACCCACGGCGGATATGTCTTCCTCTTCGCCGACACCACCTTTGCCATGGCCTGCAACTATCCCGGCTCCACCACCGTCGCCTCGGGCGGGGACATCGATTTTCTCAAACCCACCTACGTCGGTGACACCCTCGTCGCCCGCGGCAAAGAGATCGTCAAACAAGGCCGCTCAGGCATCTACGACATCGAAGTCACTCGCGGAGACGAAATCGTGGCGACCTACCGCGGCCGCTCCCGCACCCTGCCGCCACCGAAGCCCGCGACCACCTGATCCGACGCCCCACCTCGGCGCCCCACGAATTGCGAAGCACAACAGGATTGACCAAGGAGACAACGATGACTGCCACTGAACTCGACGCCGGCCAGCGCATGAGCCTCGACGAGCTGCGCGCCGACCAGCTCGCCAACCTCAAGTCCACTGTTACGAAGGTCTACGAGAAGGTGCCGTTCTACCGGAAGGCCTTCGACGATCTCGGCGTCACCCCCGCGGATATCACGAGCCTCGACGACATCGCGAAGCTGCCGTTCACGAACAAGCAGGACCTGCGCGACAACTACCCATTCGGCATGTTCGCCGTTCCGCGTGAAGACGTCGCTCGCATCCACGCGTCCTCGGGCACGACCGGGCTGCCGACCGTCGTGGGATACACGCTGGGTGACATCGACAAGTGGGGAAGCCTCATCGCCCGCTCGATCCTCGGCGCAGGCGGCAAACGCGGCCAGATGATGCACAACGCCTACGGCTACGGACTGTTCACCGGCGGCCTGGGCGTCCATGGTGCCGAGCGCCACGGCTTCACCGTCATCCCGATCTCCGGCGGTCAGACACAGCGGCAGGTGCAGCTGATCCAGGACTTCAAGCCCGACATCATCACGGCCACGCCGACCTATCTGCTCACGATCCTCGACGAGTTCCACAAGCAGGGCATCGACCCCACGACCACAAGCCTGCAGACCGCGATCTGCGGTGCCGAACCGTGGACCGATGAGATGCGCAAGGAGATCGAGAAGTCCTTCAACATCAACGCCGTCGACATCTACGGCCTCTCCGAGGTCATGGGCCCCGGCGTCGCCTGCGAATCCGCGGTGACCAAGGATGGCCCGACGATCTGGGAGGACCACTTCTATCCGGAGATCGTCGACCCCTACACCGGCGAGGCCCTGCCCGACGGTGAGGAGGGCGAACTGGTCTTCACCTCCCTGACGAAGGAGGCGCTGCCGATCATCCGCTATCGCACACATGATCTGGCGAGCCTGCTGCCGGGCACCGCGAACCCGAACTTCCGTCGCATCTCGCGCATCACCGGCCGCTCCGATGACCTCATCATCATCCGCGGCGTCAACGTCTACCCGGCCAATGTCGAGTCCGTGCTCTTCGAGTTCGAACACCTCAGCCCCCACTTCCAGCTGGTGCTCACCCGCCCCGGACGCATGGACGAGGTCACCGTCGAGGTCGAGTCCCGCGAAGGCGTCGGAGCTGTTGAGCTCGACGGTCTGAACGGGCTGGTCGCCGCCCGGATCAAGGAGCGCCTGGGCGTCTCATCGACCGTGTCGGTGCTCCAGCCCGGCGTTCTGCCCCGTTCGGTCGGCAAGCTCAAGCGCATCATCGACCGCCGCGAGGGTCTCAGATGATCACCCGCGGGCGGTGGGCTGCGGTGCCGTACGCGGCATCCGCGCTGCGGGCTGGTTAGACTGGTGCGCATGCCGAAAACGACTTCACCTGCGCCGACACCTGACCTTGAGCCAGGTGTCGGCGCAGCCGTGGGTGCACAGACGGAGCCCACCGGCGCCGAGGCGAGGGCTGGGTCCGAGGCGGGAGCTGGGTCCGAGGCTGCAGCACCCAAGCGCACACGTCGCGGGCGGCCCGGCTATGACCGGGAGACGCTGATCAACAAGGCAACCGAGGTCTTCGTCTCGCGCGGCTATGACGGCACGTCCATGGACACCGTGGCGCGTGAACTCGGGATCACCAAGTCAGCGATCTACCATCACGTGAAGTCGAAGGAAGAGCTGCTGCATCTGGCGATCAACCGCGGCATCAGCGCCCTGGACTCCGCGGTCGAGGACGAACGCCAACGCACCGGCCTCACCGCGCTCGAGCGCCTGCGTGCCGCCGTTCACGCCAGCGTCGTCATCCTCATCGAATACCACCACTCTGTGACCCTGCTGCTGCGAGTGCGCGGAAACTCGGACGTCGAGCGCGAAGCCCTCGAGCAGCGCCGGAAGATCGATGACAAGATCAGAGCGCTGGTCGCCGAGGCGATCGGCGAAGGCGGTCTGCGCTCAGACTTCACACCCGGCCTGATCACGCGCCTGCTCTTCGGCATGGTCAACTCCATCACCGAGTGGTATCGCCCCGGCTACCCCGTCGACCCCGAAGCCATCGCCGACGCCGTCACCTCGATGGCCTTCAACGGCCTCGAGGCCTGAGAGTCGGCCCGTCTTACTCCACAAGGAACCAACGATTGGTACCTTCTAATCGAAGATCTTGAAATTTTCGAAGTGAATGTACCAACCGTTGGTGATCTGCACGCGAACGCGAAAGACAATGCGGCCACGGCGCCACGGCCGGCCACGGCGCCCGCGCGGCCGCAGCCCCTATCCCGCGAACTCGCGCAGCGGCATTCCGGTCACGCCCACCTCGGCGACGAACAGGGCACCCGCCAGCGGATCTGCCGCGGTGTCCACATTCTCCTGCGACGTGGTGATGAAGAGCCGATCGAGGTTGTCTCCACCGAAGGCGCAGGCAGTGACTTTTCCGGCGCCGACATCGACAGTTCCGTCCAGGGTGCCGTCGGGTCGGTAACGGTGAACCGCTCCCCTGTTGACCACAGCCACCCACACGCAGCCTTCGCTGTCGACGGTGAGCCCATCGGGACGTCCGCCGTCAGGGAGTTCGACGAGGGCCCGACGGTTGCGCAATCCCCTATCGGGATCGAAGTCGAAGACGGCAATCTGGCCCGTAGGTGTGTCGTTGTAGTAGGCGAGCGAACCGTCAGGACTCCATTCGAGGCCGTTGGATATGGTCACGCCCTCGAGCATGACGTCGACTCGCCCCTCGGTGCTGAGCCGATAGAGTGAGGCCGCACCGGGGCTCTGGTCATAGGCCATCGATCCGCACCAGAAGTTTCCCTGCGGGTCACAGCCGCCCTCGTTCATACGGATGCCCGACTGGGTCCACACCTCAGGCAGGGCGGTGATGTGCCCCTCGGGAGATTCGAGGGCGAATCCGCGCTCGATTCCGATGACCGCGCCACCGCCTCGGCGAGGGCGCACTGCTGCTGCCACCTCGGCGACGTGCTTGCGTTCGACTCGGCCATCGCGCAGTGTCAGGATGTCCCCGGCGAGCATGTCGACCCAGCGCAGACCGCCCCAGGCCGGCGACCAAGCGGGCCCTTCGCCGTGATAGACAATCGGGTCGGTGATCTGCTCGGCTCTCATGACCGTCCCCTCACATCGGGCCTCTGCCGTGAGTCCGATGGTGGCTTCGTCCCGGGCTGCGGCCGTGAGTCCGACGGCGGTTCTGCGTCTCGTTCCGGCTCCGGCCCGGCCGGTGGCTCCGAGTCTGGGCCGGGGCTGCCCGCGCGATAGTCTTCCATCGGCACCGCGCCTGCCTTCCACGCCTCGAGCACCGGGGTCAGGATCTGCCAAGCCAGCTTCGATTCCTCCTGCCCTGCCGCCAGATCCGACTCGCCTTCGAGGACGTTCTTGAGCACGTGCCCGTACGGCGAGAAGTCCGGCCGCGGCTGCTCACCGATCAGTCTCATCGACGCCGGCCGGTCGCGGGAGCTGCTCGTATTGAGATCGAGCTCGACGTCGAACGGCCCGTCGAGGCCGATCCACAGTCGTGCACCCTGTTGGGCGGTACCGACCGGCCGGAAGAGGATCTCGATGCCCTTGCGCGTGCGATCGAGCGCCTTTGCCGTGCGCAGTCGGAACCGGGTGCCCGCCCAGCGCGGCGAGTCGATGTTCAGGACGACCTCGGCGAAGGTCTCGGTATTGCCATCGCCGTCGACACCGTCCTCGTCGACATAGTCGGGCACCTTCTTCCCCGCGGCTTCCGGCTCATCGGCGAGGGTTCCTGCCGTGTAGCGGGCCCGGCGGGTGGAAGTCAGGACGTCAGCGGCCGACAGCGGCCGTACGGCGGACAGAACCTCCGTCTTGCGAGCTCGCAGTTCTGCGGCGCTCGGCCACCCCGATTCGATTCCGTCGGGCCGCTCCATGGCACTCATCGTGAGCACCTGCATCAGGTGGTTCTGCAAAACGTCCTTGAGCGCTCCCGTGCTGTCGTAGAACCGGGCGCGCCCCTCGAGCGCGATGGCTTCATCCCACAGCAGCCGGAACTCTTCGATGTGCTCACTGTTCCACACGGCCTCGGGCAGCGGGTTGGCGAATCGCAGCGGCAGCATCGCCTGCAGCGGAGCCATGCCGAGCGCATGGTCGACGTTGAAGACGATCTCCGCAGCATCGTCGCCGAAGAGCTCGCCGAGGAGGTTGTCCAGGTCCCGTGCGCCGGTGAGGTCATCACCGAAGGGCTTCTCCATCGCAATCCGACTGCCTTGGGGAAGACCGGCGGCGGCCAAGGCGCGCAGCGCATCGGGCAAGAGACCGGTGGGCAGGGCGAGATAGACGGTGACCGGCGAATTCTGGTCGGGGCCTGCAGTGCCGATGAGATCGGCCATGTCGGCAGCGTCGGTGACATCCGTCGGCCTGTACTGCGTCCGGTCGAGGATCCAGCTGCGAGCAGCCTCTGGATATTCGGCACCGTGCTCTATCAACTTCGCCTCGGCGTGGTCGCGGTACACCTCGTTCGTCATCTCCGAAGTCGCCGAAGCCGTGAGCGAGAAATCATTCGGCAATGCTTCGATGGCAGCGAGCTCCGCCAGTGCCGGAAGCAGAAACCGCCCGGCAAGGTCTCCTGTGGCACCGCAGATGATGAGGTTGGCGTTCACTGTGCTCTCCTGTCGACGGGCTTGCGCTCAAGGCGATGGGGCTTCTGCTCGGCGAAGACCGAGTCGTGTCTGTCGCCCACGCTACTCCGTCGGCCCCGATGTCGCAGGTACTTCGATGACCGTCAGCGACCTCGTCAGCCCAGCGCTGCCAGGCCGGCCGCCAGGACCCACCCCAAGGTCGCGTCGATCTCGTTGAGCAGCTCATCGCGTGGGGGCTGATATTCGCTGATGACCCAGTCAACGACCATCTGCACCCCAGCCCCGATGAGCATGTCGCCGAGTACCCGCTGCTGGCCCGCGGTGAGTTGGGGTCCGGCGACCGTCGCGGACAGACGACTCGCGAGTTCGTCACCGATTGTTCGCCCGTGTGAACGGTACAGCTCGTCGACGCGCGCACTGACTCCCAGGACCTCGAAGAGGTGGACTCGTGCCATCACCGGGTTGGCCTGCGCCCAGGTCAGAAATCCGGCCATGAACCCGTGCAGCACCCTCGATGGGTCGTCTCCGCCCCCGGCGAGGACCGAGGCGCGCAGGTCCGCGACCACCCGCTCGTAGACCTCGCAGAGGAGGTCCTCCAGGGTGGCGAATGACTCGTAGAAGTAGCGCTTGTTGAGACCGGCTAGCTGACAGACCGCGCCAACCGTTGCCGCCCGATACCCCTGAGTGCCGAAGAGCGAGATCCCGGCCGCGACGAGCTGCTCACGGCGGGCGTACTCCCGCTCCTCGCGGCTCGCACCTGCATACGGTCGTCTCTGATCAGTCACAGTGTGATCTTGACAACAAAGCACGAGGAATGCAAACTGGTACGACTTCGTACCAGAAAGGCCGAATATGGCTCCACATACCCCACATGATGCCGCGCTCAACGACGCGCGGCGTGAGCGGGACCTCGCCGAGCTCTCCACCGATGAGCCCGTCGACCTCGTCGTGATCGGCGGCGGGTTCACCGGGGTGGGGGGGG
>NZ_JBHFIH010000018.1:194431-269327 GCF_057334195.1 Brevibacterium sp. AGC70 | reverse complement strand
CCCACCCCCCCCCGCGGCCCGTGGACTGAGCGTCGTGCTCATCGAGCGCAGAGACCTCGCCTCAGGCACCAGCAGCTGGAGCTCGAAGCTCGCCCATGGTGGTCTGCGCTACCTGGCGAAGGGCGACGTCCCGATCGCCTGGGAATCCGCCGTCGAGCGCGGCCACCTGATGAGGCAGATCGCGCCGCATCTGATCCGGCCGCTGCAGATGCTCCTTCCGCTTCACTCCGGGGTCAGCCACGTGGACGCCACGATGCTCGGCGCCGGCTTCCTCGCCGGTGACGTGCTGCGAATGCTGGCACGCACCCCCAAATCGCTGCTTCCCCACCCCAGCCGGGTGTCCGCTGCAGACGTCCATCAGCTCGCCCCGGCCACGGCCACGGCCGGTTTGCGCGGCGGCCTGCTCAGCTGGGACGGTCAGCTCGTCGACGACGCTCGACTCGTGGTGGCCCTCGCCCGCACTGCTGCCGCCCATGGAGCCCGCATCATCACGTATGCCGCCGCCACCAGCATCGAGGCCGGCCAGGTCCACGTCACCGATCAGCTCACGGGTGACCGCCGCGTGATCCGCGCGAAGCAGATCGTCAATGCCGCCGGTGTCTGGGCCGATACGCTCTCCGATGACGTCGAACTCGCCCCGAGCAAAGGCTCGCACCTGCTTGTCCGGGCCGAGCGCATCGGGTCGCCGACCGCCGCTGTCACGGCCCCGGTGCCCGGCCACTTCGGCAGATTCGTGTTCGCGGTGCCGTGGCACGATGGCCTCGTCATGATCGGCCTGACCGACGACCCGCACAACGGGCCGATCCCCGAGCGAGCCCGCCCGGACGAGGACGAGCGGACTTTCCTGCTCGAGACCATCAACGCCGTTCTGCAGAAGCCTCTCACCCCCGACGACATCGTCGGCAGCTACTCCGGCTTCCGGCCGCTGCTCAAAAGCAAGGGCAACTCCAGCGCCGACCTGTCGCGCAAGCACGCGCTGCTGCGCGATCCGCGCACCGGCGCCCTCGCGATCGTCGGAGGCAAACTCACAGGGTATCGACGTATGGCCGAAGATGCCGTCGACGCGGTAGTCGAGGCCGGAGGGCTGAAAGCTCGGCCCTGCAGCACCACGACGCTCAGCCTCGTCGGTGCCGGTTCGCCGAGGCCCGGTCTGCCGGAGCACTTGGTCCAGCGCTACGGCACCGACGCCGAAACGGTGGTGGCATACGGCGTCGACGACCCTGCGCTGAACGAACCGGTGAGGTCGGGAATCCCATTCACCGGTGCGGAGATCCGCTTCGCCGTCGAACACGAACTCGCCGTCACCGTCGAGGACGTGATCGACCGCCGGACCCGGTGGGGACTCGTCGACGCCGACCGCGGCGACCTTGCCGCCGCAGTGCGCAGACACGCTCCAGAACTGATCGAGACCACACAGGAAGAAGGATGACCCTCATGGACAATACGCAACCGCGCATGCGCTGGTGGGGCTGGGGAGAGGACGGCAACGACGGCCCGATCAAACCCGGAGCTAAGAAGATGCTGACCAAGAACTGCGGCTGGCCCGATGGCGTCAACAACCCACCGGTCGAACTCGGGGCCGTCCAACTGCCCGCTGCTGGCCTCCCGGATGACGCGCGCACTCGCTTCGAAGAGCTGCTGGGCGCCGAGTTCGTCCGTGACGATCACGCGACCCGCGTCTCCCATGCTGCTGGACGCAGCCTGCCAGACCTGCTGCGTCTGCGCAGCGCAGACTTGCCGTTCGCCCCGGACGTCGTGCTCTACCCGGCATCCCACGCCGAGGTTGACGCACTGCTGGCCATCTGTGCGCAGGAACGCATCGCGGTCGTCCCCTTCGGCGGCGGTACCAGCGTAGTCGCCGGCATCGATGCATTTCGCCCGGGCTTCCGCAGCTGCGTCTGCATCAGCCTGGCCCGCCTCGACCAGATCCTCGACATCGACGAGGAGTCGCTGACGGCGACCGTGCAGGCCGGTGTCTTCGGCCCCGATCTCGAGGAGAAGCTGCAGGCCAGCGGTTTCACGCTCGGCCACTTCCCCCAATCGTTCGAGTTCAGCACCGTCGGCGGCTGGGTCGCCACACGCTCGGCCGGTCAGCAGTCGACCGGCTACGGTCGTATCGACGACAACGTGTTCGGCCTGCGCTGCTCGACGCCGAGCGGTCCGGTCGAACTGCGCTCCACTCCTGCCACGGCGGCTGGGCCCAATCCGCGCCAAGTCTTCGTCGGCTCAGAGGGCACGCTGGGCATCATCACCCAGGCCACGCTGCGCATCAAGCGTCTGCCTGAGACGACGCTGCCGGATGCCTGGTTCTTCCCCGACTTCCACTCGGGCGCGGCTGCGCTGCGCGAGATCGAACAGAGTGGCCTGCGCCCCGATATCGCTCGTCTGTCCGACCTCAACGAGACGGCGTTCGGTCTCGCGCAGCTGGGCAGCGACATCCAGCGCAAGGGCCTCCTCGCCTTTCTGCGCGCCCGAGGAGTCACGACCCCGTGCATGCTGGTGCTGCGTTACGACGGACGCAAGGCGGACGCGAAATCACGCCGGGCCGGCGGACGTGCGATCGCCAGGAAGCATCAGGGCGTCACTATGGGAGGAGCGCCCGAGACCCAGTGGGAGAAGCATCGCTTCTCGACGCCGTACCTGCGCGACCAGCTGATGACCGAAGGCGTCATCGTCGAGACGATGGAGACGGCTGCGCCGTGGAGCAGGATCGAGTCTCTGCACGACACGATCAAGGCCGACATCGAGAAGGCGATGGCCGACCGCGGCACACCGGCCCTGGTGCTGTGCCACATATCGCACCTCTACACCGCCGGGTGCTCGCTCTACTACACCGTCTTCGCCCAGCAGCAGGTCGGTCAGGAGATGGAGCAGTGGAAGGCGCTGAAGACCGCCGCGGGCAATGCCATGGTCGACAACGGCGGAACGATCACCCACCACCATGCCGCCGGAGCGGACCATGCACCTTGGCTCCCTCGGGAGACCGGCGAGCTGTGGCTGCGGATGCTGCGCGCAGCCAAGGCCGAGGTGGATCCGGAGGGCATCATGAACCCCGGCAAGCTCATGAACGGGCCGAGTGCGCTGTGAGCACGCAATCGCCTCCCACCCCCGTCCCCGTCATCCTCAACCCGTCGGCGCGCAACGGCGCTGTGCGCAAGAGGATCGCACCCCTGCGGACGGCCTTCGCCGCCAACGGCCTTGAGCCGGTACTGGTCTCGAGCACGAGCGAGCAACATGCGAGCGATCTTGCCGCAGACTTCGCAGCGCAGGGTGCAGAGACCGTGGTCTCGCTCGGCGGCGATGGAATGGTGCGCGCGGTCGCCGCC
The DNA here is from genome assembly GCF_057334195.1 of Brevibacterium sp. AGC70. Lineage (NCBI taxonomy): Bacteria > Bacillati > Actinomycetota > Actinomycetes > Micrococcales > Brevibacteriaceae > Brevibacterium > Brevibacterium sp. AGC70. The sequence continues at coordinate 266,001 of NZ_JBHFIH010000018.1, read as the reverse complement.
GGGCTCGTCGACACGGACACTGCACTGGGCATCATCCCCGGTGGGCGCGGCAACGACTTCATCGGCAAGCTCGGCATCCCGAAGAACATCGCTGCCGCAGCCTCCATCATCAGCAACGGTCGTGTTCGCACCATCGATGTCCTCGACCTCGACGGACGGATCTGTGTCGGCAACGTCAGCCTTGGCCTGGATTCGACCGTGCAGAGATACGCCGACTCGGCCCGCTTGATCAAAGGTCACTGGGTCTATCTCTACGGCGTCGCTCGCGCCATCGCGAAGCCGCGCCGCATCGACCTGGCCCTGACCATCGACGGCGACCGACTCGACTTCCGCGGCTTCACGGCAGGCTTCGCCAACTCCGGTCGGTATGGAGGCGGCCTCAAGCTCTCTCCCCAAGCTGAACTCGACGATGGCCTGATCGATGTGGTCCTGCTCAAGGACTGCTTCCTGCCGAGGCTGGGTGCGGAGTTGGTTCCCTACAGCTTGGGCAGACCCAATCTGCACCCGCACATCCGCTTCAGCCACGCCCACGAGGTTCGCATCGCCACACCCGAGGGCGCACCGCCGATCGAGATCTTCGCCGACGGAGACGCAATCGCGCTGACCCCGGCGACGCTGACGATTCGAGCCGAATCCTTGAAGGTCCGCGTCGCCTCTACTCCTTCGCGACAAGCGTGAGCACGTCGTACTTCGCGACCGGCTCGTCCTTCTGGTTGACCACCTCGGCGTCCCATCTGACCTCGCCGTACTCATCGGTCTCACGCGGGGTGATGCGCTTGGCTGTCAGGGTAACCTTGAGCGAATCTCCTGGTGAGACGGGCGTGATGAAGGTCAGTCCTTCGAGGCCGTAGTTCGCGAGGACTGGGCCGGGATCGGGCTGGACGAAGAGTCCCGCGGCGAAGGACACGATGAGGTAGCCATGTGCCACGCGCCCCGGGAAGAACGGGTTCGCGGCCGCCGCTTCCTCGTCGGTGTGGGCGTAGAAGGTGTCTCCGGTGAACTCCGCGAAGTGCGAGATGTCCTCAAGTGTGACCGTTCGCCGTTCGGATTCGAGGGCGTCGCCGACGCGCAGATCGGCCAGAGTCTTCGTGAACGGGTGCTGCCCCGTCCGGCGCTGCGCCCCGGCGACCCATTCGCCGCCGATGGCGGTGAGCATGTCAGGGGAGGCCTGGATCGCGGTGCGCTGCATGAAGTGCTCGACGCCGCGCAATCCGCCCATCTCCTCACCTCCGCCGGCCCGTCCTGGGCCACCGTGGATGAGCGTAGGCAGCGGCGAGCCGTGCCCGGTCGACTCTTCGGCATCATCGCGGTCGAGGACGAGGATGCGTCCATGCCAGGGTGCGACCTGGCGGACGAATTCGGTGGCGAACTCAGCATCGTGGGTGACGACCGAGCCGACCAGGGAACCGCGTCCACGAGCGGCCAGACGGACAGCCTCCTCGGTGGAGGAATAGGTGATGAGCGAGGTCACAGGGCCGAAGGCCTCGATATCGTGGACGGCGTCGACCCAGGGGCCGTCGGCCTGGAGCACGGTGGCCGCGACATAGGCCCCGCCCAGATTCTTCGCCAGTTCATCAGAGGCCTCGCGGCCACCGGTGAGGACATGCGCCCCCGCCGAGGTGATCTCATCGATGGCATCGAGAACGTCGGTTCGCTGCTTGTCAGACACGACCGGCCCCAGCCGGGTGGACTTCTCACGTGGGTCGCCGACGCCCTGAGTCTCCAGCTTTGCGATGAGTGCCTCGGCGACGGCCTCTTTGTGCTGTTCGGGCACGAAGGCGCGGCGGATCGCCGTGCACTTCTGGCCGGCCTTGATCGTCATCTCGGCGACGACGCCGGAGACGAAGAGGTCGAATTCTTGCGTGCCGGGGGCGGAATCGGGGCCGAGCAGGGAGAAGTTCAGCGAGTCCGCCTCGGCGAAGAATCGGGTGCCGCGATCGCGCACGCAGTCCAGGCCGCCGAGGTGCTTGGCCGTGGCCGCGGACCCGGTGAAGGCGATCGCGTCCTGTTCGGCCAGATGGTCGAAGAGCGGGGTGACGTCTCCGGCGATGAGCTGGATGGAACCGGCCGGCAGGAGGCCGGATTCGATCATGTCGGCCACCACTGCACGGGTCAGGTGGGCGGTGTCGGTGGCGGGCTTGACGATGACGGGAACACCGGCGACGAACATGGGGCCGAACTTCTCGAGCATGCCCCAGACGGGGAAGTTGAAGGCGTTGATCTGGACCGCCAAACCTTGCCGGGACGTCAGGATGTGACGACCGACGAAGGTGCCGTTCTTCGACAGACGCTCGACTCCGCCGTCGAGGTGGACGGTGGAGTTGGGCATCTGCCGACGGGCGACGCCGGAATAGGTGAAGAGGGTGCCGATGCCGCCTTCGATATCGACGAATCCGTCGCGTTTCGTGGTGCCGGTGGAAAAGGAGATCTCGTGGTATTTCTTCGCACGTTCCATGAGGTAGGCGCCGAGCTTCTTGAGGATGACGCCGCGCTGGTGGAAGGTCAGCTTCTGCAGTTCGCAGACCCCTGTGCTCCGCGCGTATTCGTCGACTGCGGCGAAGTCGATGCCTGCCGAGGAGACCTGGTGGAGGAGCTGCCCGTTGGTCGCGTCATGGACGGCTCGGGCGCCGTCAATGCTCCCACTGGGCGTGTGCCAGTCACCTGCCACATACGAACTGAGAATCTCGGTCATGTCTGCTCTCCCTGTTCAACGATGTCTCCGGGTGCACGGCGGCCGACGTCGGCACCGCTGCCGATTCCTGACTGCAATACTAACCAATTGGTCGGTTATTGTCATTGCGCGGCCGTCTTCACCTGATCTTTCCAGGCACTTCCACCCGCCCTTACCTTCGCCAGCACAGGCAGGGTGCGAGATGGCAAGTGACATCGATCACTGCATGCACTATGATCGAGACCAATTACTGACCATTCAGTCACCTGCGCGAAAGCACCGGCGATCACTCAGAGCCGAGGACCACCGCGTCGCCCACATCACCCAGGGAAAGTTCTCTCATGTCCAAATCTTCACCCGCAGCGGCAGCTCCCGCCTCTATCACTCGCGAGGAGCGCCGGGTGCTTGCCGGAACACTCGTCGGAACCACCATCGAGTGGTATGACTTCTTCATCTACGCACAGGCCGCGGGCCTCATCCTCTCGGTCCAGTACTTCGCTCCCCTGGCGTCCGACAACCCGGCGCTCGGGCAGATCATGGCCTGGGCCTCTCTCGGTATCTCCTTCCTGTTCAGGCCACTGGGCGCGATCATCGCCGGCCACCTCGGCGACCGCATCGGACGCAAGAAGATGCTCGTCCTCACGCTCATCCTCATGGGGGCCGCGACCTCGCTCATCGGGCTGCTGCCGAACTATGCGGCCATCGGAATCGGAGCACCCATCCTGCTGACGCTGCTGCGGATCCTGCAGGGCTTCTCTGCCGGCGGAGAATGGGGCGGCGCCGCACTGCTCTCGGTCGAGCACGCACCGGTGAATAAGCGCGGACTCTTCGGTGCCTACCCGCAGATCGGCGTGCCTGTGGGCATGATCCTTGCCACCGGCGTGATCTGGATCCTCACAACCGTGCTCACCACCGAGCAGTTCGCGAGCTTCGGGTGGAGGATCCCGTTCCTGTTCTCCGTCGTCCTCGTCCTCGTCGGCTACTACATTCGCCGGCAGGTGGAGGAGAGCCCCGTCTTCGCGGAACTCGCCGAACGCCGCGCCGAGTCCTCGGCTCCGCTGTCGACCCTGTTCAAGAAGAACACAAAGGAAGTCGTCCTCTCGGCGCTCATCTTCATCGGCAACAACGCCGTGGGCTACATGATCATCGCGTTCTTCGCCGCCTACGCGTCGCGGCCATTGGACCAAGGCGGCACCGTCGGTCTCGACCGAGCACCCGTACTCTTGGCCACTACCCTGGCCAGCTTCGGCTGGCTGGTCTTCACCATGTGGGGCGGGGCGCTGTCGGACAAGCTGGGTCGCGTGCGCACCTTCCAGATCGGCTATGTCCTCCTCATCCTGTGGTTGGTCCCGACGTTCCTCATGATCGATCAGGCCAACATCTGGATGTACGGGATCGGCATCTTCGTCCTCACCGTGGGCATGGGCCTGTCCTACGGTCCGATGTCGGCGATGTATGCGGAGATGTTCCCACCGCAGGTCCGTTACTCTGGCGTGTCCATCGGCTACGCTCTGGGCGCGATCCTCGGCGGCGCCTTTGCTCCGACGATCGCGGAGACCCTGCTGGCACGCACCGGCTCATCACTGTCGATCGCGGCCTACATGATCATCGTCTGCATCATCTCGCTGGTCGCCGTCAGCCTGGTCAAGGAGACGAAGGGCGTGCCCCTGGGCGTGGCCAAGCACCACGGAGAGGCGTGAGCCGCCGCCGCTGAGTTCGCCAGCACCATGCTTCCGCGGCACCGGGGATCAGGCGGCTCGGCTCTTTCGGTTCCTCCGGTCTCGCAGGAGACCCAGGAGGACGAAGCCGACGAAGAACGCCACCAGTGAGCCGGCGAATGTCGCTGCGCAGGTCTGCGCGGTGGCTATCAGGGTCTCCTGCGATTCCGGAACCGCGGAATCTGCCATGATGGCGACGAACCACAGCGTGGCGAAGACCGTGCCAACCGCTCGAGTCGATGCCTTGACAGCTAAGCCGACGACGAAGCTCACAGCTATCACCAGCCATACGGTCGCTAACATACACACCACAATCGTTGTCAGAATCGGGGGTCCCTACCCCTCTACAAGGCGGATTGCGCGGCCGTCGACCCCGCAATCCGCCTCCGGCAGGCTACCCTCAACCCGAGCCTCCTGAGCGCGCATGTCGGAACTATTACACGAATGACGTGTAGTCGTCGGTGAATGCAATTGCCTTGTCGAGCATCAGTTCGCATAGCCGAACCGTCTGCCCCGTCTTTCCAGCGTTACCGTTTCGTTATAGATTCTGTCTCTGCGAAGTCAGGCCGCTGCCGAACACTGGCCATATCCGATACCGAGCCAGTCGAAGCCGATCGACCACGTGTAGCGAACCGGCGCCGAGGTCCAGCCGCCCGGCCCCACCGACTTCACTGTGATGTCTCCGCTCCAGGTGTGATTCCACTGACCGGCGATGCCCCAGGCGACTGCCTCCGTAGACGCGGGCACACGAACTGCTTCGGCATCGGAGACGAGCGGGTAACCTTCGTCCGTCGTACCGGCCTGCCACGCACCGACTGCCTCGTCAGCAGTCACGGTGACAAGGTATTCGGTCACCTCGAGACCGTCGCTCGGTACAGCGAGATGGAGCAGATTCGGCGCGGAATTGCGCCCCTCGCACTTTGCTTCAGGGGCTTCGACTGTCCCTGCAGCGACGGCGATCGCACCCGATTCCTCGGTCGTCCACGCGGCATCGGTGATTCCGACGATGCTCTGGTCTCCGGTGACTGGCGCATAGACCCCAAGGAATCCCGCCGCTGCGGACAGAATGAGCGCGATGAACAGGAGTACTCGCGAACTGCGCGATTTCATCATCGCCTCTCACTACCTTCTCGCTTCCGCGGCCAGAGGCCCCAGACCACGAACCCGGATGCAGCGGCCCCGAGCGGAACAAGCATCGACGGCTCCCCCAAGGCGGCGATGGTCGAAGCGACCCCCGGGACCGAAACGATGACTCGTCCCACCTCGTCGACCTCATATGGTGAAGGGTCGTTCTCATCGTTCGCGTCGCCGCGCAGAGTCAGCAACCGCTCGTTCGGCCCGTCGGCGGACTCGACTGCGACCACGCGGTGGGTCACAGGCAGGTTTCCCTCGCCTCGATCGACCGTGACGACATCGCCGACTCTCACCTGGGCCGCATCAACCGGAGCGACGAGCGCCGCGGATCCGGTGGGGATCGTCGGTTCCATCGAGCCCGTGGCGAAGAGCATCACACGGAACCCCAACAGCATGGTGAGGACAGCGAGCACTGCGAACAGCACACCTGCGGCTGCGGTCGTCCACAGCAGCAGATCGGCCAGGATGGCCAGCAGACCACGCCCCCGTGAGCCCTGTCGTGAACTGTGTGGGGAACGAGCCGTCCCCCGAGCCTCTGCCAGCGCTCTCCGGCGAGCCGGCCGAGCATGTTCGAATGTCGACATCGTCTTCTCCTTCTCGGTCATTTCGTGCTTCTCGTGTGTGGGAAATTCAGTTCTGGGCGACTGCGACGGTGAGCACTGCCGCAGCAGACGCACCCTGGGCTTCGTCTCCGGAATTCGAGTCGGCTGGAGCGGCGATTCGCAGCTCAAGACACAGTTCGGCCGGGTCACTGCCGAAGGCGCCGATCGTCATGCCGGTCCCGCTTGTCACATCGGATGACACCTGTTGATAGTCCTGGGGTCCCCCCACCAGAAACACTGTGCCGGGGCCGGCGGCCGCAGCGGCGCAGCTCCGATCGCCCCCGGCGTCGAAGACGCGGAATTCGAGGACCCGGGCCAGCGCCCCGTCGACAGCCAGATCCGAAACTCGAACCTTCCCGCTGCGACTGCTGTCCGAAGAAGTCCGGACATGGAACGAGCTGTAATGCGATTGACCCGCGCTCGGGGCCGAGGCATTCCCACCGGGCGCGAGGTCGGCGATCTCGGCACCAAGGGAGGCTGAGGAGCCCGCTGCGTGATGGGCCCATTCGCCGCCATCACCCTGTGACTGCGTCTCGAATGTACCGGCGGCGAAGCTCGTAGCCGATGATTCCTCGTCCTGCCACGAAGCAAGCGTCGTGCCCACCACCGCGCCGAAGACACAGCTGCCGGTGACGGCCGAAAGGCCGACCGCAACCGCGGCACTCCGCTTGTTCGAGCTTCGCCGACCGGTCACAGCGAATCGACCGAGGTGCCGGTGAGGTTCCAGACGACATCAGCGCTCTCACCTTGTCCGAGATCGGCGTCGGCGTTGACCGTCACCTTGAGGAAGACGACCTCGTTGAGTGATCCCACCGAGAACATGTCCTCGTGCACGGTCGTAGACGTCACCGGCTCAGAACTGACGAGAGCACCGCCGACTGGGCTCCCGCCGGAGATATCTGAGACTCTCTGCACCGAATAGGTGAGGTTGTCTGCGGCGCTGCCACTGGCTTCGACGGCCCCCGATACCGCGGCCGAATAGGTAGACGACCGATCGAGCCGAATCGCGTAGACCGCACTCGCCGTGTCCTTCGGCGACAGGTTCTCCGCCAGGTCGTCGAAGGTGAGGGCAAGAGCATCGCCGGGTGCCGTCGTATCGGCGAAGTTGGTGCCGTCCGCGCTGCTCTCGAGAGCGAACGAACCTGCACTGAAGTCACCGTGAGCGGATTCCCTGTCTGTCCATGCCGCCAGGGTGATGGCCGCGCCGATGCCGAGGACGAGTCCGCCGGAGGTGATGGCCAGCAGCTTGCGACGGCGGCGACGATCGGACGTCGCGGGCTTCTCGGTTGACGCCATCTGGTCGGTGAAGTGGTTCTTATCGGTCATCGCTGCTCCTCGTTCGCTCTCTGCTCCCCGGCTTCCTGCCGGTGATTCCAGTGAACCTCCGAGAACAGCACTCACCCGTGTGATCTACGTGGAAACTCGTAGAATGACTGGTGGTAGCGTCCGGCCGCAGGGCCCAGTCGCACCGTCGCAGGGCGAATCGAGACACCGATGGAGGGAAGCGCCGATCGATGACTGCCAGACCGATCACCCCGAAGCGCCCACGCCCCATCCGCGTGAGCATCGTCGAGGACGAGGCGTTCATGCGATCGATGCTCGTCCGAACGGTCGATGAGTCCGAGGATCTGCGTGTCGTCCACGCCGTCGAGGGTGCATCCTCGGCTCGACTTGCGATCGGCAAACACAGCACAGACGTCGCACTGCTCGACGTCAACCTCGGTGACGGCAATGGAGTTGCGCTCGGACTCGAGCTGCAGCGCAGGGACCCGAGGATTGCCGTCATGCTGCTGTCGAGCCTCGACGTCATGGGGCTGTTCCTCTCCGTCCAGGACGAAGTGAGCGAACCCTGGAGCTATCTGTCCAAGCGCTCGACCTTCACCAGCAGCGTGCTCATCGGAGCCATCGCCGCCGCAGCAGACGGTGATGTCGTCATCGATCCATCACTGGTCCAGCGATCGACGCCGCGTGCCGGAACAGAGGTAGCGGGGTTGACGAAGGCACAGTTCGAGGTGCTCAGGCTTGTTGCGGAGGGCCTGTCGAACGAGGCAGTGGCACAGCGCCTGCACATATCCGAACGTTCAGTCGAAAGCCACCTGCTCTCGATCTACAGGAGACTCGGGATCGAACGGACGGGGACGAATCGGCGAGTCCACGCCGTGCTTGCGTTCCTCGAGCAGACTGGACGCACATGGCACAGGTGACGACGCTTTGGGAGACGGTGCGTGACCGCTGGCCCCGTGCACGGATCGCGGCCCTTGTCGCCGCAATCAATACCGTCGCGTTCTCCGCCCTCGTCGCCGAACAGGCGACGGAATGGAGCAGCAGGTGGGAAACAGCCGCTCTCCTCTGGTGGGTCGGGGGGCTCACCGTTGTCATCGGCGCCGTTCTCATCATCATCACGATCCCCCTGTGCGCTCTCGTGGCGTCGTGGTGGATTCGAATCATCATCACTCTCCTCCTCTCCGCCGTCCAGTCCTCCGTGCGAACGGCGCTTCTGCTTCCGGCGACGACCCTCGAACGCGATACTCACGGTGGCCTCACCATCTGGGTGACCGGGATGAGCGGGTACCTCTTGGCCATCGCCACCGGCTTCCTCGTGGCTGCGCTGTTCGAGCGCGAGGATCGGGAGCGAGCCCTCCGCAGAGACGAAGAGGCCCGCACCCGCGAAGCCGTCTCCGAGCTTGAGCGGGAGGAGCTGAGAGTGCGGAGGATCGTTGCCGATCGCCTGCACGGGACGGTTCAGCACCGCCTCGTCGTCGTCGCTGGAGGACTTGATCAGGTCGCGGACCGCCTCATGGCAGGCGACGATGATCCCGCACAGTGGGCTCCGACCCTGCGTGACCGGGCCCTGGACCTCGATGAGCTGCGCGAAGAGCACGTTCGCTCACTCAGCCACAGCCTCTTCCCCTCGGGAGCGGACCTCGGCACCTATGAGGCGATCCGAGCGCTTCTCGACCGTCTTCCGCCCACCGTCGCGACGACTGTCGATCTCGGACCGACGATGAAGGAGCTCATCCGGACGCTGCGTGCACCGCTGCCGCTGCAAGATCGCCTCGTCGTCATCTACACCACCGAGGAAGCGGTGACGAATGCGATCAAGCACGGCGGGGCAGATAGGGTGACCGTGCGAGTCGAGGCCCTCAAGCGCGGAACAGAGTGGGTGCTCGATGTGAGGATCGACGACAACGGTACGGGCCCTGAGTCCGAGGACCCGCCCCTGTCGGGCTTGGCACGACATCGGGCACGGGCCGAATCCCGGGGCGGCTCGCTGCGCCTGGAGCGCAATGACGAGGGCGGAGGACGTCTCCATCTGATGCTTCCGTTCGTCCCGGAGAGTCCACGAAATGACGATGAGATCCTACAGAAGCAGGAGAAGTTCGATGAATGAACTCACGATCAACGACATCGAAGCGGCCGCCGCACGGATCGCGGGGTACGTTCGCCCGGTCACGGTGGCATCAGCACAGCCTGGGAGTGCTTCCGGCGCCCCGAGTCCGACGGCGGCTACATGGTCCGCCCCGCCGAGCACCGATCCGAGGGGCTCAGGCGTCCACTTCGCCCTCGAGTTCATGCAGTACACGGGCACCTTCAAGGCCCGCGGGGCGCAGAACTTCATTCAGACGCACATTGGCCAGGGAACCTTCCCTGACGCCGGCGTCACGATCGCCTCGGGCGGCAACGCGGGCTTGGCCTGCGCCTGGGCCGCCCGCGAGGCCGAAGTTCGGGCGACCGTTTTCCTGCCTGCCAACGCCCCGACCGTCAAGGTCGAGCGACTGCACAGCTACGGCGCCGAGGTGCGTCTGGTCGGTTCTGAATACGCCGAGGCGGCCCTGGCCTGCCATGAATTCGTCGAGTCCTCGGGGGCCTTGGCCTCCCACGCCTACGATCATCCGCTCATCGCGGCCGGCGCCGGCACGATGATGACCGAGATCCTCTCCCAGATCCCCGATCTCGACACGGTCGTCGTCTCCGTAGGCGGGGGCGGCCTGTTCGCCGGGGTGGCCACGGCTGCCACATTCCATGGGGTGCGCACGGTTGCGGTCGAGCCGAGGAACTGTCGCGCCCTGAACGCGGCTTTGGAAGCGGGCGAGCCCGTCGATGTACCCGTCGATTCCGTGGCGGCCGATTCCCTGGGTGCCCGCCGAGCCACACCCCTGGCGGTCGCGGCCGCACAGAGTGACCTGGTCACCTCGGTGCTCGTCGACGATGCACAGATCATTGAGGCTCGGCATCATCTCTGGGGTGAGCATCGCCTGGCCGTCGAACATGCGGCGGCAACGGCGCTGGCCGGCATCCACGGCTCAGGTGCATCCGAAGGCTATGTTCCGGAACCCGACGAAAAGGTCTGCGTCGTCCTGTGCGGGGCGAACACCAGCCTCGGCGACCTCTGACTTCCGGTCGTTGCGTCCGGCCACCGGCAGCTGAACTGGGCGGACGCTCATGCTTGATCAGCCAGTTGTCAGCGCTGTCAGTCCTTGGACTTCAGGGATGCTTTGATCAGGTAGAAGATGGCGACCGCGACGATGACGGTGATGAGCGCTTTGACAAGGAACCATGCGATTGAGAACGCGACGTTGACGACCCACCACGCGATGATGATCGCGATGATCGCGCCGACGATGCTCCATACGGTACTCATCTTCATGTCTCAAGATTAGGCGGCGCGATGTGAGCGCGCAATGACGCGGACCATGAAGATCGCCGGTTCCTTCCACCCGGATGAGGCAGGAATGTCTGCCATCGCCGATGGCCTGGTCGAGCTGCTCACGAAACAGGCCTGACGCTCAGACCGCCGCGACTCGTTGCCGGATCGCCCGAGCCGACCAGCGTCCGTCGGCGAAACCGACGTCGATCGGGTGCTCGAAGGCCGCGCTGACCTGGTCGGTGCTGAGCACCTCGGCGATCTCACCTGCAGCGGTGAGCCGCCCGTGGGAGATCAGCATCGCGTGGGACGTGGACTCCGGGATCTCCTCGAGGTGGTGGGTCACCAGCAGCGTCGTGAGCTCCGGCGAGGTCACGGACAGCGAATCGATGGTCTCCAACAGCTGTTCGCGGGCGGCCACGTCGAGGCCGGTGGTCGGTTCGTCGAAGAGGAGGAGCTGCGGCTCGGCGATGAGAGCTCGAGCGACCAGCGCTCGGCCCCGCTCCCCCTGGGACAGCACTTTCCACCCCGCGTCCGCACGGGAGGTCAGTCCCACCTCGGCGATGAGGTCATCGGCCCTCGAGATCTCGTTTGGACTGGGTTCCCAGCGCAGGGGGCGTTCGATCGTGCCGGTCAGGCCGGTGAGGACGACCTCGCGCACGGACAGGTTCGAGCGCAGAGGGTGGCGCGGATTGACGTGTCCGATGTGGCGGCGCAGAGCCTGGAGCTCGACCCGACCCATACGGTCGCCGAGGATGTCCACGGTCCCGGAGGTAGGGAAGACCTGCGCCGAGGCGAAGCTGAGAATCGTCGACTTCCCCGCTCCGTTGGGGCCGATGAGGACCCAATGCTCACCGCGCGCGATGCGCAGATCGACGCCGTGGAGGATCCTCGTCTCCCCACGTCGGAACGTCACTTCGCTGAGTTCAAGGACCGTCGTGCCCACCTTGTCCACACTCACTTTCCTCGTCATGATCGCGTCGCTGCAGCAGGAACCACCTGCGCTAGTCGGGGCCGGCTCCCGGTTGGGGCCGATCCGATTCTAGGTCGATCGCTCGCCGAGGTGGGCGTTCCCGGGCAGGACGATGTTCCACATCATGGATAGCTCGGCTGCAGCAGTCCACCGCGAGCCTTAGCCCAACGCCTATGATGCGTCATTGTCGGGGCCACGGTGCGCCGCTGTCGGCGCCCACGGTGCCCGTGGTCAGTGCAGCGTCGGCCGGTAGACGAGCTCCTCGACGCCGCCTCCCAGCGACGTGCGGTCGAGGAGTTCGAGATCGAAGTCCTGCGATCCGGCGAAGATCGGCTGGGTTCCGGTGCGTCCGGTGATCACCGGATAGATCGTCACCTGCAGCCGGTCGACGAGGCCAGCGCCCATCAGCGCACGATTCATCGACAGACTTCCGTGCGAACGAATCGGCACATCAGACTCGTCTTTCATCTGTGCCACCACCTCGAGCGCGTCACCGTCTGCCACGGCGGCCTGCGGCCAGTCGAGCGGTCCGCTCAGCGAGGTTGAGATGACGGTTGTCGGCAGATTGCGCATTGCACTGACCCAGGGATCGAGAACATCAGGGAAGTCCTCGGTGTTTGCGAGCATGGCGGCGAACTCGCGGAATGTCGTTGCACCGAGGACGAGCCGATTGGGTCCGCTGTAGAGCTCGAGTCGGTGGGCGAGGAGTTCAGGCCCCTGTTTGCCCCAGTAGCCTCCCCAGTCACCGTCGGGACTGACCGAGGCGAACCCGTCGAGGCTCGAGAACACGTCGAAGGTGTATGTGGCACTCATGGTTGCTCCTCCCAGAGCGGATGCGGTGCCTTCAGTGTGCGCCCTCCCCAGACCGTTGACCAGGCCTCCCCAGGCCGGTAACTGGGCCAGGGCTGTTGACCAACGCTCAGCGCGGCGTCGAACAGCGGTCGACCCACAGCGGTCGACCCACAGCGATGACTCGCGACCAAGTGTCATCGAAGATCGAACCATCCCCAGCGACGGCACGACCGGAACATTCACCGACAGCGACGGCACGGTGCCCTGGTAACGATCGGCCCTACAGTCACGATCGGCCCTCCGCTCCAACGAGTATCCGTCAACCGGCAGTGATCGAGCACCTGTCAACCGGCAGTGATACGGCGGGTACCGTGAGCGGCAGTACGACGACCATAATGGAAGCATGCACAACGGCGCCGACCCCAATGAAGAACACCGGATGAAGATGCGTGGGAAGATCCTGCGACGGTCCGCGTCGTTCAACGTCGCCCACGCCGTCGACGACCTCGAGCCCGGCACCGGTGCCCAGAGCATCCAGCGAGCGCTGACCCTGCTCAACCTCGTCGGACTCATCGCCGGCGAGCGCAGCAGCGGAGCCAGCCTATCTGAGGTCGCCTCGATCAGCGGCCGCCCCAAGGCCAGCGTCCACCGAATGCTCCAGGCGCTCATCGCCATGGGGTACGTCGAACGCTTCGAGGAGGGCGGCTACCGCCTCGGCGTGCAGTCGCAGATCCTCGGTCAGCTCGCCCAGAAATCCGTAGACCCCCTGGTCACAGAGTCGGAGTCAAGCCTGCTGCGACTGGCCGAGCTGAGCCGGGACACGGCCTTCCTGACTCTGCGCACCGGCAACTACTCGATCTGCGCCCGCCGCGAGGAGGGCTTCGGTGAGATTCTGAACAACGCCCTGTCCGTGGGCGATCGCCACCCGCTGGGCATCGGCGCGGGCAGTCTCGCGATTCTCTCCGAACTCTCCCCCGCCGAGGTGGACGCCCAGTTCGAGGCCAACGCGCAGATCTTCGCCGAACGGTATCCCAAGGTTTCGGTCGCGCAGCTGCGCGACATCATCGACCGGGCTCGAGTCGACGGTTTCGTCCACAATCCCGGCCTCTTCGCCCAGGGGTCGTGGGCCGTGGGCGTGCCGCTGCGGATCCGCGGCAGCCGCCCTCGCGCGGCCCTGTCGATCGCGAGCATCGCCGACCGCGTCACCGGCTCCCGCGTCGAACGCCTCGTCGCTCTGCTCCGTCGCGAGGCCAAAGCCATCGCCGAGGCGCTGGGCACGCAGGCCGATCCCTGATCACCGCCCTCGCACCGACACCGCCACTCATCCCGCCGAGGCGGCCTCCAGTCGCGTGGCCACCGCACTCAGGATCTCGCCCAGCCACCCCACCGCTGCCGGGTTCGGGCCGGGTCTGGTCACGAACGAGACCCGACGCTGACCCAAATCCTGCTTGGCCGGCCTGAGGACGACGTCGAAGTCGGTGTCCACGGCCACCTCGGTGGTCAATGCGCATCCGAGACCTTCGGCCACCAGCCCGTGGATCATGTAGAGGTCGTCGCTGCGCATGAGTTCGCGCAGCTCGTATCCCAGTCCCCGGGAGATCCGCCGCAGCACCCGCACCGAGGCTTCCGATTCGTTTCGGCTGAGCACCCAGTCGACGTCGCCCATCGTGGCGAAGTCGAGGATCTCGTGTCCCGCCAGCTCTCCGTTGCCGGCGACCATGACCCGGTAGGGCTCGTCGAGGAGGGTGCGCAGCCGCAGCTCGGGGCCCGCGAATTCAGGCAGTTCGGGGATGTCGTAGATGAGGCCGGCGTGGACCTCACCGCTGTGGAGCATCCGCACGACCTCGCTGGGTTCGGCTTCGACGACCTCGACGCGCACGGACGTCCGCTGCTGGAGCTCTGCGATTGCGGCCGGGAGCAGTCTTGAGCCGATCGAGGAGAACGACCCGACGCGCAGGGACACCACTCCGGCATCGCGTTGTGCGGTGACGAGCTGCTCGGCCCGATCGATGCGTGCCAGCACCGGTTCGATCTCCTCGGCGAAGGACTCGCCCAAGGGCGTCAGTCGAGTTCCGTTCCGCGCCCGGTCGACCAGCTTGACCCGCAGATGGGATTCGAGGGTGCGCAGGTGATGGGTCACGGTCGGGACTCCGTGTTCGAGCACCTCGGCGGCCCGGTTGAGACTTCCCTCGTCCCTGATCGCTAAGAGCACCCGAAACTGCTGCAGATTCATCATGGCCTAGAGACTATGCCACTGTGAACGATTTCTTGCTATATCCTAGCTAGCTTTCGAGTCCTAGTGTGGGACTCATGCTCGCCGAAACTCATCTGCACCCGGACACCGCGACGACCTCTGCGACCGCGAACGACGCAACGTCAGCCGCCCGCGAAACACCAGTCTCGCGCCCCACCGCGGCCACCGCCATCGACCCTCGCCAATTCACCGCGCCGTATGCCGAGGCGCTGCGTTCCTTGGCCGCCGAGGACTGGCAGCGTCTGCACGTGCCCGCCCACCAGGGCAGCCGCGACCATGCACCGGGACTGGCCGAGGTCGTCGGCGAGGCCGGCATGAGCATCGACTTCCCCATGCTGTTCAGCGGTGTGGACCAGGAGGACTGGCGGATGATCAATCATGACCGCGTGACTCCGATCATGGCCGCCCAGCAGCTCGCCGCCGATGCCTGGGGCGCAGCCCGCACCTGGTTCATCACCAATGGCGCCTCCGGAGGCAACCACATCGCGACGACCGTTGTGCGCGGCTTGGGACGCGAATTCGTCCTCCAGCGCAGCGTCCACTCTTCGGTCATCGATGGCGTCACACACGCCGAACTGCGCCCGCACTTCATCCACGGTCGCGTCGATCCTGGCCTCGGCTCCTCCCACGGTGTGACTCCGGCCCAGGTCGAGTACGCCCTGAGCGAGTACCCGGAGTCCGCCGCCGTCTACCTCGTCTCCCCCAGCTACTTCGGCGCTGTGGCCGACATCGGCGCCATCGCCGAGGTGGCCCATCGCCACGATGTTCCCCTCATCGTCGATGAGGCCTGGGGCTCCCACTTCGGCATGCACCAGAAGCTGCCCGTCAATGCGGTCCGCCTCGGTGCCGATCTTGTCGTCTCCAGCACCCACAAGGGCGCCGGATCTTTGGCGCAGTCCGCGATGGTCCACCTCGGCCACGGACGGCAGGCACAGCGCATCGAGACCCTGGTCGATCGGGTCGTGAAGTCCTATCAGTCAACCTCGTCCAGTGCCATCCTCCTGTCCTCCCTCGACGAGGCACGTCGTCATCTCGTCACCCACCCGGAGGCGATCGACGAAGCACTGGCCACCGCCGAGGAGATCCGAACTCGAGTTCAGAACGACTCGAGGTTCCGCGACGCGACCCCTGACATCCTCGGCGGCCATGATGCGATCGCCAACGATCCGTTCAAGGTCGTCATCGACACCCGCGGTGCCGGGATCACCGGCGCTGATGCCCAGTACAAGCTCATCCGCGACCACCGGATCTACTGCGAGCTGGCGACGCCCTCAGCATTGCTCCTGCTCATCGGTGCAACCTCACCGGTCGATGTCGAACGATTCTGGACCGCGCTGCAGGAACTGCCGCGCTCTGAGTCCGAGCCGGAGCGTCCCATCGTTCTGCCCGGCAGCTGCGAGAAGCGACTGGAGATCAGCGATGCGTACTTCGCGACACCCCGGACGGTTCCCTTCGCCGAGGCGGTCGGCCAGGTCTCTGCCGATGCTCTTGCCGCGTACCCTCCCGGCGTGCCCAATGTTCTGCCTGGTGAGGTGCTCAGCGCCGAGGTGGTCGACTTCCTTCGTACAACAGCGGCCGCTCCCTCCGGCTATGTCCGCGGAGCCCAGGATTCGAGGATGGACACCTTCAACGTCGTGGCTGAGTCGGACTGAACCTCCTGCGGTAGCGTGAGGAGCATGCCCGCTGCCGAGGGTACAGGTTGGCGTCGAAGGCACAGCTCAGCGTCGAGAGCACACTCCCCAGAGTCTGCTCTCGACGCCAAAGTCGCCCCGCGATGCAACGCAGCGGCGCTGCGACCCGGCCCCGCTGACTCACCGCAGGACGACTGTGCGCTTCCCGGAGAGGAACACCCGGCCGTCGCAGTGCCATTTGACGGCATTGGACAGGGCCTTGCACTCGGCGTCGCGACCGGCGGCCACGAGGTCCTGTGGGCCGAAGGCGTGATCGACCTCGACGAGCTGCTGGGCGATGATCGGCCCCTCGTCGAGTTCGCTGTTGACGAAGTGCGCGGTCGCCCCAACGGTCTTGACTCCCCGCTCCCAGGCCTGGTGATAGGGCTTGGCGCCCTTGAACGAGGGCAGGAACGAGTGGTGGATGTTGATCGCCCGCCCCGTCAGCTCACGGGCCAGATCATCGGAGAGCACCTGCATGTAGCGGGCGAGCACGACAAGGTCGACCTCGAAGCGATCGACGAGTTCGAGCAGCTTCGCCTCCGCCTCGGGCTTGGTCTCCTTGGTCACCGGGATGCGGAAGAACGGGATGTGGTGCCATTCGACGAGCTCCCTGTGGTCGGGGTGGTTGGACACCACGGCCGCGATCTCGATGGGCAGTTCGCCGATCTGGGAACGGAAGAGCAGGTCGTTGAGGCAGTGCTCGAACTTCGAGACCATGATGAGTACCCGGCGCTTCTCCCCCTGCGGCCATAGCTGCCAGGTCGCATCGAAGTCTGTGCCGATGGTTTCGAAGTCCCGACGCAGGTCGTCGATCGCTCCGTTCGAGCCTTCCTTGATGCTGAAGTCGATGCGGAGGAACAGACGTTCGGCATACTGATCGTCGAACTGCTTGAGTTCCTTGATGTCACCGCCGTGGGTCAGGAGGGCGCCGGTGACGGAATGGAGAATGCCTGGTCGTTCGTCGCATTCCAGGGTGAAGATGTAGTCCTGCATATCCACTGCTTCCTTGCTCGATAGGGTGTACCTAATCATTGGGTGATTCGGCTCAGACGGTCAACTTCGACCCGCCGAGGTTGTCTGCTCGTTCGTCAGCACTCGATGACATTGACGGCGAGTCCGCCGAGTGACGTCTCCTTGTACTTCGACTTCATATCCGCGCCGGTCTGGCGCATCGTCTCGATCGCCTGGTCGAGACTGACCCGGTGACTGCCGTCGCCGTGCATGGCCAGTCTCGCAGCGTTGATCGCCTTCACCGAGGCAATGGCATTGCGCTCGATGCACGGGACCTGCACCAGGCCCCCGACGGGGTCGCAGGTCAGACCCAGGTTGTGTTCGAGTCCGATCTCTGCGGCGTTCTCAATCTGCTCGGGACTGCCGCCGAGCACGGCGCACAGACCTGCGGCAGCCATCGCACAGGCGGAGCCGACCTCGCCCTGACAGCCGACCTCAGCCCCGGAGATCGAGGCATTGCGCTTGAACAGGATCCCGATGGCCCCCGCGGTCAGCAGGAACTTCACGACGGCGTCGTCGCCGGCTCGTCCGTCATCCTCGGCACCCGCAGCATCGTCACCGGCCTCCCCGTCGCCGACGACGAAGCGATCCATGTAGTGCAGCACCGCCGGGATGATGCCGGCGGCCCCGTTCGTCGGTGCCGTGACGATGCGTCCGCCCGAGGCATTCTCCTCGTTGACGGCAAGTGCGTAGAGGTTGACCCATTCAAGCGCATCGAGGGAACCCGAGGCTCTGTACTCTGCGTCCTCGAGCCGCGCCCGCAGTTCCGGCGCGCGTCTGCGCACCTTCAACCCGCCGGGAAGCTCGGTCTCAGTGCGTGTGCACCCGTTGTGCACGCATTCGCGCATGACCGCCCAGATGTCGAGCAGCTGCTTGCGCAGGAGCTCGTCGTCCTGACGTTCGCGTTCGTTGATGGCCATGAGTTCGGCGATGGACACCCCATGCCGGCTGCACTGCTCGAGCAGCTCATCGGCGGTGGCGAAATCGAGGACGTCGCGGGAGTCCGCTGACTCGACTCCCATCTCATCGGCGGTGACGACGAAGCCACCGCCGATGGAGAAGTACTCGCGTTCGATGACCTCCCCGTCCACCTCGGCGCTCATCCGCATCCCGTTGGGATGCTGCGGCAGGGATTCACGCCGATGCAGCGTGAGGTCGGCCTCCGGATCGAAGGGGATGGTCCTGCGTCCGCCGAGGTTGATCGTCCCCTGCTCTCGCACCTCGGCGACCAGCGGACCCACGGCATCAGGATCGAGAGTCTCGGGCTCGCACCCGCTCAGCCCGGCGAGGACCGCGGAATCGGAACCGTGCCCGATTCCCGTGGCGGCCAGGGAGCCGAAGAGACCGACGCTGACCTTCTCGACTCGAGCGAAGTGACCATCAGCAGCCAGCTCATCGACGAATCGCACGGCCGCCCGCATCGGGCCCACTGTGTGCGAGGAGGACGGGCCGAGGCCGATGGAGAAGAGGTCGAGAACGCCGAGTGCCATCAGCCGGTGCTCTCGGAATCGTCGGCGGGCGCCCTGGCGTCGTCGGCGACGAACTCAGCCATTCCATCGAGCAGCCAGCGGACGGTGAAGTCCGCGAAACTCGCCCGCGGGTACACACGGTATTCACCCTCCGAGGAGTGGTGCAGGATGACCGGCACCGGCCCCAGCTGGGTGACGAGCGCCGTGCCCACGCCGAAGGCACGGGGGTGGAGATCGGCGCGGACACTCTTCTCAAGCACCTCACGGGCCTTCGACCCGGTCAGCTCGATGATCGTTCGGTTCGCGGACAGATCCACGGCCTGTCCGGGCAGTCCTTCGAGGGCCGCCTCGGCGACGAGGGTCTCGCCCGGACGCTGCTGGCGCGAGACATCGACGGCGAGGAATTCGTCGGGGCTCAGCCAGATCGTGTGCAGACCGGTCCCGTCCCCGGTGACTTCGCCGACCTGTTTGGGCAGCGTGATCCCGAGTGCGGACTCGAGGGCATCCGCCGAGGCGGTTCCCGGGGTGCATCTGAGACCGATCTGGACGGTGAACGCTCGTTCGCGCAGGCCCACGGCCCGCCCGCCCGCCTTGGTGGCGGTCGCCATCTCCTCGGTGAGGTGCGCTGCCGGGGAGACGCGGAGGGCATTGATCTCGTCAGTTGCCTCGAGCGTCTGTGTGCTCTGGGTGGTTTCAGCCATCGCGGCGGTTCCCTTCTGGATCGTAGAAGACGGGTGAGGTGATCTCGACGTCGACAAGCTCGCCGCCGACCGGAGACTGGGCGATCTCACCCATCCGGTTCCGGCCGTTCTCAACGAGCGCAAGGCCGAAGGGTCGGTCCATGCTCGGTGAGATATAGGACGAGGTGACGTGTCCGATCATCGGGACCGGGCCCGCCTCCGGGGTCAGAGCTGTGCCCGAAGTGATGAGCTGGGCACCTTCGGCAAGACGGGTCGTACCGTCGACGGGGAGGACACCGACGAGGTGCTTGCGGTCCTCACGTGACGTGTCGATCCGCGAGTACGAGCGCTTGCCGATGAAGTCCTTGAGCTTCGAGACGATCCAGTCCATGCCCGCGTCCTGCGGGGTGACGGTCCCGTCGGTGTCCTGACCGACGATGATGAAGCCCTTCTCGGCACGGAGAACGTGCATGGTCTCGGTTCCGTAGGGGGTGATGCCGAACTCTGCACCCGCCTCGGCGACGGCCTCCCAGACGGTGAGCCCGTAGAAGGTGTCGACGTTGATCTCGAAGGCGAGTTCACCGGAGAACGAAATGCGGCAGATGCGAGCCGGGATCCCGTTGGCCAGGGTGGTCTCCCTGAAGCCCATGAATTCGAAGGCCTCGTTGGACACGTCCAGATTCGGAGCGAGTTTGGCGATGACCTCGCGGGACTTCGGTCCGGCGACCGCGACGGTCGACCATTCCTCGGTCACCGAGGTGAAGACGACGTCGAGTTCGGGCCATTCGGTCTGGTGCCATTCCTCGAGCCATTCCAGTACGGTCGCTGCTCCACCGGTGGTCGTGGTCATGTAGTAGCGGTCCTCCGCCACACGCAGGGTCACCCCGTCGTCGAAGACCATTCCGTCGGGTTTGCACATGAGTCCGTAGCGGCCCTTGCCGACCTTGAGCTTGGCGAAGCCGTTGGTGTAGATCTGGCCGAGGAACTTGCCGGCGTCGGTGCCGCGGATCTCGATCTTTCCCAAGGTTGAGGCATCCTGGAAACCGACCGATTCGCGAACAGCCTTGCATTCGCGCAGCACCGCCGCGTCCATGTCCTCCCCGTCGGCCGGGTAGTACCAGGGCCGCTTCCACTGACCGACGTCTTCGAATTCGGCACCGTGGGCGATGTGCCAGGGGTGGATCGAGGTGACCCGCGCCGGGTCGAAGAGCTCGCCCTTGCGCCTGCCGGCCAACGCCGCGAACGGCACGGGCGCGAAGGGCGCACGGAAGGTCGTGTGGCCGACAGAGCCGAGGTCGGACTCGCCCAGCACCTGCGCGATGGCACCGATGGCGTTGACCGCGCTTGTCTTGCCCTGATCATTGGCCGTCGAGATCGAGGTGTAGCGCTTGATGTGCTCGACCGAGCGCATGCCTGCGTTCATCGCCCGCTGCACATCGGCAACGGACTGGTCACGCTGGAAGTCGATGAAATGCGTGGTCAGCTCGGCGTGATCGGCGCTGGCCGAGGTGACCAACCACAGTGGGCGGGCCTCGGCAAAGGGCACCGACGCCGCTCTCGGAACGCTCAGGGCAGCGGAGAACCCCGTGCGCTTGGCAGCCTCATGGCCAGCCTCCGAACCTTGTCTGAGGGCCGATTCGAGCGAGTAGTCGCCGGTGAGCGCACCGACGGTGAACTGGTCGCGCACGGGTGCAGTCGGAACGAAGGCAGCGATGTCGGCTCGCCAGGCGATTGGGCCCTTGCGCTGTCCGTGCAGATGGATGACAGGGGAGAATCCACCGGCCACGGCCAGCAGGTCCACATCGATGATCTCAGGGTCACCGATGGCCACACCGTCTTCGTCGAGACCGGAGACACTTATCGCGCTGACGCGCCCGGCAGGTCCCTCACCTGCAGTGTCGCTGACCGCGGACCCGAGGATGAGCCGAGTTCCGGTTTCCCGGGCAACGTACTCTGCCATCGCCGAGGCGGTTGTCCGCGAGTCGATGACCGCGGGCACCTCGATGCCTGCCGTGTGCAGATCGGCGAGCAGTTCGTATGCCGAGTCGTTCGTCGCAGCGATCGCGACGGACTGTCCTGCCGCGACGCCGTAGCGATTGAGGTAGGTGCGCACGGCCGAGGCGAGCATGATGCCCGGACGGTCGTTGTTGGCGAAGACGATCGGGCGTTCATGGGCTCCGGTGGCCAGCACGACCTGCTGGGCCCGGATGTGCCAGACCCGCTGGCGGGTGCCCGGGCGGGAAGTGCCGCGCCCCTGTGCACCCGATCCCCCGTTTTCGACGAGGTCGAGCGTGCGGTCCTCGAGCGCGACGAAGTAGTTCGAGTCATAGCTGCCGAACACCGTTGTGTTTCCTCGGTAGGTGAGCTCCTCCGCCTCGGCGAAGGAAGCCACGGTGGACTCGATCCACTTGGCGGCGGGCATGCCGTCGACGCTGTCGGTCGAACTCGACAGCAGTGACCCTCCGGGAGCGGACCTGTCGTCGAGCAGCAGCGTTCTGGCTCCCGACTTTCCAGCCTCACGGGCGGCGGCGAGTCCGGCGGGTCCGGCGCCGATGATGAGCACATCGGTGTGGACATGCTTGTGTTCGTAGACGAGCTCGTCCTGGCCCGGGTCGAGGATTCCGAGTCCGGCGAGGTAGTCGGCCTCGAGTCCTTCGGTGATGGGCACACGGGTGGCGGGCAGCATGGATTCGCTGACGTCGCCGGGGATGCGTCCCTTGACTCGGACGAGGGCGTTCGACTCCTCGATTCCGGCGCCGAGGATGCCACGGGCCCGGCCCAGGTAGGTCGAGTTGCCGCAGTCGATGCGTCCGGCGGCGATGAGGGCGCTGGCGATCGTGTCACCGGCGAAACCCGAGTACTGCCGGCCGTCGACTCTGAAGCGGATGGGACGCGTTCGGTCGATGCCGTTCGCGTTCTCGAGGCGGGAGTTCGTTTCTGCGGTGGTCATCGTGCACCCTCGCCTTCTGCTGGAGTCGGTGCCGGTTGTGCTGGAGTCGGTTCCGCGGTCGCCGGCTGCTTCGTCGCAGAGTCCGCAGTCGTAGGACGGGCCTCGCCCATGGGGTAGATGGCTTTGAAGTCATAGGTCACGGTGTCGCGGATGGCGTTGAACCATTTGCGGCACCCGAGGCTGTGACTCCACCGTTCGGCGTAGGCACCGCGGTCGTTGTCGCGGTAGAAGAGGAATTCGGCCCACTCTTTGTCGCTGAGCGCGTGGGGGTCGGCCGGGTAGGCGACGTGTGCCTGGCCGCCGTAGTGGAACTCGGTTTCGTCGCGTGGCCCGCAGTACGGGCAGCTGATGAGAAGCATGGCAGGTCCTTCTGTCTCGTATTCGCTCAGTGCGCAACGGCTGCGGCGCCGTGCTCGTCGATGAGGTGGCCGGTTTCGAACCGGTCGAGGGCGTAGGGGGCGTTGAGCGGGTGGGGTTCGTCGTTGGCGATCGTGTGCGCGAAGGTGAGCCCGGCGGCGGGCGTGCCCTTGAAGCCGCCGGTGCCCCAGCCGCAGTTGGCGTAGAGGCCTTGAACCTCGGTCTTCGACACGATCGGCGAGGCGTCGAGAGTGACGTCGACGATGCCGCCCCAGGTGCGCAGCACATGGGCCCGGGCGAAGATCGGGAACAGTTCGACAGCGGCGGCCAGCTGCTCTTCGATGACGTGGAAGCCGCCTCGTTGGCCATAGCCGTTGTAGGAATCAACCCCAGCACCCATGACGAGTTCGCCTTTGTGCGCCTGGGAGACGTAGACGTGGACATGGTTGGACATGACCACGGTCGGGTGCACGGGTTCGAAGAGTTCGGACACGAGCGCCTGCAGCGGGTGGGACTGGATCGGCAGACGGATGCCGGCCATGTCGGCGAGCACCGAGGAATCTCCGGCCACGCACATGGCGACCTTCTCGGTGGCGATGTGGCCGCGGGTGGTCTCGACACCGACGACCTTGTCGCCGATGCGCTCGATCCCGGTGACCTCGCAGTTCTGGATGATATCGACGCCCATCTCATCGCACTTGCGGGCGAATGCCCAAGCAACGTGATCGTGCTTGGCGATGCCGGCGCGCGGCTGATAGGTCGCGCCCATCACCGGGTAGCGCAGGTCGTCGCCGATGTTGATGATCGGGCAGACTTCCTTGACCTGCTGAGGGTCGAGCCACTCGGCATCGACTCCGTTGAGTGCGTTCGCATTCACCCGCCGCTGGGATTCACGCACGTCTTGCAGGGTGTGGGCGAGGTTGAGCACACCACGCTGGGAGAAGAGGAAGTCGTAGTCGAGCTCTTCCGGCAGCTGTTCCCAGAGTTTGAGCGACTTCTCGTACATGGCTGCGGACTCGTCCCACAGGTAGTTCGAGCGGATGATGGTCGTGTTGCGGGCCATATTGCCGCCGGCCAGCCAACCACGTTCGAGGATGGCGATGTTGGTCATGCCGTGATTCTTGGCCAGGTAGTAGGCAGTGGCCAGACCGTGCCCGCCTCCGCCGATGATGACGGCCTCGTAGGACTTCTTCGGTTCCGGGTTGCGCCACAGGAAGTCGGGGTGTTCGGGGAGTTGATCAGCCATCAGCGTGCTCCGATTTCGTTCATGGTGGGGTAGAGCGGGTGGGCGGTCGCCAGAGCCGACACACGGTCGCTGAGCTCGGCGATGACCTGCGGTTCGGCACCGGACTCGGCACCAGCTTCGGCAGCACCGGCCTTGAGCACCTCGGCGATGATGTCGGCCACCTCGGCGAAGGCAGCGGAACCGAACCCACGGCTGGCCAGGGCCGGGGTGCCGATCCGCAGGCCGGAGGTGACCATCGGCGGACGCGGATCGTTCGGTACGGCATTGCGGTTGACGGTGATGCCGATCGAGGCGAGCAGATCTTCGGCCTGTCCACCGTCGAGGACGGAGTTGCGCAGGTCGACGAGGACGAGGTGGACGTCGGTACCGCCGGTGAGGACGGTGATCCCGAGGTCGGCAACATCGGATTCGCCGAGGCGTCGAGCGAGTTCCGCGGCACCGGTCAGAGTCCGCTGCTGCTTCTCGACGAAGGTCTCGGAGGCAGCGAGACCGAAGGCCACGGCCTTGCCTGCGATGACGTGCTCAAGCGGCCCACCCTGCTGACCGGGGAAGACTGCGGAGTTGACCTTCTTCGCGATGTCGGCGTCGTTGGTGAGGATGATCCCGCCGCGAGGACCGCCGAGGGTCTTGTGCGTCGTCGAGGT
This sequence comes from Brevibacterium sp. AGC70, assembly GCF_057334195.1. Taxonomy (NCBI): domain Bacteria; kingdom Bacillati; phylum Actinomycetota; class Actinomycetes; order Micrococcales; family Brevibacteriaceae; genus Brevibacterium; species Brevibacterium sp. AGC70. The sequence goes on along the minus strand of NZ_JBHFIH010000018.1, from coordinate 241,182 downwards.
CACGACGTGGGCATGTGGGACCGGAGAGGGGTGCAGCCCTGCCGCGACGAGCCCGGCGAAGTGAGCCATGTCGACCATGAGGTAGGCACCGACGGAATCGGCGATGCGACGGAATTCGGCGAAGTCGAGCTGGCGGGAGTAGGCCGACCAGCCGGCGACGATCAGTTTGGGCTGGTGTTCCTGGGCGAGGCGATCGACCTCGGCCATATCGATGCAGTTGGTGTCCTCGCGCACACCGTAGGCGGCGATGTTGTAGAGACGACCGGAGAAATTGATCTTCATGCCGTGGGTGAGATGCCCGCCGGCGGCGAGGTCGAGACCGAGCACGGTGTCGCCTGGCCGGATGAGTGCGTGCATGACAGAGGCGTTGGCCTGAGCACCGGAGTGGGGCTGCACGTTGGCGAATTCGGCGTCGAAGAGTGACTTGACACGGGCGATTGCGAGGCGCTCGACCTCGTCGACGTGCTCGCAGCCACCGTAGTAGCGACGCCCGGGGTAGCCCTCTGCGTATTTGTTGGTCAACACCGATCCCTGCGCGGCCATGACGGCGGAGGCGGTGTGGTTCTCCGAGGCGATCATCTCGAGCCCCTCGCGCTGACGAGCGAGCTCGGCATCGATGAGTCCGGCGATCTCGGGGTCGAGTTGCCCGAGGGGGGTGCTCAGTTCGACCGGCTCCCGGCTGGAGAAGTCCACGGACGAGGGCACGAGCGACTGAGCAGACGGCTGCGCCTGCGACTGGGTGGGCGACTCGAGAGGCTCGACGAGCTGTTCTGTCATGTGATCTCCTTCGACCATTTGATCGTCAACTAATATATCAGATGCGTTCCTGTAGTCTATGACGAGAAAACACGAAAGTGCAATGGGTGATTTCAGGAGATTGATAATGTCGTCGTCGGCTACCGTGAGCTCACCGAAGGTTTCCCTGGCCGAACGCGCCTATGAGATCCTTCGGCACCGCCTCATCATGCTCGACATCGCCCCGGGTGACCCCATCAACGAGGCTGCCCTGAGCGCAGAGCTCGAGGTCGGACGAACCCCGATCAGGGAAGCGCTCAAGCGTCTGGAGAGCGACCATCTCGTCGTCTCCTACTCCAGACGCGGAACCTTCGCGAGCAATGTCGACCTCAAGGACCTTTCGACGATCTCCGAGATGCGCGAGGTCCTCGAACCCATCGCCGCCCGCAAGGCCGCCCTCAACCTCACCCCTGAACGCCGTCGCGAGTTCGAAGCCACGATCGCTGACCTACGGTCGCTCAAAGAGACCGACGCACCGCGGGCCCTCATGGAGCGCGACCTCGAGGTTCACCGCCTCATCTATTCCTCGGTGGACAATCCGCATCTCATGGAGACCCTGGTGCGCCTCGATGACCTGGCGACTCGGATCTGGTGCCTGGTCATCCCCCGCATCCCCGACCTCATCACCCACATCCGCGAGCACATCGATCTGCTCGAAGCGATCCTCGAGGGCAAGGAGTCGGCCGTCGAAGCCCACGCCGCCGAGCACGTCCGCGAGTTCGACAAAACCCTGCGCGCCGCCCTGCGCTGAGTTGCGCTGAGTTGCGCAGAGTTGCGCAGAGTTGCGCTGCGTTGCGCAGAGTTGCGCTGGCGCTCGAGCGGTTGCGCTGCGTTGCGCTGAGTTGCGCTGGCGCTCGAGCGTCAGCGCCGAAGCCCTGACCCCAAGGGAGCCGCCGCCAACCACCCCGCGCCCCCGCCAACCGCCTCGCGCCAACGGTTGGTAAGTTCGCTTCGAAAAATCGGTCTTGATCGACACGAACTTACCAACCGTTGCACCAAGGCCGTGCCATAGGGCGCGAAAAAGGCCCTGCGGGGCATGATCGTCCCGCAGGGCCTTCGCCTATGCCGCGTTTTCCTGCCCGCGTGGCGCGCGACCCGATACCAGATTGCGCCGCCGGAGCCAGACCACCGGATTGCGCCGCCGGAGCCAGACCAGCGGAGCCAGCTTCGCTACCGGCTGGACACGCGGCCGAACATATTCGCGATCGGTGCCAGCAGCATCGGTCTGGCGGCGAACCAACCACCGACGACGACTGCCAGCGAGACCACGAACCAGATGAATCCGACCCAGTTATCCGCGTGCGTGCCTGCGAACATGTGGTTGAGATTCTGTAGGATCCCCGTCGTGAACACGAGGAACACATGGATGAGGACGAACACGACGAAGAAGATCATCGTCGGGAAGTGGATCGCACGAGCCAGGGGTGCAGGGTAGAACTTGTTGAGCTTGGTGGCGTCCTTCGGCCACCATTCGCTCATCCGCACGCCCGTGATCGCAGCCAGGGGAGCCGCGATGAAGATCACGATGAAGTACATGAGCTGCTGGAGCGAGTTGTAGTTGACCCACGCGTTCTCAGCGGGCCACTCGAGAGTCATGTACTGCAGCATCGCGGATACAGCATTCGGGAAGACTTCCCAGCTGGTCGGCACGATCCGCGCCCAGTGTCCGGAGATGAACAGCAGGACGACGAAGACAACACCGTTGGCCAACCACAGCAAGTCCAGGCTCGTGTGCAGCCACAGGTTGATGCTGACCTTCTTGCCACCCTTCTTCGGGGTGTAGAAGGCCGGCGGTTTCTGCTGGTGACGCACCTGCAGACCCGAACGGATGATGAGCACGATGAAGAAGATGTTGAGGAAGTGCGTCCAGCGTGCCCACGCTGGGAACCCTGGGTCGACGAACTCGGGCAGGTGGTATTCGCCCGGGTAGCGTTCGAGGAACTCGGGCACACCGGGCAGAGTCGTGACTCCCCGAGCCGCGAGGATGATGATCCCGGCAGCCACGATGAGTCCGCCGAGGCCAAGGCCACCGAGCTTCGCCCACTGACCCACGGACCTCGAACCGACCATCGTCGGTTCCTTCTTCTTCGCGGCAGCAGGCTTGGCTGCGGCCGGGCTCGGGGCAGAGGCCGATTTCGCCGGTGCGGAGCTCGACTTCGCGGCAGGCTTGGCTGCCGGCTTGGCTACTGGCTTCGCAGTCGGCTTGTCCGTGGCCTTAGCAGCAGGCTTGGCCATCGGCTTCCGCTGCGCCGGTCCTGTGGACTTCGGCAGTCCGGATCGGGAAGGCTTGTCGTCCGCCGAGGTGGCTGCTGGCTTCTCATCCGAGCTCGACGAGGCAGCCGCGGCACCGGCTGCACCTGCACCGACGGCCGCGGCTCCCGCTGCGGCGGCCGGAGCGGCCGAAGAGGAGTCGGAATCCGCCTGTGCGGAGGAATCCGCCTGTGCGGAAATGCTTGCCTGTGCAGACGAGTCCGTTGCTGGTTTTTCAGCCTGGGCAGCAGAGTCCGCGTCTTTAGCAGCAGGCGTCGAAGCGGCGCCGGTCGACGTGCTGTCGGCCGAGTCTGCGCTGGTCGAGGCAGAAGTCGACGCAGAGGTGGCACCGGCACTCGCTGGAGCAAAGCCCTCGGGCGGCCATGGGTCGCCACCGGCGACTCGCGGCAATCCGCGGCGAAGTGGTGTGTCACTGAGTTCGCCGGAGGACTTCTTCCCGGACGCGGCAACCGCCGCACCAGCGCCGACAGCAGCACCGGCGACACCGGCAGTTGCTGCAGCGGCTGGAACCGCCGACGACTTGTCCGCCTCAGCAGGCTGTTCACCTGCAGTTGGAGCTTCTTGATCTGTCGATGCGCTTGAGGTTTCGGCGGCCGGAGCAGCCGCAGCTGCCGGCGCCGATGAGGATGCAGATGTGGCCGAGGCGGCTTTCGCACCAGCCGGAGCCAGACCTTCTGGTGGCCACGGATCTCCCCCGGAAACGCGAGGCAGTCCCCGACGCAGAGGAACTTCGCCAGCAGGTGCAGGCTCAGTCCCTGCGGACTCGGTCGCTGCGGACTCAGCAGGTGCGGACTCAATCGGCGCAGGCTCAGCTGCAGCAGGTTCATCCGACGCGGCTGCGTCCTGAGCGCCGGAGCCTGATGCCACTGCGGCTGTGCCGACAGCTGCTCCTGCACCCGCGGTCGCGACAGCGGCGGCCGGAGCAGCAGAGGACTCAGAGTCGGACTGAGCTTCCGGTTCGCTCTCGGCATCCGAAGCGACTGGTACCTGCCCGGAGACAGAGTCTGCAGAGGCAGAAGCAGCCGAGCCGCTGGACGGAGCCTTCACACCGGCAGGTGCGAGGCCTTCCGGCGGCCACGGATCGCCGCCTTCGACGCGGGGCAGACCACGACGCAGCGGAACCTCACGGCTCGCCTCGGCGACAGATTCGGACGACTCAGACGGCTGCTCCAGCGTCTCAACGGGCGCTGAGCCCTCAAGAGATCCTGGGCCTTCTTCAGCCTCCGAGTCATCAACTGAATCCGCTTCCGGATTCGAATCGGAGGCAACGGCGGCCGTACCAGCAGCTGCACCCGCCGCGACACCAGCCGCGCCAACGGCAGCACCAGTTCCAACGGCCGCACCGGTCCCGACTGAGCCGGAATCCTCGGCGGGCTCTTCGGTCTCAACCGCCTGCTCGGCGACTGCGGGTTCACCCGCGTCTACCGAGCTATCCACCTCGGCGCTGGCATCAGTGGAATCCGGCTCGACGGATTCGTTCGGGGCAGCCGAATCTTCCGGCTCGAAGGACTCTTCCGACACAACTGAGGCGCCCGGCTCGAGCGGCTCACCGATGGCACCTTCAGGTGGCCACGGATCACCGCCCTCAACTCTGGGCAGGCCCGAGCGCAGCGAACTGGAATATGTGGCCATATCAGGACTGTTTCGCTTTCAAGGTCTCGATCGACTGCGGGACGACCTTGAACAGGTCGCCGACGACGCCGTAATCGGCGATGTCGAAGATCGGCGCTTCGCCGTCCTTGTTCACAGCGACGATGGTCTTCGAAGTCTGCATGCCGGCCTTGTGCTGGATCGCGCCGGAGATGCCGAGTGCCACGTAGAGCTGCGGCGACACGGAGACACCGGTCTGTCCGACCTGATGGGACTGGGCGATGTAGCCGGCATCGACGGCCGCGCGTGAGGCACCGACTGCGGCACCGAGGACATCGGCGAGTTCGCCGACGAGTTCGAAGGACTCCTCTGAGCCGACACCGCGGCCACCGGAGACGACCTTCGAGGCACCGCGCAGCTCGGGTCGAGATGAGGTCTCGACGACGGCATCGAAGGAGTCGATCTGGGCCGAGCGCTTGCCGGAATCGGCAACCTCGAGAGCCTGAGAGTTCGCCGACTGTGCTTCGCCACGGGTCTCGATGGATCCCTGACGAACGGTGATGACCGGGGCGCCGAAAGTCGGTGCCGACGATGCGGTGTAGCCGCCACCGTAGACGGAGTGGTTGGCCACGACGCCTTCGCTGTCACGCTCGACACCCAGGGCATCGACGGACAGAGCCGAACCGCTGCGGACCGCGAAGCGTGCGGCGATGTCGCGCCCGTCGATCGAGTGCGAGAGGAGGACGGCGTCGGGGGCGACGAGATCGCTCGCAGCACCCAGGGCGTCGACTGCGAAGGTTCCGAGAGCTGAGTTGCCCTCGGGCACCTCGGCGGTGAGAACCTGCACGGCGCCCAAAGATGCGGCCTGCTGCGCAGCTGCCTCGCCCTGGCCGGCAGGTGCAAGGACCAGCGCGACAGGCGAACCGATCTCACCGGCGCCGCCGAGCAGCTCAGCGGCAGGCTTCTCCAGCTGACCTTCGGCATCGGCGGTGAGGACGGCGAGAATGGAGTCTTGTGGGAATTCGGACATATCGATTCTCCTTAGGCCAAGCGGTTCTTGATGAGGTATTCGGCGAGCTCTGCTCCGCCGTTACCTTCGTCGACGATCTTCTCTCCGGCTTCACGCGGCGGCTTCTCGGCCACCGTGACCATGATCGATCGTGCTGTGGACTGGTCGTTGGCATCGACCTCGAGGTCGGACAGGCTGATGACCTCGAACGGCTTCTTCTTGGCCGCCATGATGCCCTTGAAGTTCGGGAACCGGGCCTCGGGAAGCGCCTCGGTGATGGAGATGACGGCTGGAAGCTGCGCGCTGACTTCCTGCTTGCCGCCCTCGACTCCGCGGGTTCCTGCTACCTTGCCGTCGCTGATCTCAACCGAGGTCAGGCCGGTCACGTGCGGGAAGTCCAGGTGCTCGCCGAGCATTGCGGGAATCATGCCGCCGTTGCCGTCGGTGGAGACGTTGCCGGTCACGACGAGGTCGAAGCCGCCACGGCGAATGGCTGCTGCCAGGACTTCGGCGGTGAGGCCGAGATCGGCACCGAGGAGCTCCTCGTCAGACACGTGCACGGCGTTGTCTGCGCCCATGGCCAGGCCCTTGCGAATCGTGGCGGTCGCGGTGTCGGGTGCCATCGAAATGACGGTCACCTCGGTTCCGTCGCTGCCATCCTTATACGAGAGAGCGACTTCGAGGGCACGCTCGCCGATTTCGTCGAGGACCGCTTCCGAAGCGGAACGATCCGCCAAACCGGTCTCCAAATTCAGTTTCCGATCCCCGTATGTGTCCGGGACCTCTTTGACCAACACCGCGATCTTCAAGGATGACTCCTATTTCCGTGAGGCAATTCATCTGCAAATGAGACTTCTGCCTCATAATCTACAGTCAGCACGTTCTCGTCCGACACCCGGGTCCGCGAGGAAGCCCGGAAAAGTACTCAGTCAGACATCTTACTTCCTGTGTGCTGCAGCTAACATGCTTATTGTACGAACGTTCGAACAAATTCTACCCGCACAGACCGATTGCGCCCTCATCGTGGCGACTCAAGCGATTGCAGAAGGAGTGAGAGCGCGCTCAAGGAACGGGCCCTAGAATGGAGCCACCGACCGTGACCAGGCAACGACTGCCCTTGGGAACGGAAGCGACCCGGTGAGTCCGACGCCCGCATCAACGCTGAAGGAGCGCCTCGTGGCATTCGACCTCGACGACATCGACCGCAGCATCATCGCTGCCCTTGTCGACGACTCGCGCCTGAGCGTCCGCCAGCTGGCCGAGCAGGTGCACATCTCGCGATCGGCCGCCCACAAGCGGTTCTCCCTTCTCGTCGAATCCGGAGCGATCAAAAAATTCACCGCCGAGGTGGACCGCAGCGCCCTCGGAATGACCGTGACCGCTGTGGTCGTCGTCAAGATCGGTGATCGGCCGTGGCCAGGGGTGCGAGATGACCTCGCCGAACTGCCGTTCGTCGAGAAGGTCCAAGCCGTCAGCGGTGACATCGATGCCCTGGTGACCGTGAATGCCCCCGACAACACTGCACTGTCCCAGGTCATTCTGCGCAGGATCCACGAAGTTCCGGGTGTGGTCTCCTCCCGCTCGCTGCTCATCCTCGATGAGGCGGAAGGACACCGTCCCGGTTCGGGTCACTGATCCTCGGGCTCAGCCCTTCTGGTAGTCCCGGATCGCCTTCTCGGCCATGTCCACTCCGTACTTCGCATCGGCGTATCCGGCGATCGTGGCCTTGCCGTGCGGGTAGACGTGCCCAGCCTTGGCTGCAGGCAGATCTTTGAACACCGCAGAGTCGAGCATCTTCTGTGTCAGTTCGTCGTACTCTCCGCGCATATTCGAGGTGACGAAGATGATGTCGGCATCGGACAGGCTCTTGTCGAGGACCTCCATCGAGATCTGTGCCTCCGGCTCTTTGATGCCCGACTTATTTCCGCCCTGAGTGGCTTTCGCGTACTTCTTGATGGACTCATCCTCTTTGGCCGACCAGTCGAATCCGAGTGGCGTGAAGAGGGAACTGACCATGTTCTCACTGCCCCACAGATAGGCGGAGTTGTCTTCGTAGGAGGAGACGACGCCGAGCTTCGTGCCCTCGATGGCGTCACCGTATTCCTTCGCGATCCGCTTCTGTTCGGCTTCGAAGTCGGCATCGAGCTTCGCGAGCTGGTCGGTCTGGTTGATGGCGTCGGCGACTTCTTGGACTCGCTGCTGCCAGTTCGCCCGGTCGCCGCCGCGCAGGGTGAATTGGTAGACCGGCGCGATCTCCTCCATCTGCGTGATCATGTCGGGCTCAAGGATGTTGGGGGCGAGGATGAGGTCGGGCGACACCTCGGCGAGCTTCTCCAGGTCGGGCTCTTCCTGGGCCACGACCGGAATGTCACTGAGTTCATCCACCCAGTCCTTGGGAACGGTGGGCTCTTGGTAGCCGCCCTGCCCGACGGGAGGCAGTTCGAGGTCCATGAGGGTCTCGGTCGCAGCGTAGTGCAGGGTCGCCACATTCTTCGGGTCGGCAGGGACTTCGACGTCGGCGCCGCTGGAATCAGTGACAGTGCGGGTCTCGGCGCCGCCAGAGGCCTCGGAGTCACCTTTTCCATCGCCTGAGCACCCGGCGAGGAGGCCGACGCTCGCCACTGACGCGATCACAGCTGTGATGATGCGATTGAGTTTCATGTGTTCCTTTCAACGTCGAGCCTGTGGCTCGCGACTGATGAACCCTCTAGGGCAGAGGGAAGATTCAGGCCCTGCGGGCGATGACGGCGCTGCGGAAGCGTCCGAACCCCCACCCGATGTCGACGACCTCGACCGCAGCGACGCCGAGATCGCTGAGACAGTCGCGCAGCTCCTCGCTCGTCCATGACGCATTGCCTGTCATGGCGTATGTTGCGACGAGCTCTTCTGCCTGATGATCATCGCGCTCGGCCTCGTCGGTGAGGGGTTCGACGATCACGATGCTGGCGCTGGATTCGAGGATGCGTGCCAGGAGAGCCTGTGCTTCTGTGCGGCAGCGTCCGGTCAGGCCCGCGAGCATCAGGGTGCAGTCGACGACTGGCCAGGGCTGATCGCCGCCGACGCTCGCGGTGCCGGGAATGTGGACGCTCCGGTCGGACTCCGATGCCTTGCGCGTGAGGGCGGCCGACACCTCGGCTTCGACATCACCCGCCAGGGCAACGCTTGCAGCTGTGGCAATGGGCTCGAGCTCGAGGATGATATCGAGGACGTAGCGCAGGTGATCGAGGGTGTGAGATCGGTGAGCGGTGTCGAGGGCGGCATCGACTCCACGCTGGGCCCTCCAGGTGGGAGCCTTCAGCGTCGGGGTCAGAACCTCGCCCGCCGGGGTCAGAGCCTTGCCCGCCGAGGCGGGTGCGGGCTTGTCGCCATGTCCGTTCCTGAGAACGTCGAGCAGATTGACGATTGAGAACAGATCTCGAATTGCTGGATCGTCGAGATTGAGTCCGTCCCCTGCGCCGTCACCGATGAGCACCGCGCCGGCCTGGGTGTTGCGATACGTTGCACCGTCACGTTCGAGGAGTCCGAGAGCACACATCGCAGTGAGGACGACGCGTGCGCCTTCGGTATCGATGCCGGCCGCCGTGGCGATCGCCTCGGCGGTGGTGATTCCTCCTGCCACGAGATCGCCGATGCCGAGAGTGACCGCGATCCGAGTGATGATCGGGGGCAGGATCTCGGTCATCTCGTGGACGTTGCCGACGATGCTCTGGCTGCTTTCGGACACGTCCGCGACCTCATCGCCGCCTGCGGTGGTCACACCGTCGGACGCAGCGGCTTGGGAGGTGGCGGCCTGGGAGCCAGCGGTTTGAGAGGTGACGGTTTCGCTCGTGGCATCTCCAGCAATCTCGCCCGATGCCGACCCGGTCTTCGTGACGGCGGATACCTTGCGCCAATACCCGATCACTTCGACGTCCTCCTTGGGCAGGCCGAGTTCGCGGCGCAGGTGACGGCGGATGGGCGCGATGGTCAGGGCCTCGCCTGCGCACCACGCGTAGGTTCGCCCGACCGGGAGAACCAGGTTCTTCACGGCCTCATACATGAGGGTGGAGTCCCCAGGAGAGGTGCCGCTGCGGATCAGCCAATCGATCTCGACGTCTGCGGCGGTGGAGATCTCCTGGATGTCCTCGGCGATCGGGACCTCGACGATGACGTGTCCGCTAGTTCCGACAGGTGCGGTCTCGAGCCAGCGGCGAACTGCGGGCAGGGCGGTCTCATCGGCCACGAGCAGGTGGAAGTCGATGCCTTCGCTGATGCCGGCGCTGGTCTTCGGGCCCGCGAACTTCAGAGAGTCGCCGACAGAGGCGCTGAAGGCCCACTCAGCGGCAAGGCCCGAGTCGTGACGGACGACGTCAACGGTAAACGAATTCGAATCTGCATCGACACTGCTGACCGTGTAATCGCGGGTGAAACGGAGAGCTTCTCGGTTCCAATTGAACCGGAACTCCCCCTGCTCACCGATGTCAAGGGATTCGGTCTCGGGAGTCGGTATGACGAGCTTCACGTGATCGTCGAAACCCTCGGAGTGGAATTGCGGCCGCGGCATCCCGTTCACCACACCTGCCGACAATTGGTCGCCCGCTACTGTCAGGCGCCGCATGTTCGGCGTGATATCCGCGATGCCGGTGACTTCCACCTCACGCAGGACGATCGGCAACACCTGCATGGGCCTGGAAGTACGCGGCATGAATTCGGCTCCGAGGGTCTCTTGACGGATGAAACATCGAGACCAGGGGTTCGCAGCTTCAAGCAGGTGTCAACCGCCTTCATGCACACAGATGCCCCTTGAGTCTCAGAGGTCAGCCTAACCTAAGTTAGGAGCGGCTCACAACTGATCATTCGCGGCTTTCGTCGCCCAACACCGCGATGTTCGTCGCCGAGGAGGCCCTACGTTGCGCTCAGTGTTTTCCTGACTGCCCGGATCGTCAGGTCAAGAGCTAGGGCGCGGTTTCCTGGGTCTCGACGTCCAGAACGAGAACTCACATCGAAGAGGTGCCCCGAGCCGATGGTCAGGAAGACATACATCGCGGCCCATTCGACCGGCAGATCAGGGGCGATGGACCCATCGGCCTGGCCCCTGCCGATCACCGCCTCCAGGGGGTCCCGCTCACCCGGCGTCGACGTGTCGAAGCCCGCAGCATCGGCGCTCGGTTCGCCGTCCGCCTCACCCTGACGCTCAGGTGCAGCCTCGGCGAAGGAGTCGTCGGTGATGATCGGGTTGTCGGCAAACATGAGGGTGAGGGCATCGGGGATGGTGAACAGCTGTGCACATACGCGCTCCACGGCCTCGAGACCGGGGCCGACGTGAGGGCGAGCGCTCACGAGGGCATCCATGAACCGGCGTGCCCCCTGCCGCGCCACCTCGGCGATCAAGGTTTCGCGGTCACCGAAGTGCCGATAGAGAGTCGTCCGCCCGACGCCGATCTCATTCGCAATCTCGATCATCGACGCCCGAGAATTCTCGGCCAGCACCGACATCGCCTCTGCTACCAGGGCATCTTTCCCCAGCCGGCGCATTCCCCTGCCCCCTGAACTCACCACAACCACTCACCCCTTCGGCCAGCCTTGGCTTCAACCCATCATGCCCGATCACATTCATTGTGGTACATGCGTGTTCCACTTTGGTACAATTTTATCCCACATAGGAATTCGACATACCAGCACTCCTCAAGCTCGACGACATCGAGAAGCGCTGGAACATAACTCGGAGTAGGACCATGGCAAAGCGCGATCACGACATCGATCACACAGAGACACACAGGGATCCGACCTCGGACGGCGGCTCCACAGGGAACACCATGAACAGCAGTTCCGCAGCGCGCACGTCCGCCGAGGTGTTCGCACTGAGCCGGGCCGACATCCTCGTCGTCGGCGTCGTCTGCGTGGGCGTCGGCATCGCCCTCGGATTCTTTCTCCCGGCAGTGGGGGCCTTCGCGGCGCGGTTCCCGATCCCGTTCGGAGACGTCATCGAGAAGCTGAGTAAGTTCGACCAGGCCTGGGTCGTCATCGCCCGTCCGATCATCGGCGCCGTCCTCGGCGTGATCACCGCTGTCGTCATCAGCGTCTCGACCACTCCCCTGGCCGTCGCCGATGACGAGATCGTCATCGGCAGAGCCGATGATCACCCATTGCGGATCACCCGGGCCTCGTTCTCGACCGCCTATTTCGACGACGGCAAGCTGACCATCCTCACACAAGGGGGACACCAGGCGTACAGGGGCGACGTCGAAGGGAAGAAGGACAAGGTCGCCGAGACATTCACCTCACGCGGCTACCGGTGGGGCGAAATCTGACCAACGAAGACTGAGTTCGATCCCCGAAACCTGCGTCCACCACCCGGGCCAAACGTCCCTCTGCTCACGGGGCAACCGAGCACTTCGTCCACTCTTGCCGACACAAACGACAACACGTCCGGGCCTGCTCGCAGACCCTGGATCGGTGATCCGGCTCACGCCACCATGGGGTCATGACCATTGACGTTCCCCTCTCCCGCTCTCAGCGTTCATTGCCCCAGCTGCAGCCAATCAGCTTCATCGGTGCAGACGGTCAGCCCACCGATGTTCCCACCGATGGGCTGACGATCCCGAGCGATCGCACCCTTCTGGGTCTGTACCAGAAGATGGTGCAGGTCCGACGATTCGAGGCTCAGGTCACACACCTGACCAGGCAGGGGCGACTCGCGACCTACCCGTCCGCCGCCGGCCAGGAAGCCATCGAGGTCGGTGCCACCACTGCTCTGGCACCGGGCGATTGGCTGTTCCCCACCTACCGCGACTCTGCTTCGCTGCTGACCCGCGGGGTCCCCGTGACCGAGATCCTCTCCGCCTTCCGCGGCGACTGGCACTGCGGATTCGACCCGAACGAATATCACACCTCACCTGCAGCGACACCGCTGGCAACGCAGACTCTGCACGCGACCGGCTACGCCATGGCCGCCAAACTCAAGGGCGAAGACGCCTGCACCCTGACCTTCCTCGGCGACGGCGCCAGCAGTGAGGGTGACACTCATGAGGCTTTCAACTTCGCTTCGGTATGGCAGACCCCGACCGTCTTCGTGCTGGCGAACAACCAATATGCGATCTCGACACCGCTGCGTGAACAGTCGAATGCGACGATGCTCGCCGACCGCGCCGCCGGATACGGAATGCCCGGCATCCGGGTCGACGGCAACGACATCGCCGCCGTGTTCGCCGCCGTCACAGCAGCTCTCGAACGCGCCCGCAACGGCGAGGGCCCGACCCTCATCGAGTGCCTGACCTACCGGATGGAATCGCACACGAACTCCGACGATCCCACGAAGTACCGTGACGCCGAAGAGGTCGAGCACTGGAAGCAGTTCGATCCCATCGACCGCCTCGAGAAGCACCTGCGCACAGCCGGGGTCCTCGATGACGCGACCGCCGCAGACATCACGGCAAGCGCCGAAGAGCTTGCCACCTCGGTCCGTGACGCCATGAATACCGATGCCGCGGTCGATCCGAGCGAACTCTTCGCCTACGTCTATGCGACCCCGCGTGCGAACCTTGCCACACAGCAGGAGAAGCTCGAGGCCGAGCTGGCAACGGCGGCGCAGTCATGACCGTCACCACTGCCACCACGGCAGAAGACGTTCCGACGCCGGCCTCGGTGACGATGACGAAGGCGCTCAACCAGGCTCTGCGCGACAGCCTGAGCGAAGACGAGAATGTCCTGGTCTTCGGTGAGGACGTCGGTCGCCTCGGCGGGGTATTCCGTGTCACCGAGGGCCTGCGGAAGGAATTCGGTCCCGAACGGGTCTGGGATTCTCCACTTGCGGAGTCGGGGATCGTCGGCACCGCGATCGGCATGGCGATGGCTGGGATGCGCCCGGTCGTCGAGATGCAGTTCGACGCGTACGCCTATCCTGCGTTCGAACAGATCGTGTCCCACGTGGCGAAGATGCGCAACCGTACGAAGGGCAAGGTCAGCCTGCCGTTGACGATCCGGATTCCCTATGCGGGCGATATCGGCGGCGTCGAGCACCACTCGGACTCGTCCGAGGCCTACTGGTGTTCGACCCCGGGCCTGACCGTCGTCACCCCGTCGAATCCGGCCGACGCCTATTCGCTGCTGCGCGAGTCCATCGCCTCCGACGATCCGGTGATCTTCATGGAGCCGAAGTCGCGGTACTGGATGAAGGACGAGCTCAGCTTGCCCGTGCAGACCGCACCGATGGATCGTGCTCAGGTTGTACGCGTTGGGTCGGACGTGACTCTTCTGGCCTACGGGCCCACCGTGCGCACCGCTCTGGCCGCGGCCGAGGAAGGGGCCGAGCACGGACTGTCGATCGAAGTCATCGACCTGCGGTCGCTCTCGCCCTTCGACGATGAGACCGTGTCCGCATCGGTGCGCAAGACGTCCCGTGCCGCAATCATCCATGAGGCAGCCCAGTTCGGAGGCTACGGCGCCGAGGTGGCCGCCCGGGTCACCGAAGCCAACTTCACCCATCTGTCGGCCCCGATCCTGCGGATCACCGGATTTGATGTGCCCTACCCGTCCCCGAAGCTCGAGGAGTACTTCTTGCCGACCGCCGAACGCATTCTCGATGCTCTCGAATCCTGGGATTGGGAGCTGTGATGAGTGCCGAGACGAGTGTGTCCGGTGCTGCCGGCACTGGGAATTCCGCACGCACGACGAGCGCCCGCGATTTCATCCTCCCCGACCTGGGCGAGGGACTGACCGAGGCCGAGCTCATCAGCTGGCTTGTCAATGTCGGCGATGAGGTCCACGTCGACCAAATGGTCGTCGAGGTCGAGTCCGCCAAGTCCGTCGTCGAGTTGCCGTGCCCGTTCGCCGGCCGGATCGAGGCGCTGCATGCGAACGCCGGCGACACGGTGTCCGCAGGTCAGGCCCTGCTCTCCGTCGCCGAGGCGGGTACTGGTTCGAGTGCGGACATGGACTCCAGTGCCGGCCCTGTCTCGAGCAAGGCATCAGTTTCGGGGGCCGCGACTGACAACGGCGGTGCGAACCTCATCGGCTACGGAACGTCCGAGCCCAAAGCACGGTCGACGAAGCAGCGGTCCTTCGGTGCGAAGAACGGTGGGACGAAGAGCAGTGGAGCGACAGCGCCCTCAACGCAGAAACCGTCCTCACCGGGCCCGACAACACTTTCGTCGGCGGCCACTCCCCCGGCCTCCGATTCCGAGCCCACACCCCAGTCCGGTGCAGTATCCGGCACCGAAACCTCTCCGGTGTCCTCTCCTCTCGTTCGCAAGCTTGCGAAGGACAATGGACTCAGTGCCAAACACCTCCCGGGCACTGGGCCTGGCGGCATCGTCACCAGGGCAGATGTGCTCACAGCCATCGATTCGGGCACCACAACCTTGCCGGAACCAGCACCCACGACCGGAACGACTGCCTCGGTCCCGAAGAACATGACCCTGACCAGTGCCGACCAGGGCGGCCCCACCACCTCGGCGGGAGCGGCCCCTTCCGGGGCGTCTGCCAACCGCGATACCCGGACCCCGATCACGGGACTGCGCAAGGTCGTGTCCGAACGACTGACGAAATCGCGGCAGGAGATTCCCGAGGCCACCATCTGGCTCGACGTCGACGCCACGGAGCTGCTGAGCACCAAGCGCACTCTCGAAGCCAGGACCGGAGAAAAGTACTCTCTTCTCTCATTGGTGGCCCGCTTCGTCGTTGCGGGGCTGAAGAAGCACCCGATCATCAACTCCTCGATCGACACCGGAGCCAACGAGATCGTCACCCACGGTGACATCAACCTCGGCCTGGCCGCGCAGACCCCGCGTGGCCTTATGGTTCCCGTCGTCCACGGCGCCGATGAGATGAGCCTGCGGCAGCTGCGCGACTCCGTGTCCGAGACCGTCGGCAAGGCGTCGACGGGCAAATTCAACACGGCCGAGCTGACTGGCGGCACATTCACTCTCAATAACTACGGCGTGTTCGGGGTCGACGGCTCTGCGCCGATCATCAACCTGCCGGAGGTCGCGATGCTCGGACTCGGGCGGATCAAGGACCGCCCCTGGGTTGTCGACGGGGAACTCACCGTCCGCAAGGTCATGTTCCTGTCATTCGTCTTCGACCACCGCGCCTGCGACGGTGCCGAACCGAGCCAGTTCCTCACGTTCGTCGCCGACTGCATCGAGAACCCGATCTCGCTGCTGCCGGAGCTGTGATCAGCTGATTCGCCTTATTCTCTGCGCATACTGACCTCGGAGACACCCCCGATTCCACATTTCGGACTGATCTCCACCTTCCGTGACACGCACCACTAGCCTGGCGCAGGCCGCTCACCAGCGGTGTCCATTCGAGGCGGAAGAGGTTGCGCATGTCGGGAGTTCACGATTCACCACCGCCGTCGAGGCCACCTCGGCGGCGGTACTCATTGCTGCTCCTCATCGTTCCCGTCGTGGGCTACGTCCTGACGCCGTTCGTCGCGAATTCGATCGAGCCACGCATCTTCGGGATGCCGTTCATCCTCACCTACACGATCGGCGTCACGATCCTCACCTGGTTCTTCGTCTGGATGGCCGCCCGCGGTGATCATTACTACCGCGGTGACAAGGCCGAATACGTCCCGGCCGATGTCGCTTTCGGTGAGGATCACCCGATCGAGGAGGCCGACAGATGAGCACTTCAGCGATCATCGCCTGCATCATCTTCGGCGTTGCCATGCTCGCGACCATCGGCATCGGCATCTGGTCGGGCCGCGGGCGTGAGAAGTCACTCGACGAATGGTCGGTCTCCGGGCGCGGACTCGGGTTCGTCTTCATCCTACTGCTCATGGCGGGCGAGACCTATACGAGCTTCTCGTTCCTCGGTACAGCCGGCTGGTCGTATTCCTATGGTGTGCCGATCCTCTACCTCATCGGTTACCTCAGCGTCGGACTCGTGGTCGCCTACCTCGTCGGCCCGCTGTTCTGGACCTATGCGGCCAGGCACAAGCTCGTCAGCCTCTCCGACATCGTCGAGCACCGCTTCCGCTCGCGGGGTCTGGCGATCCTCGTCGCCGTGCTCGCGACCGTGTTCATCGTTCCCTACATCCAGCTGCAGATCCAGGGCATGGGTGCCGTCGTCAACGCCATGAGCTATGGGGCGATCGACCTCAAGGTCGCCGCCATCATCTCCTTCATCGTCGCCGAGGCGTTCATCCTCTTCTCCGGTCTGCGCGGTTCCGCATGGGTCAGCGCCCTCAAGGACGGCCTCGTCATCCTCGCCGTCGCCTTCCTCGCAATCTACGTGCCGCTGCACTACTTCGACGGGTTGGGCGAACTCCTTGACCGGCTCGTGAGTGAGAAGTCTCAGTGGCTGACCTTCCCCGGTGCCGGCGAAGGAACGTATGGAAGCGCCTGGTTCATCTCGACGATCATCCTCAACGGAATCACGATCACCGTCTTCCCCACGTCGATCGCAGGATACCTGTCCGGCACCTCGGCGAACACCCTGCGCCGCAATTCCATCATCCTGCCCTGGTATCAGCTGCTGCTCCTCGTGCCGATGATGGTCGGCGTGGCCGCGCTCTTCGTCATTCCCGCCCTCAAGGATGCGGACCTGGCACTGTTCTCCGTGGTCATCGACTCACTGCCGGCCCCACTCGTCGCCGTCATCGGTGTCGCCGGTGCACTGTCAGCCATCGTGCCGATGAGCGTGTACATGCTCTCGATCGGTTCGATGTGGGGTCGCACGGTTCTTGGCGGAGGGCTGTCCGGCCCGAAGAACTCCGCGTCGATGACGAAGGAACAGCTGGCCGCGCGGGGTCTGCGTCAGAAGACGCTGTCCCAGTGGGTGTGCCTCATCGTCGGTGTGATTGCGCTGGTGATGAGCCTGCTCATGCCCGATGCCCTCGTCGAGCTCTCCGTGCTCAGCTACGAAGGTCTCGCCCAAGTCGTGCCCGCCGCACTGCTCGCACTCTACTGGCCGCGGATGAGCAAGCAGGCCGCTGCCGCCGGCCTCATCGTCGGCTCGGTGACCATGGTGGCCCTGCACTACACGGGCCACGATCCGCTGGTGGGCATCAACGGCGGCCTGTGGGCAGTCGCAGCCAACCTCATCATCGTCGTCATCGTCACCGTGGCGAAGCCGGACCCACGGTGGGTCCCGGCCACCGAGCGGGTGCCGGTGAATGCCTGAGGCAGTGACCTAGGCACACCATCCACCGCCGAGGTCGGCCCTCAGCTGGGGCCACCTCGGCGAGATTGGGGCCCACCTCGGCGAGGGTGGTTGTCACACTGCTTCCGTCAGTGCTGGTCCCTGTTGCTTCTTCGTCGACTGTGAGTGCCTGAAGTGCTGCACAATTGTGAACAGCACCGCAATGGCGAGCACGGCATAGATTCCGATTGTCAGCGGGCTGCCCACGAGCACAGCGGCGTTGCCGTCAGCGACTGCCAGCGCGCGCCGCAGCTCGGTCTCGGCAAGGGGCCCGAGGATGACGCCGATGAGCAGTGGCGCGACGGGGATCGCGTAACGGCGCATGAGCAGACCGAGGAACCCCAGGACGATGAGGATGATCAGGTCGACTAACGACGCCGAGATGGCATAGGCGCCGAACATGGCGATGACCGTGATTCCCGCGTAGAGATAGTGCTGTGGAACGCGGAGCAGCCGGGCCCAGGCCGGGGCTGCCAGCAGGTTGATCACGAGAAGGACGACGAGGCCGATGAAGAGTGAGGCCAACAGAGTCCAGACAAGATCACCTGATCGTTCGAACAGCAGCGGTCCGGGTTGCAGACCGTACTGCTGAAACGCCGCGAGCATGATGGCTGCGGTGGCAGAGACCGGCAGGCCGAGTGCCAGCATCGTTCCCATCGCAGTTCCGGCGGTGGCATTGCCGGCAGCCTCAGGTGCCGCCAGTCCTCTGATCGAACCGACCGTGCCGAACTCCTTGTCGCCGCGCATAGTGGCCAGGCGCTTCTCCGTGCCATAGGCCAGGAAGGTGGGGACCTCGGCTCCGCCTGCAGGAATAAGCCCGAACGGGGCTCCGAAGGCGGCACCGCGCAGCCATGCTGGCAGTGCGGCACGGAAGTCCTTGCGGCTCAGTCGGGCGATTCCCTCCGATGAGACCTTGAGCGATTCCGGATCCCGGTGGATCCGCGAGGCCACGTGGAAGACCTCGCCGAGGGCGAGCAGCCCGATGGTGATGACGACGATGTTGACGCCGTCGAAGAGCTGCGGAACATCGAAGGTGAACCGCGAAGTTCCCGATGGTCCGTCGATGCCCACGAAGGCCAGCGAAACACCGATGCCCAGCGATGCCAGGCCGCGAACCACAGATTCCGATACGACAGAGCTCACCGCGATGAAGGCGAAGACCGCCAGAGCGAAGTATTCGGCGGGGCCGAACATGGTCGCCAGTCTGACCAGGTAGGGCGAGAAGAACACCACGATCGTCGTCGAGATCAGACCACCGATGAACGCTCCGATCGCGGCAGTGGCCAGAGCCGCTGCCGCACGACCGCTCTTAGCCATGCGGTGGCCTTCGAAGGTCGAGGCGATCGCCGAGGACTGTCCCGGAGTATTCAGCAGGATTCCCGCTGTGGAGTCACCGAACAGACCGCCGAAGTAGACTCCGGCGAACATGATGAACGCCGCCGTCGGGTCGAGTGAGAAGGTGATCGGCAGGAGGAGTGCGACCGCCATCGACGATCCCAGACCCGGGAGCACACCGACTGCTGTGCCCAAGACAGCACCGATGAAGACGAAGAGCAGATTCGCGGGCGTGAGCGCGGCGCCGAACCCTTCCAGAAGAAGATGCAGCTGTTCCATCACAGACCCCCGATGAATCCGGCAGGCAATGGTAGGCCCAGCAGGCCGCCGAACAGCAGCTGGACCGTCGAGGACAGGAACACCGCCACCCAGATATCCATGATCGGGTGCACAGAGCCCAAGGCACGGGCAATCGTCCAGAACAGAGCTGCTGCGGTCAGAATCCACCCGAGGGGCTGCAGCAGAACGACGAACCCGATGCATGCCGCCACGACGATGCCGATGGTCTTCCAGTCACTGTGCATCCGCTTATCGGCAGGACCCTCGCGGTCGCCCACCCGGTGCACCGAGTCATCTGAATCTTCCATACGCCCCAGATCGTGGAGCATGTCGGTGGAGAAGTTCGCGCGATCGGGAACGCCGGAGGACTGATCGGGTTCGGGCCGCCGATACACGTCGAGGGCGAGCACCACAGCGTTCGCGATGAGGAGCACTCCGAGAATCCTGGGCACGAACTCCGGACCGGGAACCGAGTCACCGAGGATGTCCATGGTCAGCGACCCCACCACCAGGGTGACGCCTATCGCCAGCAGAATGCCGACGATGACGAATTCGCTGCGGCGCCAGAAGAAGGTGGTCGCGGCGGGGGGTGAATCCGTCGCCTTGTCTGTGGTCTTAGTCTTCGTACTCATCACATTCCCAGTTCGTCGACGGTGCGTTCGGCGGTTTCGGTCTCGTCCGCGATGAAGCGGTCGAGTTCATCACCGACCATGTACGAATCCGTCCAGTTGTTTCGCTTCAGCGTCTGCTTCCATGCCTTGCTCGAATGGAGTTCGTCGATGATTTCGAGGTATTCGGCCTTGGTCTCGGAGGAGATGCCGGGAGCAGCCACGAAACCGCGCCAGTTCGCCATCGACACATCGGCGCCCAACTCTTTGAAGGTCGGCACATCGACTCCTGGGACCCTCTCCTCCGAGGAGATCGCGATGGCACGAAGGGTACCGGCATCGATCTGGTCGGCAACCTCGTTGTAACCGGAGACTCCCACAGTCGTCGAGTGCGACAGGAGCGAGTTGAGCGCTTCGCCGCCCCCGGAATAGGCGATGTAATTGACCTGCGCCGGATCGATGCCGACCTCTTTCGCCAACATGCCGGAGAGCAGATGGTCGATCGACCCCAAGGAGCCACCCGAGATGGAGAGTCCCTGCGGATCCTTCTTCCACTGGGCAATGAAGTCATCGAGTGTCTGAATGTCAGAATCAGCGGGGACGACCAATGCGGAGAAGTCGTCGGCCATTCGGGCGATCGGTGTGACATCGCCGAGGTCGTACTCGCTGTCATTGAGCGCGATCGCGCCGACCATCACTCCGCCGCTGGTCATCAGCGTGTCGTCGCTGCCCTCCTGTTGGACGAATTGGCTCAGTCCGATCGTTCCGCCGGCACCGGGGATATTGACGACCTGAACATTGTTGACGATCCCATCGGAGCGCAGCACCTGCTGTGCCTCGCGGGTGAATCCATCCCATCCTCCGCCTGTGGCTGCTGGGACGATCGCCGTGAGGTTGCTCCTCGCTGAGGCCTCTCCTGCAGATGTCGCTGCGCTGACGCCGGCCAGCACAGTTACGACGGCAGCCACTGCGGCGAACCCTGTCTGTACCCATCGTGTCTTGATCATGTCGTAGGGAACCTCCTCGTTCCATCGCCGTTCCTTCGGGCGGCACCTGTGACGCCACTCGAATTTCGTGTATACATTGAAGCGTAAGCGAGTACACTCGTATACTGCAAGTACTTTTTCTGAAGCGTCTGCATTTTTCTCAGACCATTGATACACATAAAGGGAGGCTCGTTGTGAGCACAGAGAATCAGGAACTCGATGCTGAGGTGATCGTCGTCGGCGGCGGCAATGCCGGCTTCACTGCAGCACATGCCGCCCGCGAAAGAGGACGTTCAGTCATCCTTCTCGAGGCAGGAAGCGACGGCAGTGCGGGCGGAAACAGCTTCTACACTGCGGGTGCCACCCGCATCGTCCACAACGGGATCGATGACCTGACCGACCTGGTGGAGGCCGATGACCGCCACCCCGTCAGTGAGGTCCCGCCCTATTCGAAGGACGAGTACATCGCCGACCTTGTCCGGGTCACCGAAGGACGGACCGACCTCGAGCTCGCCGACGTCCTCGCCGAGGAGTCTCACTCGACCCTCAGGTGGCTGAAGTCGCTGGGTCTGAAGTACCGCCTGATGTATGAACGACAGGCCTATGAACGTCCCGACGGCTCCTACCTGTTCTGGGGCGGACTGCACGTGGGCAACGTCGACGGCGGCCAGGGCCTCATCGCCGACCACACCGAAGTCGCGACGCAGATGGGCACCGACGTCCGATACGGCCATCGCGCCACGGAACTGCTCGTCGAAGACGGTCAGGTGCGCGGAGTCAGCGCCGAGACCCCGGACGGAGTGGTCACCCTGCGCGCCGAATCCATTGTCCTCACTGCGGGCGGATTCGAAGCCAATGCCGAGATGCGCGCCGAGCACATGGGCGAGCGCTGGGCCAATGCCAAGGTCCGTGGCACTCCCCTCAACAAGGGAGACATGCTCCGTGCCGCCCTCGATCTGGGGGCCGCACGCGGTGGAGACTGGTCGACCTGCCACAGCGTCCAGTGGGATGCGTTCACCCCGAAGAACGAATCCAACCGGGAACTCACGAACCGTCTCACCCGGCAGTCCTACCACCTCGGCGTTCTTGTCAACAATGAGGGCCAGCGGTTCCTCGATGAGGGGGCGGACTTCCGCAACTACACCTATGCGAAGTACGGCAAAGTGATTCTGGAACAGCCGGACTCCACCGCGTATCAGATCTTCGACCGCGATCTGCGCCCGATGCTGCGCAGCGAAGAGTACGAAATGCCGGAGATCTCCGAGGTCATCGCCGATACTCTGCCTGAGCTCGCCGAGAAGCTGAATATCGATCCGGACGCGTTCACCGCCACGATCGAGGAATACAACGTAGGAGTTCGTCGCGACGTCGACTTCGACCCGACGATCAAGGACGGAAAGAGCTCCGATGTCACTCCGGTCAAGAGCAACTGGGCGGCACCGATCGAGTCGGGCCCCTTCTACGCCTACCCGGTCACGTGCGGAATCACCTTCACCTTCGGAGGCCTGAAATCCGATCTCGAGGGACGTGTGCTCAACGAATCGGGTCAGCCGATTCCCGGGCTGATGGTGGCTGGCGAGATGCTCGGTGGCCTCTTCAGCCTCAACTACCCCGGCGGTTCCGGACTGGCCGCAGGCTGCGTCTTCGGTCGCCGCGCCGGTTCCATCGCCTGAGCAGGATCGCACTGTTTCCAGAGCGATCCGTCTATCGGTTCGCTCTGGAATCAGGTGTTCGGTACGCCATGGCTTCTCGTTCTCGCACTGTCGAGTCGGGAGCCATGGCGTACTGTATACATAGTGCTTGAATGCGATACAAACCAGCCAGAAGGGACGTGCGGTCGTATGAAGAACTCCGCTGCCGCTCAACTGACAGATCGCGATTCGATCTTCGAAGCGCTGAGGATGGACATTCTTGACGGAACCATCTCCCCGGGGACTCAGCTCAAGGAAGTTGCCCTTGCCGAGCGCTTCGGAGTCTCACGTACCCCCGTTCGGGAAGTGCTGAGCCGACTGGAGGAAGCCAGCCTCGTCTCTCGCAAGGCGCGTGGATTAGAGGTCGCGGCCATCGATACCGAGAAGATCGTCCAGGTCTATGACACCCGGATCCTGTTGGAAGAGGAAGTGGCCGGACAGGCCGCGATGGAGCGCTCAATCCGCGACGTGTTCCAGCTGCAGGCGCTGCTCGAACGAGACCGCGGCTTAGATGACGCCAGTGACCGCACACTGATCCGCAGCAATCTGGAATTCCACGCCGCGGTGTGGTCCGCTGCCCACAATCCCGTGCTCGAAGATCTGCTCAACAGGCTGACGACCCACTTGGTCCACGCCCCGCATTCCACACTCTCGATCGGCAACCGCTGGGCGGAAGCGCTCGACGAGCACGAAGCCCTCATCGGCGCCATCGAGAATAGGGATCCCGTTCGGGCTCGCGAGATCGCCCGCGGCCACTTCACCACCGCGCGCTCAATCCGTCTCGACATGCTTCGCCAGATGGTGCTCGAGCAGCAGG
This sequence comes from Brevibacterium sp. AGC70, assembly GCF_057334195.1. Lineage (NCBI taxonomy): Bacteria > Bacillati > Actinomycetota > Actinomycetes > Micrococcales > Brevibacteriaceae > Brevibacterium > Brevibacterium sp. AGC70. The sequence goes on along the minus strand of NZ_JBHFIH010000018.1, from coordinate 217,675 downwards.
TCTCGACCCTGTCTTAGGACGTGGCCAGCTGTACGAACACCCTCTGGGCCTCAGCCCCCGTACACCTCACTCCCACCGACATACGTCGCGCGCACGTCGATGTCCGCAATTCCGTGAGGGTCGACTGTCAGTGGGTTATCTCCGAGGACGGTGAAGTCGGCGAGGTATCCCGGTGCCAGTCTGCCCTTGCAGGACTCCTCCCCTGAGGCCTCGGCGGATCCGAGAGTGAAGATCGACAGCGCCTCGGCTGCTGTGACCTTCTGCGAGGCTCCGACGGTGATCCCGTCGTCGACGCCGGTCCTCGTCACCAGCGACTGCAGTCCGAAAAGCGGCTGATAGGGCCCGCACGGATAGTCCGATGATCCGGCCACCGTGACTCCGGCGTCGAGGAACGAGCGGTGGGCGAACATCCGCTCCATCCTCTCCTCGCCGTACCAGGAGTTCAGCGCCCCACCGTGATAGCCCGGATATCCGGCGAAGGGGACAGCAACGGCGCCGAGGCGGTTCATCCGATTCAGGATGTCGTCGTCGATGAGGCTGCAGTGTTCGATCCGGTGCCGCAGACCAGGGCGCGGGATCCGGGCAGCAACGTCTTCGAAGGCATCGAGGACGAGGCGGATCGCGGCGTCGCCGTTCGCGTGGACGCCGATGCGGTTGCCGTCGGTATGGACGCGCTCGACGTCGGCTCGCAGCTCCTCGGTCGAAGTGGTCTGCACACCCTGATAGCTCGGGTCGTTGAACGGCTCGGAGAGCAGGCAGGTCCGCCCACCGATCGCCCCGTCGAGGAAGGCTTTGACACCGATGAGCTTAAGACGATCGTCTCCGAAACCGCTGCCGATTCCGAACTCGGCGGCCTTGTCATAGTGGTCGATGGACAGAAGCATGCCGATGCGCAGGCCGAGTGCATCGTCGGCGCGCAATGCTGAGAGGATCCCGATGTCCTGGGGGCTGATGAGTGCGTCGCAGATCGAGGTCAGGCCCGCGGCATTCCACTTCGCGATCGTCCGCGCGGCGCCGAGCTGCAGGTCCTCGACCGTGTCCCCGGGAATGAAACGCTCCCCGCGGGCAGTGGCCGGCATGAGGACGTTCATCAGCGCCCGCTCGATGAGCTTCCCGTTGAGCCGACCGTCGGAATAGCGGTCATTGCGGCCGCCGTCCGGGTCGGGTGAAGACTCGTCGATGCCGAGGAATCGCAGTCCGGCCGAATTGACCACGCCCCAGTGTCCGGCGACGTGGTTGACGAGAACCGGGGTCTCGGGCGCGATCCGGTCGAGTTCGTCGCGGAGGACGATCCCGGTCTTCTCATCGTCATAGCGACTGCCTTTGACCCACACCCCCGCCGAGGCTGCCCTCACCTCCGCGGCGATCGTGTCCAACAGGGTGGGAACGTCTCTGACTGCTTCATGGGACAGGTCGAGGTGGAGGGCGTCACCGGCAGTCAGGGCGAGGTGGATGTGGGCGTCGTTGAGACCGGGGATGATGGTCGAGTCGCCGAAGTCGAGCACCTCGGCGGCGGGGAACCTGTCTCGCAGTTCTGACACTGAGCCGGTGGCGGTGATGGTCTCGCCGGTGATCGCCAACGCCTCAGGTTCGAGAGCCGAGCTGGCGGCTGAGCCGGTGAGGGAATCAGGCGTTGCTAGGGACCTGTGGGCGCCCTGCCGCGTCCTCGCCTGCGACACGATCGAGTTCGCGCGCACGATCGTCGGTGTTCTCTCGTCCATCGGATGCTCCGTCTCTGCAGCTGGTGTGAGTTACCCACCATCGTGCCACGCCAGACCCGACAGCGCCGTTCAACCTTCAGCCTCGTTCAGCACCCAGCGCCGTTCAACCCTCAGCGCCGTTCACCCCTCAGCGCTGTAGACCCGTCGCGCCGCCCTGACAGCTTGCCCGGTCGGACGAACACCGCTCGGGCCGCTCAGTCGTCGAGGAGGGCTGCCGCGTACATCGGGCGGGCGGCGTCAGCGCTCGGCGGATGGAACAGACCGGCGGTCGCATCCCGGTAGAGGCGCGAGAGTTCGTGGCTGTTGTCGAAGCCGCCGCCACCGGAACACATGAGAGCCGTCTCAGCCGCGTTCCTGGCCGCATCGGAGGCCTTGATCCGGGCTCCCACCAATCGCAGCGGCCAACCGGCCCCGTGGTCGACCAGTGCGTCGAAGTCCCTGGTGTAGGCGTCGAGCATGGCGGGGACGGCGAGGTAGTCCAGGTGCGCGTCGGCGAGGCGAGCGCGAGTCTCGGGCACCTCGGCGAAGGTGGTCCCGGACTTCGCAGACTTCCGCTTCTTCAGCCCGGCAGCGCCGAGTTCGAGCGCGCGGGCGGCCACGCCGGCATAGACGGAGGCGATGAGCAGTTGGAAGTTGCTGGTGATCGCGAAGGTCAGCGGGTCGGGGTGCTTGCCTGCCGGGATGGTGCGCGAGACCCGTTCGGGGCGCATGGGCACCTGGTGAAGCATCGTCGCCCGTGACTGGGAGGCCCGCATTCCCATGACGTCCCAATGGTCGGAGACCGTGATGCCCTCGGCTCCGCGTTCGATGAAGCCGTAGACCAACTGACCCTCGGCTGGCTGGTCTGCATCGGGGCCGGCGATTCCCTCCTCTTCGGAGGCGATCTCTCCGTGGACGATGAGGCGCGTCCACACGGGTGAGAGTGAGGTGAAGATCTTCACGCCGGTGAGCAGGTAGCCGCCGTCAGAGGTCGGTTCAGCCTCAGTGTTCGACCCCTGCATGACCCAGTCGTTGGAGGGTTCGGAGATGCCGAAGGCGAAGATCTCCCCCGCCATCGCCTCGTCGAACACCCAGTTCAATGAGGCATCGCCGCGGTCGTTGAGTGCCTTGACGACACCGGTGCACATGAGGTGCATGTTGATCGCCAATGCCGTGGCCGGAGCCGCCGAGGCCAGGCGCTGCTGCAGACGCGAAACCTCGTGCAGGCTCAGCCCCGGACCTCCGTAGGCGTCCGGAACGAACAGAGTGAGGTAGCCCAGAGACTTCAGCTCCTCGAGGTCTTCGTCGAAGAAGCGGTTCTCACGGTCGTAGACGCCCGCACGTTCGCGGAAACGCTCACACACCTCGGCGGGAAGGTATTTCTCGGCCAGTTCTCCGAGGCGGGTCTCACGGTCGGTCATCATGTCTCCTAGCGGACGGGGTCAGATTCCCCATTGGATCGGGGGCAGCGAGTCGAAGTCCCACGTTGATCAGCGGGGCCGACGCAGAATGATCGCACCGTTGTGCCCGCCGAATCCGAACGAGGTCGACAGGACTGTGGCGATCGGCGCATCGTCGACACCGTCACGGCCGATGTTGCGTGCTTGACCTGAAACGATGTTCCATCCGTCGAATTCGCAGGTCTCGAGGTTGAGAGTCGGGGGCAGCGTCTGCTCCATCATCGTTCGGATGGCAATCATGGCTTCGACGACCCCCGAGGCACCGAGGAGGTGGCCCGTGGACGACTTCGTGGCGCTGATCGGAATCGAGTGGGCGGTGGCGCCGAGTGCGGCGTCGAAGGCCTTGAGCTCTGCCGCATCGCCGGCGGGGGTGCCGGTGGCGTGGGCGTTGATGTGGTCGATACCCTCCGGGTCCAGCCCAGCGTCGGCCAGGGCCTGGCTCATCGCTGAGGCGGCACCTCGGCCATCGGGGTGCGGGTTCGTCGGGTGGTGGGCGTCGCTGGCGGCTCCGAATCCTGCCAGCTCGGCGAGCACGGTGGTCCCGCGGGCGGCGGCTCCGGCCTCGGATTCGAGGAGGATCGCACCGGCGCCTTGGCTCATGACGAACCCGGATCGCGCACTGTCGAAGGGCCGGCTGGCGGATGTGGGATCGTCTTCGAAGCCGGCGGCGAGCGCTCGCATGTTCGCGTTCGAGGCCAGGTTGACCGCGTTGAGGCAGTCCTCCATTCCGACGACGAGCACCGCATCGGCGTATCCGTGACGGATGCGGCGCATTGCTTCGCCGAGGGCGATGGCCCCGCTGGCGCAGGTGGCCGAGATTCCCTGCCCGGGCCCGCGGAAATCGTAGCGCTGGCTCAGCAGCGCCGCGGCCGAGTCGGGTGCACCGTGGATCGCCAATGTCAGGGGAACCGAGCGGGGGCCGCCGTCGAGCAGTGAGCGTGTGGCGTTCTGCATGGCATCGACGGGGCCGGAGCCGGTGGCAGCGATGACGGCTGCGCGGGATCGGTCCCAAGGGAGGCCGTCAGCGTCATCGGCCTGCGCCCCTGCATCCGTTTTCGCCCCCGTGTCCGGGCGTGCGATCCCTGCCTGCACCAGGGCCTGGTCTGCGGCGGCGATGGCCCAGTGCTGGACCGGGCTGAGTCGGCGAGCGAGAGATCGGGGCAGGACCGCCTCAGCGTCGAAACCTGTCACCTGGCCACCGATGCGCACCGCCAGATCCGCAAACTGCTCCCCCTCGAGTCGACCGATTGCGCTGCGGCCGGTGACCACAGAATCCCACAGCTCGTCGACGTCGTTGCCGCTCGGCGTGATCGCGCCCATTCCGGTGATGACGACGCGGCTGCCTTCGGTGGTCGGTGCGCCCCGGCCTGTGGAGACCTGTCCGCTCACAGTCGCTGTCCTAGTCCGTCCATAATGAGGTCAACGGTTTCGACGCGCCGAATCTTCCCGCCGACCGTCCTTGGCAGGTGCTGGAGACGATAGACGCGACGGGGAACGAACTGCGGCGCCAGGCGGGCACGTGCATGTTTCAGCAGCGCGGTCTTGTCTGCGCTCACTTCGATGACGAGGGCGATGAGGCTGCCCAACGCCGGGTCCTCGAGGGCGATGGCGCATACCTCGCCGAGGTTGTCGTACGTTTCGAATGCCCGCTCGACTTCCGGCAATGAGACCTTGTGACCACCGGTGATGGCGATATCGCCGGCCCGACCGGCCAGCTGCAGCCTGCCGTTCTCGATCCGCCCCTGGTCATCGACTGTGGCCCAACCGTCTGCTCCACGCAGCACCGCGTCGGTGGTGCCGGTGACGTAGCCGTATGAGCAGGCCGCGGCCCGGATCCACAGCGTGCCGAGTTCTCCCTCGAGAACCTCGGCGCCGGACTCGTCCCGAATCTGAGCACCGATGGTCGGATAGACGGTGATCCAGGTGCCATCACCATCACGGCTGTCGCCGATGAAACCGATCTCTGCGGCACCGTAGTAGCTGATCAGTCGTGTGTCCGGGAGGATCTCGGCGAGGCGGTCGCGGATGCTCGCCGGCAGATTGGCTCCGCCGGTGACGACGAGGTCGAGGTGAGTGAAACGTTCGGGGTCGCGACGGGCCGCCTCGGCGAGGGCGCGGACGACTGCGGGAACCGCGACGACACGGGTGATGGCCTCGGATTCGATGCGCCGACCCATTGTGATCGGGTCGAACTCGTCGGCGACGTGCACGCTGCCCCCGGTCGCGAGGCTCTCGATGATCGCGTAGAGCGTGAGGCTGTAGGACACAGGGCCAGGTGCCAGTGTCGCGACTCCGGGCAGCGGTTCGAGGTGGGCTGAGGAGACTGAGACATTGTCGCGATACTGCTGCCGCGTCTTGATGAAGGCCTTCGGGTTGCTCGTCGTGCCCGAGGAGAAGAGCATCAGGAAGGGCTCGGACGCATCGCGGACGGCGGGTGCGGGGGTCGGACTCGCGGGCGGCTCACCGGCGGCGACGGTCCCGTGAATGGAGGCGGTGGCGTGTGTGCGGGCGGCTTCGCGGGCGCGGAAGTCGGCGAGGCTGATGACTGTACCGGTCCAGGAGGAGGAGGCGAGCGCCTCGGCGAGAGTGGGTGAGTCACTGATGATCACACCGATTCCGGTGGCCCGGATGACACCGACCTGGTGGGTCAGCGGCCAGCGCGGATCGATGGTCGCGGACACGGCGCGGTACCCGGCAAGCCCGGCGATGATGCGCGAGGTGTGAAACGCCGAGGTGATGCTGATGGCGGTGATAGGGATGCCGTCGGTCTCCGGCGCGGGCATTGGCGAGTCGGTCTGCGCTCGATGAAGTTCATCGACGACGGCGAACATCCGGCGAGAGTCTTCGACGAGTTCGGAGTAGGTCAGCCGCTCGTCAGCGCCGACGAGGGCGAGCTGCTCGGGATGGCTCCCAGCGACGTCGAGGATCGTCGAGGTGATCGGCACGTATGACCTCCAGATAGCTGCGGCCTGACTGGATCCGGGTGTGTCCTCAGCCGGCCTGTGGGCCCGGTCTGGGCCGCTTCCCCAGTATAGGAGTCACCGGTTTCAATTCTTAATCTGTAATCATTCAATTATCGGGCTTCGGTCGATCGGCGCGAAAACGCGCAATTGTCTAACCGGAGACGACAATCCGAAATATCGGATTAAATTTCGACCTGACCCTGCTACCAGCGCAGACGTGGCGCATCATCCATTTCCCCTTGCTTTCGATAACCGCCCGGAACTACTCAGCAAAGCAGGCTCTTTGACATTCCATTAACTGCCGTTATACGTTGACCTGGCTCTAACGAAATACCATTTCCATATCGTGGAATCATGGGCGTTGCCGCCCCGGAGTCCATTCCCATGCCGCTCGGTCATTGACGACCGAGACACCAATACCGAAATACCAACGAAGGGACTCACTGTGGAGCCTCAGCCCCAGCCGAGCGGCGCCGATCCGGACGAGCTCAAGTTCACCCCGCAGGAAACCCACACTCCGGGGGTGAAACCCAACCGGTCGGGCATCGGCAAGATGCGGTGGGCGATTGCGATTCTGCTGTTCTTCGGTGTGCTCATCAACTACATCGACCGCAGCTCGATCGCTGTGGCAGAGGGCCATATTCGGGAGGACTTCGGGCTCACCGCTGGTGAGATGGGCATCGTCCTGTCCAGTTTCGGCTGGTCCTACGTGCTCATGCAGATTCCTGCCGGTCTCCTCCTCGACAAGATCGGCATCAAGTGGGTCTTCAGGGTCGCGACGATCATGTGGAGCGTCTCCTGTTTCATCACTGCGATCATCAGCGGCACCGGTCTGCTCATTCTGGCTCGCATCATCCTCGGCATGGCCGAATCACCGATCTTCCCCGGAGCGATGAAGGCAACGGGCTATTGGTTCCCGCGCTCCGAACGCGGAACGGCGACAGCGATCTTCGACTCCGGTCAGCGCCTGTCCAATGTCATCGGCTTCCCACTCGTGGCCATGGCCGTCGTGTCCTTCGGCTGGCGCGGAGCCTTCGTGGCCATGGGCCTCCTCAGCCTTGCCTATGTGTTCGTCTTCTTCTGGAAGTACCGCGACCCCAAGGAGATGAATCGCCTCGGTAAGCTCAAGGACTCTGAGCTCGAATACATCCGTGAGGGTGGAGCGCAGGACGAGGACGCACCTCGCCCCAACCCTCTGGCCAACCTCGGCTACATCCTCAAGCAGCGCAAGGTCTGGGGTATGTCCCTGGGCCTCGGGTGCGCCGGCTATACGCAGTGGATGCTCCTGACGTGGCTGCCCGGCTACTTGCAGTCGGAGATGGGCATGAGCGTGATGTCCTCGGGTATCTTCACCGCCCTGCCGTGGCTCGTCGCCGTGGCCGTCGAGTTCATCTTCCCCGGCTGGCTGCTTGACCACCTGATGCGGATCGGGAAGTCAGGCACGGCTGTCCGCAAGACCTTCATCATTGCGGGGATGCTCCTGGCCATGACGGTGATGGGGGCAGCATTCACCGAGGACCCGGGCTGGGCACTGTTCTGGATCACCCTGGGCACCAGCGGGATCACGGTCTCCTTCTGCGTCACCAACTCCCTGCCTGCGCTCATCGCCCCCGAGGGCGGGGTCGGTGCGACAGGCTCGATCATGAACTCGGTGAACAACCTCATCGGCGTCTCGGCACCGATCGTCACCGGTTTCGTAGTTCAAGCCACCGGCGGTTTCGGAGCCGCGTTCATCGTCTGCGGAGTCATCCTGGGCATCGGCATCTTCTTCTACACGGTGGTGCTCGGACCGATCGTTCAGATCCCAACCGCCGAGGAGCGCACCGCTGCAAAGTCCGCCGGAAACTGACAGCTTCTCGACGAGCTCCCCGCGCACCACCGCACTCGCCCGCGCCCTGAGATCTGGAGGCACGGGCGAGTTCGCGTCGATGACCATAGATTTGAATTTAATATACTTTAAAGTATTCAGATACTTTGATGTATCCTGAATGCATGGCATCATCACCCAAGCGTCCCCGCCTCACACGCAGAGAGAGCCAGGAGAGAACTCGCAGCGACCTCATCGCTGCGGCAATCGACCTCTTTGCCACGAATGGCGTGGCGGGCTCCCCGCTCAATGCGGTCGCCGAGCACGCAGGCTTCAGCCGGGGTGCGATACATGGGAATTTTGCCGACAAGGTCGAACTCGCCAGCGCCGTGGTCCATTCGGTCGCGATTGACCTGGGCACACAGCTGACTGAAGTTCTGTCCCGCCCCGCCTCAACCAGAACACGGCTGGCGAACTACATCACCACCTCGATGGACTACTCCCGAACCAAACCGGCCTCGGCGGCAGCCATCGTCGCCGCGGTCGAGTACCTCAGCCGCAGCGGCGCCGAATCTTATGACGATCGGGCCAAGGACTCCGCCGGCGATCTGGTCGCACTGTTCGAGGAGGGACAACGACTCGGGCAGATGCGCAGATTCGACCCGCTCACGATGGCTCTGGCACTCCGTTCGGTCCTCGACACGACGGCCGCGAGCCTGAGCCGCAGAGGAGGATCCGCCCATACAGAAGCCATGACCTCTGAGTTGTTGGCACTCTTCGACCACGCCACCCGCAGCACCACAACCGCAGATCCACAAGGAACACATTCATGATCCGCACCTACCGCACTACGGTCCGAGGCCGCTTCGCCGACCTCAACGACTCCCAGCGCACAGCACTGCGAGCGGCGCAGGACGATCACGATATGTTCACCGCGCGCTTCACCTCGGAGGGCACGTTCCTCTACACGTCCGAACTGGTCACTTATCAGCACCGGTTCGAGATCGTTGTCGAGGAGGAATCTCCCGACGATGCCGAAGTGATCGCCCATCTGCGCGCCGAAGAGCTCGCGAAGGCCGACCTCGACAAGAGGGGCCTAAGCGGCAGACTCGTCGACATCTCATCGGTCTGCGTCGAGGACGTCAAGCTGTGTCGAAGGGTGAGTCGATGAGCCTCGCGGCTGCACTGCTTGTGTCTTGCTCGAAGAGCGGACTGGACATGCGCATATCCGGAGCACTCGAACGGGTCGGCTTGTCCTTCGACGATCTGCGACGCCTGCGGGCCATCGGCCGCCGCGACGACGGCTCGAAGACCTCGGACGAAGGGCTGACCCGCTCCGAGCTCGCCGAGGCGATGGATGAGTCAGCTTCACAGGCTCTGCGCGCAGTGCGGCCCCTGGAGAAGCTCGGCTGGGTCGAGCGATCCGAGAGCGGCACTTTCGTCCTCACCGAGAGCGGAGCCTTCCTCATCGACCAGGCCGAAGGGCTCGCGGAGGCGGCGGCTCAGAAATGGTTCGCCGACACCAGCACTGATCCCGCCCAGGTGACGACAGCACTGGGCGGGCTGCGCTCTCACCGCATCGCGACCAGCTGAAACTTCTGTGCCGCCCCACACACATGTCGAGGCTCCGACTATATTCACTCCCATCGTCCGCGAAAGAGAGTAGAGGAGCAATCGGTGCGAGAATCACGTCGGATTCCGCACTGATTGCTCCTTTACTCAGCAGCGATCGACGTTACGCGCCGGTCAACTGCAGCTCAGCGTGACGGTCAGTCAGCGACGTAGTACATGCGCTTGTTGACGAACTCGTCCATGCCGTAGGGGCCGAGCTCGCGGCCGAAGCCTGAACGCTTGGTGCCGCCGAACGGAATCTCCGCACCTTCGCCGCCTGGTGTGTTGACGTTCGTCATGCCCACGTCGAGACGCTGAGCCAGCTTCGCAGCACGCTCTTCGTCCTTCGAGAACACGGCGCCGCCGAGACCGAAGCGGGTGTCATTGGCCAGCGTGAGTGCTTCGTCGTCGCTGCTCACCTTGTAGACGGTGGCCACGGGTCCGAAAAGCTCCTCGCGGTAGGCGTCCATGTCCGAGGTGATCCCGGTCAGCACGGCTGGCGATACGTAGGCGGAACCGTCGCTGGCGAGCTCGCCGCCGACGAGTTTCGCACCCTGCTCGACTGCACGGTCGAGCTGCTTGCGCAGGTTCTCCGCAGCACCACGTGAGGACATGGGCGAATACTTGCCGTCGCCCGCCTCGTCGGGGGTGCCCTTCGTCCAATCCTGGGCGCGCTTGGTCAGTCCGGACACGAAGTCATCGTAGATGTCATTCATGACGATCATCCGCTTGTTCGCGTTGCAGACCTGACCGGTGTTGTAGAGGCGGGTGCCCCACGCCGTGTCCACAGCTTCGTCCATGTTGTCAGTGTCGAGGACGATGTAGGGATCGGAGCCGCCGAGCTCGAGGACAGCCTTCTTGAGGTTCTTGCCCGCTGTGGCGGCCACGGCCGAACCGGCACGCTCGGAGCCTGTCAGCGAGACGCCTTCGACCCGGTCATCGGCGATGACGGTCTCGATCTGCTCATGCGTGGCGTAGATGTTGTTGTACACGCCCTCGGGAACTCCTGCCTCCTTCATGATGTCGGCGATGATCGCCGATGAACGGGGGCAGATCTCCGCATGCTTGAGGATGATCGTGTTTCCCAGCACCAGGTTGGGCGCCGCGAAGCGGGCGACCTGGTAGTACGGGAAGTTCCAGGGCATGATGCCCAGGAGTGCTCCGACGGGTCGGCGCTGGATGAATGCCTTGCCGCCCGACATCGATTCGATCGGCTCGTCCGCGGCGAACTTCGGGCCGTTGTCCGCGTAGTAGTTGAAGATGGCCTCGCAGAACTCGGCCTCTTCGATGCCTTCGGCGACGGGCTTGCCCATCTCCAAGGCGATGACCGTCGCGAGTTCTTCCTTGCGCTCACCGAACAGGGCGGCGACCTTATTCACGATCGCACCGCGCTCCTCAATCGTCTTCTCGCGCCAGCTCAGGAAGCCCTTGTGAGCTGCGTCGAGAGTCTCCTCGATCTGCGCGTCAGTGGCGTTGTCGAATCTCTCGACGACCTCGCCCGTGGCTGGGTTCTCGACACGGTAGCCGCCTGCAGCACTGCCTACATTGCTCATTCCAGACTCCTTTGACTAGTGGCGCCCTGGTGGCGCCGGATAAGGCGTTTGCATCGCTGTTCACCGCCGAAATCGACGGATCGCGTATGCCTGCCTCTCACGCTATCAACACGTGACGTGCGCAACAAGTGGCGGAACCTGGGGGAATCATCAGTTCGCGACAGCCCGGACCACCCTCGCCGAGGTTGTGCGGATTTCGCGGGTGATGTCACGAAATCCGCATCCACGGCACGACGCGCTCACGATATCTGCACCGCGCCGCGGCGCTCATTCAAGGCCGAGTCAGGTTTTTGCGTCAAGGCAACAGCGAAATTCTGACTCAGCGTTGAACGAGGCGGCCAACCCTTCGTTGTGACGGAACGGCTCAGAAGATCGAGCTGTAGGCATTGAGCGCAAGCTGTCCGCCGAGGTGAGCGTAGAGAACCGTCGAATCCTTCGCCACTGCGCCCCGGTCTCCGGCATCAGCCTGGCCTTCGTCTTCAGCCTGACCGTCGGCACCAGCTGGGCCGCCGGCATCAGCTGAGCCGACGAGGTCGAGGAGGCCAGCCATCGACTTGCCCTCGTAGACAGGGTCGAGGATGACACCTTCGAGTTCCGCGGTTGTGCGGATCGCGTTGATGGTCGATTCGTCGGGGATGCCGTAGGCCGGGCCTTCCCAGCCGGAGCGGATGTCGACATCCTCATCGGTGATCTCCCGACCGAGTCCGATGAGACCTGCTGCGTTGTTCGCGATGCGTTTGACCTGATCACGGGTCTTGTCCAGGGTTGCAGAGGCGTCGATGCCGATGACCTGGCGATGTGGACCTCCTGCCGCCTCGAGTGCGGCGAAGCCCGCGATCATTCCCGCGTGGGTGGAGCCGGTGACCGTGCATACGATGATCGTGTCGAAGAAGACGCCGAGCTCCTTCTCCTGCTCGGCGACCTCGTAGGCCCAGTTGACGAATCCGAGTGCACCGAACTTGTGCTCAGAGGCACCGGCCGGGATGGGGTAGGGCCTGCCTCCTGCAGCCTCAACCTCGGCGATGGCATTCTCCCAGCTGGACCGGATGCCGATGTCGAATCCAGCCGAGTCGAGATGCACATCGGCGCCCATGATGCGGGAGAGTTCGATGTTGCCGACCTTGTCGTTGACCGGGTCATCCCAGTCGACCCAGCGCTCCTGCACGAGGCGCGACTTCAGCCCCAGGTGCGCCGCGACGGCAGCGACCTGGCGAGTGTGGTTCGACTGGTAACCGCCGATCGAGACGAGCGTGTCCGCGCCGGAGGCGAGGATGTCGGGAACGATGTATTCGAGCTTGCGGGTCTTGTTGCCCCCGAACGCGAGACCGGAGTTCACGTCCTCTCGCTTGGCCCACACCCGAGCCCCACCGAGGTGGTCGCTCAGTCGCTTCAGCTCGTGGACCGGGCTGGGCCCGAAGGTCAGCGGGTAGCGTTCGAAATCGGTGATTGGCATGGTGTCCTCTTCGTCTGGTGGTGCTGGAAGCTGGAGAGCAGCTGCTTCAAGCCGCTGCCGATAAGTGCCGGCGATATGCAATATATTGCATTCTGGTGAGGACTACAATGGGGCCAGCGCCCTGTCCCACATGCCAGGACTGCCGGGCGCGTCCACCCTGTAGACATCCACCCCATAGATCAGGATCGAGAGGTCGAGAGTGCCGATTCCCACGAATGCGCCGATCCCCCAGCGGAGGCTGCTGCGCGATGACGTCTATCGCTCGATCCGCGACGCCATCGTTCGGGGCCAACTGGCTCCCGGGGAACAGCTGCGTGACCAGGAGCTGGGCGCATGGCTGCAGGTCTCACGCACTCCTGTCCGCGAGGCTCTTCAGCGCCTGGCACAGGCCGGATTGGTCGTGGCCGAACCGGGACGCATGACCCGCGTGGCACCGGAGAATCCCGAGGCAGTCGTCCACGCCCGCCAGATCGCGGCTAAGCTGCACGCTTTAGCCATGAGCCTCGCATTCCCGCACCTCAATGAATCCGATATCTCCGGAATGGAAGCCGCCAACGAAGAGCTGAGATCGGCCCTGCGCAATGCCGACATCGACGCTGCCATCACCGCCGATGATGCATTCCATGAGGTCGCACTGGCTCGCAGCGGCAATCCCCTCATTCCCGATCATCTGGAAGTCGTCACCGCGACACTGCGGCGAGCCGAATACCTGCATTTCGACTCCGTCAAGGGATCCTCCTCGCCCCAGCAGCACGCGGAGATCGTTGCCGCCGTCCGTGCCGGCGACGCCGACCGGGCGATGGCACTGACATGCGAGAACTGGTCAACACTCACCAGCGATAGGGCCGACTGACCCCGCCTGCTGACCCAACCGGGATAGTGCGCGTTCAAATTAATTCATCAAGTGATTAGATGACTCGTGTATTGTAATGCCCACGATCACCGACGATCAAAGGAAGAACATTGCATTCGATGATGAAACGCACACTGCCCATCAGCTTGATCCTGGCCCTCGTGCTCGGCCTGGCACTTGCACTCACACCGCGAACCGACGCCGCCGCCTCCCCGCCCAGCCAGGACCAGAGTCGCACCTCATCGGGGTGCGGGGTCGAGAATAAGCCAGGGAACGACCAGGGCACGATCACCTCGGCGGGCGAGGAACGAACCTACCGGGTCAACATTCCCCGCGACTACGACTTCACCGCCCCGCTGCCGCTGATCCTCGGCTTCCACGGCAGGGGCTCCGACGGAGCGGAGTTTCAGAACTACACCGGACTCCCCGCACTGCCTGCCATCACGGTCTTCCCCGACGGCATCGCCGAGGACGGAAAACGTGCCTGGCAGGGCGCGCCATACGCCAGCGGAGCCGACGACGTGCGCTTCGTCGCCGATCTGCTCGACTCGATCGAAAGTGAATACTGCATCGATCTCGATCGCGTCTACGCGACCGGAAAGTCTAACGGCGGCGGGATGGTCTCGGTCCTCGCCTGCCAGCTGCGGGACAGATTCTCCGCCTTCGCCACCGTCGCCGGCGCCTACTACCCGCAGTCCTTCGCGGGATGTGATTACTCCGATCCGACGCCGATGCTCGCCATCCACGGCACCGGCGACGCCACCATGCACTATGAGGGGGGCGAGCGCCAGGGTGAGATCTATCCGGCAGTGCGAACCTGGCTGGAGCCATGGACAGAGGCCGCAGGCTGCACAGGCTCGAAGGACAGGAAAGTCGGCAAGAAGGGTGAGAAAGTCGTGCGCACCCAGTGGCAGAACTGCCAGGACGGGGCCGATGTCGAACTCTATTCTGTTGCCGACGGCGGGCACGTCTGGCCAGGTGAGACCATGTACAGCGGAGGCGGTTATGTCACCGAGCACTTCTCCGCCACGGAAACGATATGGGCCTTCTTCGAGAATCACCCACGCATCGATGAGTGACCCTTGACACTCGATTCACTAAGTGATTAGATGACTTAAACACTTGAAGGAGAGTGCCATGACAACACCCATCGGACTCGTCGAACGACTCACTCGTGAGATCGTCGAGACCATTCGCTCACAGAACCTGCAACCCGGCCAGACCCTGCCCTCGGCCAAAGCCCTGGCAGAACGCTTCGAGGTCACAGTCCCCACCGTCCGCGAGGCCCTGCGCCGCCTCGAGGCCACCGGATCGGTCGAGCTCAAGCACGGTTCCGGGACCTATGTGCGGGAGGCGATCAACCGCCGGATCCTCGACAACCCGCACTATGTGCCCGTCGACCTCGCCGCCGCCATCGAGCTGCTCGATGCTCGCATCGCCATCGAACCCGGCATCGCAGAGCTTGCGGCGAGCGTTCAGGGCAAGGATGCCGTGCAGACGATGGAGACCGCGGTCGACAATGCACTGCAGCTGCACACCGAGGTGCCTGCGGGACACTTCCACGTGGAGCTGGCTAAGGCCTCGGGGAACCGAGCCCTGCACGAGATGCTCGTCTCGCTGCTGGCCATCCACTCCCGCACTCAGCAGGCGGCCCGGTTCACCTACGACCGTCTCCGCGACCACGATGAGCACGCCGACATCCTCGATGCCATCAAGCGCGGCGACGGACTCGAAGCGTCACATCGGACCCGTAAGCACCTCGAGAGCATCAGGGCCGCCGTCCTCGCCGATTGGTCGGAACGCACCGACGCCGAGGAGGCCACGGCCGCCGAGTCCCTCGCTGCGACCGATTCGCCCGCACTCACCGAAGGAACCGAGCAGTGACCCGTCAGAGCGTGACCGTGATCCGACCACAGGTTCGCAAGTACGGGCAACTGACCTCGCTCGAGGTCGAAGTCGCGAAGGAGGACAACGCTCTCCTCATCCTGCCTGTCGGTGCCTGCGAGCAGCACGGCGACGGACTCCCCCTGAGCACCGACAGCATCCGAGCCGACCATGTGGCCATGGCGGTGGCCGAAGAACTGGCAGTGGCCGAAGAACCGGCGGCGGCCGAAGATCTGGTCGGCAGTGACAGAACCGTGCCTGGCCGGGCCTTCGTCCTCCCGAGCATCGACTACGGAGTGTCTCCTCATCACGGGAATCTGCCCGGGACGGTCAGCCTCGATCCGCGGACCTTCGTCGACGTCGTCACCACGATCGCCGGCCAGCTCTGCGACTCCGGTTTCACCCGCATCCTGGTGATCACCGGCCACGGGGGCAATATCGCCGCCCTCGGCGTCGCCCAACAGGTGCTGCTGAGCTCCCACCCGGAACTCGCCTTCGCCTACTCACCGGTCAGCGGCCTGGCCACCGAGACCACGGCGGCACTGCCCCGCACCGAAGTCAGCGGGCACTCCGGGGAATCAGAGACCTCGCAGATGCTGGCCATCGACGACCGCCTCGTCGACTCGGCCCATCTGAGCGCCGGAGCCACAGCATTAGACGAACTGTCTCCGCGGGCGCGACTGACCCGGACCAAATCACCGTCGAGCGCCGTCACCTTCGACCAATACTCTGACAACGGGGTCCTCGGGGATCCACGTACCGCCACGGCTGCGGCAGGGCAGGACATCCTCGGCGAGGTCATCTCTGCACTAGTCGCCTACTCCCGGGAGATGCTGCGCCTATGACAGCCTTCGCCGCCTGATCTCAGCGGTCGTCTGCCCCAGCAGACTTCCGCCACCGCCACACCTTCCCCATCTCAGTCCCACCTCTCTGACCAATGGAGTTCACGGGTAGCGCCGAGTCGTGCCCAAATGCTCCTTCATCACCTGGACAAACAGGAGCCAGCCATGGAAACGACCACCACCGACAAACCCACTCAGGAGCGACTCCCAGGCGTCATCCGATTCCTCAACGTCATCGAGAACGTCGGCAACCGACTCCCGCACCCCTTCTGGCTGTTCTGGATCCTGGCAGGCATCCTCGCCGTCCTCAGCCTCGTCCTCTCCTTCATGGGAGTCGGGGTCAACGACCCCGGCACCGGAGAATGGACACCGGTGAACAACCTGCTCAGCGGCGACGGGATCGCGATGGCGGTGAGCACCTCGCTCGACGCCTACCAGGCCTTCCCACCGCTGATCACGATCATGGTCGTCATCATGGGCGTGGCCCTGGCAGAGCGCACCGGACTCCTGTCCACGGCGATGAAGGTCTCGATCGCACGGGTACCCGCATCCCTCATCGTCTTCACCGTCGCGTTCATGGGGACGGTCTCCCACGTTGCTTCGGCCGCGGCCTACGTCATCCTCGTCCCGCTGGGCGGCATGGTGTTCAAGGCGGTCGGCCGCTCTCCCGTCCTCGGCGTCATCGTCGCGTACACCTCGATCGCCTCGGGATATGACGCCAGCCCGATCCCGACTCCCAATGATGCGATCTTCGCAGGAATCACCTCGGCGGCGGCCCACATCATCGATCCCGACTATCTGGTCACCCCGATCGGCAACTGGTACTTCAACATCGCCAGCTCAATCCTGTTGGCCATCGTCATCACCATCGTCACCGAGCTCGTGCTCACGAAGCGGCAGAACCTCGAGGCCGACGAGGACGCCGAGCACGAAGACCTCGTCATCACCGACAGGGAACGCTCAGCCCTGCGGTACTCGATGTTCGCAGTGATCGCGATGCTCCTCTTCGTCGTCGTCCTGGTGGTCCCGGACAACGCTCCCCTGCGCGGAGACGGTCCCATCGGAGAGTCCCCGTTTCTGACCGGCATCGCGTTCATCATCGCCATGCTCTTCGGCGTCGGCGGCATGGTCTACGGGTTCCGTGAGGGCACGATCGAGAAGTTCGCCGACGTCCCCAAGCTCATGAGCCAGGGCATCGTGTCCATGGCCCCGGTACTCGTCCTGTTCTTTGCGATCGCGCAGTTCCTCGAGTACTTCGAGTGGACGAACATCGGCATGCTGGTTTCCGTGTCGAGCTCGGAACTGTTCACCGGCCTCGGCCTGCCGACATGGGTCATCTTCATCCTCGTGCTGCTCGTCCTCTCCGTCGTCAACGTCCTCATCACCTCCGGATCGGCCATGTGGGCGATCATGGCCCCGGTCATCGTGCCGATGCTCATGCTCCTCGACGTTCCGCCTGAGACCTCGCAGGCGATCTTCCGCATCGCTGATTCGGGCTCGACTGCGATCACTCCGATGAGCCCCTACTTCATCCTTGCCCTCGGCTTCATGCAGCGTTATCAGAAGTCCGCCGGCATCGGCACCCTTGCCTCACACACCCTGCCGCTGGCGGTGTGCATGACGATCATGTGGAGCCTGCTCTTCTTCCTCTGGTGGGGCCTGGGCATCCCGCTGGGCCCAGATGCTCCGGTACGGTGAACTTCGCCCAGACTGTGATGTACTCACCTCGCTGGTCACGGGTCCATGACCTGGTCACATGTTCTGCATCCTGGGCAATCAGCTAGAGCTCAAGGGTCCTTTCAACAGATCGCCGTGAAACCGTGTGAAGAAAAAGTTATTGACTCGACACAATTGACCGATATACTCGTCGGTAATACCCCGCAGTAACATACATCACAACGCGACGAGATACGTCACGATGCGATGCTGACATAGCTGTCGGCATCCGGAGGAGGATCAATGAAGTTCCCAAAGCTCGCCAGCAGCATCAGCGCGGTCGGCAAATCCCACGCGGGGCGGATCGCTTTGGTAGCGATTCCTACCGGCGTTGTCTCCGCCATCCTTATGGGTGGGGTTGCTCAGGGTGCAGTACCTGTTTCATTCGCCATATCGGGAAGCCAGTTCAAGATCAGCTCCACACAGCTCGAGGGAACAGATTTCTCCCAGTACAGCGGGGTCGCCAAGGACGCAGAGGGTGCAAAGCACTCCGTCGTGACCGCCAACATCGGCAACGCCACGCTCGAAAATCTCTGCCAGTCTGCAGTCGCGGACACCCCGATGGGCAAGGTGGGCGTTCTCATCAAGGCTGGCGGAAAAGGCGAGCCAGCATCGGCCAAGAACCTTCAGATCGGCATGACGGGACTCAAGGGCGACGCCGAGTTCAAGAACATCCGCATCGGCGTGGACGCTTCCGACGTCAACACCAAGGAAAAAGGGTCCAAGGGTGACTTCGCCCAGGACGCCGACACGGTCTCGATCAAGGACTTGAAACAGGACTCATGGAGCACCACGGCCTCGGTGTTCACCCTGAAGGACATGGAGCTGAAGCTCACTGACGGATCCGAGAAGTGCTTCTGATGAAGGAGGCCGCAATCAACGATCAGCAGACCGACAAGCAGGAGGGCTCCGAGCAGCGAACGAGCCTGCTCGCGCTGTCCCGCCGGTCGCGCCGTGATAGTGAGCGCGAGGAGGCCAGGCCCGAATCGACCGTTGAGACGGCCGAATTCGACGCTGCAACGGCCGGTCGTGAGGATGCCAGCAGCGAAGGCGCCGGTCGTGAGAACGCCGCGCGCGAAGAAGCCGGTCATGAGGATGCCCCAAAGCGTCGCCGCTTCCGGAACTGGCGTCGGCAGCGCCCCTTCATCGGCGGAGTGCTGGCCGCACTCGGAGGAATCGAGCTCTTCTTCTCCGGGCAGCTCGACACTGGCAACCTCCAGATCCAGTTCGGCATCGAAGGATTGCAGGCCACGGTCATTCCGATCGCTCTCGTGGTGCTCGCGCTCTTGACGATCTTCAGGCCAACGCATCACGTGTTCTACGGGATCATCGCTCTCGTTCTTGCGGTCTACTCGCTCGTCGGGGTCAACCTCGGCGGATTCATCCTCGGAATGCTGCTGTCCTCCATCGGATCGATCCTCATTGTCGCCTGGATGGGACCGCGGGCGCCGAAGTCCGACGCTCACAGCTCGGACGCTCAGGCACCAGCTGCCGGGCGGAGGGAAGACACTCAATCCGCAGGTGACAAGGACGTTGCATGAGGGCGCCCAGCCGCCGCACGGCGTCGCTCTTGGCGGCAGCTGCCCTCGTCGTCCCCTCGGCCGTGGGAGTGACAGCAGCAGCACCCGCTCACTCTTCTCCGCTGTGCACTCCGCTGCTCGGATGTGAAAGTTCGGATTCGACTGAGCCGGGTCCGGATGACACGAAGCCCAAAGCACCGATCTCTCCGGAGGTTCCGGTGAAGCCGAAGACCCCCGCAACGCCGGGGCCCACGGACGAACCGACTGAGACGCCCACAGACGGACCGTCCGAGACACCTACGGACGAACCGACTGAGACGCCGACGGATGAACCGACGACGGAGCCCACCGACCCCGGTGGGTTGGGGGTCAAAGACCCGGACGAGAAGTCGGATGAAGAGCTCAACGGTGACTTCCCGAAGGATGCTCAGCTTGATGAGGATGCTCCGATCTTCACGAAGACTCCCGCGGCGATGGGGTCTGAGTCACTCTCCTTCAAGGGGCTCAAAGGGATCTCGTTCGCCGCTGTTCCGACCGCCGACGGCGGAAAGATCACCACGTTGAAGATCCAGGCTGACGAGATAACAATCTCCGGGTTCTCACTCACGGTGCGCCCGCCGGAGGAGAAAGAAGGGCTGTTGACCCTGGCCGATACGATGACGCTCAAGGGCGATGTCACGGTGTACATCGGTTCGATCACCGCCACGACGAAGAACGGCGATTCGCTGACCCTGGGTCCCGAAACGCCGCCGACCATGGACGATGTCGAACCGGGACTCCTGCGAGTCACGATGGGATTGGTCGGTACCACAGCCGATTCGATCAACTACTCGAACACCGACCAGGAGCTCAAGGAAGCTTGATCACTCCCGCGTCGACTCGTTCGTCGCAGGCGCGTCACCCAACAGAGGCCCGTCGTTTCCCAGCACTGCATACTGCTGGGAAACGACGGGCCTCTTCGGCGTCAGGATACGCGGAACTTTTCAGCTGCCGTTCCTCAGCTGCCGTTCTTCAACCGCCGTTCTTCAACCGCCGTTCTTCAGCTGTCCTTCTGGGCACGCGCCAGCTTCTTGGCTCTGAGCGAATCCCGCACCTCACGCAACTTGTCGCGCTTACGACGACGGCCCGCCTCCGCGGCTCTGATCTGCTCCATCGTCGGCTCATGATCCCCCATGCCGACCTGCAGCTCGGCGGGTGTGATCTCACGCATGATGCCGACGTCGATGCGCTTGCGCAGCCGCAGAATCTCAAGGCGCAGGATTCTGGACAGAAAGTACAGGCCCAGAAGGTTGGGGAAGGCCATGAGGAAGAAGATCGCGTCTGAGAACGCAATGACAGACTCCAGCGACATCGACGCGCCCACAATGACCGCCAGGATCCAGAAGACCTGGTATGCCTTGTCTGCCTTCTTCGAGTTCCCCGTCAGGTACCCCAGAGCCTGCTGGCCGTAATAGCCATAGGCAAGGATCGTTGAGAAGGCGAAGAGCACGACACAGATCGTGAGCAGGACCGGGAACCACCCGGCGACACTCGCGAAGGCCTCGGACGTCAAGCCGATTCCATCCTCGGACGTCGAATCGTAGAGGCCGGTGGTGATGATGGCCAGGGAAGTCAGGGTGCAGACGATGACGGAGTCAATGAGCGGCTCCCACATCGCAACGAAGCCCTCGGTCGCCGGCTTCGTCGTCTTCGATGCGGCATGGGCCATACCGGCAGAGCCCACGCCTGCCGCATTTGAGAACAGGGCACGCTGGATGCCGACGATGGCGACGCCGATGATTCCGCCGGCGACACCGTCGGGGCTGAATGCACCGGTGAACATCAGCACGAATGCGTGCGGGATCTCGCTGGCATTCATAGTGAGGATGACGAGGACGCTGAGGAAGTAGAGGATCGCCATCATCGGGGTGAGCTTCGAGGTCCACTGCCCGATCTTCTTGATTCCGCCGAGGATGACCAGAGCTGTGAGAGCCGCGAACACGGTACCGATGAGCCACGATTTTCCGTCGAGGAAGCTGCCTTCAGCACCGGTAGCCTTGACGAGGATCGAGGCGGCCTGATTGGCCTGGAACAGGTTGCCTGCTCCGATCACACCGATCACAGTGGTTGCGGCGTAGAAGACTGCGAGGAATTTTCCCAGCCTGGGGCGACCGATCTCGGCCAGCCCGTCACGCAGGTAGTACATGGGGCCACCGGAGACTGTCCCATCGGCATGGACCTTTCGGTACTTCACGCCCAGGGTCGCCTCGGCCATCTTCACGGTCATGGCGAAGAAGCCGAAGATGATGATCCACAGAGCGGCCCCGGGTCCGCCGATGGTGATGGCGACGGCCACACCGGCGATATTGCCCAGACCCACCGTGCCGGAGAGCTCAGTGGCGAGCGCCTGGAAACTCGATACCTGACCAGGGTCGGTCTTGCGTGTGAATCGCCCGCGGATGATTCCGAGCGAGTACTTCAACCCTGTGACCGGCTGAAATCTCAGATAGACGGTGAGGAAGACGGCGGCTGCCATGAGCCAGACGACGATGAGCGGAATGGCCAGGTCGCCGATCGTGAGCTCGAAGAAGACGATGCTGCTGAAGGCCTGCGCGATCGGACCGAAGAACGATTCGATTGCCTGGTCGACGCCTGACGCTGTGATGTCAGAGCTTGCTGTGACTACAGGGCTTGCTGTGACTACAGGGCTTGCTGTGATGTCAGAGCTTGCTGTGATATCGGGGCTCACTGAACCGTCAAGAGCTTGGGAAGCGGTGGTCATCCGGTCGGCACTGATCGGGATGGAATCCAAGACAGCGATGTCGTGGACTTGGTCAGAATTTTCAATTATGGGATTCATTCTCACGGGCGCTTGGTTGCGATTCGTCCGGAGGATCGGTCCGGCACCGGCGCCTGAAGACAACCTAGCAAGAACGCCTCAAGCTGTCAGCTGATATTCAGCTTTCAACGAAGCCTGGGGCCACCGCGCTCCTCCACAGTTCGCTGGCGTCCACGCAGGAAGTCGACGAAGCCGTGCGCAAGTGTCTGGTTGATCCGTATCAGATCGGCGTCCGCCTCGGCCACCTCCGTCGTGATCGACTCGTTGGTTTTGCCGTCGGGCAGCCGTAACGGGTCCGAGCTCAGCCACTGCTGAACCTGCGCGGCGTCGGATTCGGGATGGAACTGTGTCCCCCACGCGAATTCCCCTACCCGGTAACCCTGGATCGGAGCATCGGAACCGGTGACCAGGAGTTCACCGCCGTCTGGCAGCTCCATCTCCTCCTGGTGGAAGAGGACCGCGGGAAATGTCTCTCCTGCGATGGCGCAGAACACTGGATCCTCCTCCCCCGCCGAGGTGGTGTGCAGATCGTAGATCCCGATCTGCGGATGTTCCCGGCGGATGATCTTCGCCGAGGTGGCCGCTGCCAGGAGCTCCCCGCCGAGGCAGATGTTGAAGCTCGGGAACTCCCCCACCGCCGATCGCTGCAGCAAGTCCCTGACCTGGGGCAGCCATGGATTGACGGTGTCCTCGAGTGGACCGGCAGACCCGCCGAGGACGAGAAGAGCGGAATAGCGGTCACTATCAGCCGAACCGACGGGCGGAGCCGAGCCGTCGAGAGCGGGAGGAATCTCATCGCCCAGGTAGGGACGAATGACAACCACCTCGGCGCCAGCTTCGCTCAGCCACTCGCCGAACCTCTTCGGGCCAGCGCCGCTTTCATGTTCGATGACCAGGATTCTCACTTCGCTCATGCCGACCATTGTCACCGATCCGAACCAACGCCGTCGACAAGGTCTCGAATCCGAGAATGGGATGAAGCCGACAAGGTCTCGAATGCAACAGAACCGTGAATCCGACAACGTGACAGATAGCCAGACGAAGCGGGGGGGGGGGGGGGGGGG
>NZ_JBHFIH010000018.1:189535-194403 GCF_057334195.1 Brevibacterium sp. AGC70 | reverse complement strand
CCCCCCCCCCCCCCCCCCCCCCCGGAACCGCCTCGGCGACGGTGTTTGAGTGGTTATTCCGAATTGAGAACTGAGCTGAGATCGGAGGGGTGGTCAGCCGGCGATCGACCGAGCAGTGGACGTGGTGACGACCTTGTCGGCGACGATGGCTTTGCGCAGTGACAGGAAGAGCAGAACCATGCCGACGGAGAGCGCGATGTGTCCGAGTCCGGCGATGCCGGAGATCATGGCGCTGGACTCCTGGCCGAGGACGGTGAGCATGCCGTGCCAGATCATAGTGCCTGCGGTCAGGATGATACCGGCATTGTAGGTCCAGAAGAACCAGGAGAACATCTTGGTTCCCGAGAGGCCGAAGACCTTGTCGAGGACGAGGACGATGAGCAGGACGATGAAGCCGAGTGTGAGCAGGTGGGTGTGGACGACGCTGAGCTGGGTGAAGCCTCCTTCTGGGAAATCGTTGGCCTTGGTGAACTCCCGGTAGAACAAGCCGGAGAGGACGCCGATGATCATGTATGCGAATGCCGCGTTGAATATCTTCTTCATGCTTCTACTTCATCAAGATCCGGTATTCGAATCCTGACCCAGAGGATTGAACTCTTATCCCAACTTTTGATTGATGTTCGTCCTCACACCCTCAAACCTCCCCATTTCGCAGGGAATCCGGCCCAGTGACGGTTAGCCTGAAAGCATGTCCATGGAGAATCTGTTCGCAAAGATCGACCGCATCGCGGGTGGCAGCAAAGCAGGACTCATCGTTCCTGCCGAAGGGCTCGCCCACCCGAAGACGACGCGCGCGTTCGCGTGGATCACAGGGCTGCTCGCCTTCGAGCTGGTCCTCGGCGTCGGTGCCGTCGTCTTCGCAGTCATCATCGCCCGCGCGGGCGAACCCGTGCCGTTCGCCGTCTGGATGCGTACCGTCGTCGTGCTCGGAATGACCGCCACCCTGTTCTACTTCTTCTGGCGCTCGACGAAGGGCTACTACTGGGGCTACCAGCGACTGCGCCTCTTCGCCCAGATCTTCCCGGTCATCACCCTCGTCATGGCGGCCATCCCCGGCCTCTATCCGGTCTGGATGATCACCGAGCAGATCGTCTTCAGCCTCTTTATGATCGGCGTCGGTGATTTCCTCACCAGTGATCATATGCGCGAGGTGTTCCGCATGCCCGAGAGCTGAGGGCAGGTTGGGCTGAGGTCGGGCTGGGCTGCGTCTCAGCCGGCCACGAGCTTGCGAGCCTCCTCCTGGTGGGCCGCGATGAGAGCTTCCTTATCGAGCTGTCCACCGTTGCTGCCGATCGCGTTGCCGTCGAGCACTCGCCATTGACCGGCGACCATGACTCTGTCCGCCTTCTCCGCTCCGCAGAGCACGAGGGCAGGAATCGGATCGTGTGAGCCGGAGAAGGCGAGACCGTCGAGGCGGAACATCGCCAGATCCGCCTGCTTGCCAACCTTGATGTGTCCGATGTCTTCACGCCCCAGTGCCGCCGCTGATCCGCGAGTGGCCCAGTCGAGCACGCGAGCGCAGGTGACATCAACCGAGCCGTAGCGCAGGCGCTGGATGTAGAGTGCCTGCCGGACTTCACGGATGAGGTTCGAGGCATCGTTCGATGCCGATCCGTCGACACCGAGACCGACGTTGACGCCGGCGTCTTCGAGTTCGACAGCCCGAGCGATGCCCGAGGCCAGGCGCATGTTCGACGTCGGGCAGTGCGCCACGGAGGCACCTGCCTCGCCGAGGCGGGTGATCTCATCCGAATCGACGTGCACACCGTGGGCCAACCACGATCGGTCACTCAGCCATCCCACGGACTCGAGATAGTCGACGGTGCGCAGCCCGAATCGTTCCCGGCAGAACTCCTCCTCGTCGAGGGTCTCTGCAAGGTGGGTGTGGAGCCGGACATCGAGTTCCTCGGCGAGGATCGCGCTGTCGCGCATGAGTTCGGTGGTCACGGAGAAGGGCGAGCAGGGGGCGAATCCGATCTGCACCTGCGCCCCGGCGCCTCGTTCATGATAAGCCTCGACGAGGCGGCGGGAGTCGGCGAGGATCACGTCGGCATCCTGCACGGTCTGCTGCGGCGGCAGCCCGCCGTCCTTTTCGCCCAGAGACATGGATCCGCGGGTGAGCATGGCACGCATGCCGAGCTTCCTGGCCACTTCGACTTGGATATCGATCGCATCGTCCATGCCGGTGGGGAACAGGTAGTGGTGGTCGGCGGCTGTTGTGCACCCGGATTCGAGGAGTTCGGCCATGGCCACAGTAGTGGCCAGCTCGAGAGCCTTCGGCGTCAGTCGGGCCCAGACCGGGTACAGGTTTGTCAGCCATCCGAAGAGCGGCAGGTCCGCGACGGGAGCCCACGCTCGTGTCAGGGTTTGGTAGAAGTGATGGTGAGTGTTGATGAGCCCCGGAGTGATGACATGCGCACTCGCATCGACCACCTCGGCGACGGACTGCGCCCCTCCGGTGGGCTCGCCACCTGCGGGAACAAGTTCGACGATCAGCCCGGACTGTGTGTCTACGACGATTCCGCCAGAAGCCAGAGACGGGTCGGTGTCGCGGCCGAGATGGACGGCCATGGGATTGCGCAGCCACAGAGTGGACCCATTCGCAGCGCCCGCCGTTTGGGTGCTGGTTGTCTGGGTGCTGGTTGTCTGGGTGCCCTCTGTTCGGGCGCCGGCTGCCGGAGTTCCAGCTGCATTCGCACTGGGTATTGAGGATTCGATTCCTGTGGTCATATCTGCCGCCTTTCAATGCTGATTCGGCCGAATCATCCACCTCGACCGTTGTGCGGCGACACGACTGGGGGCGAATCGCCGCCAGCTCAGGTTTCTCGGCGTCTGCTGCTCCGCCGTCCGGTGGAGGTGTACGGGACGCAGGTCCGCGAGTGAGTTCCGCCCTCGAGGTGATACCGCGCTCTACCGCCCAGCTCCAGGTGCTGCACCTCAGGTGGGACTTATTTGTCCTCCGAGGCGTCCACCGGCAAGACTGCACTCTAGCATGTGCGGCAGATCACGAAATGAGTTTGCCATCCTCAGAGGATTCGCCTAGCATTTTGCGATAAGGAAATAAAGTTTCGCATCCTGGAAGCATTGAAACAGATCCCTCATATTCAGTCGACCACCCGAATCGCTTATCCAAGCGAGGGCCCCGAGGCTGTTACTCAGGGAAGAACTCAACGGAGAGATAGATGTCGACATCAAAGCAGGCGCCCAAGAATTCCCGGGCAGAAGCGGCCCGTCCGGAGGATGAACGGCTTCCGGTCGGCACCTCATTTGCCTACGGTCTTCAGCACGTTCTGACCATGTACGGCGGCATCATCGCCGTCCCCCTCATCATCGGCAAGGCCGCCGGCCTCGATGGCGCCGGAATCAGCGTGCTGATCGCATCATGCCTGTTCGTAGGCGGGTTGGCCACGATTCTGCAGTCGTTCGGCGTTCCGTTCTTCGGCTCACAGCTGCCGCTGGTGCAGGGAGTGTCATTTGCCGGCGTCGCCACCATGACCTCGATCCTCGCGGGAGGTGAAGGGCTTCCGGAGGTCTTCGGCGCTGTCCTGGTCGCCTCGGTGATCGGCCTCATCGTCGCTCCAGGCTTCGCGCTCATCGTGAAGTTCTTCCCTCCAGTCGTCACAGGCACCGTCATCACGACGATCGGCTTGTCCCTCATGCCAGTGGCCGCAGGTTGGGCCATGGGCGGAAACGCAGAGGCACCCGATTACGGCAGCGGTCGCAATATCCTCATCGCTGTCGGTACCCTTGCCGTCGTCCTCCTACTCAGCCGAATTCCCGTGGCCGCGATCTCCCGCCTGTCCATCCTTCTGGCAATCGTGGTCGGAACTGTCATCTGCCTCATCTTCGGCTGGGCCGATTTCTCTCACGTGCTCGATCGGGGCGTGTTTGCGTTCCCCGAACCGTTTGCCTTCGGAATGCCGACCTTCTCTGCTGCGGCGATCATCTCGATGTTCATCGTCATCATCGTCACCTTCGCAGAGACCACTGCCGACATCATCGCGGTGGGCGAAATCGTCAAGACCAAGGTCGACTCCAAGCGGATCTCCAATGGCCTGCGCGCGGACATGCTGTCCTCGGCAGTGTCACCGATCTTCAACTCCTTCACCCAGTCGGCCTTCGCCCAGAACGTCGGACTTGTGGCGATCACCGGGGTGAAGTCTCGTTTCGTGGTCACAGCCGGCGGTGTCATTCTCGTCGTCCTCGGCCTGCTGCCTGTCATGGGAGGAGTCGTTGCCGCGATACCCTCCCCCGTCCTCGGCGGCGCAGGCATCGTCCTCTTCGGCACGGTGGCTGCTTCGGGCATCCGCACCTTGTCGAAGGTCGAGTACGAGGGCAACCTCAACATGATCCTGGTGGCGGTGTCCTTGGCGTTCGGCATCATCCCGGTCGTCCAGCCCGACTTCTACAACTCCTTCCCCTCGTGGGTCGGAATCATCCTCCACTCAGGAATCTCCTCGGCCACTCTCATGGCCGTGCTGCTCAACCTGGTCTTCAACCACATCGGTGTGAAAAACAAGGACCGCACCGAACGTTCGGTGTTCGTTGCAGGCACCGGCCGAGTCATCCGCAGAGACGAGCTCGAGCGACTCATCAACCATGAGGCACTGCTCGCCGAGGGCGACACCGTCAAGGACGGGAAGATCGTCGACTGCAACGGCGAGGAAGTTCCTGTCGTCACGGAGCAGCAGCACGAAAAGGTTGTGGAGGCGATCAAGAAGGGCGAGGCGCAGACTCAAGACGATGTGCGCCGAGTGATCAGAGAGACCGAAGACTGACGCTCTCCTGCTGAACAAGCAGTTCCGTCCAGAGGTTCCGCCTAGACCCTCAGTTCCAGCCGTGGGGGGGGGGGGATGCGCGCCCACCAC
>NZ_JBHFIH010000018.1:170912-189504 GCF_057334195.1 Brevibacterium sp. AGC70 | reverse complement strand
GTGGTGGTGCATGCGCGCCCCCCACCGGCGGCTTTCTACTGGGATCGGAAGTTCAGAATGGCGGTGGACCACCGGCGTCCCAGATCCATTCGTTTTCCTTCGCGCGGTCGTTGAGCATTGAGGTGTTCTTCACCCACCCGGCCTGACCGTCGGCAGCGAGTGGCCCCGGACATTCTTGAGATATTCGCTTGTCGCCATGCCACGGCTCATCTGCCGCACGTGTTTTCGTCCTCGGCGGATCAGATGTGCGGGCAGCCTGTCGCTGCATCTCAACGAACATCTTCGCGTGAGCGGCATTGATCGGATGGTCGCCAGCCGCCACCTCGGTTCTCATTCCGTGTCGAAAGACGTACTGAAGGAATCCTGCGCGGTTCATCCGCACCGAGTATTTGCGATCAGTCTTCGCCTGATGATGCAGTTTGCACAGCGGGTGGAGATTGCCGAATCGGGTAAGCCCGCCTTCTGCCGGATGATCATGGTCGAAGGGCACGATGTGGTCGATCTCCGTGCTCTCTGCCCTGCGCGTGCAACCGGGAATCGTGCATGCCTGCCATTTGGCGATCAAGGTCTGACGGACGTTCTCGGGTATTTGGTAGGTCGTAGCCTTCGCATCGACCGGTGTGCCGCTGGCAGGGTCCGTGAGAATCCGCGTCCAGGACTTCGCATGTCTGGCGACGCGACGCGCAGTATCTGCTGGGATCGGAGAGCCGTCGGAGAACGTGCCGGGAAGTTCTGAGGAGCCAGCGAGCGTGAGGAAGGGGACTGTGGTGATCATCTTGGCCTGCGAGCCCAGCCACTGCTCGTGAGTGGGCATCGTGAGAACGACTTCCACTCTGCTCGCCTCTTCGGCGGCCTCCGAACTGGATCCGCAGGCGGTGGCGGCGGCAGCGTCGCTGGCGCTGGCGCTCGCGTCACCAGCCTCGGTGATACGTTCGTTCACAGCGTTGATGACAGAGGCCGGGCTAGGCGGTTGCTCAGCGGGCACATCGAGAGGAATGTCGTGTGTTGACGTCTCCCCCGTCGTCGTATCGGTCGCAGTGACCTGAATGCTGAGCTGCGGGATGGTTCGCGTGAGAATGTCGAACATGAGTGCGTCAATTCCCCGGTCATCGTCGATCTCGGTGCCCGGCGCCAGCTGGTCACCGAAGGCCGCAATGTTCCCGGACCGTATCGCTCGCGCAAAGGCCGCTATTCGCAGATAGCAGGCCTGCAGTTCGGGCGCTGGTCCAGCCAAGGTGAGGAACGCAGTTCCATCGGCGGTCGTCGTTATATCGACACGTCGACGCTTGCTCGCCTCTTCCACACGTTCCTCAAGAGGTTCGACGACTGCGATCTTCATGCCCAAAGACTTCTTGAAGGTTTCGAGCGTGATGTCCGCGCGACGATCCGCAAGGTAGTCGTCGATGAGAGGGAGGTTCTCAAACTTGATGTCCCTGCAGGCATGAGCGGTGGCATGGGCGTGTTCGATCGTGAACTCGCCGGCGAGGCAGCGCGCAAAGAATTTGGGCAGCCCATGCAAGAGAATCATCGCCGAGGTTATCTGGGAATACGCCCGCGCGGTCGTCGTCCCCAGAACGGCTGTGAACTCCGCGATGTCTTCGGCCTGGGAGAGTTCGTGAACCCAGCCGTAGAACGTCTGGTCCAGCCTGAACCGAGGAAAGGACGGGAGTTGCCGCTTGCCCTTTTTGGGGTTTTCCGGGTTCTTGGACTTCGCAGCTCCGGAAGAGCGGCGGTCACGCTGGAACCGGCGAACGGTTTCGGCGATCGTCGCGTGAGCATATGGCTGCCCAGGATGAGGATTGTGGAGGCGCAGATTCTCTACAGTTTCATTGAAGAAGAGTTCAGCAGAGACGTCCAGTGCCCATAGCTGCGCCTGATCGCTCGCGGCGAATACTTTCGCAGCGTCCGCAAAAGGTGAATCCGCATCAATGCGGAGGCGGCGAGAGAAATGAGTTGGCCCGCGGGCCGCTCCGCCAGCATCAGCACCTGTATTGGTATCGGCACCTGTATCGGTATCGGCGCCAGCGGTAGATGCCGGACCATTCTCGTCGCCCGAAGTGGACCCATCGGAGTTTGAAGTGGCATTGGGTTGAGGCTTCTCAGCGCAATGAGAGGTTCCATCGGAGTCACGAGCAGGTTCGGAACCGGTGCTGTCGGATTCGGAGGGGAACTTCACTGGTGGTCACCTGATCTTCACGTCGATGTGAGTGCCTACCTCAATTCTAGTCGTGATCGTCAGTGATTAACATCACGATTCGATAACAAACGATATATTCGTTCGATCTTTATTCGATCATGAAGCCATAATGGACGTAAGAGAGAGGATCTTTTCAACCATCACCTACTCCCTCAACCGGCCAACCACCTGACACCGCAGTCCAGGGAATCCCGCGCGTACCTGAGCATCCCGCGCGCTTCTGAGCACACCTCAGCGCAAGAGCAGGCCCGGCAGCTGCTCCATCGCAGTGAAGATCTCATGGGCTCCCACGCCTTCGAGCGCCTCGGGTCTCTGATGGACTGGCGAGTCGGGGCAGAAACCGAGCACGTGTGCGCCAGCCGCAACTCCTGCCGTCACACCGGTCGGCGAATCCTCGATCACTGCTGTCTCCACAGGATCGACGCCGAGAGCATCGGCGGCCGCCAGATACACGTCCGGCGCCGGCTTCGACTGAGGCAGCTCCATTCCGGAGAAGATCCGACCGTCGAAGACGTCGAAGAGCCCGATCTTCTGCAGCTGCAGGTTGATCTTGGGGCGGTCAGCGCTCGACGCGCACGCGATCCGACCGGGGTATGCCGTGTCAAGGGCACGGACCGCCTCGGCGACTCCCGGTATTGCTTCCAATGAAGCCTCCAGAGCATCATTGCGACGCCCACGGAACACACTCAGCCACTCAGCGTCGATACGGAAACCGGAATGCTCCTCGATGACGTCCACCTCGTCGCGGAGCATCTTCCCGACGAACCGGGACACACATTCCTCTCGCGAGATCTGCCACCCCAGCTCATTGAGCATTTCCCAGAGAACCGTGTTCGTGAGGCGCTCAGAATCGACGAGCACCCCGTCGCAGTCGAACAGCACAGCAGCATACTTCGGGCTCGGATTCATACTCCGATTCTGCCATCCGGCACTGACCCGACTACTCCCGCCCCTGGGCGCGGCCTGCTTCCAGCTCCGACCCAACTGCTTCAAACCCGGCCCGAATGCTGCCGCCCCAGATCCGAACTGCCCCAAGTGACCCTGCGTGACCTCAGATCAGCCAATCGCAATCGTGGACGCCGAGTACAAGATGTATGCGGAGGCGAGCGCGCAGACGATGATCACCAGTGCGAACAGGCTCAGCCAGGCTCCCGCTGGCAGGCTCGAACCCTGGGCGAGGATGTAGGCATCCGACTGTTGAACGTGGCGCCTGCGGGTATGGACGCGGAATACCTTGACGAGATCCTTGAGCGAGCCGATCACCAGGGCCGTTCCCAGGCCGGCGACGAACACGGCGAGCCACTCGACCGGCAGGAATACGACGACGAGCTGCGCGGCCACGGCCGTGACCACGGCGATCAAGGCACCAGCGAGGTTCCGGATGAAGATGAGCGCAACCAGAAGGATGAGCGCCCCAACTGACAGAGCCAGCGGCGCCCACCCCTGAGTCGCCGAGGTGATGAGGACCAATCCAAGGACACCGGGTGCCGGATATCCCCAGAAACCCGACCACGTCGCCGAGAATCCGACCTTGCCAAAGGAGTTCATCTGACCGGAATGGTCGAAATTCAGGGAGATTCCCCTGACGACCCGCCCCGTCATCAATGCGGCGAAGGCGTGGCCGAGTTCGTGCACGAAGGTGACGAACATGCCGAAGAATCGCCAGATTCCCGGCGTCAGCGTGACGAGAAGAGGAATGCCGATGACGAGGAGCAGCTGCACGACATCGGGTTCAAGCCCGTCCTGGCGACCGAACCCGGACGTGATGGCCTCCCACCAGGTTGAAACTCCCTGCTTCAGGTCCATGCACGCACCTCCGTCGTCAATTGCTCGCTCATAGCGGTCCAGTCTATGAACCGACCCTGAGTGACGTCTTCAGGGTCCGTTCCGAAAGTCCGCACGGCTCCGTTCCGAAAGTCCTACGGGTCCGTCTTCAGGCTCCGTTCCGAAAGTCCGCACGGGTCGTCGGTCATGTGATCGAACTCTCCGCGTCAGACCCTTACCTGCGGTTGAGCCGCGACCATAGAATTCTTCTGTGCCGACCACCGACGCTCTTCTCGCCTTTCTTGCCGCAGCCCTCGTCATCATCGTGATTCCGGGGCCGACGGTGCTCTTCGTCGTCGGCCAATCACTCTCACACGGCAGACGTTCGGGCCTGACGAGCGTGCTCGGCGGCAGCGTCGGCATCATCCCGATCATCGTGGCCGTGGCCTTCGGGGTGGGCACCATCGTCGCCCAATCGGTCGTCATCTTCACGATCGTCAAGATCCTCGGCGCCGGCTACCTCGTATACTTGGGCGTCCAGGGCATCCGACACCGCAAGGTCGGCAATGAGGTGCCCGAGGACCCATCATCGGCGTTGGAGGCTGAAAGCGAAGCGGATTCCTTCGTCCCCGCTGGTCGTGAAGTCACCTATCGCTCGATGTTCATGCAGGGCTTCATCGTCGGCATCTCGAACCCGAAGACCATCATCTTCTTCGTCGCAGCCCTCCCCCAGTTCGTCTCGATCGAGGCCGGGCATGTGCCATTGCAGATGATCTTCCTCGGTCTCCTCTTCCAGGCTCTTGCCCTGTTCTCGGACGGGTCGTGGGCCTTCGTCGCCGGTACCGCGCGCAGCTGGTTCGCTCGCTCGCCGAGGCGGATGTCGCGCATCCGTGGAATCGGCGGCGGCATGCTCATCGGCTTGGGCGGAACCTTGGCCTTCGCCAGCCAGTAGACGGACACCGCTGCGCCCGCTGGTCCGGGTCACTGCGCCCACTGGTCCGGGTCACTGCGCTCAGTCATCCGAGCAGCACCTACTGGTTCGAAAACGCGGCATCGAAGGACGCGTCAGGCTTCTTCCACAGCAGTTCACGGATGCGCACGACCGCCTCGGCGGCACCGTGGAGACGATCCATCCCGGCATCTTCCCATTCGATCGAGATCGGTCCGGTGTAGCCGATCGACCTCAGCGCTCGAAACGCATCCTCCCAGTGCATGTCCCCGTGCCCCGTCGACACGAAATCCCACCCTCGCCGAGGATCACCCCAGGGAAGATGCGAACCGAGGATGCCGCTTCGCCCGCTCGCAGGCCGAAGTCGTGTGTCTTTGCAGTCGACGTGGTAGATGCGATCGGCGAAGTCGGTGATGAAGCCGATCGTGTCCAGGCCCTGCCACAGCAGGTGGCTTGGGTCCCAGTTGAGGCCGAAGGCTTCCCGGTGTTCGATGCACTCCAGTGCCCGCACCGTCGTCCAGTAGTCGTAGGCGATCTCAGACGGATGAACCTCGTGAGCAAAGCGCACCCCCTCACCATCGAAGACGTCGAGGATCGGATTCCACCGAGTTGCGAAGTCCTCGTAGCCGGCATCGATGACCTCGGCTGGGACAGGCGGGAACATCGCCACAAACGGCCAGATCTTCGATCCCGTGAACCCGACTACAGTGTCTACACCGAGCTTTCGGGCTACCCGGGCTGCCCGCTTCATATCTTCAGCGGCTCGTCGGCGCACCCCTTCCGCATCGCCGTCGCCCCAGACGTAGTCACGCACGATCGCCTGATGGCGGAAATCGATCGGGTCGTCGCACACGGCCTGGCCTGCCAGGTGGTTCGAGATCGCCCACACTTTGAGACCGTACCTGTCCAGAACATCGAGGCGTGACTGCAGGTACGCAGTATCTTCGTCAGCCCTGGCGAGGTCGAGATGATCGCCGGAACACGCGATCTCCAGCCCGTCATAGCCCCAGGATGCCGCCAGCCGAGCTACCTCCTCGAACGGCATATCGGCCCATTGACCCGTGAATAGAGTGACTGGATGAGATGAATCGGTCATTGCTGCTCCCTCGCAGATATATTCGCTGCCTTGTCCGCCGGGCTCGTGTCCGCCGGGCTCGTGTCCGCCGGGACCTTGTCCGCCGGGACCCTGTCCGCCGAATCCCCGTCGGCCGCGTCCCCGTCGGCTGAATTCCTGCCCGCCGCTCCCGTACCGGAAGCCCGCGAAAGCTGCAGTTCGGTGAGGAATTCGGCGCTGGATCTTGCCAGTTCGTCTTGGGTCCTTGCCAGGGGACGCCAGATGGACGCAGCCACGGCGATGGTGTCGTTGTCTGCGGTGAAGCTCTCCAGTGTCAGCGGTCCCGCGTAGGCGATGTCATCGAGAGCATCGAGAAAGGATTCCCAGTCGGTGTGGTCCCCGCCCACGGCCCCGCGATCGTTGCCGCATACCTGCACGACCCGACAATGTTCCCCGGCGGCCCGGATCGCGGCTGCCGGGGAACGCTCCTCGATGTTGAGGTGATAGCTGTCCAGAGCCAGCCCGACACCACGGTCCAGCAGGGGTTCGAGAGCATGAAGGGCCTGGTCGACGGTGTTGATGATACTGGTCTCGTACCGGTTGAGAGGTTCCACAGCCAAGGTCACGCTGCGTTCGGCGGCATAGTCGGCAACGGGGCGCAGTGCCTCCCGAAGCACCTCCACGACCCGGCTCCGATCGCCCGCATCCATCCGCCAGACTCGGCCGGTTGCGGCCGTGAACGGACCGGCCACCGTGGGCGAGCCCACGGCGAGAGCCACATCCACACAGTGCCGGAGGTAGTCCTGGGTATCCGCACGATACAGCGGGTCGATGAGGTCACGACCGGGACCCATCGCCCCCACGATCCGCGCACCCATTCCGAACCCGGCAAGCACCTCAGCGGCGGAGTTCGGGTCCCAGTCACCCGGGTTCTCCACGGGCAGTTCCAGCAGACCGAACCCGAATCGTCGGGCTCGGTCCGCCAGATCGCCGAGGTTCTCCGTCGTCAGCGGAGACGTCCACACCCAGGTGTTGACGCCGATCTCACGGGGTCCGATCATGTCCTCACTCCCGTTCATCCGCACACGCCGTCCATCCGCACTCCCGTTCATCCGCACACGCCGATCATCCCCATGGCCCGATCAGGGAATGACTCGGTCCTGCCACACCTGCGGATATCCGGCCATGTCCTCGCCGCCGAACTTCGCATAGTGGCCATCGGGCATTCCCTTGTTCCGGTCAAGGTACTCATCGAGGTCCTCGGCCGTGATCGGGCTCTGGGGCAGCACCCATTCGGTCGGGACGTCCTCACCTTGGAAGATCTTCTCCGCGGCCAGCAGCGGGGTTCGCCACTGGAAGTTCGTGTACACGGGAGCCAGAGCGGTCATCTCGGTGTCCTTCCACTTCCGCAGGAAGCTCAGCTCGTCCTCGCCGGTCATCACCGGGTAGTCCTTGCCAGCATCCTCGAATGCTTCGATCGCGGATACGGCGCCGTCTCCCGCATCCATCCAGATGCCCTGGACGTCGCCCTTCGCCAGCTCATCGGAGACGACCTTCTTGATCTCGGCCGGGTCACCTTCGGTGAAGTAGTCGACGACCTCGATTCCGGCCTCACCGAAGAGCTTGTCTGCTGCCGCCCAGCGCTGTTCGAGCACGTCGACACCGGGCAGAATCCGCAGCGCAACGACCTTGTCGCCCTCGCTGAGGTTGTCGATGAGGAACTGCGAGGTGTCGATGCCCCATGCAAATCCGCCGATCGGGTGGATGAACGTCACGGCGCAGTCCGTTTCGACACCACGGTCGAAGACGATCACGGGCTTGTCTGTCTTGCATGCGCGCTCGACGGCCGGTGTGATCGCGGCCGTCGAGTTGGGCGAGATGATGAAGCCATCGCAGTTGCCTTCGGCGATGAAGTAGTCGATGTCCGCAATCTGCGTATCATCGTTGTCCTGAGCATCACGCGTCTCCATCTCAGTGATGACACCGTTCTTCTTCAGCTCCTTGAGCTGCTCGTTCATCGTGATCCACCCGGTCTGGCGCCAGGGGTTGGAGATCGATGCATTCGCGAAGCACATCTTCTTCCCACCATCGGACTTGAACTCCGAGGTGTCGCCCATCTTCGGGTTGATCATCTGCAGGTAGGGCTTGTCCTCCGGGCCATCCGGTTCGACCTCACGCTGCTTGAGCTGCTGGTCGTAGAGCTCCTGGTCGAACCATTCCTCGGCCGGTGCCTCCTCCTGCGCACCTTCGCCTTCGTCCGCCGGTTCCACAGACGGGTCGGTCGTGCACCCCGCCAATGCGATGAGAGCGGCGGCGCTGGCAATGCCGAGCGCGCTCCTCAGTCCTCTTCTCATGATGTTCTCTCCCTTGTCATTTCCGTGCGGCTTCGTCGCCGCCGGTGAGTTGGATCGGCGAAGGTGTCCCCGCCGAGGTTGTGCTTGGGTCGGTCTGTTCATTCGTCGGGCTCGTGGTCGCCGAAGTGGCAGGCCGTCTGCGCTTCTTCGCGAAGACCACACCGGAGTATGCGACCGCAGCGATGATGATGGCTCCCTGGATCGCGTCGCGCATCGTTGCCGGCACCGAGGTGAAGTTGAGCAGGGTGAAGAGCGACTCGAGCGTGAAGGCTCCGATCAGTGCGCCGAGGACGGTTCCCCGTCCGCCGCCGAGGACCACGCCTCCCAGAACGACTGCCGTGATGGCGGTGAATTCGTAGCCCTGGCCGACTGAGGGATGGACCCCGGCATAGCCGGCGAGGAGCACTCCTGCCACTGTCGCTGCGAGGGAGGACAGGACGAAGGCGAGAGTCTTCGTCCTCCACACGTTCGCTCCGGCGAAGGCCACCGCCTCTGCGTTGTCGCCGATGGCGACCACGGTCCTGCCGAAGGGTCTCCGGGAGATCCACACGGCGAAGACGATGACTGCCACCAGAATCAGGACGGCATAGGGCAGGAGGCCGAAGATCGGGACCCCCTCTATCCCGCCCCGGCCGAGTTGCCGGAAGGATTCGGCGGGATTGCCTGTCGCTGCTCCGCCCGTCCACCACATGACTGCGCCGTGGATGACGAGCATCGTGCCGAGGGTGACGATGAACGAGGGGACCTTGAGCAGCGTCGTGGCCAGCCCGTTGACGATGCCGACGACGACGCCGATGACCAGCATGATGATGAGCACCGGCACCGTCTTCGAGTCGTCCTCGCCGATGAGATGGCCAGCGGTCATCACCTGCGCGGTGACCACTGCGCCCATCGACAGGTCGAATTCGCCGCTGACGATGACGAAGTACTGGCCGATGGCGACGATGACCACGGGCGAGACCCGCTGGATGAAGCGCATGAGCGCACCCGGCTCTGCGAAACTCGGGTTGAGGACGACGATGGCGATCAGGATGACGATGAGGAGGACGACCACGGCTCCCCGCGGATCCACAGCCCGTTCGATCAGTCGACGAAGTCCCCCATCGCCGAGGCGGGTCTCCGGAGTTCTCGGAATCATCCTCGGCTCCCTTCACGGTCGGTCTCGGTGTCACGCTCGGGGTCACGCTCGGTCTCGGGGTCACGCTCGGGCACAGCCCCGGTGGCGATGTTCGGTCCCGGCGGCGCATCGGCGAAGCGGATTCTGCGGGCGATGACCCGGCGGCGAGCGTAGAGCGCCACGGCGATGATGATGACGAGCCCGCGGATGACGTCCTTGAGGAAGGGGTTGAACTGCATGACGCTCATGAGATTGTCGAGGACTGCGAAGATCGCGACACCGCCGATGGTCCCCCAGATCGAACCGCGTCCGCCCATGAGAACGGTTCCGCCGAGGACCACCGCGGCGATCGAGAGCAGATCGTAGCTGCCCTGTGAGCCGACGGTCGGGCTGCCTACACCCAGGCGACTCGCCAGCAGCAGACCCGCCAATCCCGCACAGACGGAACTGCCGATGTGAGCTCCGATCAGTGGCAGGCGCTGCCGGACGCCGGAGAGTCGGGCGACCTCCGAGTTGCCGCCGACGGCAAACAGATGGTGGCCGAATCTGGTCCGGACCAGGAGGAATGCCACGAGGCCGGCGAGGGCGAGCATGACGATCGTCGAGATCGGCACCGGTCCGACGCCGGTGGCGCCGAAGAGCTGGAATGACCAGGGAACACTGCCCTCTGTGCCCTGGTAGTTCGTGTCCAGATACCCCTTGAGGATGAGACCGACTCCCAGAGTCGCAACGAAACCGTGGACTCCGAGGATGGTGACGATGAGACCGTTGGCCAGACCGATGCAGGCCGTGACCACCAACGTCAGCAGCACCGCAGGGAGGACCATCGCATCGCTGCCGTTCATCGTCTGCGCTGCGACCAGACTGGCCAAGCTCATGACATAGGGAACGGAGAGGTCAAGGGATGCTCCGAGGATCACGAGCGTCTGTCCGATGGCGACGAAACCCAAGACGCTCATCCCGGTGAGAATGTCACGGACATTGCCCGGGCTGAAGAAGTTGCGACCGGTCGTGGCCACGAGGACGGCACCGATGATGAGCACTCCGATGAGTGCGAGATAGATGAGTGCGGTGGTATCGAGGCGACGCAGCTGGGTTCTCATCGTTCCCCCACCTCCCGGGAGTCAGCGCTGGCCCGGGAGTCAGCGCTGACGTGCGCGTCATCACCGACCACCTGGGCCTCGGTGCCGGTGGCCAGGGCCAGGACCTCTTCCTCCGTCGAACTCGGAGGAAGCTCCCCGGCGATTCGGCCATCCGACATGACGAGAACCCGATCAGACATTCCCAGGACCTCGGGAAGTTCGCTGGAGACGAGGACGATCGCCACACCTCGGCGGGCGAGGCTGCGGATCAGCTTGTAGACCGCGACCTTCGCGCCGACGTCGATTCCTCGGGTCGGTTCGTCGAGCAGCACCACACGTGGGGAGGTGGCCAGCCATTTGGCCAGAACGACCTTCTGCTGGTTGCCGCCCGACAGCGCTCGGACCTCCTGGTCCGCGTTGCGGCTGATGACCTCGAGAGATTCGAGGATCCCCGGGATCTCGGCGCGCATACCGGAAGTGCGGGAGGGGAAGACAGCGCGGATCGCCAGCAGCGCATTGTCGAGAATGGATTGGGAGAGCACCAGACCTGTGCCCTTGCGGTCCTCCGTGACCAGAGCCAGACCCCGCCGGACGCCCTGTCGGGCGGAGGCGATGCGGACCGCCTCGCCGTCGAGGTGCAGCGTACCGCGGGTGAACGGCTCAGCACCGAAGACCGCGGACAGCAGTTCCGACCGTCCCGAACCCTGCAGGCCGGCCAGCCCGAGGATCTCACCGGCGCGCAGGTCGAGGGCGATGCCGTCAAGCTGTTCGTTGCCTCCGCCGGTCACCGAGAGCACTGTGTCGCCGATCTCCGTTCCCGTCTCGGCCTCGGGAAAGAACGTGCTGATGGGCCTGCCGACCATGGCGCGCACGAGCCCCGCCTGATCCATCTGGGACGCCGGTTCGCTGGTGACGAGAGCACCGTCCTTCATCACGGTGATCGTGTCGCAGAGGTCGAAGACCTCCTGCAGTCTGTGCGAGACGTAGATGATCGCCACGCCCTTGGATTTGAGAGTCTCGATGACCCGGTAGAGGACTGCAACCTCATTGTCGGACAGCGCCGCGGTGGGTTCGTCCATGGAGATCACCCGGGCATCGACGGAGAGTGCTTTGATGATCTCGACGATCTGCTGTTCGGCCACGGTCAGCCAGCCGACCTTCGCATCGGGGGTGATTCCCTGAACGTCGAGTTCATCGAGGAGAGTCTGGGTCTTCGACCGCATCGTGCGCACATCGACAAGGCCGCGTCTTCGGGGCTCTCGACCCAAGAAGACGTTCTGCGCGACGGTGCGATCGGGCAGCAGGTTGAATTCCTGAAAGACCGTCGCCACGCCTGCCCGGCCGGCATCGACGGGATGGGAGAAGTCGACGACCTGGCCATCGATGCGCACCTCGCCGCCGTCCCTGCGGTAGACGCCGGCGATGATCTTCATCAGCGTGGACTTTCCGGCTCCGTTCTCCCCGACAAGGCCGTGGACCGTGCCGGCGTGCACCTCGAGCGCGATATCGTGCAGCACTTCGACTCCGAAGAACTGTTTGCTGATCCCCGTGGCGCGCAGCACCGGTGCATCGGTCATGGCGCTTCGACCTCGACCCACGTGCGCTCGGCTGCCGATGTGAGCACGGCTTCTGTCACGGATGCCGCGCGAACGCCGTCGGCCAAGGTCGGCACACCTTCACGCTCCTCACCGGCGAAGACAGCGTAGGAATCGGCGACGAATGCATTGAATGCATCCTGATAGCCCTGCGGATGTCCTGCCGGGACCCTGCACAGCCGAGCGGCATCGGCCGACAGGACCTCTGGGTCGCGCATCAAGAGCAGACTGCCGGCACGACGGCCCACCCACAGCTCTTCGGGCTGCTCTTGG
This sequence comes from Brevibacterium sp. AGC70, assembly GCF_057334195.1. NCBI lineage: Bacteria > Bacillati > Actinomycetota > Actinomycetes > Micrococcales > Brevibacteriaceae > Brevibacterium > Brevibacterium sp. AGC70. Next base: position 177,119 of record NZ_JBHFIH010000018.1, on the reverse strand, counting down.
GCGAATCGCAGACTTTCCTTGGATCCCGCGACCTCGATGACGAGGCCGTTCTTACGTCCCGGCGCGAGCTGGGAGATGAGGACCGAGCCGATTCCACCGCCGCTCATCTCGACCGTCATCGCAACTGTGTCTTCCGTGGTCACCGTCGCTCCGCCTCGGCGGGGGTGGACGGTTCTCGTCGTTGCGACCAGGGACACTATGCGTTCGTCGGTGATGAACTCGATGAGATCGACGAGGTGGGAGCCGATGTCCGCGAAGGCGCGGGAGGGGCCTCCGGAGCCGGCATCGACACGCCAGTTGTCGTCATCGGCGCTGAGCATCCAATCCTGAAGATAGCTGGCATCGATGGTCAGCAGAGCCCCGGTGTCTCCTCGCCGGATTCGGGCGCGGGCCTCACGCACCATCGGGTGATAGCGGTAGACGAACGGAACGGTTCCGCCCAGTCCCAACGATGTCGCATGCTCGAGGATCGAGCGCGCGGTGGCTGCGTCAACGGCCAGCGGCTTCTCGCAGATGATGTGGGAGCCGGAGTCGAGGGCTCGCCGTGAGTGTTCGGCGTGGGTGCTGTTCGGGGTGCAGACATGGACGACGTCGAGCTCGTGGTCGAAGAGATCGTCACCGGTCGCGGCTGCCCGGTAGCCGAGTTCAGCTGCAGCGCTGCGGCTGCCGGCGGCGCTCGAGCTTGCGATCACCTCGAGGTGAGCTCCGGCGGCGCGAGCGGCACGGGTATGCGTGCGGGCCATGAAGCCGCCACCCACCATCCCGATTCGAGGTGGAGGGGCGAAAGCCTGGGCGACAGTGTCCATGAATCATTCTGATGCCAGCTTGCCTACTTCTGTCAAGCCTTTTTTAAAAGTAAGTTATCAATCGTCACCTTTGGGCAATGTGCTTTACCGAATGTGCTTTACTGAAGGGATGAGCCAGGTGACAGTTTCGCAAGCCCCTGACCTGTCGCATGCCGGCGGGCTCTTCCAGCTCCTGCGCGACGGTCAGCCGCGGACTCGGGCCGATCTGGCGAAGTCGACCGGTCTCTCACGTCCCACCGTCGCGCAGAGGATCGACCAGCTTCTCGGCCTGGGGCTCATCACCCCCGTCAGCGACGCCGTGTCGACAGGCGGCCGGCCGAGCTCGCAGTTCGCCTTCAATCCTCGAGCCAGAGTGGTCGTCGCCGCGGACTTCGGCGCCTCACACGCTCGGCTGGCGGTGACGGATCTGACCGGCGCCGTCCTCGCGGAACTCGGCGAGGAACGCGAGATCTCCGAAGGACCCGTCAGCGCCATAGAGTGGCTGACCACTTCGGCGCTGCGCCTGCTCGCCGAGGCTGATCGCAGTGCCGTGGATGTCGTCGGGGTGGGCATCGGCCTGCCCGGTCCGGTCGAATTCTCCTCGGGTCGTCCGATCAATCCGCCGATCATGCCCGGATGGGACCGGTTCGATCTGCCGGGTGCCCTCAAGGAGACGTTCTCCGCCCCGGTTCTCGTCGACAACGACGTCAACATCATGGCCCTCGGCGAACGCAGCTCAGCCTGGCCCGACACCACGGATCTCATCTTCGTCAAGGTCGCCACGGGAATCGGAGCAGGCATCATCTCCGGCGGCTCACTGCGCCGCGGCTCGCACGGAGCCGCGGGTGACATCGGCCACGTCGCCCTGCCTCGCGCGGCCGACGTTCCGTGCGCCTGCGGCAATCGCGGGTGTCTGGAAGCGGTCGCCTCGGGGCGTGCGATTGCGCGCGAGCTCGCGCGGTCGGGGCTGGGGACGAGGACTCCGGCCGACGTGGTGGGGCTCGTCAAGGCCGGTGATCTGGCGGCGATACAGGCCGTCCGTCAGGCCGGCCGCGACCTCGGCGAGGTCCTCACCACATGCGTGAGCCTGATGAATCCCTCCCTCATCCTCATCGGCGGGACCATGGCGCAGGCGGCCGAACATCTCGTGGCCGGTGTTCGCGAAGTCGTCTATGCGCGCTCCATCCCTTTGTCGACCGAACACCTGACGATCGCCCCCTCGCGCGCAGCCGGAGATGCCGCCATACTGGGCGCGGCGCATCTGGCCATCGATGCGGCCCTGTCTCCCGACCGGATCGCTGCCGCCCTCAACCGGTGACGACGACTCGACACACGACAGACCACGTCAACACAAATAGCAGGCTATCTTGTCACTCGCGGTGCCCACAGCGGTTCTGACACTCCGACGCAACAGGACCTGATCCCCCACCTGGAGCTTCACCCCACTACCATGGGAAGTGCGCACCCTCAAGAAACAGCGCCCTTTCAACGAAGGAGTTCCCCCTCTTGCCTCATAATCGAGCATTCGCCCAGGTCGATGTCTTCTCCAGCGAGCCCTTTCGCGGCAACCCTGTGGCCGTGATCCTCGACGCAGAGGGGCTGGCCGATGAGGACATGGCTCGGATCGCGAATTGGACGAATCTTTCGGAGACCACATTCGTCCTCCCACCCAGCGACCCACGCGCCGACTACCGCCTGCGGATCTTCACTCCTGCCCGCGAGCTCCCCTTCGCCGGGCACCCCACACTCGGTTCGGCGGCCGCATGGTTGGAGGCAGGAGGCGTCCCGCGCAGCGAGTCGACCGTGGTCCAGGAGTGCGGTGCCGGACTCGTCAATCTTCGCCGAGGTGGCCAGACCCTGTCGTTCGCCGCTCCCGACCCGATCCGCACAGGTGACCTCGACGAAGGCTTCGTCGAGCAGATCGCCTCCGCACTCCGCATCGACCGCGCAGAGATCCTCGGTCATCAGTGGGTCGACAACGGACCAGGCTGGGCCGCAGTGAGACTGACGAGTGCGCAGCAGGTCCTCGACCTCGAACCTGACTTCTCGCAGATTCCCGACGCCAAGCTCGGCGTCCTGGGTTCCCACCCGGATGAGAGCGAGCATGAGTTCGAGGTCCGAGCGTTCGTCCCCGGCGCAGGCGTGGCCGAGGATCCCGTGACGGGCAGCCTCAATGCCTCAGTCGCGCAGTGGCTCATCGCCTCCGGCATTGCGCCGGAGAAGTACACCGTCACGCAGGGCACCGCGCTCGGACGAGCCGGTGTCGTCTCGATCTCCCATGAAAACGATGAGGTCTGGGTCGGCGGATCCACGACCGTGTGCTTCCGAGGGACGGCGTTCGCATGAGCCGATCGATGAAGATGCCGAGCAGGCACAAAAAGCCCACCGCACAGAACAAGCCGGTGCGGATCTTCCACGGTCGAATGTACTTCGCCCTCCAGGCACTCGCCGGTGCCGCGTGGTGGCTCGGCACCATCACGCTTCCAGCACTGCGTGAGGCGACGCTGGGTGGTCTCAGTCCGCTGCTCGTCGCCATCGTCGACGTCCCGCTGTTCGTCATCGGCTCGGCTCTGGCAGCACTCAACTTCCGCTGGGCCGTCTGGGTGGCCACCGCCTGGACGACTCTCGTCGCCCTCTGCATGGTCATCTATGCCACCATCACCACCGAGGCGGGCCTGGGCGCCGTCCTCATGGTGGCCGCAGCAGTGGGCAGCGTCCTCGCCGGGACACTCATGATCCTCGGCAGGATCCCATCCGAACGCCTCGTCACCGGCCCATTCGCCTTCCGCAGCTCTCACACCCGCGTGAGGTCTCAGCTCCTGATCAGAACCACGATCCAGATCGTGGTCTTCTGGGGCCTGTTCCTCATCGTCATTCCGGGGGTCATCAATTCGTTCGAGGAACGCTGGAACCTGTCCGTGAAGTTCCCGATCCTTGTGATCGTCGCCGGTTTCGCCCTTCTCGCTTTCGGCACCGTCCTCGGCGTGTGGTCTGCGCGGACGATCGCGAACTTCGGTTCCGGTACACCCCTGCCCGCCGCGATGGCCCACCATTTCGTCAAGCGGGGACCGTACGCCTTCGTTCGCAATCCCATGGCCATCGCCGGCATCGTCCAGGGTGTGGCGATCGGGCTCTTCATCGGTTCATGGATGGTCATCGCCTACGCCATAGCCGGTTCTCTGCTGTGGAACTGGCTGATCCGCCCGCACGAGGAAGCCGACCTGCATCAGCGCTTCGGAGCCGAGTACGACGACTACGCGGCACGAGTCTCCTGCTGGATCCCGACGTTCTCACAGGCCGACGAGGACTACGACGACGAGGACGAGGCAGATGCGCGCCGTGCTGAAGTCGATGCGGACCATGCCGCGGACGAACAGGGCCGCGCCGCGGACATCCACGTCGACGCCGACGGGGCCCGCGCCGACCGCAACGACTACTAGAGCACGCGCCCATTCGGGCGTAGGCTTCGGCCATGGTCACCTTCACAACGACTCTCCTGCAGCTGGGCAATAATGTCGGCATCGAGGTGCCCGAGGACATCGTGCTCGGCTTCGGAGTCGGCAAACGAGTCCCGGTCATCGTCACGATCGCCGAGTACTCCTATCCCTCCACGACCGCGGTGATGGGCGGAAAGTTCCTCCTCCCATTGGCCAAGGAACATCGTGAGGCGGCGGGCGTGTCCGGCAACGAGACCCACGAGGTGACACTGACCCACGACACCTCGTCGCGCGAGACCCCGGTTCCCGATGACCTCGCCGAGGCGCTCGACAGTGCCGGCGTCCGTGTGGTCTTCGACGGGCTGGCCCCTTCGAAGCGCAAGGAGCATGTGCGTCAGGTCGAATCGGCAAAGGCCGAGGCCACGCGGGAGCGCCGGATCGCGAAGATCGTCGATTCCCTGGGGTGAGCACCCTGCGAGAGGTCAACATCCCAGGTCACCGTCAGGCACTCCTCAGCCGGCCGGGTGCCGAAGACTCACCTGGCGTCGTGCATGGTCACCGTGTAGCCCTCGGGATCGACGAAGGCGAACGTCAGGCCGAAGGGGCTCGGCGCCGGGGAGCGCAGGATCTCGACCCCTGATTCGACGAGGCGGTCGTGCAGAGCCTGGGCATCATCGCAGTTGAACCACAGCGCCACCCCGATTCCGGGGCGATCGACCGAGTCGAGATCAACGCCGGGCAATGGCTCACGCACGGCGAACGATATCGGAGAGGTCGCGAAGACCACCGCTCCGGGCGGCCCTGCCGGCGCCCGCGTCAGGCCGATCGTCTCCTCGTAGAATTCGGCCGACTTCTCCAGGTCTCGCACCTGCAGTGCGAGGAAATCCGGTCCTGTCACAGTCATGATCGTTCCCATCTCTTGCCGCTGAAATATATGTCAGGGTTCTGACATAAGCAATGTATGTCAGAATACTTACATGAGTCAAGAGCCACCACAGGCACCAGATGCACTCGAAGCCCTGATCGGATATCAGCTCAAGCACCTGCAGTCGGTGCTGCGCTCGCACATGGACGAGGCGCTGCGACCGCTGGGCATCTCAACACCGCAGTATGCCTGCCTCGAGCTGCTGCGTCGGGCTCCGGGAGCGTCGAACTCGGAACTCGCCCGCGGGGCCTTCGTCACCCGGCAGACGATGAATACCCTGCTGAAGGGCCTGCAGGACCGGGGTCTCGTGACGCGGGCGGCGAAAGCTGAAACCGGCAGGGCACTGCCGACGACCCTGACCGATGAAGGAGGGAGGACCCTCGACCGGGCCGTCGAACGTGTTGAGAGGATCTCGGCACTCATGGTCTCCCCGCTCGACGAGGAACTCAAACGCCACCTCGGCGAGGCTCTCGATCTGTGCATCAGCGCCCTCGAGAATGAGGACATGAAGGGCGCACCCGAGAGCTGAGGTCGCCGAGGTGCGGGTCCTCAACGCACGACGCGATCGACCTCGTCCGGTTCATCTCGAGAAGGCAGCAGGACCATGAGGACCAGCGCGAGGACGGCACCGATCACGGCACCGAGCGTGTTCGTGATGAGATCGCTGATCGTGCCGTAGCGAGTGGGCGAGAGCAGAGTCACCTGGGCCCCCTCGATCAGGCACGTGAAGGCCGCGCCCGCCACCCAACCGACCCACCAGCGCCGACGCCCCATCTGCAGTGCGAGCAGGAATCCGAAGGGAACGAACATGGCGACATTCGCCAGCTTCTCGACGAGTGTATAAGTCAGCCATGACGTCACCTGATGATCGGCGAAGAACTGGAGCAGCCTGCCGATCGGACCCGCCGGGCTGACGTCGAGCTGGTAGGGGGTCAGCGTCATGAAGCCGATGAAGACGGTGTAGAAGATCAGCAGCACCAGGGGCATATCGCCCATCCGTCTCTGCCGACTCGCCATGCGGCTCAGACTACCGCCGATACCTGATGACAGCGCCCCGCTT
>NZ_JBHFIH010000018.1:154504-170850 GCF_057334195.1 Brevibacterium sp. AGC70 | reverse complement strand
CCCGGGGCCTCGACCGTTCAGCCGACGAATCGGGCACTGAGTTCGTCGATCCTCATCGCTGAGAACCACCCCGAGGACCGGCGTGAGCGGTTCCAGCGCAGGGACAGGCTGCATTGCAGAAAAGGGGCCGCCTCGCTGAATAATCAGCGAAACGGCCCCTTCACCTCAGCAATCAGGCGAGCGCGGTCACCTCGGCGCCCTCAAATGTTGCGGTGTCGATGACGGCACGGAAGTAGACGTCGCCGGCGACGACGCGGTCATAGGTCGCATCCGCTTCGTCGATGCTCACGGTCTCGATTGTGGCGGCGATGTCGTGCTTCGCGCAGAAGTCGAGCATCTCCTGTGTCTCGGCGATGCCGCCGATCATCGATCCGGCCAGCACCTTGGCGCCGCCGATCACGGAGGCGAAGGACAGCGGCTGCTTCTCCGGAGGCATACCGACGACGGTCATGACTCCTCGGGCCTTGAGCAGACTCAGGTACTTGTCGACGGGAATGTCCGCGCTGATCGTATTGAGGATGAGGTCGAATTCTCCGCGGTGCTTGCTGAAGAAGTCCTCCTCTGTCGTCGCGAGCATCTGCTTCGCGCCGAGCTTGAGCGCCGCCTTCTCCTTATTCAGGGTGCGGGAGAGGACGGTGACGTCCGCGCCCATGGCAACGGCGATCTGGACACCCATGTGGCCGAGTCCGCCGAGTCCCAGAATGGCGACCTTCTTCGGTGCTCCGTCCTTGCTCTCACCTGCGCCCCAGCGGTTGAGCGGCGCATAGGTGGTGATGCCGGCGCAGAGCAGCGGGGCCGCAACGTCGAAGTCGAGAGCGTCGGGGATACGGCAGACGAAGCGCTCGTTGACGACGACCTTCTCGGCGTAGCCGCCCTGGGTGATGGTGTCGTCGACGTCGGTGGAGTTGTAGGTCCCGACCTGGCCCTTGAGGCAGTTCTGTTCCTGCCCTGCCCGGCACTCCTCACACTCTCCGCACGAGTTGACCATGCAGCCCACGCCCACGCGATCGCCGACCTTCCAGTCGGTGACGTCGGAGCCGACGGCCTCGACGACGCCTGCGATCTCGTGGCCTACGGTCAGGGGGAAGTGCGCCTCGCCCCATTCGTTGCGGATGGTGTGGATGTCGCTGTGGCAGATTCCGGCGGCCTTGATGTCGATGACCACGTCATCGGCCCGTGGGTCGCGGCGTTCGATGTTGGCAACCTGGAACGGCTGGTCGGGGCCGGTCTTCTGCAGTGCCTTGACGGTGATGCTCATGTGAACTCCTCGAAGTCAGTGGTGTTTCCGTTGCTGAAGATGGACTCCGGTGCCGATTGTGGGCACAGTGCCACAACCCAAACACGCATCACGCGGGTCCTATTCCATGCGCGGGCACTTATCTGTCGTGAGGTGGGCCTCAGAGCCCGTCCCGAGATGTGCGCCCGACGTCAGCCCTTGGCCGCCCGCTCGGAGATCGTGAGATCGAGAGGAAAGTCGACCGGTGCGTTGCCGAACAGGAGCTTCCCCGCCGAGGCGGCCGCTTCCCTGATCGCCTCCGCCGCGGCTTCGGCCTGCTGGGCTGGGGCATGCACGATGACCTCATCGTGGAGGAAGAACACCAGGTGAGCTCGTCGTGAGAACACCGGCCCCGAGGCCGTCGCCGCGTTCCCCATCGCCTCCCCCGCCGAGGTGGTGCCACCGTCGCTCCCGACTGCCGAGGTGATTCCAGGTTTTCGGTCATCGACGACCGGCAGCCGTGACAGCCGCAGTCTCAGGTCGGCCAGCCAGGCCAGTGCCCATTCGGCGGCGGTTCCCTGGACGACGAAGTTGCGAGTGAAGCGTCCCTGGTCACCGGCGGCGCGCCGGGCACGGTTCTCGTCCTGTTGGGTGGCGTCGAACTGGTTCGCCGCCGACTGGAGACGACGCCACCCTTCGCCTGGCGCCGGTGAGGTCCTGCCCAACCACGTGGACACGACTCCTCCGCGTGAACCCACCTCGGCGGCGGAATCGACCAGGCCCATCGCGGCGGGAAAGCTCGTGCGCAGGCGGGGCACGAGTCTGCCGCTGTCACCGGTCGTGGAACCGTACATGGCGCCGAGCACGGCGATCTTCGCCTCCTGTCGGGTGCCGACGATGCCTTCGGCGACGAGTCCGGAGTACAGGTCACGGCCACGACCGGCCTCGGCCATAGCTGCGTCCCCGGACATGGCGGCGAGCGCCCGTGGCTCCAGCTGGGCGACATCGGCCGAGATCAGCCGCCAGCCGGGGTCCGCGCGCAGTGCCGGTCGCAGCTGACGGGGAATCTGGAGAGCACCGCCGCCGCTGGCTGCCCAGCGACCGGTGACGACTCCTCCGGGCACGTAGACGGGACGGTACCGGCCCTCGGAGCCCCATTCGTCGAGCCAATGCCAACCGTTGGCAGTCAGCAGACGTGACTGCTTCTTGTACTGCAGCAAGGGTGCGATGGCGGGGTGTTCGCTCTGCTCGAGCTCCCATTTCGACGTCGAGGCGACATTGATTCCGGCGGCATGCAGGGAGTGGAGGAGTTTGACGTGGGAGTCGAGATTGGCCCGCGGATCGTCGAGAGCGGCTCTGACCTCCTCGGCGACGGCGAGCATCTTCGCAGGCTTCGCATCCCGCGCAGGACGGGGCCCGAGCTCCTCAGCGAGGATTCGGTCGTGTTCGGCGACGTCCCAGGGCACTCCGGCCGCCTGCATCTCCGCGGCCACGAGCCCACCGGCGGATTCCGCGGCGAGCAGCAGACGCAGCCGGCCGGGATCGGAGGCAGTCTGCACGGCGGTGGACTGACGGGAGAATTCGGCGAGCGCAGACTCGATGTCGTGCGGGACCGTTTTGATGTGGCTGCGTCGTTCGGTGACTTCGAAGAGCGCCTCCGCCTCGGGCGCGGTCGGGGCGCTCACGGGGCCCGCCTCCCATTCTTCGGCGGCCGCAACCCCTCCGCGGTCGGTCACGAGTTCCGAGCGCATGAGTATCGCGTGGGTCAGTCGCAGGTCATAGCAGCGTTCGATCTGCACCCCGGCGGCCAACAGGGCTGGGTACCAATTCGGAGTGTCGCTGAAGACCCACCTGGGCCGGCCCTCTGCTTCTCGGCTTCGCACGAATTCCGGCAGCTCATCCACGCCGAGGTGGTGGCGCCCGATCCGCTGCCTGGCATCGTCGAGGTCGACGACGGCGATCATCGAACCCATACCCCGAATGCCGCCAAGGGCACGATCGGGCGCACGGCCGATCACACACCACGCAGCGGGGGCAGAATCGGGTGAGGTCATGGAACCAAACTACTGCCTGTGCAGGACAGAGTGAGATCCGGCCCGCAAATGTCGTGTTCTGCGCTGTCCGGAGCCGGTGAATTTCGTTGTCGTGCAGGATCCAACAGGCCGACGAATACGTTCAGCCCTCTCGATATAGGTCAGCGCATACTGTATGGTCAGCATATGCTGACCATTGCTTCTCGCGTCGACGTGATGAACCGTCTGGGTCGGGCCATGGCCGATTCAACCCGCTCGCGAATCCTGCTCTCGCTGTTGGACTGTCCCGGATATCCTGCGCAGCTCGCGCGCGATCTGGATCTGACCAGGACGAACGTCTCAAATCATCTCGCCTGTCTGCGCGGATGCGGAATAGTCGTGGCCGAGGCGCAGGGGCGACAGACCAGATACGAGATCGCGGATCCCCACATCAGCTCGGCCCTCAACAGTCTGCTCGACGTCACTCTCGCAGTCGACGAGAGCGCCCCCTGCCTCAACCCCTCCTGCACCGTGCCCGGCTGCTGCGATCGCGAACCTGCCGACGACCGTGACAATCGGGCCAAGGCGTGAGCAACACGGCTGTTCCCATAGCTCCACCGCGCATACAGGTTCTGCGTCGACGCATCAGGATCGTCGTGGCCATCACCATCACGTGGAACGTCATCGAGGCCGTTGTGGCTCTCATCGCAGGTGGGGCAGCCTCCTCGGCGGCTCTCATCGGCTTCGGACTCGACTCGATCGTCGAAGTCCTCTCTGCGGCAGCCGTGGCATGGCAATTCGCAGCGCCCGACCCCGAGAGAAGGGAGAAGACGGCCCTGCGCGTGATCGCGGTGTCCTTCTTCGCCCTGGCAATCTACGTCAGCGTCGATGCGATCGCTTCCCTGACCGGTTGGCGCGATCCAGAGCATTCCACCGTCGGCATCGTCATCGCCGCCCTGAGCCTTCTCGTCATGCCGTTCCTCAGCTGGTTCGAACGTCGCACGGGGCGCGAACTCGGGTCCGCCTCGGCGATCGCAGATTCCAAACAGACCCTGATCTGCACATATCTCTCTGCCGCTCTGCTCGCAGGATTGCTGCTCAACAGCATCCTCGGGTGGGCATGGGCGGACTCACTCGCTGCTCTCGTGATCGCCGTCTTCGCCATCAGAGAGGGTATCGAGGCGTGGCGCGGGGACGCCTGCTGCGCCGCTCCAGTGTCTGTGCTCACCGGCGAACACGAGGCCGACGGCTGTGCTGGCGATCGCTGTCAGGATTGACCTCGGCAGACTGCGCTCCCAGGACTCAGGGTGACTTCTCACTTCACTTGTAGGCCCTCATTCGGTCATAGGGCGTCTCCCAGTTGATGCCGCCTCGGTTGGCCGCGATGCTGACCTGCGAAGTCACTTGCGCCCGCACCTCTCTCAACAGTGAGAGCAGACGACCGACAAGTGCGACGTGGCCGAGGTGGTCGGAGCCGAACTGGAGCTCGAAGCCGTCGTCGGTCGTCTGCCGCTTCGGTGGGGTCATGACCGAACTCGGCAGCGATTCCAGCGAGAAGCTTCAGCTGCTCTCGGTCATCGGGGCATCCGGGGCATCTAGCCGAGACCCATTCCAGCAGTGAAGCAGGCGAACGCACCGATGCTGGTGAGAGTCCGAGCATGGTTCCACCGATTCCAGCGAGACTCGAACCTCTGACGTGCCTCGGTGTCGACTTCTGACCTGTCCAAGGCGTTGTTGAGGGGAACATTCGCGCCGGCAGTGATGACGAAGGTCAACACCGAACAGAGAGCCGCGATCACCAGCCACAGCCCGGGTTCCGCACCTCCGCCCCACAGCCGAAGGACCACAGTTGCCACAGCCGACAAGGGTGCCAGACAGAACACGAGCAGGAACAGTGGATTGAGGATTGCAGTGTTGATCGCCCGGAAGGATCGGACGTAGGTACTGTCATCGACGCGTCGGAAGCCCGGGATGACGGCGATGCTGAAGGCGAAGAACAGTCCGGCCAACAGCCCGTTGAGGACGATCGCAAGGAGAAGACAGCTTGTGAGAACGCTTGGGAGCATGTCATCCACCCAGGGTCATCAGGCGGTCGCTGACCTGATGAGGTCCGCGATGGTCTCCCACGCAGCCTCACTCGGATCCTCCAAGGCGTAGGAGGTCGGCCAGAATCCATCCGGGTTGTCGAGTGCGGCTTCCGGGCTGAACCCGAATGTGGAGTAGCGGTCCTTGTCCATCCCTCCGCTGCGGAAGAAGCAGATGACCTTCCCCTTCCGGGCATACCCGGGCTGTCCGTAATAGAGCTTGGGCGCCAGATCCGGTGCGACGGAGCCGACGATCGAATGGAGACGTTCGGCCATCTCACGATCACCGGCGGGCATCTGCTCGATCTTCGCCAGCAGGTCGGCCTCGTTCGCCGCGGCCTTGGAGGCGGCCTTGTCCTCAAACTTGCGTCGCTTCGCCTGGGTCTTGAGCTCCTTTGCCCGATCTTTGATCGCCGCGCGCTCCTGGTCAGAGAATCCATCGTCTCTGGCATTGCTGTCGTCTGTGGCGTTGGGGGACATCGCGCGTTCCTCACTTCGACTTGCTGTGGGCCATCCGTATCCCCACAGTACTTGTGTCCGCGAGGCGGCACTTCTCGAATCCTGATGGATCGGACAGATCCTGCCCACTGCTGCAGAACCCACCCACGGCGACCGGCGTGAGGGTGGAAGTCCACAGTCGAAGTCAAACTCAGCTGGTTCAGGCCTACTCAGCGTGACCTCCTTCGATCGCCTCTCAACTCTCAGGGGGGCACCTCACACGTATGCAGACGCGAAACAGCCCTCCACCGTGGCCCCGAAGGACCCTGGTGAAGGGCTGTTGTTCACTGTGCGCGAGGGGGGACTTGAACCCCCACGACCTTGCGATCACTGGCACCTGAAGCCAGCGCGTCTACCAATTCCGCCACTCGCGCGAACAAGAGAAAACTCTAGCATCGCGACCCCGAAGAATGAAACCGAGCTCAGCCGAAACGCCCGAAACGTGTCGACGTTCACATTCGATGCCCGTCCGCTTCGCGTCTGAGGTGACGCACGCCTCATCTCCCATGACATCGGCGCTCGTCAGAGGCTCAAGGAGTACTCAGCGACAACCCCTAAGCTGGACGACCGCCGGGAATCCGAGCAGACCTCGGCCCCGAAATACCCAGTGACGTGAGTTGAGAGCTTCACCGCGTTAGGATTGGGTGTTGGTGTCTCCATCTCGGTGTCCTTTTCCGAGCGTGGAATCACCTAGACAGACTCGCTCGGACGCACAGTCCGGGCTGGTGGCGAAACGTTCGTCACGCGCACGACACCTGGATGAGGAGGTGCCATGGGGATTCTCGATCGTTTCGAGAAGGGATTGGAGAATGTCGTCAACGGCGCCTTCGCCAAAGCGTTCCGCTCACAGGTGGAACCGGTCGAGCTGGCCGGCTCACTGCGACGCGAAGCCGATAACAAGGCCGCAGTCGTCTCGCGCGGACGGACACTGACCGCCAACCACTACAGCATCGAGCTGTCACCCACAGATTTCGACCGGCTCTCGGGGCTTGAGAATGAACTCCGCTCGGACCTGCGACAGGTGATCGGTGATCACGCGGTCGAGCAGGCCTACAGCTTCGTCGGTCCCGTCTCCGTCGAATTCGTCGAAGCAGAAGATCTCGACACCGGAATGTACCGTGTCGTCTCAAGCACACAGCGTCCCGACGGATCGCCCGCAGCCCAACCGGCCAACCGCGGCGGCTACGACCCCGTGTCCCGCTCACACAACATCGTGGGTGAAGGACAGGCCAACTCCGGTTCCCGTCCGGTCCCGCCCAGGCGCACCCCGGAACCCACACCAGCGCCAGTGCGCCAGGCCGCACCGTCCAGATCGCGCACGATCGATGCGAGCGTCACCATCCACGGACAGGACTACGCACTGCACCAGGGCACGAACGTCTTCGGACGCTCCTCATCCAGCTCCGATTACGTCATCGACGACCCCGGCGTCTCCCGCCGGCACTTCGAGATCACCGTCGAGCGCGATCACGCGGTCGCCAACGACCTCGGATCGACCAACGGAACACTTCTGCGCGGCCGCAAGCTCACCTCGGCGAACCTCGCCGACGGTGATGTCCTCATGGCCGGAGATGCAGAGGTGCGCTACCACGAGATCGAACAGGACGCCCAGTGAGCGAATTCACCGTCACCGTCTTCCGGTTCGCCTTCTTCATCATCCTCTGGCTCTTCGTGCTCGGAGTGGCCGGTGTCCTCAGACGCGACATCTTCGGTGCCAAAAAGGCCCCCAGGAAGTCTCGCCGAGGTGGCAGAGCCTCCCGTAACGCAGCTCCGAGCCCGGCACCGAGCAGACCAGCACCGGTCCCCGCGCCGACACCTGCTCCCGCGAGGTCTCAAGCGCATCCGGGATCTGTCCGTGTCACCGGTGGGCCCTTGACCGGGACCTTGATCGCCCTCTCCGGGGCGCCGGTGACCTTCGGGCGTGCGCCGGACAACTCGATCGTCATCAATGACGATTTCGCCTCCAGCCATCATGCGCGAATCGTGGCCGCCAACGGCTCCTGGGTCCTTGAGGATCTGGGCTCGACGAACGGGACGATCGTCGACGGCTCGCCCATGCATTCGCCCATCAGTCTGCGGATCGGCACCCAGATCACCATCGGCCATACGACGCTGGAGACCCAATCGTGACGACCGACGGTACGATCACCCTCCGTTCAGCAGCCCGGTCTCACACCGGGCTGGTGCGTAAGAACAACCAGGATTCCGGCTATGCGGGACCGAATTTCTTACTCATCGCTGACGGAATGGGCGGTCACGCAGGCGGGGACGTCGCCTCGGCGATCACCGTCTCCCGCCTCGCCGACCTCGATCGGGAACCCAGCGGCGAGGACGCTCTGGAGATCCTGCGCACCTCGATCCTCGAGGCCAATGACCGCATCTGCCGCGGTGTCGCCGAACAACCCGAGCTCGCCGGCATGGGCACCACGGTCACCGCTCTGCTGAGGGCACCGGGCAACCGGTTCGCACTCGCCCACATCGGCGACTCCCGCGGCTACGTGCTGCGCGACGGGGAACTTCAGACCGTCACCCACGACCACACCTTCGTCCAGATGCTCGTCGACGAAGGTCGCATCACCGCTGACGAGGCGGAGACCCACCCGCAGCGATCGGTCGTCATGAAGGTCCTCGGCGACGTCGGAGCCTCCCCCGATCTCGACCTCACTCTGCGAGAAGCCCACGTCGGCGACCGCTGGATGCTGTGCTCGGACGGACTGACCGGCTTCGCGGACATCGACGACATCGCCCGCATCCTCACCGAGGTCTCCGATCCCGACGAATGCTGCCGTCAGCTCATCGACCTGGCCCTGGCAGGGGGCGGTGCCGACAACGTCACCGTCGTCATCGGCGACGTGCTCGAGGGCACCGTCGACACCGTGCACGGCAGCTCCGTCGGCTCCGTCCACCTCAACCCGAAGTACGCCACGATCGGCACGAACCCCGACGTCGACGAAGCCACCACGGAGACTCAGCCCCACTACGGCAACGGCGACATCCCCACCGACACCGTTCCCCTGCAGGCGGTGTCCGACTCCGATAAGCAGGAGCCCACCGCCGAGGTGGTCCCACCCTCCCAGCGCACCGACACGGAGACGTCCGACAGGGACGAACTCACCGAGGAGGATGACCTCGACGCTGACGACGACGAGGTCGAAAAGCGGTCCTACCTGGGTTGGATCATCGCGGCCATCGTCATCGTCGCGATCGCCGTAGGCGGATTCTTCGCCTACAACTACATGAACAACCACTACTACCTGACGAATCTCGATGGGAAAGTCACCCTCTATCGGGGCCTCGACACCACCTTGGGACCCATCGAACTCAGCCAGCTCGAGGACACCACCGACATCGAGGTCGGTACCCTCAACAGCTTTTCGCAGGATCGTCTGCGCGGCTCCATCCAGGCTGACTCCCGCGACGAGGCCGATCGCATCATCGAGAACCTGCGTCAGGAAGCCGACAAGTCCGGCACTGTCTCGGGCAATGCGGAAGACGCCGCGAGCCCCAGCGATCCCGCACCGTCACCACCGAGTTCCCAAGCGGTCGATCCCAGTGATGCCATCACTGAGGAGTCACAATAATGTCCGCGAACCCCAACCAAGGCGCGCGGCCACGGCCTTATCGCTTGGCGGAACTCGGCCTCCTCATCCTCGCCATCGCCGTATCCACGAGCGCCTACGCCCTCGTGGGACTCGGCACCGAGGACACGATCCCCGCCAATGTCTACCAGTACGCGGCGTGGTTGGCCGCACTCGGCCTCATCATCCACATCGTCGTGTGGTGGAAGGCCAAGTACGCCGACCCTGTCCTCATCCCGATCGCAGTTCTGCTCAACGGCCTGGGCCTGGCGATGATCTACCGCGTCGACCTCGGCCGGGACGAATACCAGAACAGCGGAGTCACCCAGCTGATCTGGATGACCTTGGGCGTCGCTCTGGCCGTCGGCATCATCATCTTCTTGGGTGACCACAGGTGGCTGCGCCGCTACACCTTCCTCTCGGGGTTCGCTGCGCTGATCTTCCTCATGCTCCCGCTGCTTCCCGGCCTTGGCAAGACGGTCAACGGTGCGCGCATCTGGATCGGCGTCGGCCCGATGTCCTTCCAGCCCGGTGAGATCGCCAAGATCCTGCTGGCCATCTTCTTCGCCGGCTACCTCGTGTCCTATCGTGACCAGTTGGTTCTGGCCGGCCCGAAGATCCTCGGCATCCGCTTCCCGCGGCTGCGTGACTTCGGTCCCATCATCATCGCTTGGGTGGCCAGCGTCGGCATCCTCGTATTCGAGAGGGACCTGGGCACCTCGCTGCTGTTCTTCGGCCTGTTCGTCGCCATGCTCTATGTTGCGACGAGCAAGGTCTCCTGGATCATCCTCGGACTCGGCTTCTTCGCTGCCGGCGCGGTCGCGGCGACCTTCCTCTTCTCCCACGTCGGGCAGCGTGTCGACGGTTGGCTCAATGCGCTCACTGCCGAGGAGTACAACAAAACCCCTGGTGGTTCGTACCAGCTGGTCCAAGGTCTGTTCGGCATGTCCAACGGCGGGCTGACCGGAACCGGACTCGGTGAGGGCCGACCCAACATGGTCCCCTATGCCGAATCCGACTTCATCTACGCCAGCCTCGGCGAAGAACTGGGCATGGCGGGGCTCTTCGTGATCCTGCTCTGCTACCTGTTCATCTTCCAGCGCGGCATCAAGACCGCCCAGCAGCTGCGCGACGGTTTCGGCACCCTGCTGGCCACGGGCTTGAGCTTCACGATCGCCCTCCAGGTCTTCGTCGTCGTCGGCGGCGTCACCCGCCTCATTCCGCTCACGGGTCTGACCACGCCGTTCCTCGCCCAAGGCGGGTCGTCTCTGATCGCAAACTGGATGATCATCGCGCTGCTCCTGCGCATCTCCGACAATGCCAGGCGACCGGTGGAGGAGTTCCACACCGGTGTCCTCAAGATCACGGAGGATCCCGACGACGCCACCGCCTCGGCGCGGGCGGCCGGGAATCGCAATGACACGAGACGTGTCGAGGGAGCACACGAACACGCGACTGGCGGTCTCGCCACGAATCGCGCCACCAGCGACGATGCGCCGACGACCAACATCGGCGCCGCCGATCTCGAGACAGACCGGTCCGATGAGGACCCGACGACCAATCTGGGCACTACCGGAGGTGAACGATGAAGAAGCCACTGAAGCACATCAGCATCGTCGGGTTCGTCATGTTCGCGCTCCTGTTCAGCTCCACCAGCTGGGTTCAGTTCGTCACCGCCGACTCACTGAACAACAATGCGCTCAACAACCGGAAGGTCCTCGACCAGCTGGCTCGCGACCGGGGTCCGATCCTCGTCGACGGCAAGAAGATCGCCTACTCGGAACCAGTCGACGACAAATACAAGTTCCAGCGCAAGTACGGCTCGGAGGGCCTCGATCCCCGTGCCTACGCCTCCATGACCGGGTACTACTCCATCGTCTCGGGAGCTTCGGGCATGGAGCGTGCCTCCGGCGAGTACCTCTCCGGCGACTCCGACGCGTTGTTCTACGACAAGGTCGGCAGCCTGGTCACAGGTGAGCAGCCCCGCGGTGCGGCCGTGGAGCTGAGCATCGACCCGAAGGTGCAGAAGGCCGCCTGGGACGGACTGGGCAACCAGAACGGTGCAGCGGTCGCCCTCGATCCGAAGACCGGCAAGATCCTCGCCATGGCCTCGACACCTGGCTGGGACCCCAACCCCATCGCCAGTCATGACTCCTCGACCGCGCAGTCCGCCTTCGAGACTCTCAACAACGCTGAGGACAAGCCTGCCTATAATCGCGCCATCGGCGGAAACCTGTACCCACCGGGCTCGACGTTCAAGGTCCTCGTGGCTGCGGCCGCGCTGGAATCGGGCGATTACAAGCCGGATTCGACGCTGAACGGTCCGGCAGAGCTCGACCTGCCCCAGACCACCTCCACGATCGGCAACTCCCATCCGGGCGCCTGCCGCAACGGCGGAAGCCCGTCCCTGGCCGATTCGCTCGCCGAGTCCTGCAACACCTCATTCGCCTCACTCGGAATGGATCTGGGCGAGGATGCGATCAAGGAACAGGCGGAGAAGTTCGGATTCGGCCAGGAGATGGAGATTCCGCTCAACGTCAGTGCGTCCACGTTCCCGAAGGACCTCAATCCACCCCAGTTGGCTCAGTCCTCGCTGGGACAGTACGAGGTCAGGTCCACGCCGATGCAGATGGCGATGATGACAGCGGGAATCGCCAACGGCGGCAAGATGATGAAGCCGCAGCTCGTCGACCGGGTTCTGAACGCGAGCACTCTCGAACCCATCAAGGAGATGCGCCCAGCGCAGATGTCGCGGCCCGTTTCGGGTAAGACCGCCGATCAGCTGACCACGATGATGGAAGGCGTGGTCGAGGACGGAACCGCCTCGGTGGCCAAGATGAACGGCACGAAGGTCGCCGCGAAGACCGGCACCGCACAGCACGGACCCGGTGCGGCCCCGCACGCGTGGTTCATATCATTCGCCCCAGCCGATGATCCGAAGATCGCAGTCGCGGTCGTCGTGGAGAACGGCGGAAACGCGGGCAACGAAGCTTATGGAGCGACGGTCGCAGGACCGATCGCCAAGGACATGATGGAAGCGGTGGTCGAAAAATGAGACCCGTCGAAGGCACCCTGTTGGGAAACCGATACAAGCTCACCTCTCGCATTGCCGTGGGCGGCATGGGCGAGGTCTGGAAGGGCGTCGACTCCGTGCTCGGCCGTGAGATTGCGGCGAAGATCCTCAAGGACGAATACCTTTCGGATACGACCTTCCTCGCGCGGTTCCGCGCCGAGGCACAGAACATGGGACGCGCATCGGACCCCGGTATCGCCGGTGTCTTCGACTACGGCGATGAGCAGGGATCCCCTTATCTCGTCATGGAGTACGTGCCAGGTGAGGCACTGTCGGCGATCATCGAGCGCAGCGCACCCCTGTCGGAGACGGATACTCTGAGCATCGTGTCCCAGTCCGCGCAGGCGCTGGGGGCGGCCCACAAGGTGGGAGTCATCCACCGCGACATCAAACCCGGCAACATCCTCATGACCCCGGACTTCCGGGTCAAGATCACGGACTTCGGCATCGCCCGCGTCACCGACCAGGCCCCGCTGACGAAGACCGGCCAGGTGATGGGCACCGCCCAGTACCTGGCACCGGAGCAGGCCACAGGCAAGGGTTCGGGGTCCGGCTCCGACCTCTACGCTCTGGGCATCATCGCCTATGAGGCACTGGCCGGGCAACGTCCGTTCACCGGTGACTCGCAGGTCGCGATCGCCATCGCCCAGGTCAACCAGCAGCATCCGCCGCTTCCGGACACAGTGTCCGAGCCATTGCGGCGCTTCGTCGACTGCCTGCTTGAGAAGAAGCCCGAACGCAGGCCCTCGGATGCCATGGCGGTATCCCGGGCCGCCGATGCGCTGGCCGCAGGCGATGTCGCAGGTGCGGAAGAGATTCTGCCGCAGATGCGACTGGGCAGCGCCGCCTCCGATGCACTGACCCAGGTCTTCAACAGCCCCGAACCCGTGCCGACGACCAAGGCGATGCCGGTCACGGCGTCCAACGAGGAGACTCGTGCCTACCCGGGTGCAGCTGCCGCAGGTATTGCTGGTGCAGGTGCGGCCGGTGCAGCGGGCGCCGGAGCTGCGAATGGCAGCGAACTCGACGCTGAGAACCCAGAGGACAAGGAGCTCGACGAGAAGCAGTCGAAGAAGGGCCGCGCCCTCATCTGGATCCTCGCGATCGTCGCACTCATCGCCGTCGGTTCGCTGCTGTGGTTCTTCCTCGGAGGAGGCAACGCCGAGCCCGAGCCGGACCCCAGCACCAGCGCCCCCACGACTTCGCAGGCAGCGAAGACGATCGAAATCGACAAGAGCGATTACATCGGACTGACCGAATCCTCGGCGACTCAGAACCTCGAACGGCAGGGGCTGGAAGCCGAGACCCAGACCATCGAGTCCTCCCGCGCAGCGGGCACGGTCGCCGATGTGGGTGAGGGCGACAACGGCTACACCTTCGAAGAGGGCGATACCGTCACGCTCTACATCTCCTCTGGCCCGGCCGAAGAGCCGGTGGAGACGGAGGAACCTGAACCTTCGAACACTCCCACACCGTCAGAGACCAGCGGCGACGATGGATCGGGATCGAGCAGCAACGACGATGGGGGCTCCTCGAGCAACGAGAGCAGCAACTCGAACGATACCGGCTCGTCGAATTCCGACAGTGCTTCGACCAGTGATTCCGAGGGCAGCGACTCGAGCAGCACAGACGACGGAGCTGACACCGACTCGGGCTCGAGCAGCGATCCGAACGGCGGCCAGAACGGCAATGACAACAGCGGTTCGAACCCGAACAGCGGGTCTGACAACTCCGACGACGGCGGCGGAAACCAGTCCGGAGGGGGCGGCAGCGAAGATCCCAGTGCCGGCACAGACTTGGACGAGTCGATCTTTGGCTGACACCATGCGCTGAGAAGACGAGTAATCTACTTGACATGCGGAGTACTTTCCCACGACGTGGGTGAACCAAGCGGAGGACCAGAATGAATGAACCCAAGGTGCTGTCGGGGCGGTACGAGGTTCGTGCGCTCCTCGGCCGTGGGGGCATGGCAGAAGTGCACGAGGGCGTCGACAACCGGCTCGGCCGGCGCGTCGCGATCAAGCTTCTGCGGTCCGATCTCGCTCGTGATCCTTCGTTCCACACACGTCTCAAGCGTGAGGCGCAGTCCGCGGCAGGGCTGAACCATCCGGGCATCGTCGCTGTCTACGACTCGGGCGAAGAGGACTTCGTGGAGACCGGAGGCTCCAATGTCTCCGTGCCCTTCATCGTCATGGAGTATGTCGAGGGCCAGACGCTGCGCGAGGTCCTCAACGAGCACGGCACCCTGACCATCGACGAAGCGCTCAACGTTGTCGCCGGTGTGCTCGCCCCACTCGAGTATTCCCACCGCAACGGAATCGTCCACCGCGATATCAAGCCAGCCAACGTCATGCTCACCCCCGAGGGTGACATCAAGGTCATGGACTTCGGCATCGCCCGCGCGCTCAAGGACAACAGCGGGCTGACCCAAACCCAGTCGGTCGTGGGCACCGCCCAGTACCTGTCCCCCGAGCAGGCCCGTGGTGAGGTCGTCGACGCCCGTTCGGACTTGTATTCGACGGCCTGCCTGCTCTATGAACTCCTCGTCGGCCGGCCCCCGTTCGTCGGAGATTCGCAGCTGGCGGTCGCCTACCAGCACGTGGGCGAGACGCCGAAGCCTCCGAGCTTCTACAATCCGAATGTTCCCCCCGAGGTCGACCGCCTCCTCATGCATTCGCTGCTGAAGGATCGTGACGAGCGCTACCAGGACGCCTACATCTTCCGTGAGGATGTCCTCGCGGCTCGTGACGGTCGTCCCCTGAGTTTCGACGACGACATGGATCGCACCCAGGCGTTCCCGATGGCCGGGGCCATGATGGGTCCTCCGCAGTATGCTCAGGACGCCGAGGTGGAGCCTGAGACGGGTGCCGTGTCGACGATCATGGCCAAGCAGGACGAACCACCGCCGCCGAGGCGTTCGCGCGCCTGGATCTGGATCGGCAGCATCTTCGTGCTGTTGGCTCTTGCCGCCATCGCTTTGTGGGTCTACGAGATCAACAAACCACCGGAGATCATCCAGGTCGAGGTCACTGACGTGGCGAATATGGACGCCGATGAGGCCGAGTCCGCTCTCATCCAACAGGGCCTGAGAGTCGACAGAGACGAGTCGTACAGCGAGGACGTCGACGAGGGCAAGGCCATCAAGACCGATCCCGCCGGCGGCCAGCGGGTGGAGCAGGACAGCGTCGTGAAGCTGGTCATCTCCTCCGGCCCCGAAAGCGTCAAGGTCCCCGATGTCTCCGGCAAATCCGAGCAAAGTGCCCGCAAGATCCTCAACGACGCCAAGCTCCAGGCAGGCACGCATATCTCCCAGAACTCTCCGGACGTGGAGAAGGGTGTCGTCATCGAGACGAAGCCCGGCGCCAGCTCCGAGGTGGATGTGGACTCAAACGTCGACCTCGTCGTGTCCTCGGGAATGGTCGAGGTCCCCGATGTGACGGGCAAGTCCGCGGAGGAGGCATGTGAGATCCTCGAGGGCGACGACTACCAGCTGGGGTGCACCACCGAAGAGATCGAGACCGCAGACGAACCCGCGAAGAAGGTCTTCGAACAGTCATCGGCTGGCGGCAGCGAGGTCAAGCAGGGCTCGGAGATCACGGTCAAGGTAGCCAAGAAGCCGCCGGAGGAGCCATCGTCGCCAAGCATTCCGTCCATCCCCGGAGGGGTCCCCACGTCGCCGTCTGACGACGGTGGCAGCGATGACAGCGGCGATGACACCGGTAGCGGCGAGAAGGACAAAGACAAGGACAGTGACTCGGATGCCGAGGCCATCGGCGGAGGCGGAGGCGGAGGCGACTGGTTTGACGGCTTCTCCGACTCAGGCGCCGACGGCAACCGCTGAGTGAGTCCGACCAAGCCGAAGGTCTGAAACGGCTGGGGGGGGGG
>NZ_JBHFIH010000018.1:141057-154434 GCF_057334195.1 Brevibacterium sp. AGC70 | reverse complement strand
GTCTCGGTGGCGGCCCCAGTTCGTCTTCTCAGGACAGAGTGAGGAAGAGGTCGGTGCGCAGATCCGCCGGGTCCATATCAGGCTTCGGCTCTGTCACGTAGACCTCGAAGAACGGCAGGTCCGGGTGGTGTCCGGCGTCGACGACCGCCTTCATCAACCCCGCCCAAGCCTCACCCAATCCGTCATATCCACCGGTATGGGTCAGTGCGGCGATCGATCCGCCGGGCAGCTGGGACGGGATCGCGATGAGGCCCTCGCCCAGAGGCAGGGCCTGCTTCAGCCCCGAGGTGAGCGGAAGGCCGATCTCCAGGTCGACGGTGTCGCTGGGTTGGCGCGTGTACAGCGCGAATGCGGGACCAGCGATTTCCTGCTCAGCCTCTGCCAGGGCAGGGAACAGCCCGGAGAAGGCGGCGTCGAAGTGGGTTGGAAGGTCCTCCATGGCGACATTCCTGACCTCTACGACGGCGGTGGGGACCGACGTCGCCTCGAACACGGTGAGTTCGAGGAATGGTTCGCTCCGGTTGATACTCGACTCTGACATCAGTAGGTCCTCTCAGGGTGTCTCACGATCCTAATATGCCGAGTAGGGCCGCAGGAAGAGTCTGAGCGGGATTGACTCGTTGTCGTGACCGTCTGAGCCGGAGTAGCTGTTTCAGCCGAGGCAGGTGCCTAAGCCGGAGTGGCGGCCGCGTAAGCCGGAACCGCAGCTTAAGCCGGAGAGGCGGCCGGGATGGGTTTCGCCGCGATCGCCGAGGCCATCGGGGACATCGCGGCGGCCCGCGCGGCGGCACCGTCGATGCCGCAGACCTCGAGCCAGTTGCCCAGCATCAGATAGCCGCATTCCGTGAGCACGGACTCCGGGTGGAACTGAACACCGAACAATGGCTGTTCACGGTGTTCGATGGCCATCACTACTCCATCATCGGTGCGGGCAGTGACCAGGAACTTCTCGAGATCGATGGTCTCATCGACGATCGCCAGCGAGTGATAGCGAGTCACGGTCAGCGGGTTCTTGCAGCCGAAGAAGATGCCCTGACTGTCGTGGGTGATCACCGACGTCTTTCCGTGCATGAGCACCGGCGAGTGGGTCACTGTGGCGCCGAATACCTCTCCCAGCGCCTGATGGCCCAGGCAGACTCCGAACACCGGGGTGCCAGTCGTCTCCGCCCAGGCGATGAGGTCCGGGCAGACTCCCGATTCGGCCGGCACTCCCGGACCCGGTGACAGTAGGACACCGTCGTACTCCGATGCCAGGGCCACGACAGCCTCGGCGCTCAGATCGTCATTGCGGATGACGTGAGTGTCGGCTCCGAGCTCGCGGACGTAGGACACGAGCGTGTAGACGAAGCTGTCGTAGTTGTCGACGACGAGGATCTTTGTCATTGGCCACCGCTTCCATCAGTCACAGTTGCGTTGTTGAAGGGCATGTACGGGGCGACGACCGGGAAGACGTACTGCATGAGCAGCAGCACCACAGCCGCGATGAGGATGAGGGCGAAGATGAGTTTGATGAACCAATTGCCCGGAAGCAGTCGCCAGATCAGACCGTACATTCTCAGGCACCACCGTTCTTGCTGACCTTGTCGTAGGCTTTCGAGTCCTTGATGTTCTCCGGTGCACCGTCGCCGGCCGGAGTCCAGTCGGTGAGCTCGGCGTAGGCGACGTAGCGCTCTCGGGCCGAGAACATCGGGTTGCAGGCCGTCATCGTGAGGATCCGGTCCTTGCCCTTGAATTTCGGTTCGTTGGGGACCGGTGCGAGCACCTCTACAGCATCGGGAAGGATGATGTCGAAGTTGCGGAACGTATAGGTGTAGAAGCCGTCCTTGGTCTGGACGATGATCTCATCGCCGGGACGCAGCTTCGCGATCTGGTTGAGCGGTTTGCCGTAGGTGACGCGGTGGCCGGCGATCGAGAAGTTGCCGACTTCGCCCGGCATCGCCGAGTTCGGGTACCGACCCACGCCCATCCGATTGAGGACGGGTTCGAGATCCACGCCCTCGGCGACCGTGCGGTAGTAGTCGTCGCCGAAGCGCGGAATGTAGAAGATGCCGAACGCCTCGTTCTTCTCCACCGGATCCGCCACGACAGGTTCATCCGGATCGTCCGGAAGCTCGTTGGGGTCCTGGTTCTGCCAGTCATCGGTGAGCTGGTCGGCCAGCACCTCGTTGTCGCGGTTGGCTTCGATATCGGTCCACCACAGCTGCCAGACCACGAACAGGATGAGAACCATTCCGGCGGTGATGCAGAGCTCACCGAAGGTGCGGATGGTGCCGCGAACTGGGCCCAGCGGCTCACGCTCCGGCTTCTGCCTCCGACGGTTGGTGCGACGACCGCCGTCGTTGTGTCCGCCGTCGTTGTGTACGTTGTAGTTCTGTGCGCTGTAGTTCGCAGCGTCCGCACCTGCTCCCGCATGCGCGCCGAGGTTGGGATCCGTTCCGCTGTTGACCGCGGGCATGACCTGAGTCGAGTCCGAGTAACCGAGCGGCGCATCGGAGTAGACGGCGGTCGGAGCCCCGTTTGCGGCCGCAGCTTCAGCCTCGCGACGTCGGAGTTCACGACGGCTGGGAAGTGGTTGATCGGTCGCTGAAAGCGAGCCGGATCCCGGGTTCGAACCTGCGCCTGAATTCGGTGCCCCGCCGAGGTCGGGTGCGGAGGTCATGGGTTCTGTGGACGGGTTCGCTTCGTAACCGCCGTATCCACCCTGTGACTGGTGTCGTTCAGTGGCCGGGTAATGCGAGGAGTTCTGCCTCTGAGCAGGACGAATAGTGGGTCGCGATGACGCGTCTGCGTCTGATTCGTTACCCGGGAAGGGACCATTCACCACTGCTGCACCGTGCCTATTGTTTCGAATCCGGAGCTCGCCCAGAGGGCAAGCGGGGACACCGTATTGCACTTTATCGCATGAAACTGCACAAACAGGTCGTTCTCAGGGTAGTTGGAGTTTTTAAAACTGCCGGATGTCACGAGTAGACTGATGTCCGATTGTCCCTATTCATCAATCGTCTGACCTCAGCAATGGTCGGCCGTATAAGGAGTACTCGTGGCCAAGTCCAACGGACGGACCCAGCGCCCCCAGCGCACTTCTCGCAACTCGTCGAAGGCCAATGTCGAAACCAAGACCCAGCCGAACGACGATGTCGAGGCAGTAGAGGACTCGCAGGTCGAACAGACGGAGGATCTGGGGAACGAGAACCTCGAGGGCGACCTCCTCAACCTGGATGACTCCTCCGACAAATCCGACGTGCTTGCCGACGACGATGACATCGACGGCGACGCTGGAGTTGCCGACGCCGGAGTTGCCGACGCCGATGCCTCCACGCTCGGCGATGACAACGCTGCAGTTGACGAGTCGGCCGAGAAGTCCACGGCAGCGGCAGCCGCCACCGGCAAGAAGTCCACATCGAAGGGCTCCGGGTCCAAGAAGACTGCCGCCGCCGATAAGGCTGATGCAGCCGACACGGCCGACGAGTCCACCGCCGACGCCAAGAAGACTGAGAAGTCAGAGAAGGTCGACAAGGCAGCCAAGTCCGACAAGGACAGCAAGGACAGCAAGGACAGCAAGGACAGCAAGTCTGCCGAGAAGAGCGAGACCACCAAGGGTGCCTCCGCAAAGGACTCATCGGCTAAGGGCTCTGCTGCCAAGGACTCATCGGCTAAGGCCTCTGCTGCCAAGGGTTCATCGGCCAAGCGCACCTCGCGTTCTGGCAATCCGGCCAAGCGCCCTCAGGGTCGCAAGACCGCCTCTTACACCTCGCAGTCCGGCCAGCAGACGATCAAGCCGAATCCTCGCTGGTTCCTGCCCGTGCTCATCGGCCTCCTGCTCATCGGCCTGATCTGGCTCGTGACTTTCTATGTCTCGCAGGGAGCGTTCCCGGTCGAGGCTTGGCAGAACTGGAACATCCTCATCGGCTTCGCCTTCTTCGTCGCGGGGCTGATCATGTCCACGCGCTGGAGGTAGGCGGCAGGCACCGCGCCTGCCTACGAATGACGGGGGTTGCGTCGACAACCGGGTGTGCGCACCCGCAAGTCGACGCGGCCCCCGTTTTTCGTTGACGTTCCCGTCGTCACCCCAGGCCCCACGGAGGTCACCTGCGGGTGAGTTGTCGGACCGCAATTGACGTTTCAACGGCCTCGACTGGCACTTGTCCACAGGGACGAAGTTATACCCAAGCCGGGAATGTCGCTTGTGCATAACTTATTATGAGCCTGTGACCTGGCGAAATACACGCATGTAAGTTATCCACCATGTGGATAAAGGCTGTGGACAACTATATTCGGTCCGCGAGAACGCCAATTGTTCGCGGAAGTCTGATACAAGCCTGAGAGTCGTTGCGCGCACCTGTGTGGATGGTCAGCGGTGCTCTTCACAAGGCGGTGCTCTTCACCTGGCGGCGATCTGCCAGGCGTCGTTGATCTGCCACGCGCTGGCAGCGAGCATCATGAGAAGCAGCCCGAGGGCCGCGAGTGCGAACATCAGCGTCGACTGCTTCTTCGGCACCAACAGAGCACCGCAGCCGAGCACGAAACCGGCGATGAGTCCGCCGAGGTGGGCCTGCCAGGACACTCCTGCGACGAGTAATCCGTATCCGAAGTTGAGGGCAACGAACAGCACGACCCCCGTGATGTTGCGGTCGAGCTTCCGGGTCGGCACCAGCAGCACGCCGATGATCGCGAAGACCGCACCGGAGGCACCGATGTTGTTCGTCACCCAATCCACAGAGAACGGCTTCGCGAGAACGAGGACCATGACGGATCCACCGATCGCTCCCAGCAGATAGAGGACGAGGAATCGCCAGCGGCCAAGAGCTCGCTCGACGAATGATCCGAAGAAGAACAGGCCGATCATATTGGCCAGGAGGTGGAACGGTGAGGGCTGGTCGTGCACCAGTGCCACCGTGAGAACCCGCCACGGCTGTTCGAGCACGAGGGCGGGTACGAAGCTCAGCCGATGGGTCAGATCCAGGCTGGGCAGCAGTTGAGCCAGGAAGATCACGCCCGTGAGGATCATGATCACACTGGTGACCAGCGGAGGGGTCACAGAAAGGGCCCGGCCGGTCTCCCGGGCCGAGCCCTCCTGAGGTGTGTCCATCACACCATGGTACTCAGTTCAGTCAGTCTCAGTACCCCAGGACAGCAGGTACCGATGCTCACCGGCGAATCGGAGTCAGCCGTTGATGTCGACCGATTCCAGGACGACTGGCTCGACTGGCTTGTCCATGGCAGCAGTGCGGACGTTGTTGATCTCGTCGACGACCTTCTGCGAGGCTTCATCGGCGACCTCGCCGAAGATGGTGTGCTTGCCGTTGAGCCATGGGGTCTCGGCGGTTGTGATGAAGAACTGCGAGCCGTTGGTGCCGCGTCCCATCTGCTTCCCGGCGTTGGCCATGGCCAACAGGTACTTGCGATCGAACTGGAGTTCCGGGTGGATCTCATCATCGAAGGTGTAGCCCGGGCCGCCGGTGCCGGTGCCCAGCGGGCAACCGCCCTGGATCATGAAGTCCGAGATGATGCGGTGGAAGTTGAGGCCGTCGTAGAAGGGGCGCTTGGTGGGTTCGCCGGTGGCAGGGTCGGTGAATTCGCGCTCACCCTTGGCCAGTTCCACGAAGTTGGCAACAGTCTTCGGCGCGTGGTTGCCGAAGAGGTTGATGGTGATGTCACCATGGTTGGTGTGCAGGACTGCTGTATGCGTAGAAGCTGTAGTCATAGGGCCATTCTTCCACGCCCCGGAGTCTTCCGCAGATTCGGCCGGCTCGGTTTGCAGACTCTGTCAGCGTATCTGCAGACAATTTCATGACGGCGTGATGTCCGGCGGCTTGCACCTAGGCCGTAGACTGAGACTGATCAATTGACCCCGACAAAGAGGATTGGGAATGTTCATGTCGAAGAAGTCAGCTCGAGATCCGTTCACTTCGAAGCTCGATTCCGCGAAGAAGACGTCACTCCGAGTCCTGGCCGATGCCAGCGGGGCCGCAAGTCCAAAACTCCGCGAAGCCGCTGACAAGGCACGCCCTCAGGTCGAGGCGCTTGCAGAAAAGGCTCGACCGCAGGTCGAAGCACTGGCCGATCGGGCCGAAGGTCTTGCCGTCAAAGCCCGCCCTCAGGTCGAAGCATTCGCCGACAAGGCGAATGACCAGGTTCACGCCTGGGCGGACAAGCTCGATGCCTACCGCCCCGAGGCCACCGAACGTGCCGGCAAGTTCGCGACCAATGCCGCCAACTCGCTGGCAGCCGTTGAGACCCCCCAGCTCGTCGACGATCTCGCTGTGCGCCTGACCGGCGACAAGAAGGCCGTGAAGAAGGCCCGCAAGGCCCTCACGAACGCCGGAAAGCGGATCCAGAAGGACACTGCACGCAAGTCCGGCGGCGGCAAGGCCGCAGTCGTGTGGACCTTGGTCATCGGCTCGGCAGCCGGAATCGGCTACTACGTGTGGAAGAAGGCGCAGCCGGTCGAGGACCCATGGTCGACACCGCTGCCCAACAACCGTCCGGAAGATGCTCGTCCGGTGGGCTCGACCCCCGCGTCCCGCCAGGGAACGGCACCCGAGGTTTCGCAGACTGCAGTACCCGAGTCGAAGACTGCCGAGGCCGCCCCCACGGCAGCACCGACTCCGAAGCCTGCAACCGAGGCCAAGGACACCAAGGCAACGCCGGCGACCATCGTCAAGCCTGCCGAGGATTCGACGTCAGCCGCCGAGACGGTGGAAGACAAGAACGCCAAGCACTGATCTGTCCGGAGAGGTCGACTGACATGGTCAACTGACCGGTCGATCGACCGGCCCAGACAGAGAGAACGGCTCCCGCCGCTGAAGTTCGCTCACGTGAAGACGTGAGAACAACAGCTGCGGGGGCCGTTCGTCATTCACCCAGAACCTCACGCTTGTTGGCCGGCCCACCACCCCGGAAGCGACCCGAGATGCGGACCGCCAGCAGCCCCGCGATCGTGAAGGCAAGAGTCGCTGCGAGGATGAGCAGAATCGGGGCCGTCCACCCATCGGTGACGTTGCCCAGCCAACCTGCGAACGGCGGGGCCAACGTGGCAGCGAGGTAACCGCCTCCCTGCACCCGCGCCGAGGCAGAGGCGGTTTCCCGGTCGCTTCCGGCGGAGCGGGCGATGATGGAGAAGATCGCGGTGAATCCGCCACCTTGGGCGATTCCGCCGGTGATCGCCCACAGTACGTATGAGCTCGGAGCGAGCAGCAGCCCTGTCGGGAGCGAGAGCCACAGCGCGGCGATGATCGCCACCGGCACCCAGGGCTTGGTTCTGGCCGCCAGCAGCGGAACACCGAATGCTCCGAGGATGGCAGCGATCTGAAACAGCGAGGCGGTCCCGCCCGAGGCTGCCGAGTCTAACCCTCCTGTGTCGGAGAGAATCGAGGGCAGCCACGTGGTGGTCGTGTAGTAGGCAATCGACTGTCCGCTGAAGGTGATCACGAGCAGTGCGATGATGGCACGGAATTCGGGAGGTGCCTCGCGCCAAGGACGACGTGCCGGTGTGGGTGCTGGTGATGCCGGCGCATCCGCCGAGGCTGCGAGGATTGCGTTGCGTCGGATCCGCAGCCGGATCACGAACAGCCAGTAGAAGAGTCCGATCACGGCCAGAGCACCCCAGATGGCCACGGCCCACCGCCACCCGACTGCTGCAGCCAGGGGACCCGTGCCGAGCAGGGTGATCATGGAGCCGACATTCATTGTGGCCGAGTACAGGCCCGTCACCATCGACACCTGGCTCCATGGGACTTCGCGCCGGATGATCACCGGCACAGCGATATTGCCCAGAGCGATGGCGAAGCCGATGATTCCGGTGCCCGCGAGCACGAGCCAAGGCGGACCGAGCGAGCGCAGCACGGTTCCGAGGAGCACACCGGTGAGGCAGGACAGCACCGTCGCCTCCGCACCGAAGCGTCCGATGGTCTTCCCCGCAACAGGGGTGACGAGGGCGAACAGCAGCACCGGCAGACCGGTAAGGAGGCCCACCCCGGCAGCGCTCAGCCCGGTGTCGTCCTGAATGTCACCGAGGACGGCGGTCGGTGCGATGATCGGTGCCCGCAGATTGATCGCCAGAACGACGATGCCCACGACCATCCACGGCAGCATCCGCCGGGCGACGGATGGGTCCGGCTGGTTCACATGCGCTCGGGCACGCGGATGCCCAGGACACCGAGGCCGGCCTCAAGCACCTCGAGGACCGTCTGGCTCAGACGCAGCCGGGAATCGCGCACCTCGACGGATTCGGCGATGAGGACCGGGCACTGCTCGTAGAACGAGGTGAACGACTGGGCGAGGTCGAAGAGGTACGTGCACAGCCGGTGCGGCGTGGAGCCGGCGACCACCTCGGCGAGGACATCGGAGAACCCGAGGATCGCCAGAGAAAGGTCACGTTCGGCAGCCTCGCCGAGGTGGATCGGCGCAGCCGTGAACGCATCCCCGTCCGCCTTGCGCAGGATCGAGCGGATCCGGGCTCCGGCGTACTGGAGATAGGGGGCGGTGTTGCCGATCGGGGCGAGCATCCGGTCGAGGTCGAAGGTGTAGCTCGTGTCGTGGGCGACGGAGAGGTCGGCGTACTTCACGGCACCGATGCCCACGATCTGTGCGACCTCGGCTTCCTCTTCGGGGCTGAATTCGGCGTTCGACTCCTGCAGTGTGGCCTTCGCGCGGGCGACGGCCTCATTGAGGAGTTCGGCCAGGCGCACGGGGGCACCGCTGCGGGTACGCAGGATCTTCCCGTCGTCACCGAGCACGTTGCCGATCTTCACGTGCTCGACCGCAACCTCCTCGGGCAGCCAACCGGCGGCTCGAGCGATGGAGAAGATCATTTCGAAATGCATCGCCTGCGGGGTGCCGACGACGTAGAGGACACGATCGGCACTGAGTGTGCGCACCCGATGGCGGACAGCCGCGAGGTCCGTCGTGGCGTAGCCGTAGCCGCCGTCGGACTTGCGAATGATGAGCGGCAGAGGTTCGCCCTCACGACCGGTGAAGCCCTCGGGGAAGACGCACAGTGCACCGTCGCTGATGCGGGCCAGGCCCTTCTCCTCGAGCTCTGCGCAGACCGCGGCAAGGTCATCGTTGTAGATGCTCTCACCTGCCAGGTCCTCATCGGTCAGGGTGACCTCGAGGAGTGAGTAGATGTTGTTGAAGTAGATCCGTGAGAACCCGACGAGGCGCTCCCAGAGTTCGAAGGTCTGCTCATCGCCGCCCTGCAGCGCGACCACGCGGGCACGTGCGCGAGTGGCGAAGGCCTCGTCGCTGTCGAACTTCGCGCGCGCGGCCTGGTAGAAGGCATTCGGGTTGGCCGAGATGTCCTGGGCCGTCTCCGATTCGATGCCGACGTCGAGGAGGTGCTCGATGAGCATGCCGAAGGGAGTGCCCCAGTCACCGATGTGGTTCTGGCGCACGACCGTGTTGCCGAAGTATTCGTGGGTCCGGGCCAGCGCGTCGCCGACGACCGTGGTCCGCAGGTGGCCGACGTGCATCTCCTTGGCGACGTTGGGTGCCGAATAGTCGATGACGATCCGCGCTGGGCTCGTCTCTGGCTCGACCTCGGTGGCGGTTCCCTGGTTCAGGGTCGATGCCAGGAACTCGGGGGTGAAGGTGAGGTTGATGAAGCCGGGACCGGATATCTCCGGGGTCTCACAGATCCCCTCGAGATCGAGGTTGGCCACGATCGTGGTCGCGATGTCGCGCGGTTTGGACTTCAGCTCCTTCGCCAAGGGCAGAGCCACGTTGGCCTGGAAGTCGGCGAACTGGCTGCTCCTGATCACAGGGTCGCGTCGCGTGAAATCCTCGCCGAAGGACTGTTCGAGGGCGAGTGCGAAACGATCGTTGAGAAGCGAAGTCAAAGATGGCATGACACTATTCTATTGGTCAGGGCCCGACTGCGCCGCATGGGCCGCGTCACCTCGGCGCCCAAGCCCGAGCATCTGCGCCGACGAGATCTCGCAGAGCGTGCAAATTGGCTGGGCATCCTCCTCCTTCACAGCTCCGCGTCCGTGCATGCTTGTAATGTGGGTCACGTGAATTCCTACACTTATCTCCGGTACCCGCACGTCCACGGTGATCTCATCACTTTCGTTGCCGACGATGACGTGTGGCTCGTCGCCGCCGAGGGTGGGCGTGCTTGGCGCCTGACTTCGGATCATGCTCCCGCGCGCAGCCCCAGGTTCTCTCCTGATGGATCCCGTATCGCCTATGTCTCGCACCGCGACGGCCACCCTGAGCTCATGCTCGCCGAGGTGGCTTCCGGTTCTCTGCACCGGCTCACCTGGCTGGGGTCGACGGCGATGACGATGCTCGGTTGGGCCGACGATGAACGCGTCCTCATCGGCTCAAACGCCAGCGAGTTCGAGTCACGCAATCACGTGGTGAGATCAGTCGGAATCGACGGCAGCGTCGAACGCCTGTCCTGGGGCAGAGCCTCGGGAATGGCCCACCATCACTCATCGGTGACCGCCCTGGCCACTCCCTACAGTCGTGAACCCGCGCACTGGAAGCGCTACCGAGGGGGAACCGCTCCGCGACTCTGGCTTGATCGCAGCGCAGACGCCACGGGCAGCGGAGTCCAGTGGCAGCGGCTGCTGCGCAACGAAGAGGCATCACTGACCGACCCTCTGTGGGTGGGAGACTCACTGGTCATCACTTCTGACAAGGCCGCGAGCTTCCCCCATCATGCCAACGAGCAGGCGAACCTCTGGATCTGGGACGGCCTGGCCACACGCAGCGGTGGGGATCCGGGTGAACCTCGACAGCTGACGTTCCAAACCGAAGCCGAAGGGTACGTCCGCAATGCGACGACCGACGGCACGCGCATCGTGTGGCACAGCCGCGGTGAGATCCGCATCCTCGACAGCCTCGATGCCAACATCCGGACCCTCGCGGTACAGCTTCCGGGCACCCAAGTGCAGCCGCTCAACCTCGACTCGAAGTCCAGGATCGGCGCCATCGCCCCAGATCACGAGGGTAACGCCTCCCTCATCGAATGGCGAGGAAAGACCTTCTGGTTGGCTCATCGTGAGGGCCCCGCACGAGCGTTGTGCGCGGACTCTTCGATCCGCACACGCCTCCCAGTGGTGCTAGGACAGACTGGACAGGCGGCTTACGTCACCGACGTCGAAGGCGAGGATGCCATCGAAGTTCGCGCCACCTCGGCGACGGCTACGGAACGTCGGATAGGAGCGGGCGCTCTCGGCCGAGTTCTGCACATGACCTCCGATCCGTCCGGAAAGACCTTAGCCACGATCTCCCACGACGGAAGCGTCCGTCTCGTCGAGGCCGGGAACGGCAAGACCCGATTGGTTGGACATTCGGGCTTCGGTGAGGCCAGGTCTCCCGAGTTCTCACCCGACGGACGGTACCTCATCTGGTCACAGCCCACTCAGGGTGAGGAGCAGTTGGCGCAGCTCATGCTCGTCGACACCAAATCAGACCGTGAGGCGCTGGCGCTGACCAGCGGGAAGTACAACGACTATTCCCCCACATTCACCGCCGACGGCAAATACGTGGTATTCCTGTCTGACCGGACTTTCGATCCTGCCTACAATCAGCACTCCTTCGATCTGTCGTTCAACGGTGTGACCAGACCGTGGCTGCTGCCGTTGAGCGCCACTGAGCCGGCTCCCTTCGGACCGACCTCGAGCGGTTGGGCGATCAGCGAACTGACCGATGAGGCGTCGAAGGCAGACAAGACCAAGGCGGAGAAGTCCAAGGTCACCACCGTCGAATTGGATGTCGAGGGTGCCGAGGAGCGGATCCTCGCGTTCCCCGTCTCTGCCGGTGTCTTCCGAAAGCTTGAGGCGGCTGTCGGCGGTGTCCTGTGGATCCGTGCCGGAGAATCCGAGGACGGCGTGCTCGGCACCGACCTTGATGCCCCTCCCACAGAGTCGATCCAGTACTTCGATTTCGCCAAACGCAAACTCGTCACCATCGTCGACAAGGCAGATGCCTATTGGGTGAGTGGAGACGGCAAGCTCATGGTCGTCTACGATGACGGCGATGTGACGGTGCGTCCCAGCAACCGCAAGGTCGAAGACGACGATGACGAGTGCGTCGCGGTGGATCTCTCCCGGCTGCGCTTCGAACTCGACCAGCGTGCCGAGTGGCTGCAGATGTTCGAAGAGAACTCGCGCATCATGCGCGATCACTATTGGCGTGCAGACATGAACGGCGTGAACTGGGAAGGGGTCACCCTGCGGTGGCGCCGAGTCGCCGCGAAGGCACTGACCCATGATGATCTCGTCGATGTGCTGTGGGAGACGGTCGGGGAACTCAACACCTCTCATGCCTATGTCACGCCCTCGAACGCCCTGGGAAACCCGACGAAGCGACTCGGCTTCCTCGGCGCTGACCTGGAACGGACGCCGAGCGGTTGGCAGATCGCACGGATTCTGCCCGGTGAGAGCAGCGAACCCGCGGCAAGATCGCCATTGCGCCAGGCAGGTGTCGGAGCTCAGGAGGGCGACATCATCCTGGCTGTCGATGGCCAACGGGTCGATGAGGTACGCGGCCCCGCCGCCCACCTGCAGGGAGCCGGCAACAGGATCGTCGAACTCACCCTGCGCCGTGGCCGCAAGGACAGCGTGGTGGCAATCGTGCCGCTGACCAGCGAGGAGAAGCTGAGGTACCAGGACTGGGTACGGTCGAGGCGGGAATATGTGACGTCGAAGTCCGAGGGACGTGTCGGGTATGTGCACATCCCGGATATGATGCCCAACGGTTGGGCACAGCTGCACCGCGACCTCAGACAGGCGATGTCGGCCGACGCTGTCATCGTCGATGTCCGATTCAACCGCGGCGGCCATACCAGCGCGCTGGTGGCCGAACGCTTCGCCGATCGTGTCATCGCCTGGAACGCTGTGCGCAACTACGATGCCATGATCGCCGACCCCGAAGACGCACGCCGAGGGCCCGTGGCCTTCGTCGCGAACGAGTTCTCGGGCTCCGACGGCGACATCATCAATGCCCGTGCTCAGGCCAAGGGCTTAGGACCCGTCATCGGTGTGCGCACCTGGGGCGGAGTTGTCGGCATCGACGGCCGCTACGACCTCGTCGACGGCACCGGTGTGACTCAGCCGCGCTACTCCTTCTGGCTTGAGGGCAAAGGCTGGGATGTTGAGAACTACGGCGTCGAACCTGATATCGAGGTCGAGCATGACCCCTCACAGCTGTTCAGTGACGACGATCTGCAACTCGACCGTGCCATCGCCGAGGTGCTCTCCAGCCTGGAGAAGACCCCTGCGGCCATGCCCCCGGACTTCCCGGCCCCGCGCGTGCAAACACCCCCGAAGCCTCAAGCCCCAGCGGCGCCCACGGAGTAGTCCCCGCGGCGGAGCCATGGAGTAGTCCCCGCGGCGGCGCCATGGAGTAGTCCCGGCGGCGCCGCCC
>NZ_JBHFIH010000018.1:125475-140982 GCF_057334195.1 Brevibacterium sp. AGC70 | reverse complement strand
CTCTGACGCCCATGGAGTAGTCCCGGCGACGGAGCCGGCCCTCCGACGAAGCACCAGGCCCAGGATCTGGGCCTGGGCCCGGGCCTGGGCCTGGGCCTGGGCCTGCACAAACGCTACAGCCTGCGGTGCGATCTGTTCGTCAATAGTGACTGGCCACGGGCTTCGGTCAGCCGATTACTGTCCGCAATCGGTTTTCACTGTCTATAAACGTTCGCCGTAGAACGACCTGGCGACCGTTTGCGGACAGCAAATCGGCGTTTCACGCACGCTCACCGTGAACGGCAACGAGTGCCCACAGGCCGAACGCTAGGAGCACGAATCCGGAGACGATCCCGCTGAAGATGGGGATGAGTGCTGGGATCGAGGCGAAGAAGGCGATGAAGCCGGCAATGCCGCACAGGGTGACGACCGTGGCGAGAATATGGAACCGGTCGAGTTTGAACACGTGGCCCAGAGCATAGAAGTGGGTGCCGACGACGAACGCCACCCAGGCCACGCCGAGTTCTGGATGTCCTAAACCGCTCAGCAGGCGCGTGCCGCCGAAGAGCGCCAGTGCTTCGATCCCGACGATGATCCAGTAGCTGCGTCCGAAGGGAACGGTCCGACGCGGCCCGGCCGCAGCCTGCCCCTCGGCGGTCTTGGTTGACTCGGTTGACTCAGCGGTCGCGGTTGACTCAGCGGTCGCGGGTGACTGGGCGTGCTGGGCGGACTCAGCGTGCCCGGCGGAATCGGCGGAATCGGCGGACGCAGCGGAGGAGACCTGGGCGCGCTTCATGCGGCTCAGTGAACGAATCGCGAAGAACACGATGACGGCGAAGGCCGCAATCCCCGTGACGAGTACGAGGCTACGGCTCAGGGTCGAAAACGATGCGCTGTTGATGATGAGGAACACCAAACCGAATGCTCCGCCGATGAGGGAGCCGACCTCCGCACCGGCAGCCGGTTGCGGTCGGGTCTTACGGGGTTGAGTCATCACTGCCCTCTCGAGTGTGCACGGATACCACGGGAATACGAGGATCGGTTCTACGCTCACATTCTCGCACTCCGCACCGGATGTTCCGGTGAACCCGCAGAAACGATGGAGATTCACGATTCCGACTGCAGCACTCAGACTTCCGACCTCACCGACTCAAGGGTATTGACCTTCGCGATGAACTGGTGTTCACTTAGGGTGAACGTTGATTCATCTTCTTTCGGGATCGGTTGCCGCCGCCCGAAGGACACCAGCTTGAGGAGGCAAAGATGCCAGCTACACACGGATCCGCGGCCGCTGCGCAGGAGTTCGCCGACATCCTCTACGAGGTCGAGGAATCCTATGCGGTCATCACCATCAACCGCCCAGAGTCGTTCAACTCCTTCCGCTCACAGACAGTCGACGAGCTCATCGAGGCGCTGACTCTGGCCTGGGGCGATAATCAAGTCCGCTCGATCATCCTCACCGGTGCCGGGCAGAAGGCATTCTGTGCCGGAGGGGACGTCAAGCAGAAAGCGAAGACCGGCGACTACGGCCCTAGCCGCTACGGGATGTTCCGCATCTCTGAACTCCACAAGACCATGCGATCCGTGCCGAAACCCATCATCGCCGCCGTCAACGGCGTCGCCGTCGGCGGGGGCAATGTCCTCAACACGCTGTGCGACATCACGATTGCCGCCTCCCATGCCCGGTTCGGCCAGGCCGGACCCAAGGTCGGATCCTTCGACGCCGGCTACGGCACGGCGTTCCTAGCCCGAGTCGTGGGCGAGAAGCGGGCACGCGAGATGTGGTACTTCTGCGAACTCATCGACGCCCGGAAGGCCGAGATGTGGGGCTTGGCCAATGAGATCGTCGAAGCCGACCAGCTCATACCCCGAGCCAAGGAACGAGCCCGAGCACTGGGTCTCAAAGCGCCGACGGCCCTGCGCTTCCTCAAGCAGTCGTTCAATGCCGACTCCGAGATGCAGACCGGTTTCACCAATCTGGCAATGAGCGCCCTCGACCTGTACGCGCACTCACCCGAGTCACATGAGGGCGCTGCCGCCTTCGCCGAGAAGCGCGATCCCGACTTCAGCAGCTTCGACAACGCGTACTGAACCACAGGCAAGAAGGCGGACCAGCCCACCAGAACAGAGGATCACAGTGGACTTCGCAATCACCCCAGAGACCCAGTCGCTGCTCGACACTGCAGCGGCCTTCGAGGAGCGCCTCATCTCCGAGGCACGTGACCGGGAGAATGCCGGAAAGATCGGCACCGATCTGACACTGGAGATGGGCAGCGCCGGTCTCATCGCCCCGGAACTCTCGCCCCACCTCGGCGGGCAGGGCCAGACGAAGGTGACCGCGGGACTGGTCACCGAGGCGATTGCTCGCGGCGACCTCAACGTGGCGTATTTGCAGGTGGTGGGCTCATTGATGGGTCAGGTCATCGCGCGGAACGCGAGCGCCGAGGTGGCCGAACACTATTGCCGCCTCATCACCTCCGGTGCCGAAACAGTGGCCATCGGCCTCTCCGAGCCCGACGCCGGCTCGGATGCCGGCAATCCCCAGAGCACCGCCAAGCGTGACGGTGGGGATTGGATCATCAACGGCACGAAATCGATGTCACTGGCGCTGACCTCGACGGCCACGGTCATCTTCGCGAGGACCGATCCGAACGCGAAACGAGGCAAGGGCATCTCCGCCTTCCTCGTCGACCTCGACACCCCGGGAGTCGTCCGCACCCCGATCACCGATATGGGACAGCCCGCGGTGGCCCGTGGCTCGGTGGACTTCACCGATGTCAGGGTTCCGGGCGATCACCTCCTCGGCGCGGAGGGAGCAGCGTTCTCCCAGGTCATGCAGGGCTTCGACTTCTCCCGTGCTCTCATCGGCCTGCAGTGCACGGGCAGTGCCACCCGAGCGATCGAGGACGCCTGGGACTATGTGAAGGGCCGGGAGGCATTCGACCAGCCGCTGTCGAAGTTCCAGGGCGTCTCATTTCCCCTCGCCGAGGCGGAGACGAAGATGACCGCCGCCAGGCTGCTGTGTCTGAACACCCTGTGGCTCGGTGACGAAGGCCTGCCCCACACCTCGCAGGCGGCGATGTGCAAGTGGTGGGCTCCCCTGGAGTCCTATCACGCCATCCATCAATGTCTTCTTCTGCACGGCCAGAACGGCTACAAGCAGGATCGTGACGTGGAGAAGCGTCTCCGGGACGTGCTCGGCATGCAGATCGGGGACGGAACCGCACAGATCATGAAACTCGTCATCGCCAGGGAGTCGGCCGGGCGTGCCTTCGCCCCCTGACCAGCACACATCTTGGCCAGCACACATTCGACAAAGGCAGCTGACCAGCACATCTGAGCACCATCCGAAGGGACCACACATCATGTCTGCACTGGACAATCGCATCATCATCGTCACCGGCGCCGCCTCGGGGATCGGCAAAGGCATCGCCACCCGCCTGGCCGCAGACGGAGCCACCGTCGTCGTCGCCGACCTCGACGCGACGAAGTCACAGGAAACCGCCTCGGCGCTGGGAAATGATTCCATCGGCGTCGCCGTCGATGTCACCGATCGGGCCAAGGTCGATGCCATGACCACCCAGGTGATAGAGACGTTCGGCCGCATCGACGTCCTCGTCAACAATGCCGGCTGGGACAAGGTCGAACCCTTCATGGACTCGACAGCCGAGACCTGGGACCGAGTCATCGCGATCAACCTGATCGGCACCCTCAACTGCACGCAGTCGGTCGCCTCCCACATGATCGCCGCCGAATCCGGGGCTGTGATCAGCATCGGCTCCGATGCCGGACGCGTGGGCTCGAGCGGTGAGGCCGTGTACTCCGCGGCCAAGGGCGGCATCATCTCCTTCTCCAAGACCTTCGCCCGCGAGGTCGCACGGCACAACATCACCTCCAACTGCGTGTGCCCGGGACCGGCCGACACTCCGCTGTTCGCTGAGATCTCCGAGGACAACCCGAAGCTGCGCACCGCACTGGAGAAGGCGATCCCCATGCGCCGCCTGGCACAGCCCGACGATCTGGCGAATGCCGTCGCCTTCTTCGCCAGTCCCGAATCCACCTACGTCACGGGTCAGACGCTCTCCGTCTCCGGCGGACTCACCATGGCCTGACCCTCTCCCACCGATTCACCTCAACGATCCACAACCACCGGCACGAGACCAGCGCAAAGGAGCCCTGACATGCCAACCCGATTCGACACGATCCTCACCGACACCCTTATCGACAAGCACACCTCGACAGGTGCCTGGAAGAACAAGACGCTGCTCGATCATCTGGACCGTTGGACGAGCGAGACTCCCGATTCGGTCGTGTCTCGAGACCCCTACGGAAGCCACACATACCGACAGCTCTCCGCCGACGCCGAGGCGTGTGCCAGAGCCCTCGTCGACCTCGGTGTGCAACCGGGTGAGGTGGTGGGCATCCACCTGCCCAATTGGTACGAATGGTTGGTCATCCACCTCGGTGCCCTCAAGGCGGGGGCGGTCACGAACGGTCTCATCCCGATCTACCGCGACCGCGAGATCGGATACATGGCGAAGAAGGCCGCAGTCACGGTTCTCTTCGTCCCCAACCGGTTCCGCAGATTCGACTACCCGGATATGGTCGACCGCCTCAGGGACAAACTGCCTGATCTGCGGCATACGATCGTCCTCGACGCCCCCGGAGAAGATCCATTCACCTCCCGCGAGGGCTTCGAACGATGGACGGACTTC
This sequence comes from Brevibacterium sp. AGC70, assembly GCF_057334195.1. Classification (NCBI taxonomy): domain Bacteria; kingdom Bacillati; phylum Actinomycetota; class Actinomycetes; order Micrococcales; family Brevibacteriaceae; genus Brevibacterium; species Brevibacterium sp. AGC70. Next base: position 136,288 of record NZ_JBHFIH010000018.1, on the reverse strand, counting down.
CTGGATCGCGGCACGGGAAGCTCACCGGGGTCAGCTGGTTCGTCAGGACCGGCCGCGGCAGCGGCGAGCATCGACTGGGAGACGCGGAGGCCCGATCCCAATGATGTCGGTCTGATCCTCTTCACCTCAGGGACGACAGGTGACCCCAAGGGGGTCATGCACACACACAATTCGGTGCTCTCCGCGTCACTGCCCTGGCCCGATCGCTTGGGCCTCGGGAACGGCTCCGTCATCCACATGGCCTCGACCTTCGGCCATCTCACCGGGTACATGTACGGAGTCTGCCTACCGCTGCTCATCGGCGGGAGCGGTGTGTTCCAGGATGTCTGGAACGGCGAGGAGTTCGCGCGACTGATCGAAGAGTTCGGCATCGAGCACACTTCGGGCGCCACCCCATTCCTGCACGATCTCATCGAGGCCGCCAAGACCACGGATCGTGATCTCTCGAGTCTCAGACACTTCTGCTGCATGGGCGCTCCGATTCCACGCGTCATGGTCCACGAGGCCAAGGAGCTGCTCCCCAACCTCAACGTCTTCGGCGGTTGGGGGCAGACCGAATGCGGACTGGTCACCATGACCGCCCCCGGCGATTCCGATGACAAGGTCACGAGCACAGACGGTCGTGCGCTCGGCGATATGCAGGTGCGTATCGTCGATCCGCTCGGCGAACCGGTCCCCGCCGGAACCGAGGGAAAGGTGCAGGTCAAGGGCCCGTTCCTGTTCGTCGGGTATCTCAGCGAACCGAAGCTCACCGACGAAGCCTTCGACGGCGACTGGCTGGACACCGGCGATATCGCAGAGATGGACGGTGAGGGCTTCATCAAGATCGGCGGTCGATCGAAGGACATCATCATCCGCGGTGGAGAGAACATTCCCGTCGCCTACGTCGAGAACATCTTGTACGAGCACCCCGCCATCTCCCAAGTGGCGATAGTGGCGGTGCCCCACCCTCGCCTGCAGGAGATCGCGTGTGCCGTGGTCACACTGCGAGAAGGCCACACGTTCACCATGGATGACCTGCGCGAATTCTTCGCCTCCAAGGGCGTGACCAAACACTATTGGCCGGAGACCCTGCAGTGCCTCGATGAGTTCCCGCGGACCCCGAGCGGTAAGATTCAGAAGTTCAAGCTGCGGGAGGAAGTGGTCAGCAGACATGACAAGTGAGACTCATGACGTCAACGCCGTAGTTCGCGGTGCTCGCGCGGAATTCCGTGAGAAGCAGATCGTCGATGCCGCCGTCCGCCTCATGCAGACGAAGGGCTCACATGCCGTGTCGATGCAGGCGATCGCCAAATCTGCCGGTGTCAGCGTCGGACTGCTGTACAAGTACTTCTCAGATCGGGAGCAGATCGTGCTGGCCGCGATCACCCGGGTTCTCGAGGACTTCCGGCTGCGCGTGCCGGCGGTGATCGAGGCGACCGAGGATCCCGTGCATCGGATCATTGCGGCTTTCACCGAGTTCTGTCAGGTCGTCGATGATCATCGTCAGGCCGTCGTCCTGACCTATCAGACGTCCAGGTCGCTCTCACGCGCCGGACTGGCGTCCATCCAGTCCCAGGAGCTGGCCACACTGCAGCCGCTCATCGATGTCGTCGCCGAGGCTGCCGACAAGGGTGACCTGCACGAGGTCGATGCGAGTACGCTCGGACACAACCTCATGACGCTGGCTCATATGTGGGCCCTCAAGCACTGGTACTTCCAGCAGACGCAGGTCAGTCTCGGCCAGTACATCGACCGGCAGGTTCGCACCGTGGTGCTGAGCAACCTCAGCGATAGCGCGCGGAAGAGAGTGAAGCTGAACTAGCGTCCGCTGCTCCCGTGGTGTCTCAGCTCGCCTCTACCGACCTGCAGGTTGGTAGAGCAGATAGAGAAATCCGTCGTCGGTGCCGTAGAGGGTCTTCAGCTCGAGTTCGACCGGCGGATCGAACTGGGCACCGCGCAGGATCCTCGTCTCGGTCCCGGCGACCAGAGTCGGGCTGCGGGTCAGACACAGTTCGTCGACGTCTCCTGCCTCCAGCAGGTCGGTGAACAGCTGGGGTCCGCCCTCGCACACGATCCTGGCGAATCCACGCGACCGGAGTTCAGCGATCGCCGCGCTCAGGTCCACCGACGATTGACCGGTCACGATCACCTCGGCGACCTCAGCAGCCTGTGCACGTGCCTGAGTGGGTGCGTCTGCGCAGGTGATGAGCATGGTCCGGGCAGAGCGGGAAGCCTCGGTGAACAGCGAGGCTGAGAAATCGAGATCCAGACTGTGTGAGACCACCGCCATCGGTGCCGTGGGGCTGCGGTTCTCACGCAGATGCCGCCATTGCGCATCGTCCTCGGCGGGACCGTAGACCTCGGTCCTGGCAGTGCCGGCGCCGACGAGGATGACATCTGCCGATGCCCGGTTGAGGGCGAACAGCTGCTTGTCGATGTCATTGCCCAGACCTCCGGCGTGACCGGCGATGGTCCCGGCCCCGTCGACCGAGGCCACGAACACTGCGCGCACCCACTGGTCGACATCCTCGGGGAAGGCGAAGGCCTCAGGCAGAGTCACCGTCGCCAGTGGTGCGGGGAACAGCCTGTTCACGTTCGAGGCGTCGGCTGGTGCGTCGGCTGGTGCGTCACCCATCAACAGCACATCTGCGCACGAGTCCGCTGACATCACCGAGGAAGTCCTTGACCTCAGCTTCCGCGCCCGGGTGGACGTCGACGACGAGGAAGATCGCGAAGGGGGCAGGCAGACCCAGAATGTGCCGCGGGGTCCTCCCGTTCGGAAGCGCCGTGTTCTGTACCGTCACGCCGTCATCTCCTCGGTCGCACGAATGATCATCGAGGTGAACTGCGCCATCGCAATGGTGCTTGACTGGTCAGTATACGCCCCCTGTGACAACGGTCGGCAACCTTCTGACAACGGGAGATATCCGTTTTCGACAACCGCGAACGTGCCCCTTGCCGCGCACTTCGTCTGTTCTACACTGGGGTCAGGATGACAGCACTGAGGCCAGCACGACAGCATGGAGGCCGCTCATGACGCAGAAGCATCAGGTACAGGTTCGGCGGGCCTACGACGACCCGGCTCACAACGATGGCACTCGGATCCTCGTCGACCGGATGTGGCCACGCGGAGTGAGCAAGGACAAGGCCGAACTCGACGACTGGCTCAAGGAACTGGCTCCTTCGAGTGATCTGCGCAAGTGGTACTCCCACGATCCCGATAAGTTCGAGGAGTTCTCGCGGCGCTACCGCGACGAGCTCAAGGACGATGACCATGCCGCGGCGCTCGAGCAGCTCAAGGAGTACGCGAAGAAGGGCAAACTGACCCTCATCACGGCTTCGAAGCGCGACGACATCAGCGACGCGACGGTGCTCAAACAAGTTCTGGATAGGAAATAAGTCTCCGGCAGTCGCAGCTGCGACACGGCTGGAACCACACCACAACCGGACAGGGACATGACGTGAGCGAAACAGAGCCAGAGGGCACCGAGCCCAATACCGATGTCCAGCGCGGCATCGAACCGGACACACGGGATTGGGCTGATGTACTCGAGGCCGGGTGCGCCGAGTGCGAGTTCACGGTGACCTCGCTGACCCGCTATGGGTTTCACGAACTCAAGCACCACTTGCAGGATGTCGGTGCCTGAAGCAGCATAGGTCCATTCACAGTCGACTATGGACACATTAGTCTGTGGACATGGGACTGGAATGGGAACAGCTCGTCGTCGATGCCCACGATCCGCATGTGCTCGGCCACTGGTGGGCGGAGGCTCTCGGATGGATTGTCATCTATGAGGACGAGGACGAAGTGGAGATCAGAGCCGAGGAACACTCCCTCCCAGGCCTTCTCTTCGGAGTCGACCCGGAGACCAAGACCGTGAAGAATCGCCTTCACCTCGACTTCCGTCCCGAAAACCAGTCCGCCGAAGTGGATCGACTCCTCGGACTCGGCGCCCACCGAGCCGATGTGGGCCAGACCGAGGACGAACCCTGGGTTGTCCTGGCCGATCCGGAAGGCAACGAGTTCTGCGTACTCTCATCACGCAGAAAGTAGTGCGTGGGCGCAGCGCAGGAATCTATTGGACCCTGTCTGCCCGACGCCTTCGGTGCCCGAACTCCTCTTCAGAAGAAGACGCCCCACACCAGTACCGCGATGACGACGAGGAGTAACAGCAGCGACCATGGACTCCCGAAGTTGAGCGACCATCCGATGCCGACACGCTTCGGAATTAAGAATGAAGGGTCCCGAGGACAGAAGTAGAAGATTCCGAGCTTCCAGTTCGCATCATCATCGCGAAGCTGCTTCCTGCGTTCCTTGCCCACTGGGCTCATACGTGTTCCCTTCTTCACCGCGGACAGCTCGCTCGGGCATCCCACTCGAAATAGTGCCATCGTTCCTTGCCGTCACGCTACACCTGTTGTCAGCGTCCAGCGATGTCAGAACAGCCCAGAACGCGCTCCGAAAGTTTATTGGACAGAACTGTCCAAAATACTCTAGGCTCGCACCACGGGCAGGAAGAAGACCTTCGACGAGCAGACGGTGATCAAGGCCGCCATCGCCGTCTTCAGCGAACACGGTTACACCGGCACCGACGTCGGCCTGGTCTGCGAACGTGCGAACATCGGCCGCTCAAGCTTCTACAACACCTTCGACAGCCTCGATGCCCTGTTTCTGCGGGCACTGCGCGAATACACAGGTTCCGGAACCTCGCTTCGTGAGGAGCTGCGCACAGGAACAGCACCGGCTCCGACGCTCATCATGCACCGCCTCGGCGGGGAACTGGCCAAACAGTGCGAGGACGATAAGCGAATCGGATGCCTGTCGGCCAACACCGCAGCCGAACTCGGACGCGACGTCGACGCGGTGTGCACGATCCTCGATCCCGACCGCCGGGCCTGGCTGGAGACTTACAGCATCGTCCTCGAGCGCGGACAGGTCGAGGGCCACATCCGCCCCGATGTCGACACGAAAGTGCACGCGGAGCTCATTCACAGCGTCCTCGCCGGTTTGAGGATCGCTGCTCGGGTCATGCCTGCTGACAACGTCCAGGCTCAGGCGAGCGCGTTCATCGAAGCACTGTGCACACCCGAGGGAATCACAGCGCTTCACAACCACACGGCACCCCACACATATGACGGCAAAGCGCCCGGACATCTCATCTCTACCGAAGGCAGCGCACAGTGACGACTTCGACTCAGGCAAGAGTCCGTGTCCCAGCTCAGGTCTACCTTCTGGCAGCAGTGATCTTCTGCCTCGGCACCAGCGAGTTCATGATCGCCGGAATCCTCGAGCCCATCAGTGCGGATCTGCAGGTCAGCATCCCACAGGCCGGCTTGCTCATCACCGGATTCGCGGTGGGGATGATCGGTGGGGCACCGGCCATGGCGCTGCTGACGCTCAAGCTTCCCCGTCGGGCCACGATGATCATCTCGATCATTGCGTTCTCCGCACTGCACATCTTGGCCGCGCTGTCGCCGAGCTATTCGATCCTCATGGTCACACGCGTCCTGGCGGCCATCGCCTGCGGAGGGTTCTGGGCAGTGGCCGCTGTCCATACGACGCGCATCGCCCCCGCCGAGGTGCATGGTCGTGCCCTGGCCAGCCTCGTCGGCGGGCTGACCGTTGCCAACCTCGTGGGCGTGCCCTTGGGCACCTGGGTGGGTACGCAGTACGGATGGCGAGCGACCTTCTGGGCCGTCGCCATCGTCACCGCACTCGCCGCGGTCCTCATCGCGCTCACAGTTCGGAACCCGGCGCATGAAGACACCGAGTCAAGCCAGCACCTGCCCACTCTCCTCAAGGCCGAGCTCGCAGCGTTCAAGGGCCCACGAATCTGGCTGGCACTGGCAACGACCGCACTCTTCCAAGCCTCGGTCTTCGCCGCATTCTCATATTTCTCGCCGCTGCTCACCCGGGTGGCGGGTATCTCCCACGACCAGGTCCCCGGAGTCCTGGCTGCCTTCGGCATCGGTGCCTTCATCGGAGTCGTCGTGGGCGGACGCTTCGCCGATAGGAACATCTTCGGCAACATCATCGGCAGCCTCGTTGCCCTGGCACTGAGTCTCTTCGCTCTGTGGCTGGTGGCCGATACCGGCTGGGCGGCGATCGTCATGATCGTCCTCATCGGTGCCAGCGGCTTCTCGATTGCTGGGGCGCTCAATGCCCGGGTATTCCAGATCGCCACACAGGCGCCGACCCTGGCGGCCAGCGTGAATACCTCGGCGTTCAACGTCGGCAATGCCGTCGGGCCTGCCCTCGGCGCCGCAGTCATCGCATTCGGATGGGGGTTCAAGGCTCCCGTCGTCGTCGCGATCGTCCTCGCGCTGGCCTCCCTCGTTGTCGTCGCGGCTGCGATCCGAGTCGAACGGGTCTGGACAGCTCGTACCGGTGTCGCGACCCCCGAAGAATCCTCAGACGCTGTCGCCTGACGCCTCAGATTCGGAGTACTCCCGGAACAGCTCCTGAAGCCGATCGGTCATGAAGCGGCAATACGCCTCCAGCGACAGACAAATTGCCGCTATCCCGGCCACTGGCACGACAGCTGCCTATGTCTCAACTACTCAACCAACCACGGTGCACATCACCCCGGACGGGTCTTGAGTCAGCACAGCCGACGACCGTCCGTCAGCCGTCCCCGGCCCGCTCGAACCGCAACAAGGTCATTCCGCCGGGAAACGCTCGCACCTCGGTGTTCGTCCAGATCTCCGTGTTGAGGTCGGACTCAGAGCCCCACAGCGGCACACCCGTGCCGAGGGTGACAGGACCGAGTTTGATGATGAGCTCATCGATCTCCGAACGCAGGCTCGAGGCCAGCGTTCCGCCGCCGACGAGCCAGATGTCCTTGCCCTGCTCACCCTTGAGATCGCGGATCCGTCCTATGGGATCATCGCTGATGATTTCGACAGCGGACTCCGGGTAGGCCCCGAGCGTCGAAGAGACGACGAGATGCCGCAGGTGAGGGTAGGCGTCGGGCAGTCCTGCGGCCAGGCCGAGTTCGAAGGACCGGCGTCCCTCGATGACTGTGTCGAAGTGGAGTCCCGGGCCCGCAATTCCCATCGCGTCTCTGGCTGGTCCGGGCAGGGTTTCGGGATACTCGGTGCGAATGAAGTCGATGTAGTCATCGGTGATGGGCCACCATCCGCTGGGGTCGCCGCCATCTGGGCCGGCGATGAAGCCGTCGTTTGAGAGTGCGACGAAGTACTTCAGTCTGCGGTGCTGGGGCATCGTTGCTCCTCGGCGTCTCTGAATCAGTTCGGCGTTTCTGCATCAGTCTAGACCAGCGTCCCCGCGGGCTGGAGCTTCTCACGGGTGCCTTTCTGTCCTCCCTGCCCCTCGCCGCCCTTCTCGACCTTCCAGGGCTTGACCCAGGTCATCGCCTCGGACACGAGGACTTCGCCGCAGGAGCTGCAGACTTCACCCTGGGTCGTCTCCTGCCCGCAGGTGTCGTGGATCATCGGCATGTGTGCGCCGCCGGTCGGCATAGTGGTGTGCTTCTCGCCCCAGACCACGAGCTGCTGAAGGATCGGCAGCAGATCGGCCGCGGCCTCAGTGGCGGCGTAGCCCTGACGGGTGCGTGCCCCATCCTGATAGTCGACTCTCTCCAACAGACCGGCCTCGACCATCGAGTGCAGACGTCTGCTGAGGACCGCCTCGGAGATCCGCAGATTCTCGCGCAGTGTGTCGAAGCGTCCGTGTCCGTGGAGCACGTCGCGGACGATGAGCAGCACCCAGGGATCGCCGAGCACGTCGAGAGAGCGCCCGACGGGGCAGAGCGCCTCGGACCAGTCGGATCTCAACGCCATGAGCGTTACCTTTCTTCAGAGAAGTCTGGTTATACTGCCTCCAGTATAACTTCTTTCAAGAAAGTATGAGGGATCGATGTCGACCACTCCAGTGGGTCCCCCTGGCGCCAAGACGAGCAAGCGTCGCCGCATCCACCCCGCCTGGTGGGTGGCCGCAGTCGCGTTCCTCGCACTGCTCGCCGCGGCAGGTTTCCGGGCAGCCCCGGGCGCGCTCATGATCCCGCTCCACAATGACTTCGGCTGGTCGATGAGCGTCATGTCCCTGGCAGTCAGCGTCAATCTCATCCTCTACGGGCTCACGGCTCCATTCGCCGCGGCACTCATGGATCGCTTCGGAATCCGCCAGATCGTGGCGCTTGCTCTCATCCTCGTCGCAGCGGGCGCCGGGGGCAGCGTGATCATGACCGCCTCGTGGCAGCTGCTCGTCTTCTGGGGGCTGCTCATCGGGCTGGGTACTGGGTCGATGGCCATGGTCTTCGCCGCAACCATCGCCAATCGGTGGTTCATCCGCCGCCGAGGACTGGTCATGGGCGTACTCACCGCCGGCTCGGCCACCGGCCAGCTGATCTTCCTGCCTCCTGTCGCCGCGATCGCGGAGTCGACGGGGTGGCGTCCGGCTTCTCTGCTCATCGCGGCAGCGGCTCTCGTGGCCGTGCCGGTCGTGTGGCTCGTCCTCCGCGACCGTCCAGAGGACCGCGGTGTCCTGCCCTATGGCGCCGATCCCGAGACCTATATGCCCGACGAGCGGCCCACAGGCGGAGCCGCCAAGCGCGCCTTCGCCGGCCTGGCCTTCGCTGCTCGAAATCGATCGTTCTGGGCTCTGGCCATTGCGTTCGCCATCTGCGGGGCGACGACCAACGGTCTCATCGGCATTCACTTCATCCCGTCCGCACACGACCACGGCATGCCGACAACCACAGCGGCGGGCCTGCTTGCGGTCGTCGGGATCTTCGATATCGCCGGAACCGTGTTCTCCGGGTGGCTGACCGACAAATTCGACCCGCGCATCCTTCTGCTCACCTACTACACCTTCCGCGGCGTCGGACTCCTGCTCCTGCCCTGGCTGCTCTCGGACATCGTGCATCCGTCCATGGTGCTCTTCATCGTCATCTACGGCCTCGACTGGGTCGCGACCGTTCCGCCCACCTCGGCGCTGTGTCGTGAGCTCTTCGGCGATCGAGGCACGATCGTCTTCGGCTGGGTCTTCGCAGCGCACCAGCTCGGCGCCGCGGCTGCAGCCTTCGGCGCCGGTGTCATCCGCGATGTCTTCGGCGAATACACCTATGCCTGGTGGGGCGGGGCCGTGATGTGCGCTGTCGCTGCCGCCCTGTCATTCGCGGTCAGACGCAATCGTCAGGCACGTGAGAGGACGATCGTTCCCGCCGAGGCGGCTGCTCAGGTGACAGCGTCGACCGAGGACTGAGCCACACCCGTTTCATGCGAAGTCGGGTCCCCACAGTTCGACGCGATTGCCCTCTTGTCTCACGATGGAGAGGGAATTGCCGGGCCTTTCCGCGTGTTGTCATACTTAGGTGAATCTATTCACGAGAGGACGTCCTATGAGCAAGTTCGCAGTGACAAACGCCAACACCGGTGAGGTTGAGGAAGAGTTCGCTTCCGTCACGAAGGAAGAGATCCCCGGTTACATCGATCGTGCCCACGAGGCTCACCTTTCGTGGAAGGAGACGCCGCTCCATGAGCGCGCGACGATCCTCCGGAAGTTCGCCGACCTCGTCGATGCCAATGCCGACGAGATGACCGACATCATCGGCCGCGAGATGGGCAAGGTCAAGAAGCAGGGCCTCGGTGAGGTGGACAAGGTTGCTCGCACGGCACGGTGGATGGCCGACAACGCCGCCACCCACCTGGCACCCACACACCTCGCAGCAGCGGGTGCGGCCAGCAGCTACGTCCGCCACCAGCCGCTGGGCGTTCTGCTGGGCATCATGCCGTGGAACTTCCCCTATAACCAGATCGCCCGCTTCGTGCTGCCCAACCTCATGGTCGGCAACGCGATCATCATGAAGCAGGCCTCGATCTGCCCGAAGTCCTCGCAGTACTTCGAAGATCTCCTCACCGAGGCGGGTCTGCCCAAGGGCGTGTACCAGAACATCTACCTCGACAGCTCCCACGCCGAGGAGGTCCTCAAGGACTTCCGCGTCAAAGGCTTCTCCCTCACGGGCTCCGAGGGAGCAGGTGCCTCCGTGGCCTCTATCGCTGCGAAGTACTATAAGCGCGCCGTCCTCGAGCTCGGCGGCAACGACCCCGCTGTCGTCCTCGATTCGAAGGACGTGCCGGCTGTGGCCAAGAAGCTCGTGGGCCTGCGTCTGGCGAACGCCGGTCAGGTCTGCACCTCGCCGAAGCGCATGATCGTCGTCGATGATCTCTATGACGAGTTCCTCGCCGAGGCCGTCAAGGCCGCCGAGGCGACGAAGGTCTCGACCTTCGACGACCCGGATGTCGGCATGGGCCCTGTCTCCTCCGAGGGTGCACTTGATGAGATCGTCGCCATGATCGACAAGGCTGTGTCCGATGGTGCCACTCTGCACACCGGTGGCAAGAAGCTCGACCGCCCTGGTTGGTTCATGTCGCCGGCAGTCATCTCCGACATCGACCCGAAGTCGGACCTCGGCTGCAATGAGCTCTTCGGTCCCGCGGTCATGATCTACCGGGCCAAGGACGAAGAGGATGCGCTGCGTCTGGCCAATGACACCGAATACGGGCTCATGAGCTCGGTGTGGACCGATGACCTCGAAAAGGGAGAGGAATTCGGCGCCAAGATCAACGCAGGAATGACTCTCATCAACGGACACATGGAATCGGGACCGGAGTACCCGTTCGGCGGCATCAACCGCTCAGGCTACGGTCGCGAGAACGCTCAGTGGGCTTTCCAGGCCTTCACGAATGAGCACCTGATCCGCGTTCACGCCTGAAACTGAGAGACCAGGGCCTGAGCTCCAGGCCTTGGTCTTCGACTCAGACACACGGATAAGAGCACAGACGAAGATCCCGCCGACAGCGTCCATAT
>NZ_JBHFIH010000018.1:122612-125430 GCF_057334195.1 Brevibacterium sp. AGC70 | reverse complement strand
CGCTGTCGGCGGGATCTTCTTTTACGAGTGCTGTCTCAATAGCTTCTCGAGTGGAGGTAAGGGGACTCGAACCCCTAACCCCCTGCTTGCAAAGCAGGTGCGCTACCAATTGCGCCATACCCCCGGAGTACAGGCCGATATTACCCGCTCAGACGCTGACTGCGCAATCGGACGCAAGAGCGAGGGTTCTGCTGCTCACGCGGACTCCAGCCGCATCACTACGCGCCTCGCGCCTCCCACCTCGGAATCGGTGTCGGCGACCTTCGTGAATCCTTCCTTCTCGAACATCGACCGCAGACCGGGATAGGTGAAGATCGGTGCCAGTTTCTCCGTGGTGTCGAGCGGGTAGCCTTCGATCACCTCGGCGCCGTTGGCCCAGGAGAAATCGATTGCTCCCCGGAGAATCTGCTGCCCGATTCCTTGCCGTCGCTTCCCTCCGCGTGTACGCAGACAGAAGATCGACCAGGGTTCGACATCATCGACTCTCGGATACTTCTTGGGATCGGCCAGTTCTGCAACCTGTGAGCGAGGTGCCACCGAAGACCACCCGACGACCTCATCCTCGAGATAGGCCAGAATCCCCGGTGATGGCGACTGGGAGCACAGATCGTATACGGCGTCCCTCCTGTCGACAGCATCGAGCCTGGAGGACGCTCTGCCGCCGAGCCGATAGGTCAGACACCAGCAGGCGATGGCATCGGGGCCGCGTTTGGGTCCGAGCATCGTCTCCACGTCATCGAAGCGCTCTGCTGTGGCGGGAAGGATCTGAGTGTCCATGAGCCGCTCCTGATTCCGAACTGTGTCGGACACACTACTCCCGCACGCCCGACGTGAACACAGTGCCGACTCTCATCGGCCCGGATGTCCGCGCACGGAGCAGCCTAAGCCTGGGCCACCTCGGAGTGCAGAGCAGTGACCAAAGGCTTCAGCTCCGGCACTTCTACGGCATCGGCCAGCGCCGCTTCGAGAACCCGATCATGCGTCGGGCGGGCGGCGGCGAACAGTTTCCATCCGGACTCGGTGAGTTCGGTGTAGATTCCCCGACGGTCGTCATCGCAGAGGATCCTTGTCAGAAGTCCGCGATCCTCAAGACGGGTGACAAGACGCGTCGTGGCGCTGCTCGACAGGGCTGCCGCACGGGCCAGCTGCCGCATCCGCATGTGCCAGCCGTCCTGCCGGCTGAGTGCGTCCAGGACCGTATATTCGACGACCGAAAGCTGATGCTCGCGCTGCAGAGAGCGCTCCAGCTCGGCCTCGATCAATGCGTGCAGAGCAGCAAGAGTACGCCAGCCACGAGACCGGATCTCGACTGCGTCATCTCTGATGCCCATGTGTCTCTCCTTCGGATCGTCTTCATCACAGAATACACCACTTGCGCGGATAGAACGCGTGTGCAAGTATTTATACAGTTGCGTTTGCAACTACTGCATACGCCTTCTATTGCACACGCGCCGAGATGGTCCGCCATCTTGGCGCGAAGGGAGTTACACACCATGCCACTCGCACTTCTCGCTCTCGCCATCGGCGGGTTCGGAATCGGACTCACGGAGTTCGTCATCATGGGACTGCTGCCCGAGGTGTCCGCCGATTTCGGGGTCTCCGAGACCGTCGCCGGCTATCTGATCTCGGGATATGCCCTCGCTGTCGCCGTCGGCGCCATCCTCATCACTGTGGCTCTGACCCGCGTCAACCGCAAGGTCGCACTCGTCGTGCTCATGGTTCTGTTCATCATCGGCAATGTCCTCTCCGCTCTCGCCCCGAGCTACGACATGATGATGATCGGTCGAATCGTCGCCGCGCTCTGCCACGGCGCCTTCTTCGGTATCGGCTCCGTCGTCGCCGCCGGCCTCGTGGCACCAAATCGCCAAGCAGCTGCGATTTCAATGATGTTCGCCGGTCTCACCAGTGCCAACGTTCTCGGCGTACCTCTGGGCACCTTCCTCGGTCAGGCCGCCGGCTGGCGATCGACATTCTGGGTGATCTCCATCATCGGGGTCATCGCGCTCGTCGGCATCGTCCTTCTCATCCCGGCGACCGCTGCACAGGCGCGCGGCACCGGCAGCATCCTCGGCGAGTTCCGGATCTTCCGGTCCGGGCAGGTATGGGCATCGATTCTCATCACGATCCTCGGCTACGGGGGAATGTTCGGCGCCTTCAGCTATATGGCATTCACGTTGACGGGGGTCTCGGGATTTGCCAGCTCATCGGTGCCCTGGCTTCTCGTCCTCTTCGGAGTCGGACTGTTCATCGGCAACTTCCTCGGGGGACGGGCCGCAGACAAGAGCCTCGGGGCCACGCTGATCACCCTGCTCATCGGACTCGTCATCATCCTGGCTGTGTTCTCCCAGGTCGCCGGAAGCCAGATCGCGACGATCATCGCACTGGTATTCATGGGCGCATTCGGCTTCGCCACAGTCCCGGCAATGCAGATGCGCATCATGCGTCACTCCAAAGAGGCTCAGACGCTGGGATCGGGAGCCAACATCGCGGCCTTCAACGTGGGCAACGCCTTTGGTGCCTGGATCGGCGGAATCACCATCGCCGCCGGCCTCGGCTACGCATCTCCGCTGTGGGCAGGGTCTCTGGTCACAGCCGTCGGCCTCGTCGTTCTCGTCATCGCCGGTTTCAGCCGGGGCGGGGAGCTGCGTCGCAGTTCAACCGCGGCGGATGCCGGGCAGCAATCAGCAGCCGGGGAGCCACAGGCTGTGACCGCATCGAATGTGACCGCGCAGTCCGGGCAGTCCGGGCAGTCCGCCTGACCCTGCCTCGGTCCGCAAAGCGATGCCGGGCCCAGGTGGCTGACCCATCAGGGCCAGCC
>NZ_JBHFIH010000018.1:83490-122565 GCF_057334195.1 Brevibacterium sp. AGC70 | reverse complement strand
GCCCCGCATCGAACCTCAGATCACATCATTCGGCTAACGTTTCCGCAGCTGAGTCGACCACCTCGGCGTGGGCCTCGTCCTGGTCTTCAGGCTTCTTGATGAAGAACGAGAGCACAACGGGCACCAGAGCGATGATTGCGGCCAGCAGGAACGCATTGTGCGCTCCTGGCGCACCCGACTCCGCAACGGAGCGCCCTGCGGCCTCGCCCGAGTGCAGGGCGGAGGAGTAGATCGAGATGAGAAGCGCGGTTCCGGCCGCTCCTGCCACCTGCTGCATGGTGTTGAGCGCAGCGGACCCATGCGAGTACAGCTTGCGCTCGAGCGACCCCAGGGAGGCGGAGAACAGGGGTGTGAACGACCCGGCCAGTCCCAACGACATCACGGTCTGGATGACGACGAGGACCCAGGTCGGAGTACCCGCGCCGACCATGGAGTACGCGAACATCGATGCAGCGATCATGATCGATCCCGGCACCAGCAGGGTCCTGGGGCCTCGTGCGTCGTAGATGCGGCCCATGACGGGAGCAAGGACGCCCATGAGGATCGATCCCGGCAGCAGGACGAGACCGGACTGAGTGGCGTTGAGCCCGGCAACGTTCTGCAGGTACAGCGGAAGGAGGGAGAAGGTGCCGAACATAGCCAGTGCGACGACGGCCATGATGATGACCGCGATGACATAGTTCTTCGCGGAGAAGACGCGCAGGTCGAGCAGCGCCCGATCTTCCTTCTGCAGTATCAGCTGTCTCCAGGCGAACAGGGCCAGGAAGACGAGTCCCCCGGCGATCGCAGTCCAGGCGAAGCCGGTTGAAGAGCTTCCTCCCGCGTCGCCATGTCCTCCGCCGAACTGGCTGAGGCCGAAGACGATTCCGCCGAAGGCGAAGACGGAGAGAACGACGGAGACGTAGTCGATCGGTGTGTGGGTGCTCTCACCCAGGTTCGTCATCCACTTCGCGCCGAGGCCGAGTGCAATGAGCGCGATCGGCAGGACGATGGCGAACAGCCAGCGCCAGCCCAGAGAGTCGAGCACGATGCCCGACATCGTCGGACCGATTGCGGGTGCGAGTGAGATGACGAGGCCGACTCGGCCCATCATGCGACCGCGCGAGTGCGCTGGGACGACATTCATCATGGTCGTCATCAGCAGGGGCATCATGATGCCCGTGCCCGCTGCCTGGACGACGCGTCCGACGAGCAGGACGGAGAATCCGGGAGCCACGAGGCAGATCAGGGTGCCCGTGGAGAACAGAATCATCGCTGCCAGGAAGATCTGGCGGGTGGTGAAGCGCTGCAAGAGGAATCCGGTCGTCGGAATGACGACGGCCATGGTGAGCATGAACGCACTGGTCAGCCACTGGCCGAGCTCCGGCGGGATCCCGAGCGAAGCGTTGAGCTCTGGGATTGCAATGGCCATCGTCGTTTCGTTGAGGATCGCGACGAAGGCGGCCACCAGGAGCAGCCAGATCACCCGCATTCCGGCAGGATCGATGGATTCAGCCTGTGCGTCATTCGCACGTGAGTGGGAGGTGTCGCTGGACAAAGGGGTGCTCCGATCAAAGGGTCTGTCATCGCCCGGACTGGGCGGGAAACTGCTCACAGCCGCCAACTGTGCGTGCAGACAAAGGGGTCAACGAGGATACACTCCAGCTTATTCCGTCGGCTCCGAATTGTCGGTGGGGAAAACCTCAATCTGACAGTATCGTGATTCAACTCTCTTGTGGTCCTTGTTGTCTGTCAGCAGAACGACAGAGGCGACCGGACCCTCCATATCTAAGACCGTGAGATCGACGCATACCTGGGATGCGATTGACGGGCTGGGGCTGGATTTTCGGCCGAACGTGGAACTCACTGCCAAGGTACTCAAGCGCCTGTTTCCCGAGGTCGAACTCGGCAACGATCCAGTTCACGCTGCTATGGGCAAACGGACGGATCGAACTCGGCAGGGCCGGCATCCGAACAGAATGGAAATGGCTTCCGGCTCCATTCTGATCATTGTCCCTTTGATCACTGACCCTCGTCTGCCTACATAGGGGTGAGAGCAATACGGAAGGTAAAGGTTCCGTCGTCGCCGCAGAGATACAACGAAGGCTCCGAACCACAATGGTTCGAAGCCTTCGTTCGATGGTGGAGGTAAGGGGACTCGAACCCCTAACCCCCTGCTTGCAAAGCAGGTGCGCTACCAATTGCGCCATACCCCCATAAGGGATTCACCTTCACACCGAATCGGTGTGTTCGGACCATTCGGCTTGGGCACTTTGATTCTTGTGCCGCCACCCGAAGAATGCACCGAGCCCCACCAGAGTGAGACTGCTGAGAATCCATTTCTTCATGATCCTCCTCGAAAGGATGTGGGCCTACCTGGACTTGAACCAGGGACCTCTTCGTTATCAGCGAAGCGCTCTAACCGCCTGAGCTATAGGCCCTTTTCAGGGGGTGAACCCGAAGTAAAACGATACCCAACGGCTCATTCCAACACAAATCGGCTGACAGTGACTCGCCTCACATGACCTCATCATACTCTGAGATCTGTCCAGAACCGCCTGACAGCGGCTCGGAATTTCCGAGTTGGGATTCCGAGCCGGCGTCGGCTTCTGGAGTCAGGGAGGGGCAGATGAGAGCCTAAGCGGGGTACTGCAACTCTCAGTCGTCGATTCTCAGTCGTCGGTCAGCGTCAGATGGAATCCACCCGCGATGAGGGATCCGATGTTGTAGATGAACGCAGCCAAAGTCGACAGGGCAGTCATCAGCACGATGTTGATGACTGCGATGATGAAGCCGGCTGCCACGACTCGGCCGAACCCGAAGATCCCGACGATCTTCTCAGCCGATTCCGCGCCCGCAACTTCGGATATCGTCGTTTCCAGACCGCTCATGACGCCGGTGGCCTGAAGGACGATCCAGAGCACGACGAAAGCCACGATGGTGGCGATGCCGATGGCCACGGACATGAGGAACGACATCTTCATGACCGACCATGGGTCGACCGCCGACACGGTGAGGCGAACCGTACGCGGACCCTTCTTCTTCTTATTGCCCTTGCCGCTGTCGACCATGTTCTTGACGCCCATTTTCACGCTGCCGGAGCTGGCGCGAATGGTGTTGGCCGCTGATCCCATCGCCGAGGTGGCAGGACCACTTCCGGACGAGGCCTTCTGTGACCCGGTTGCCTGGCTCGACGGCGCGGAGCCGCCTGCGGCAGTTCCAGACGAAGGCTGTCCAGCCGCAGCCGAACCTCCTGAGGACTGCCCGGCAGAAGGAGCCCGATTGGGCTTCGGCGAGGCTTTGGGGGCAGGAGGAGCCACCACCCGGGTCTTATCGGATGACTTGCCCGAATTCCCGGAGCTGCCCGAACCTGCCGAGTTTCCGGGGCTGGCCGAAGGGTCAGCCTTCTTCCCGTTCTTCGACGAATCTGCCGTCAAGCGGGTGGAACCACTGGACGTGCGTATGATCTTGCCTGAGCCTGGCTGTTTGTTGTCGCTCACTCTTCCACATCCTCGCTGCCGGTCTGAGGCTCTACGTCCTCACCCTCCGGTTCCTCAGCTTCTTCGTCAAGTTCTTCGACCACGGTCTCGGGTCCACGCGTTACTGCGATAATACGATCATTCTTGCCCGGTTTCGCGAACACCACACCCATCGTGTTGCGTCCCTTAGCCGGAACTTCATCGATATTCGACCGAACGATCTTACCGCGCTCCATGACGACGAGGACTTCTTCTCCCTCATCGACGATCAGTCCACCCACCAAGTCTCCGCGCTGCTCGGTGATCTTGGCAACCCGAATTCCCAGGCCGCCGCGGCCCTGCAGACGGTATTCGTCGACCGGAGTCCGCTTCGCATAGCCGCCCTCTGTCACGACGAAGACGAAGGTGTCGGGCTGGATGACATCCATGGTCAGCAGCTCGTCATCACCCTTGAACTTCATTCCTGTCACACCACCGGTGACCCGTCCCAGTGGGCGAATCGAGTCGTCGTCGGCTGCGAACCGGATCGACATTCCCTTGCGGGAGATCATCAGGAGATGGTCCTCGGAGCTGACGATCCGTGCCGAGACCAGCTCATCCGGCTGACCCTTGTACTCACGGAGGTTGATCGCGATGACGCCGCCCGTGCGGTTCGAGTCGTACTCACTCAGACGGGTCTTCTTCACGACACCGGACATCGTGGCCAGGATGAGGAAGTCAGCCTCTTCGTAATCTCGGATGGAGAGCACCTTGGCGATCGTCTCACCCGGCTGCAGAGCAAGCAGGTTCGCCACGTGCTGGCCCTTGGCATCCCGTGATCCTTCTGGGAGCTCGTAGGCCTTGGCCCGGTACACGCGACCGGTGTTTGTGAAGAAGAGCAGCCAGTTGTGTGTGGATGTGACGAAGAACTGCTCGACGACATCGTCGCCGCGCAGGTTTGCACCCTTGATGCCCTTTCCACCCCGGTGCTGTGCCCGGTACAGGTGGTTCTGGGTGCGCTTGGCATATCCGCCGCGGGTGATGGTGACGACGACCTCTTCCTCAGGAATCAGGTCTTCCATCGACACATCTCCGTCGAATCCGGCCAGGATCTTGGTTCGGCGGTCGTCACCGTAGCGATCGACGATCTCATCGAGTTCTTCCGAGACGATCTCACGCTGGCGGGCGGGAGTCGCGAGGATGTATTTGAACTCAGCGATCTGCTGTTCGATCTTCTCGGCCTCTTCCTGAATCTTCAGACGTTCCAGGGCGGCGAGGCGGCGCAGCTGCAGATCGAGAATGGCGTTGGCCTGAATCTCATCGACTTCGAGGAGCTCCATCAGACCTGTGCGAGCTTCGTCTGATGAAGGTGAACGACGGATCAGAGCAATGACCTCGTCGAGGGCATCGAGTGCCTTGAGGTAGCCGCGCAGGATATGCGCGCGCTCCTCGGCCTTGCGCAGACGGAATTCGGTGCGCCGGACGATGACTTCGATCTGGTGCTTGACCCACAGGCGCAAGAACGAGTCCAGGCTGAGGGTGCGCGGTACGCTGTCGACAATCGCCAGCATGTTCGCAGAGAAGTTCTCCTGCAGCGAGGTGTGCTTGTAGAGGTTATTGAGTACGACCTTCGCCACCGCATCGCGCTTGAGCACGATGACCAGACGCTGTCCGGTGCGTCCCGATGACTCGTCACGGAGGTCTGCGATGCCGGCGACCTTGCCGTCCTTGACGTAGGAGGCGATCTTCGCTGCCAAGGTGTCGGGGTTGACCATATGCGGCAGCTCCGTGACGACCAAGCAGGTGCGTCCCTGGATCTCCTCAACCTCGACGACGGCGCGCTGCGTGATCGAACCGCGGCCGGTGCGATACATGTCCTCGATGCCCTTGCGGCCCAGGATCGTCGCGGCCATCGGGAAGTCGGGGCCCTTGACGATGCCGAGCAGCGCCTCCAGCGCCTCTTCCTTGCTGACTTCGGGGTGGGCGAGAAGCCACTGAGCTCCGGCAGCGACCTCACGAAGGTTGTGCGGCGGAATGTTCGTGGCCATACCCACGGCGATACCAGAGGACCCGTTGACCAGCAGGTTCGGGAACCGCGAGGGCAGAACCGTCGGCTCTTGGTTCCTACCGTCGTAGTTGTCCTGGAAATCGACAGTGCCCTCTTCGATGTCCCTGACCATCTCAAGAGCCAGAGGAGCCATCTTGCACTCGGTGTAACGAGGAGCGGCAGCACCGTCATCTCCTGGTGACCCGAAGTTGCCCTGTCCGGCGACGAGCGGATAGCGCATCGTCCACGGCTGCACGAGGCGGACCATCGCATCGTAGATCGCAGAGTCGCCGTGCGGGTGGTACTGGCCCATGACGTCGCCGACGACGCGTGAGCACTTCGAGAAGTTGCGGTCCGGGCGGTAGCCGCCGTCGAACATCGCGTACAGCACGCGCCGGTGGACGGGCTTGAGTCCATCGCGGACATCCGGCAAGGCACGGCCAACGATCACGCTCATCGCGTAATCGAGGTACGACCTCTGCATCTCCAGATTGAGATCAACCTGTTCGACACGGTTGATTTCGGTTCCGATATCGTTTTCGTCAGCCAATGTGGGCTCTTCCCTTGTGTCTTAACCCGCGCAGCACGGCGGTGAGTGAATTCGTGAGAGTCTTTGTGACCGTCGGCTCCCGGCAATGGCCGAGAACCGACGGTGAGGATCAGATATCGAGGAAGCGAACGTCTTTCGCGTTCTCTTGGATGAAGCGTCGACGCGAATCCACGTCATCGCCCATGAGCACCGTGAAGATCTCATCGGCCACAATCGCATCGTCGAGCGACACCTGCTTGAGCAACCGGTGGTCAGGATCCATCGTGGTCTCCCACAGCTCCTCATAGTTCATCTCGCCCAGACCCTTGTAGCGCTGAATCGCCATGTCCTTGGGCAGACGCTTACCGGAGGCTCGCCCGGTTTCGAGCAAACCATCGCGCTCATTGTCGGTGTAGGCGAACTGGTGTGGGGCGTTCGACCACTTGAGCCGATACAGCGGAGGAGTCGCCAGGTAGACGTAGCCGTGTTCGACCAACGGCTTCATGTAACGGAAGATCAAGGTCAGCAGCAACGTCGTAATGTGCTGGCCGTCGACATCCGCGTCGGCCATGAGCACGATCTTGTGGTAACGCAGCTTGTCAAGATCGAACTCTTCGCCAATGCCGGTGCCGAAGGCCGTGATCATGGCCTGGACCTCATTGTTGCCCAGCGCCCGGTCGAGTCGAGCCTTCTCCACATTGAGGATCTTGCCGCGCAGCGGCAGAATCGCCTGGGTATTCGGGTTGCGCCCCTGTGTTGCGGAGCCGCCTGCGGAGTCACCCTCGACGATGAAGACTTCGGAGATCGTCGGGTCTTTGGACTGGCAGTCCTTGAGCTTGCCGGGCATGCCCGAGGATTCGAGCAGTCCCTTGCGCCTCGTGGCTTCACGGGCCTTGCGTGCAGCCAATCTCGCCTGGGATGCCTGGAGGCCCTTGCGTACAACGTCTTTGGCCTGAGCCGGGTTGGATTCCATCCAGTGGCCGAGTTCATCGCGGACAACGCGCTGGACGAAGCCCTTGACCTCGGAGTTGCCCAATTTCGTCTTCGTCTGGCCTTCGAACTGCGGATCGCCGAGCTTGACCGAGATGACAGCTGTCAGCCCCTCACGGATGTCGTCACCGGTGAGGTTCGCGTCTTTCTCCCGCAGGAGTTTCTGCTCCCGAGCGTAATTGTTGATCAGCGAGGTCAGTGCCGTGCGGAAGCCCTCTTCGTGCGTGCCGCCCTCATGAGTGTTGATGACGTTGGCGTAGGTGTGAACCGATTCGCTGTAGGAGGTCGTCCACTGCATCGCGATTTCGAGAGAGAGCGTCTCGCCGGGCTCCTCGGACTCGAAGACGATGACATCCGGGTGGATGAGATCGGCCTTCTTCGTCGCGTTCAGGTACTGCACGTAGTCGAGCAGACCGTGCTCGTAGTGATACGTCGCCTCACGCGGTTTGGCGTCTGTGTCTTCGTCCTCGTCGATCTGAACGTTGTCGTCGTCGATCTGAACGTGCCGTTCATCGGTCAGGCTGATCTTCAGGCCCTTGTTGAGGAACGCCATCTGCTGGAAGCGGGCGCGCAGATACTCATACGAGAAATCGGTGGTCTCGAAGATCGTCGAGTCCGGCCAGAAGGTCACCATCGTGCCGGTCTCGGAAGTCTCCTCGCCGCGGCGAAGCTCCCCGGTGGGAACACCCTTCTCAAAGTCCATGTTCCACACGTAGCCGTCGCGTCGGACCTCGACCTCCAGGCGCTCGGACAGCGCATTGACCACTGTCGAACCCACGCCGTGCAGACCGCCGGCCACAGCATAGCCGCCTCCGCCGAACTTGCCGCCGGCGTGCAGAACGGTCAGGATCACCTCAACGGTGGGCTTACCCTCTGTGGGGTGCATCGCCACCGGCATTCCACGCCCGTCATCGACGACTCTCACACCGCCGTCGGCGAGGATCGTCACCTCGATGTGATCACAGTACCCGGCCATCGCCTCATCGACGGAGTTGTCGACGATTTCCTGAACCAGGTGGTGGAGACCGCGTTCCGAAGTCGAACCGATATACATGCCAGGTCGTTTGCGAACTGCTTCGAGACCCTCAAGTACCGTAATATCCCCGGCATCGTAATGGGGTAGATCCTCGGTCGTCATATGACTCCTAGTGCGGGTGGGCGCTAACAGCTTCCTATTCTACCGCGCCACACCCTGAAATGCCCGTAAGCGGCCCATTAAGGTGCATATGCGGATTTTTGAAGCCCCAGATGTACCCCCGGGCACGAACGGGACCGGCTATCGCCGTTTAAGGCCCTCTATGGTTTCTCATCTCTTCCACCGTGCAGACTCAGAAACTCCTCAGCCGAAGGTGTCCCGTGGCCCCCGACCGGACACACTGCGCCGACCCTTCTTGAAACTGCGTCCTCGTGGCCCGCGGATCTCAATCTCCGTGATCGTCTGCGAGCCGAGACCAGCCTCCAACGCTCTGAGGATCGTGGGCTTGAGCACCCGCAGCTGAGTCGCCCATGTCGTCGAGTCGGCGGCGATGATCAGCAGCGGAGGAGAGAAGTCGACGGGTTTGCAGTGCATTGCGACCTGCTGTCCCACCAGATCGGGCCACCGGCCCAGCACCTTGCCGATGTCGATGGAAGATGACCAACCTCGGGAGGAGATCAGCTTTCCCAGCGCCGATGAGATCGCCGCAGGGTCGCGTTTGTCCTTGCCCGGCGAGGAGTAGATGGCTTCGCCTCGCAGTCGTGACCGACGACGGCTGCGGACGAACTTCGCCTCGGTCGCTTCCATCCGACGCACCCGATCAAGAGCTTCAAGTGCCGCGACCGGAGTTGAGGTGTCTTTCTCGATCCCGCTCATGGGAGCAGACGCTCCTGACCGATCCTTCGGCCCTCAAGACCCGTTGGCAGATCTCCGTCGACGGCTGCAGTGATGAATACCTGCTCAGCTTCAGTGATCCGAGAGGCAAGTCGGTTCCGACGCCCGGTGTCGAGTTCGGCGAAGACATCGTCGAGGACAAGGACCGGCTGCTCGGCGGCCGACCCGGCATCGGAACTCAGCAGATCCCATCCGGCCAGCTGCATGGCAAGAGCCAGCGACCACGTTTCGCCGTGTGAGGCGTAGCCCTTCGCCGGATGTTCGCCGATCGTCAGAGCCAGATCGTCACGACCGGGACCGTGCAGGGTCAGACCCCGTTCGATCTCCGTGGTGCGTCTGCGCTCGAGGGCGGCCAGCAGCAGCTCCCGGCATTCGGCAGCGGACTCGGCCTGAGAATAGTCGATGCGTGATTCGTAGCGAGCCTTGATTCCCTGGCGTTCCAGTCGAGCATCGGCAGCGATATAGGCGAAGTTCTTCTGCAACGGCTCGACGATATCGGCGAGGATCCTCTGCCTGCCGTACACGAGCTCAGAGGCGGAGTCCGCATAGGCCATGTTCCAGATGTCCAAAGTAGCCTCGAGGCCGGGGTCGCGATCCTCGCGCAGACGTTTGAGCAGCGCGTTGCGCTGTTTGAGAGCACGTTCGAAATCTGTGATCACCGAGGAATAGCGAGGATTGCGGGACACAACCAGTGTATCGATCCATGAACGTCGTTCTGCTGGTTCGCCCCGGACAAGGCTGAGATCCTCTGGTGCGAAGACGACACAGGAGACGAGTCCGAGTATCTCCTTCATCTTCACCGGGGAGCGGTTGACCCGTGCCCGGTTCGCGCCCTTGGACTGAATCGAGACTTCGACCGTGGCATGTCGCTGATCGCGGTTGACGAGAGCGGACACGGTTGCCGTCTGGGCGGATTCATTGACCAGCGGCGCATCAAAGGCAACTCGATGAGAGCGCAGATGAGCAAGATACCCGATGGCTTCGACGATATTGGTCTTGCCGGTCCCGTTGTCGGCCACGAATGTGGTCACCCCGGGTTCGAACTCGAGGTCGAGTTCGGGATAGGACCGGTAGTTACGCAGCGAAAGTCGGGATATCCACATTCAGATACGCGTTGGCATGAGCAAGTACCGATACGATTCGTCGGCCGACGATTCCAGATCCTTCTGACCCGAGATGATGACGGGCTTCATCGGCTGGGTGAACGAGAAGTTCACATATGGGCTCTCGATGGCAGCGAGACCTTCGGCGATGTAATGAGGGTTGAAGCCCACGGTGATCGGGTCACCTTGGAGCACTGCCTCGACGGCTTCCGACGCTTGGGCATCGTCGCCGGTTCCGGCGTGGAGTGTGAGCATTCCGTCGCTGACCTCGAAGCGCAGCGGAGTGTTCCGTTCGGCGACGAGGGAGACACGACGGACAGCCTCACGCAGAACGCCGGTTTCGACGATCGCGTGGATCGGCACGGAATCAGGGAACAGCGAACGAACCTTGGGGTACTCGCCTTCGACGAGGAGTGAGGTTGTGACTCGGCCCGCCGAGGTGAAGGAGATGAGATCCTTGCCTGCATCGTTGCTCAGACCGATCGTGACATCGCCGCCGAGTGACTTCGAGACATCGGAGAGAGTGCGTCCGCGCAGCAGTGCGACAGCGGAGACGTCAGGGCGTCCGGGATTCCAGGTGAACTCCCGGACAGCGAGTCGATAGCGGTCGGTGGCCAGAAGCGTGACCTTTTCGCCCTCGATCTCGACCCGAACGCTGGTCAGGATCGGCAGAGTGTCGTCTTTCGAAGTTGCGATCGTGACCTGTGAGACGGCGTTCTGGAATTCGCCGGCGGCCACGGTTCCTGAGGCGTCGGGGACCTGTGGCAACGATGGGTATTCGCCTACAGGCATCGTCATCAGTGAGAACCGAGACGAGCTGCAGGTGACGTCGACCTTCGAATCGATCTGCTCGAGGGTGACTTCCTGGTTCGGGAAGGCCTTGGAGATATCGGCAAGGAGTCGGCCGGAGACGAGGACGGTGCCGGGGGTGACGACCTCGGCTGAGATCTCGACTCGGGATGAGACTTCGTAGTCAAAGACGGAGAGACGAACGGTCCCACCAGCCTCGGCGGTGATGAGAATGCCGGTGAGCACTGGTGCGGAAGGACGACTGGGGAGGGTCTTGGTAGCCCAAGTCACCGCATCGGCAAGGACATCGCGGTTGACTTTGAACTTCAGGGGAGATGCTTCGGCGTTCACTTTACTCCTTCGGGGCGACCACCCGACGTCTTCAAGACACTGGCTTGACGTTGCTCGGAAAACTCTACACAGCCTAGCGGAAATCTCAGCCTCGGGGCATCGGGCTGACAACAACATGATCAGCCGCAGGCTCTGCTCAGACTAGGACCTGCAGGATCTCGCATTCGAGAATCGACCGTGACCATGTGTTCGAATATTTGGCTGCGGTCAAAGTCTGTATCGAGCTCTTCCTCGAGAGCTTCCCGACCGAGCCGATGCAGTCGGTGGCGGTCACCCTCTTACAACTTCAATTCATGGAGTAGAAGTATTAGCACCTGTGGAGATTGTGGACAACCAACTGTTACGCCCTAGTAATCAAGGGCTGAGCGACCTCCGAGGGTGTGGATCCCCTGTGTACGCTCACGCATGCTTCGGTGGGCGCCTGGGTAAGCACATCCATGTAGTTCACATCCGTCCACTCACTTCGTGAAGTTATCCACCATTCTATCCCCAGGTTACGTGGTTTGTCCCCATGGTTATCCACAGATGTGTATACCGCGTTCTATAGGCGATGTTGCTGTTTAATGCGGTTTGTTAGCTCGGTGACCTGAGTGTAGACCGCCCGTCGTTCAGCCATTTGAGTTCGAATCTTCTTGTTCGCGTGCATCACGGTGGTGTGATCGCGGCCGCCGAATGCCTGTCCGATCTTCGGCAGCGACAGTTCCGTGAGTTCACGGCACAGGTACATGGCAATCTGTCGAGCAGTGGTCAGTGTCCGTGATCGGGACGTGCCGCATAGATCATCGAGAGTGAGGCTGAAGTAGGCAGCGGTCTGACCCATGATGTCGGCAGCGGTGATGGCTGGGGTGTCGTCCTGGGTGATGAAGTCCTTCAGGACGGTCTCGGCCAGACTGACATCGACCTGTTGATCGTTGAGGTTGGCGAAGGCTGTCACACGAATGAGAGCCCCCTCGAGTTCGCGGATGTTAGAGGAGATCCGCGAGGCGATGTATTCGAGCACGTCATTGGGAACATCGAGCTGTTCGCCGGCCGCCTTCCGACGCAGAATCGCAAAGCGCGTCTCCATGTCCGGGGGCTGCACATCTGTCAGGAGGCCCCACTCGAAGCGTGAGCGCAGTCGCTCCTCGAAGCCCTTGAGCATTTTCGGGGGCTGGTCAGAGGTGATGACGACCTGTTTGACTTCATTGTGCAGAGCATTGAATGTGTGGAAGAACTCTTCGACCGTCGCATCCTTGCCCTGCAGGAACTGGATGTCATCGATCATCAGGATGTCGACCTCGCGGTAGCGACGCTGAAATGCTGGTCGCAGGGAGTTCGAGGTCTTCGACGAACCGATCGTGTTGATGAAGTCGTTGACGAATTCTTCGCTCGAGACGTATTTCACTCTGATCTCGGGGAACAGCTGCGTCGCGTAGTACCCGATCGCGTGCAGGAGGTGTGTCTTGCCCAGCCCCGAATCGCCGTAGATGAACAGTGGGTTATAGGCCTTGGCCGGTGCCTCGGCCACGGCGAAGGCCGCAGCATGGGCGAAGCGGTTGGACGCTCCGATGACAAAGGTGTCGAAGGTGTACTTGGGGTTGAGCTGGGCGACGCCGGGAACCTCGACCGGTGGGGTCGACTGGGCGGCGGTCGCCTCGGCGATCTTCATCTCTCGCGTCGTTCTTTCCACAGGTGCCCCGTTGCTGGGCGCTGGCCCGGTGTCCTCGTACCTGGGCATCTGCGGCTGCGGATGTGGGGCGCGGTTGTAGGGTGCCGGGGTCTGAGGCTGAACGGTCGCGGTCTGTGACGGCGCATAGGCTGCAGACCCGGTAGATCCCCTCGCCGAGGTGGACGTGTCAGGATCGATTTCGATGGGTGATCCCGGTGTGGGTTCGCCGATGAGATCTTCGAACCTGATCGGAACGTCGAGCTCGGGATCGACGACGAACCCGAAGGTCACCTCGAAACCAAGAACATGAGAGAACTCCCTGGTCAGAGGTCCGAGGAGACGAGTCTCAATGGTTCTGCGCGTGTGCTCATCCCGGACAGCAAGCAGGACCAATGCGTTGTCGACGAGAGCCTTGGGCACAGCAAGCGAGAGGAAGCCTCTCTGATGAGCGGTGAGACTGGGGTCCTGATCCAGGGTCGAGACCACCGTCCGCCATTGGCTGATGAGCTCATTCTTGGAATTCGACACCGTCAATCTTCCTCCGTTTTCGTAGTCTCTTATTGGCATGGTCCACACCTGTGCATGACTTCCACATAGTTTTCCACAGTTTGTGGAGAACTGACGAGTCATCCCTGTAATCCTCCACACTGGTGGATAACCATGTGGAAAACTACACGCTTGTTACTTGTGGACGACCGCATATGTGCAGAGGATGAATTCCGGCGAACAGTTCACAACAGTGACGTGAAACATTGGCATCGAGTTTGACCAGGGACTTTGACCTTGGCTAAGATGGAGTGTCCTGTGTACCGGGCTTCATCCGATTATCTTGAATATCTTTTGGCTCTTATGCACAGGAGTGCTCGGCGGTCGAGACTCGTACCGCCGTTTTTTGTGAGAACGCACCGTCGTTCGACCGCAACCTAGAAATCGGAGACTTGAAGTGAGTAAGCGTACTTTCCAGCCCAATAACCGCAAGCGCGCCAAGAAGCACGGCTTCCGTCTGCGCATGCGGACTCGCGCCGGCCGCTCGATCCTGGCCGCACGTCGTCGCAAGGGACGTGCCGAAGTTTCGGCATAAGTGTGATCACCGCGGCTCACCGGATCCGCAGCGGAGACGACTTCAGAAGAGTCTTCAAAGCTGGCGTCCGTGTGCGCTCGGACCATTTGATGGCACACTGCCTGACTGATAGTGATGATTCCCACGCTGCACGCGTGGGTTTCATCGTATCCAAGGCCGTTGGAAACGCCGTTCGACGGAACCGAGTGAAACGTCGTCTTCGAGAGATCATGCGAGTCCGGCTCGACAGCCTTGATCCCGGTGCTCTGTTCGTGATCAGAGCATTGCCCCAGGCAGCAGAAGTCGACTTCTCCGTGCTTGAGTCCGAGGTCACGATGCTGATGGACAAAGCGCAGAAGAAACTAGAGAGCCGTGGACGCCGAACATGATCTGAAACACCCCTCGGAGGTGCCCCGCAGACCGGCCGGTTTCTGGCCCACAGTCTGGTGGGTGATCCGAATCGGGCCGCGCATGCCATTCGTGTGGTTCATCAGAGCTTATCGAATCGTGGTGTCTCCACTGTACGGACAGGTGTGTCGGTACTATCCCAGTTGCTCGATGTACGGCCTGGAGGCCTTCGAGATACACGGAGTTCTCAAGGGAATGGTGTTAACTGGGTGGCGAATACTGCGATGCAATCCTTTTTCCCATGGCGGGGTGGACCATGTTCCCGGTTCAGCACGCCAGGCCCGCTCTGTTTCAATGTTTGACGAAGATGGCCGCTGACAATTGTGTCGTGTGAAGCAGATGTTCAGCGCGTCTGTGGATCACGACAATCCGGTGGCTGACCCCTCCGGTACACGCGAGAGCAGGACCCGTGGTTCTGTGTCGCGAAGACCCGCGAACAATGGCAAAATGAACGATCGTGAAGAATCGTTGTAACGAGGAGTACTGAATGGACTGGATGGACAAGCTGCTCTACCCGCTGCAGTGGGTAGTTGCTTGGATCCTCGCGATCTTCCACGAGATCTTCACTGCGATCGGTCTGCCAGCAGCCAATGGCTGGACCTGGGTTCTGTCGATCGCCGGGCTGACCCTGGTGATCCGTGCAATCCTGATTCCGCTGTTCGTCTATCAGATCAAGTCCCAGCGGAAGATGCAGCTGCTGCAGCCTGAGATTCAGCGCCTGCAGGCTAAGTACAAGGGCAAGAAGGATCAGTACTCGCGTCAGGCCATGGCCGAAGAGCAGATGAGCCTGTTCCGCGACAATAAGACAAGTCCGTGGGCCTCGTGTCTGCCTCTCCTCGTGCAGATGCCGATCTTCTTCTCCCTGTTCCGCGTCATCCACAACATGCCGGATGTAGCTTCGGGGAAAATCAACGCTATCGGTGGATTCACTCAGGAGCTAGCGATTCAGGCGGAAAAGTCGTCTGTCTTCGGAATTTCGCTGTCTGCGGTCTTCACCGACCCGGGTATCGCCGTCAAATTCCTCACTGGCATCCTTATCGTCATCATGGCGGCGACCATGTTCATCACGCAGAAGCAGATGATGGCGAAGAACATGTCGGAGTCCGCCATGGCGAACCCGATGATGCAGTCGCAGAAGATGCTCCTCTACGTGATGCCCCTCGTCTTCGGCATCGGCGGTATCTACTTCCCGCTCGGCGTCCTCTTCTACTGGCTCGTCTCGAACACCTGGACGATGTGCCAGCAGCACGTGGTCATCCGCAATATGCCAGCCCCCGGCTCCAAAGCCGAGAAGGAGATGCTGGAGCGGAAGGCTCGCAAGGGCAAGCCCGTACAGCAGCCTGAGATCAAGGGCGGCACCGCCACTGCTGTTGAGCAGACCTCGAACCAGAGCCGTCAGCGGCAGCAGCCGGTGAGCAAGAACCGCAAGAAGAACAAGAAGCGCTGAGGAAGAACCATGACTGAAGAGAATGTCGACACGACTGTTGAAGAGACTGTCGATGAGACTGTCGACGCGGGTGCTGCGGACAGCGGCGCCGAAAAGGATGCGAAGCCGACGAGAGCCGAGCTCCTCGAAGAAGAGGGAGAGATCGCAGCGGACTACCTCGAAGAACTGATGGACCTTGCCGACATCGATGGCGACATCGACATCGATGTCGGAGACGGACGCGCTCAACTGTCGATCGTCTGCGAAGACGACGATGATTCCAACCTGCGCACGTTGGTCGGCCGAGAAGGCAAAACCCTCGGCGCACTCCAGGAGCTGAGTCGGCTGGCAGTCCAGACCAGCACCGGCCAGCGATCCTGGCTGATGCTCGACATCGACGGCTTCCGCAACAACCGTCGCGACGAGCTCATCAAACAGGCGAAGCGCGCAATCGAAGATGTCAAAGAATCGGGCAATGAATTCGCTTTCAAACCGATGAACAGCTTTGAGCGCAAGATCATCCACGATCAGGTTGCTCAGGCCGGTTTGGTTTCTGAGTCCGAAGGTGAGGGTGACGGCCGGCATGTACTCGTCCGTCCTGCCCATGACTGACATTTCCGCTCTAGAAGTTCCCCCGGCGGGTACCGAAGAGTTCTTCGGGGCCGCCTACCCCGCAGCTACCCGGTATGCGCAGCATCTGGCAACCACCGGAATCGAATGGGGACTGATCGGTCCCCGCGAGATCGACCGGCTCTGGACCAGGCACATCCTCAACTGTGCTGTTGTGGCTGAGTTCATCGATGACAGTGACGTCGTCGGCGACGTCGGCAGTGGCGCCGGACTGCCAGGAATTCCGATTGCTCTGCTCCGTCCTGAAGCGCAGGTGGTCCTCATCGAACCGATGGAGCGGCGGGTCGAATGGCTGAAGATGGTCGTCGATGATCTCCAACTGGACAACGTTCGCATCGTCCGAGCCCGGGTCGAGGAACTCGTTGACGAGGAGATGTTCACCGTTGTGACATCGAGGGCGGTCAAGGCGATGACGACTCTCATCGAATGGACTCATGAAGTGATGGGCCCTGATGGACGGATCCTCGCGCTCAAAGGTGCTTCTGTCGAGGCTGAACTGGCCAAGACGAAGAAGCTGCTGAAGCGATACCGACTGTCTCAGCCGAAGATTCACATCGTCGACGGCGGAATCCTCGAAGTGCCTAGCCGTGTCGTCGAGATAGTCAAGAAATAGTACGAAGTAGATTTGGTCTAGGCTGAGTATAGCTTTGTGAAACCAATGGATGATGGAGTGCGCCGAATGCCGATCATGGACGAGTCGTCTCCCATAGGTGCTGCAATCGCGCGCGACAATCGACGCGCCGATCGACTGTCGCAGGTGAGTTTTCCACAACCAGACTTTACCCGGATCTTCACGATCGCCAACCAGAAGGGCGGCGTCGGGAAAACCACGACCGCTGTGAATATCGCAGCTGCGCTGGCGAATCAGAATCTCAACGTACTGCTCATCGACATCGATCCACAGGGCAACGCCAGCACTGCTCTAGGCATCGACCACTATTCGGAAGTCACCAGCATCTACGATGTGATCATCGATGACGTCCCCATGCGTGAAGCCGTAGCGCAGTGCCCGGACTTCGAGACTCTCAAATGCGTGCCGGCGACCATTGATCTGGCCGGGGCCGAGATCGAGCTGGTGTCCCTTGTCGCTCGAGAGCAGCGCCTGCAGAGGTCCCTGAATGTCTATCTCGATGAACAGGCTGCAGTGGGAAGTCGAGTGGACTACGTGATCGTGGACTGCCCTCCGAGCTTAGGCCTTCTGACAGTCAATGCCTTCGTCGCCGCCCGCGAAGTTCTCATCCCGATTCAGTGCGAATATTATGCGCTTGAGGGCTTGAGCCAGCTGCTGAAGAATATTCAGCTCATCCAGAAGCATCTCAATCCTAAATTGGCGATCTCCACGATCCTTCTGACGATGTACGACGGGCGGACCAACCTGAGCGCCCAAGTAGCGGATGATGTACGGACTCACTTCCCCGATCAGGTCCTATCATCCTCGATTCCACGCTCCGTGCGCATTTCAGAGGCTCCGAGCTACGGACAGACTGTCATTTCATACGACCCCCATTCCAGTGGCGCTTTGTCCTATCGGGAAGCGGCCGAAGAAATCGCACAACGAGGAGTAAATCGTGGCTGAACGCAGGAAGCGTGGATTGGGTCGTGGTCTGGGCGCTTTGATTCCGGACGCGGCGTCGAACGACCGACCAGTTGACGTGTTCTTCTCCGGTGGCGAGCCCGAAGAGGCCAAGGAGACCGCAGAAGAGCCGAAGGCACCTCGGACCGTTCGCACTGATCCTGCAGCGTCTATGCAGTCCTCACGTAGGCGCAAGCCTAAGGCCGGAACTTCATCCACGTCTTCGACGTCGAAGACTCCTAAGACGGATGGGCCTGCATCTGAGTCGGCGCCGGCGAAGAGCACCACTTCGAAGAACACGGCTGCGAAGAGCACCACTTCGAAGAACACGGCTGCGAAGAGCACCACTTCGAAAAGCACGGCTCCAAAGAGTGGGCCAGCCAAGAGTGCGTCTGCGAAGAAAGCAACTGGGTCAACCTCCTCGAAGCCTGGCGGGTCTCAGACGACGACGAAGAAGACGTCTTCAGGGACGAAGTCCGCAACGGCCAAAACCAGCGCAGCGAACACCATTGCGACGGGTAGCTCTTCAGTGAAGTCGGCGTCTGCGGAATCGAGTGCTCAGACCTCGACAGCAACCAAGACTGCAAGCCGTGCTTCGAACACCAAGGCGAAGCGGGAGGCACCCGCGACTGCCGGTGTCGATTGGACTCCTGAATCGGAGCTCGCCGGCACAGCTGGTTTGGAGGCTTCTGGCGTTGGTACTGCTGAGCCCGACGTCGAAGCGACACCTGTGGACTTGACCGCGGATCAAAAGGACGAGGAGTCGACACGGGCCGACGATGTTCTGGAGACACATCCCGGGGTGTACAGGTCGGGTCATGAGATCTTCGATGAGGCTCGACAAGAGACCGCGTCAGACAACCCGGTGACTACAGATGAAGTAGGTCCGGCCTCGACGCCTTCGCCGGCCTCGTCGAGCTCAGCCTCCGTTAACGAAGACGAGGACTCAGTAGCGGACGAGGATACAGGGACTGCCGGAGTTGATTCGATCCCTGATACGGAATTCGGCGAGATCGACGTCGACCGTATTGATGCCAACCCTCGTCAGCCACGTACCTTCTTTGACGAAGATCAGCTCAGTGAACTTGTCCACAGCATCCGCGAGATCGGTGTGCTGCAGCCGGTCGTCGTCCGGCAGAAGCCAAGCGATCACGAACGCTTCGAACTCATCATGGGCGAACGTCGTCTTCGGGCGACGAAGGACGCAGGTCTGTCAACCATCCCTGCAATCATTCGCTACGTCGACGACACAGACCTCTTGCGGGATGCTCTGCTTGAGAACTTGCACCGAGCGGAACTGAACCCATTGGAAGAGGCTGCTGCCTATGGCCAGCTGCTCGAGGACTTCGGGTGCACACAGGAGGAGCTTTCCGAACGTATCGGACGTTCTCGCCCTCAGATTTCCAATACGCTTCGCCTGCTTCGGTTGCCCCCGTTGGTCCAACGGCGTGTAGCTGCTGGCGTCATTTCGGCAGGGCACGCTCGTGCGATCCTCGGTCTTCGCGAACCGGAGCATATGGAGATTCTTGCTCAGCGCATCGTTGCTGAGGGCCTCTCTGTGAGAGCGTCCGAAGAAGCTGTCGTGCTTCTTAACCGTGGCGACTCGATGAATGTTTCACGTGCAACCACCCGAGTAGCGCCTCAGTTCATTGAAGTTGCTGAACGCCTGGGCGATCGTCTTGACACTAAGGTCAACATCACGGTTGGAAAGAAGAAGGGCAAGCTGAGCGTGGAGTTCGCGAACCAAGACGATCTCGATCGCATCCTCACTTTGCTTGGAGTTGAGGCGCCGGCGGAATAGCTGCCTCTGGTCGTTTGAAGTTGGGCGGGTGATGATGACATTGTTCATCGCCCCCCCCCCAACTTGTATTCAACCCCTCGTGCTCAGCTGGACTTCGGTGCTAGTGCAGGTAGGTTACCTCGGCCTCCCGTTTCAGTGAGACTGTGAATAGGGTTCTTGGACCTGTTGGCGGCTAGGCTTTTGAACATTTTGACTATCATGCCGAGCGCCGTCGAATTGGGGTTTGCCCATTCGGCTTCCCGGAGGGGTTTGGCGGCTATGGAAGACTAAACATCGGCGGCAAGTCGTCGCGCCCTGTCGGGCATCTTGCGATCGTTTCACGTGAAACCACAGATCACTATGAATGCCCGGCAGCTTAGCCGAATGGCGCCTTGCAATTGCTCATGGCCTGCAGGCCAGAGTGAACTCAGCAGTCAGGCGCTAGTGGTGGCGAAATTGGCTACCTGTATCCTCGATTGACCATTGCGGACGATGCGGAACACGAATGCTTGGGCCTAATGAAGCCGATGTCGCTATTGAAGATTTCGGGTCCAACTGTCCCTCGTGGTGGGCGGCCGATGATTGTTTCACGTGAAACCTCCTTCATTCCATCCGCCACTTGTGGTTTGGGCAGACAACGAATTGTGCTCCCGAGCAGCGGATGGTCGGCCAGTGAAGGGATTGTTACGAATGCAATTGAAGATACTGAAATTGAAAAGGGTGGCTGTGGATCGTGAAGGATTGTCGCAGTACGAAGGGTATGAACTCGGAGTACGGCATGTACTCGTCCCCCTCGTCCATTACTATTGATTTGTTCTTCCCACGGAGCTCCGCCTCGGATAGGTTTCACGTGAAACCAAAGGTCGGCAGTGTCGCCCGCCTGCTTGGGAAGGACCTCGCTACCGTGGGTATGATCGCGAGGGGAGAGCCAATACAGCCTTAGGCCGTCCGGTGTAGAGGGTGTCTCGTGTATAGGCTTTCTACTCCGAGCGGCGCAGGCTCGGTTAGGAATTGCGAACGCAAATGCGGCTGGTCTGCAAAGGAAGAGGGCTCGCGCTCATCTTGCGAAACGTGACGGTACTTCCCCGGCATTGCCCGGCGCAAGATGATAGTTTCACGTGAAACGGCAAACATCATATTCCCCGTTGTCGTATTCGCTGGTGCAGACCTGTTAACACCGCCGTTCAACACCACGTAAGGAGCAACCAGTCATCTATTCGGGCGCGACTGATGGCTATGGACTTCATTCGCACTAGCTTCCACGGCAACTCTCTTCTGCGTTTGAGTGCCCTGGACATGGCCGGCGTCTGGAGTCCACCTCTTCTGCGCCGGACATACAACGGGTCACGCTCTGGCGAATGTTTCACGTGAAACGATTCCCTCTTGTTCGATCGCAGGCGCCCGTATTTCGCCATCAACAAATGGGATTCCGTATCGAAAGCCGCGAACTGGGTCTCCACCTGTCAATGGTGAATATGAGCAACCGGCGCGCTTGCCGATGCCCAGTAGCCGTCTCCGATGCCGGTGGGCGGACACGTGTGATCAGTTCTCAATGACCTTGCATCAACGCTCTTTGGCTGTTGGCGGCCAAGGATCGCGGCGTTGACCACGGCGGGCGAGTCGCCGTCGACTATTGGCAAGTTGTGAACCTTGGAATGCGTAATACAACGTTGCGCGAAGCGTTTCACGTGAAACAGTATTGATGTAGGTCTGAGGCGGGTGTTGACGGTCGAGTAGTTTTAGCGTTTGGCCAACGATCGTTAGACCTCAAACGCCCAATTCTCTTCGTTGCGGTCTACTTCTGTCTATGCTGCATAAGAGGAAGACCGCTCGGCTAACAGCTGACCTTGATTCGCTAGTCGCTTGCGTAAACAGCCGCATTCTTGAGCTGTGCGTGGTCCTCCACACAACGGTCGCGGACGGAAGCTGGCGATTGTTTCACGTGGAACAAATTGTTGCACTAACCAGTGGCCGGGCGCCATCAGTCCTGGATGAAGCAGAGGTCCGGGCTCTTGTAGGACCTTGCCGACAATCACTGGACTAACTGGAAAGTCATGAGTGGCCGTCGAGTCATCGTATCGTCCGGGACTGTGCTTTTAGGGCCGATCTAGGGCGTCCACTACGCGACGTGTGCCTACACTCGTCCTGACGGCCACATTGTGGTCCATGCGTGAGCGAGTGCAGTTTCACGTGAAACATTAGATTATTATCCGTTGGGCTGGTTCATCTCAGCGTTGTCTCGTCCTTGGAGTAGTGCTGAGGCGCTACTTGATTCGACTTGTTCAGGATTCGGCGCTTCCGGCCCGAACGAGTCAACACTTTATGCCAGAATACCCACGCCAGCTGCAGAGAGATCTCAAGATCGTTTGTTCGCGATATTTGGAAGGCTTCAGATCATTGATTTCAGGTGGTTTCACGTGAAACGGAAACGACCTAGATCGGCATTGAGTCATTTGCCAAGGGCAGGAGATACTGAGAAATTCATGACGGTGTATGGAGTGAATATCCAGGACGCTGGTTGAGTGTTGAAGGCCGAGCCGCGAATGTCGACCCGAGCATCGTTCCCAGCAGCGAGATGAGCCGCCCAGATCACTGTGCGCCCGCGAACTCTGACTCGCCGGTTGTGTAGAGCACGCTATGCATGTTTCACCTGAAACCGCCGTCGGATGAATCGGTTGCTCGGTATTTTCTATGAGCAATGTCGTTCTATGAACCCGTACACGTATAATTAGTCCTCGCTAGTACTCGGGATAGATTCTTCGTAGGAGTGTATGCGTTAGTAACGGCATGGGCTGCCACATGGGCTCACAGTAGTGCGTCGGCGCTGACCCAATTAGATGAATGGGAATACTTGACGTTCGATGATGAGGCCGTTGAACCCAGGCCGGAAGATCGATTTCGTCGGATAACGTCCAACCGAGTTTGCTGGTCGCCCGAGCTGGCTGGTCACCAGTACGAATCTGTCTGGACGGTCTCATCTATCCCGATACAGATGTGCCTAGCCCTATGAAATGAAATAGGTTGCGAATCGCAACGCAGGATGGAGTGCGTGACTCAACAAATAGTCTTCAGACTAGGAGATCAGCAGTCAACGAATGAATTCAAGTTGGTAGATCGGAGGCATCGCGGGAACAGGCGTCGGCTACTAAGTTGCGTTGAGAGCCGTCGACCACGCGTTTCACGTGAAACCTAAGGCATCGAGCTTCTAGCTGTACGCCTTGATTTCTGCCAGGCTGAGAGTCCCGGTTTCTGGATCAGAGTCCTCGCGCACGTATAGTCTCTGCAGGCCAGCTGCGATGCCGTCAGCAATCGCATCTCGTACGTTGGCGTCTTCGAGGTTATCGAGATCGTCTGCGTTAGTGAGGTAGCCGGCGACCACGTGAACCTTTGGAGTGCGGAGCCGCTTCAGAGAAGACCAAGTGCGAGCATGGCTCCTGCAGTCTCTCATTCCCGTCCTGGCAGCGAGTTCGCTCTGAATGAGTTCAGCCAGACGTGCACCGGTCGGGGAATTGATGTCGGAGTGAGTCTCGTGCCCGAAGAAGAAGGTTGCGATTCCGTTTGCGTCTTTGGACTTGTTGACGTCCGCGGTGACTGTGATGACGGCGGAAGCACCGAGTTGGTCGGCCTTGTTGACCTCGACAGCGTCGCCGTTGAGTACGACTGCTCCTGCACCCACAGCTTCCAATCGGCCGGCAAGTCGGCTTGCTATATCGGTGGTGATGCGCCGCTCGGTGTCGGCTTGAGTCTTCGTCATTGGAAGAGTTTCGAAATCTACAACTGTAGTTGCAGCCTCGATGACGAAGGTGCGACCGGCAAGCGAGGTCCCAGAAGCTGCAACTCGAGCTCGTTCTTCAAGAGCAAAGAGATTCCCGGTGTCCTGTTTGCGGTCAATCGCGTCGAGTCCGCGCAGTGTCTGTGGTCCTGCCACTCCGTCGACCTTGGTGCCGAGACTCATCTGCAGCTCTTTGACGGCGGCGTCAGTGATCGCTGAGTACTCGGCGTCCATGCGGCCTGCGTAGAATCCAAGACCGGCGAGAGTCCGCTGCAGTCTGAGTACATCGTCGCCTGTAAGGACTCTCACAGGGTCATAGCGGAGGACACGGTCGCCGAGTTGATATCTAGCCCGCTCGAGCTCTGAAAAGGTCTCTGTGCCCATCACGCCGTCACAGAGAATCCCTCGCACCTGTTGGAACTGCCGGACGGCGAGTTCGAAGGTCCGGTCGAACTCGACAGATTCGGCTTGACCGACATTGAGCCCCAGACGAGCCATCTGAGCTTTGATGTTGGGCAGCACCTCAGAGCTGTGCCCGCGTGAAAACGGCGGGTGTGGGTTGTGAGTCAATGCCATGCCAATCTGCTGTGCGAAGTTCTGAACGTGTTCCTGCCTGAATCTGGGTAGACCTAAGGCGCCTGTTGATCGTACAACAGGCGCCTTAGAACATGATCAGATGAAGTCGGAGAGCTCATCCTCAAGCGCAGGTTTGGGCCGTGCACCGATGATGGTCTTTGCTACTTCACCATCCTTGAAGACGTAGAGCGCAGGAATCGAGGTGATTCCGTACTTGCTCGCCGTCTCTAGGTTTTCGTCGGTGTTGACCTTGACCACGTTGAGCTTCTCGGTGTTCTCTTCCGCGATCTGGTCAACGATCGGGCTGACCATGCGGCAAGGGCCGCACCATGGAGCCCAGAAATCGACGAGCACTGGCTTGTCGGACTTCAATACGGTCTCTTCGAACGTGGCATCAGTGACTTCTGTCGACATGAGCAACCTTTCTCTTAACAATGTTCTCTAGCGGAAACAGCCGTTGTGCAGGATTCATTCCCCGAGCTCGCGCATAGACCTTCGTCAGGTCAGGTGAAGCGTGTGCTTCGTGGCAGTTGGTGTCAGTCGAGTGGTGTCTGTCAGGACGCAATCGGCGCTGGAGCCTGTGAAGCCTCAGCGGCTACGGCCTCGGCCTGTTTTGTCACGGCATCGAGATCGGCCAGGTAGTGTTCAGCATCGAGGGCTGCCGAGCAGCCTGATCCCGCGGCCGTAATGGCCTGCCTGTAGACGGAGTCGATGACGTCGCCCGCAGCGAATACGCCTTCGACCGCGGTCTTGGAGGTTCGCCCTTCGACGTTGAGATAGCCATCGGAACGCAGCGAGAGCTGATCGCCGAAGAGACTGGTGCGGGGATCCGAGCCGATTGCCACGAACAAGCCGGTGACCGGCAGTTCAGACGTTTCACCTGAGACAGTGTTGCGGACCGTGAGACCAGTGAGTGAGTCTTCGCCGTGGATCTCGGTGACTTCGCTGTCGAGGAGGTATTCGAGCTTCTCATCGGCGGCTGCCCGATCCTGCATCGCCTGTGAAGCACGAAGCTCTTGACGACGGTGGATGAGGGTCACTTTGGAGGCGAACCGAGTGAGGAATGTTGCCTCTTCGAGGGCCGAGTCGCCCCCGCCGACAACAGCGATGTGCTGATTTCGGAAGAAGAAGCCGTCGCAGGTGGCACACCAGCTGACGCCGTGGCCGGAGAGCTTCTTCTCATTGGGAAGGTTGAGCTCGCGGTACGCAGAGCCGGTGGCGAGGATGACTGCCTGAGCCGTGTACCTGGCTCCCAGCGCAGTTTCGATCTGATGGGCACCGGGCTCCAGTTTGAGGGTCGCGACATCGTCGTAGATCACCTCGGCGCCGAACTTCTCAGCCTGCTCGCGCATGCTCTCCATGAGTTCTGGACCTTGCACTCCGGCGG
The DNA here is from genome assembly GCF_057334195.1 of Brevibacterium sp. AGC70. Classification (NCBI taxonomy): domain Bacteria; kingdom Bacillati; phylum Actinomycetota; class Actinomycetes; order Micrococcales; family Brevibacteriaceae; genus Brevibacterium; species Brevibacterium sp. AGC70. The sequence continues at coordinate 97,189 of NZ_JBHFIH010000018.1, read as the reverse complement.
GGAAACCGGGGTAATTCTCAACGTCGGTGGTGTTCATGAGCTCACCACCTGCTGTCACAGAACCTGCAATGACCACGGGCGAAAGGTTCGCACGAGCCGCGTAGACGGCCGCGGTGTATCCGGCCGGACCCGACCCGATGATCACCAATTGTGTATCAGTCATGTGAAAATTCCCTGTTTCTGCTCGCTGTGTACTCAGAGTCCCGCTCGATCGCGGCACGGATTGACTATCGTACGCATAACGGTACGGCGGTTGCGACTATTCCGCATCTGGCCTCAAGCGATGCACGCCGCATCTCCCAGACCCGGTGTCGATCCCTCAGGCGGACGTCTGCCAGGGTCAGCAAGGACCGTGAGCCTGGAACGGGCTCTTATTTGAAGTCGACGGTGTTGATGATGGCACGGAAGCCGCCATCGTCTTGAGGAAGCTCGGTCACCCAGAGAATCAGGTTGTCCGTCTCAACGTCATCATCGAGTTTGATGGTGACGCCGTCCGAGTCGAATTCGCCCTCGCCGACCTTCTTTGCATCGTCAGGATCGGAACCATTGCGAATCTCGAAGGACCCGCCCGAGTTCGAGGACTTGACCTTGACTTCCTTCACCGTCGTCTTGTCTTCGAGTTCGAAGTGCAGTCCGACGCCGGACTTCAGGTTGCCGAACGATGCCGAATTGTAGCGGTCGGTCCGCCATGACCCGTCCGTATTGGGGACGACGTCTTCGGCCTCGTCGTCGTTCTCCTCATCGTCACCCTCGGGGTCCAACGCCTTGACCTTATCGATCTTCGGAGGATCTGCCTTGGGTTCCTCTGTCTTCTTATCCTTGCCGTCCTCAGTCTTGGCTGGGGCGGAGGTCTCGGCTACCGTTTCAGGCTCGTCGTCGCCGGAAGTGAAGTTGAAGACCGCAATCGAGATCACGATGGCTGCGATGACCACCAGCGCAAGGACCAACCAGGCGAACGGCTTTCGCGAACTCGACGGGTCACCATCCGGGTCCCCGCCATTGTCGGCAGATCCACCGCCTGCCGCCGCGCCGGCAGCTGAACCGCCAGCAGCCGCAGCGCCGGATGCGCCGACACCCGCACCACCTGTCGTTGCCCCAGCAGAAGCCGACTTGGGTGTGGTTGAATTCTTCTTCTTGCCCCCGGAGCCAGCGGACTTGGAAGCTCCAGCTGCCCCGACGGCGGCAGCCCCCGCGACGCCGGCAGCTCCGGCTGATGCAGCTCCAGAATCGTCGTCCGACTTCTGCTCGGGCGAGACTGCGGCAACGGGCGCGGTTGGACGAGACGAATCGGTTGGTGACTCATCGACAGCAGTGGGCGAAAGCCTGCGCACCTGTTTGGGTGGCGTTGCGGCGTTCGCCTCTTGTCGTTTGGATGTCGAGGCCGCCTCGAGCGCGGCGATGCGCCGGCGTGCTTCGTCTTCCTTGGCCTTGGCGATGCGTCGTTCGCGTTCGTACTCGCGCAGCTGATGCTCGCGCTGCTGCTCATGAGTCTCGAACATTCCGCCGAGGAACCACGACCCATCGTCCTCGTCATCCATGATGACGCGGGTATCGTTATCGTCCTCGACCTCGTCAACGCCGTCCTCGGACACCACGTCGAGGGCCTGGGTGTCGGGGTCCGAATCCTGGGCGTCACGATTCATGATCGGAGACGTCAGATTCTCGTCATATTCATGGTCGGCGTATGCGGAGTACTCCGAATAGGTCTGTTCAGGCTCCCACTCCTCCCAGTCCTGGGTGGCGTTATCGAGCTGATCCTTGCCGATCGGGAAGCTCGAGGCCTCACGCATCTGCATACGGTCGGCATACTGCCCCGTCGTCTTGCCGACGACTCCCACAGCCAGTCCGCGAGTTCCCGGACGGGTGATGCCGATGCGAACCAGAGCCGCTTTGACCTGGTCGTCGCTGGCTGTGTTCGCAGTGGACGTACCCATCGACGTTGATCGTGGTGCGGGTAGGCTCGTCGCCTCGTCGAAGCTGCGCGGCGACTGGTTGAAGACACTGTCGTTGTCGAGTACCGGAGTACGGTTGACGTAGCGCAGAAGCTCGGCATCCCACTCGTCCAGGTAGCCCAGCACCTCAGCTACGGAGCCAGGGCCTGGATCGGTCCCAGTGAGGATGCCGCTGACGAAGTCATCGAGTTCATTGGAGATCTCGGGATTGAGGCTCTTGGCCCTCGCAATGCGGGAATTCTCGCGCCCTGCTGCGGGTATGCCGTTGAATGGCTCATCGGTGGGCCAGTAGCCGGTGATGGCGGCGTAGAAAAGCCGGATGAGACCCAGGGCATCCTCTCGAGATGCCTTCGTCGGTGTGTAGTCCTCGGGGCGGATGACTCCCGTGCCCAGTGCCAGAGCGGCATCGATGCCGATGCCGGAGACCAGGACGGTGCCCTTAGTCGTGATGCCCACCGTGTTCGGACGCAGGAACATGTGGAACAGGCCGCGTCGGGCAGCCGTGACGAGAACTGTTCCGATCTCGCCGATGAGAGCGCGGGCGGCATCGATGGGAAGCGGTGACTTGGGCAGGATCTCGCTGAGTGAGGTGACGGCAATGCGCTTGGACACGACATAGTCGAGTCCGTTCGAATGACCGACATCCAACGTCGGGGCAATGCGATGATCGCCGAGGATGGAGACCCGTCGCGCTGCTTCGAGAACATCCGTGGACCCGTCGGCATCGGCGACGTGGATGAGGACGGGTTCATCGAGAATGGCGTCGAGGGCCGTGCACACGGCTCCCGCCTGTGGATTGTCCTCGAGCCACCGACGATCGACCGTTGATACGACGTAACGACCAGCAACTACCATGCCGGGTTCGATATCGATCAGGGTGACCACCTCCAGAGGGGCTTCAATAGGGCTTCGATGCGCAGGCTATCTCCTTAGTTTTCCAGCAACCACGCCAATAATCGAATGCAACTCTCTGACTTTCAGCAAATAACATGCTCCCAGGAAGATGACAAGCATGACCGTGCCGACGCCAGCGGCGGAGACGAATGCCTGCCACCTGCCGGACAATGCGAAGTCCGGGAAGAAGAAGAGCAGTCCGTAACCGGCCAATCCGGCAAGCAACGCTGCTACGAAGAACTTCACATGGGCGCCGAGGATTGTGCGAAGATCAATCCCGCCCAGGCGCTTCGACAGGAGCGCGAATGAGAGGATCATGGCGAACAGGTAGCCAAGACTCATCGTCAGACCGATGATGGCGACCGTGACCGATTTCGGGAAGATCGATGCAGAGAGCACGGCCAAGGACTGGAAGATCACCTGCGGGAGCTGGATGAGGAACGGTGTCTTCGCGTCCTCATAGGCGTAGAAGACCCTCTGCGCCAGGTAGTTGGCGCTGAAGGGGATGAGGCCGAACACCATCGTGATGATCACGAGTCCCACGGCCATTGCCTGTTCGCGGCCATCGCCGGCGATGATCATCGCCACAGGCGACGCGAGGACGACGAGAGCAGCGACAGCGAACGAATTCACAAATCCGACCATGCGTATGCCCATGGAGAAGTCACCGACGACAGCCTTGGTGTCATTGTTCGCGGCATCCCTGCTCAGCGAGGTGAAGAGTGCCGTGGCAAGCGACACCGCGATGAGTGAGTGCGGGAGCATGAAGACCAGGTAGCCGTTTGTGTAGGCGGCGTTCGAGGCATTGCCCTCTCCCGGGACCGAGGCGCCCGCGGCGCCGCGGGAAATGACCAGGAATCCGATCTGACCGATGAGCATCGCGGCGAAGGTCCAGAATGCCACCTTGCCGGCGGTGCCGAGGCCGACACCACGGAAACCGAATGTCGGCCTGTACTTGAAGCCGATGCGTTTGAGCGGCCAGATCAGGATCAGAGCCTGAGCGGCGACACCCAGTGTGGCTGATCCGCCTATAAGGGCGATCTTGTCCGGAGTCCAGGTGCTCAGATGATGAGGGGAAGCATTGTTCGTGCCGAAGACAAGGATGAAGACGAGGAGTCCCACAATGGCGACGACATTGTTGAGCACTGGTGCCCACATATATGGACCGAACGAGGACTTCGCGTTGAGCACCTGGCCCAAGAGCGTGTAGAGACCGTAGAAGAACAGCTGCGGCAGGCACCAGAATGCGAAGGCCGTGGCCAGGGCCATCTGATCCGGCCCCCACCCGGAGGAGTAGAGCCACACGAGGACCGGAGCGGCGATTGTGGCAACGATGCTGACCACTGCAAGGATCATGAATGCCAGGGTCAGCAGACGGTTCGTATAGTCCTCGCCTCCGTCCTTGCGCTTCGACGCGCGGACCAGCTGCGGGACGAGGACGGCGTTGACCACGCCGCCGGCCAGCAGCATATACAAGGTGTTGGGCACCTTGTTGGCGACATCGAAGGCGTCCGCCTGGACTGCAGTGATTCCAATCGCCGTCGCGAGCAGTGAGGCCTTGACCAGGCCCAGCACACGCGAAGTCAGTGTGCCTGCGGTCATAATGGCCGAGGATCTGGCTAACGATGAGAAACTGGACACGCGTTACCTCGTTTCCGATTCGTCGTTGTGCGCGCGGGCCATCGCATCGGCCAGCTGCTGTTCGGGGATCTTCCTGCGTCCGCGGGAGATCGTCTTGATCAAGCCGATCACGAACACGGCGGCCAGTGCCAATCCGACTACGGCCGTACCGATGTTCTCCCAGTCGGCGCGCACCCTGACGAGCAGTGTCTCGTTCTTCGGCAGGACGACGTCATCGGTGGCGACCATCTCGATCGTCGTCGGGACGTCTGCGTTGGCCAGACCCTCGACGGGAACGTCGACGCGCATGGTCTCCTGGGAGGGCACGACGACTGTCTCGGTGGGCTCGGCCCGCAGCTGGGGGGTCTTCGGCTTCATCCGGATGCTCATGCTCGCCTCGGCGGGCGAATCGTTGACGATCGTCACCGGGATGGTCGTCTCCTCACCGGTGACCAGCAGCACCGAGGAGCCCTTCTCGAGGTAGAGGCTGTTCCTCACCTTCTCACTCGAAGCCTGGGCATCGTCGGCGCAGCTCTTCGCACTGCCCTCCAGGGTCCACGCGACCGAGGTGCAGCTGAGCAGCTCACGGTCCAGCCGTGTATTCGCACTCGCCGGGTCGGAGAACACACTGTTGAACTTCTTCTGCGTCGCCCGGGTCTCTGCGAGGCTGTGCACTGCCTTGGTTCCGATCGCCTTCGGATCCGCTCCTGACTGCAGCAGCCCGCGGGGCACAGGGTCGGTGTCGAGGAGATCATCGATGCCGGACGGATCGACCCAGGGAGCGTCCGCGACGGACTTGACCGTACCCTCCCAGTTCGCCGAGGCTGCCGTGCGAGGCATCGGCAAGAGCAGATGTCGTGTCCGGTAGGGGGACTCTGCTTGGATCGCGGCGGTTGTCGCGACCAGTTCTGAGATGCCCGAAGCGGGATGATCGGAACCGATGATCTTGGCGCTCTGCTGCGCCAGAGCCGTATCGGTGATCAGAGTGTCGATCGATGACTGTGCATCGGCGGTGATGCGAGTCTTCGAGTGGGCGTCGTCGTGGACCCCTGCCAGAGATGGCTGCTGGTTGTTGCTGAGGATCACGGTCTGATCACCGGCCTTGGCGAAGTCAGCGAGATGCTCGCGCTGTGCGGAGCCGGCGACTGGCCAGGCGATGTCGGTCTTGGCCTTCGGCAGGACATCCTTGACGATCTGTCTCTGTTTCTGCGCGAACTTGCCCAGACTCTCCAGGTCACTGTCCACCAGCGACGCCTGGTCGGGGTCGCCATAGGGCAGAGCGATGACGGTGTGCGACTCCGCTTCGGCAAGGAAGTCCTGATACCAGGTGTCGAGGCGCTTGCGCTGCTCTTCCTGGGCCTCCGACTCGTCGCCGCTGAGCCCATCGTCGCCGCCTTCGTCATCGGAATTCGCGCCGGGATCGGTGTCCTGGGCATCGGGTCCTGTGGTTGCCGTTTCCGTGCCCTGCGGGGAGGGCGTTTCAGACTCCTCGGGATCTGATCCGTCATCTTCGGGCGGTGGTTCGGCTACAGCCGATTCGAAGGAGGCGATGATCCGGGGGTCGAGGGCGATTCCCACTCCGGGAGTGTCGAGAACGTTCATGATCGACGTCAGAGAGCCGCCCTTGCCGATCGCCTTGTCGAGGACGTCGGGGGCGATGATGCCGTCAGAGGTATGAGCCGGAATCGTCACCGGGGCGAGCATGCTGATCTTGGTCTTGTCGAACTTCGGGCTCGGGTACCAGGTGGAGAAGCCGACTTCGGAGGCGAGTCGCCCGGTGGCATCGCCGAGTTGTACGCTCAGTCCACGCGGGCCCCAGTTCGAGACCGGAGAGGACTTCTGCAGTCCGAGATCATCTGCGGGGACGGAGATCGTGAATTCTGCGGAGGACCCGGCCGCGATCTCATCCTCGAACGTGGTGTCCACCGCAGTCATCGGGTCGGAGTCTCCGTTTGAGCCCTCTTCGGCCTTCTTGCGGGCGTCGGGACCGTTGTTCTCGAGGTCGGCGATGCTGCGGTTCTGGGACTGGTCGGTCTTCCAGCTCTCGATCTTACGACCGGAATCGAGCTTCTGCATCGACATCGCCAGATGCAGATCAGGATCGGAGATCGCCTCATCCGTGGGGTTCGTGATCGTGCCGCGCACCTTGAGTGTGCCCTTTGCATCGACCCAGGGCGTCACCTCGTCGAGGGTGATGGCGACTTTGGAGCCACCGGACTTGCCTCCGTTCGCTGAGGTGCCATCGGCGGCGCTCGAACCGGCGGCAACCGCCGGACTCGATCCCATGAGTGGGACGACGAAAACTGACCCTGCGAGCAGCAGGACTGTGCTCAGCAGGGCGAGGAGGAAACGCATATGGCTGATGGGTTTCACTGCTCCAATCGGGCGACCATCGGACGGGCGGCGGCAACGATGCGACGCTCATTGGCGAATGAGAGCCGGGAGCGCAGATCGTTGAACGGAATCCACGCAGCGTCGATCGCTTCCTGGTCAGGATCATTATCCACGGTCAACGTCCCAGACCGTGCACGCAACAGGAAGTGGTGGACAAGTTTATGGATACGGATTCCGGTCACCGTGAACCAGTAGTCGACGGTGCCCAGGGGGCAGACTATCTGCCCGAGGATGCCTGTCTCCTCTTCGACCTCACGGCGAGCCGCCTCGGCGGGGGTCTCAATTCCTTCGAGGTGACCCTTGGGAAGGCACCATTCGATCCGTCCTGCCCGGTTGATCCGCGCGATCACGGCCACGGACAGTTCCGGGCGTGTGAAGTCGACGACGATGCCCCCGGCGGATATCTCCTCTACCGTGGTGCGACGAGACGCTCTGGGTCCCGGCTTGGGCATCGGTGTGGTCATTCTCCTACCTTAGTAGGCGATTCTTGGAAGTGTCGTTGGGCGCGCTCCCGGTAGGCTGGACTCGGCTGTAGATGAGCCGTCTCCGATCGGAACGGCACGGTAGAACACGAAGGAGCTCGGTGGACCCGAAGACCGCGCACGCCCGTCTGTACGACAAGCTCGATGAGCTCGAGAACATTCTCGGGCCGCTGGGCAAGCGCTTCGCCGCGGCCGGATTCGAACTCGCGCTCGTCGGAGGCTCCGTTCGCGATGCACTGCTGGGCCGTCCGATGCCCGATCTCGACTTCACCACGGATGCGCGTCCCGACGACATCCTCTCCCTCATCTCCGACTGGGTCGACACACATTGGGACATCGGGCGGGAATTCGGCACCATCGGCGCGATCAAGTCCGGAGTGCAGATCGAGATCACGACCTACCGCGCCGAGGCCTATGACCCGGATTCGCGCAAACCCACGGTGAAATTCGGCACAGATCTCGACGCTGACCTGGTCCGACGCGATTTCACAATCGGTGCGATGGCGATTCGTCTGCCAGCAATGACATTCGTCGACCCGTTCGAGGGCTTCACCGACCTCGTCGAGGGTGTCATCCGCACCCCGGGAACGGCCGCGGATTCGTTCTCCGATGATCCGCTGCGCATGATGCGCGCCGCGCGTTTCACGGCTCAGCTGGGTCTCGATCCCGTCGCCGAGGTGGAAGCGGCGATGCGTGACATGGCCGATCGGATTGCGATCATCTCCGCCGAACGCATCCAGGTGGAGTTGTTCAAACTGATGACCGGCCTCGACCCGGCCGCGGGCATCGATCTGCTGGTGCGCACCGATGTCGCCGATCACGTCCTGCCCGAAGTCACAGGTCTGCGGCTGGAGACCGATGAACATCACCGCCACAAGGACGTCTATCAGCACTCACTGACCGTGCTGCGCCAGGCTGTGGAACTCGAAGAGCAGTATGCGGCCAAACAGCGCGAAGCCGGGTTGAGCTCTGATGATCCCAACCACCTCGTCGTGCCCGATTTCACCGTCCGCTTCGCGGCGCTCATGCACGATGTGGGCAAACCTGCGACACGCAGATTCCTGCCCGGTGGGGCTGTCACCTTCTATCACCATGATGCCGTCGGCGCGAAGCTGACCGCGAAGCGGATGAAGGCGCTGCGCTTCGACAAGGACACCACGAAGGCCGTTGGCCGTCTGGTCGAACTGCATCTGCGCTTCTACGGCTACGGTGACGCCGGGTGGACCGATTCTGCGGTGCGGCGCTATGTCACCGACGCCGGCCCGCTGCTCTCGCGACTGCACATCCTCACCCGCGCGGACGTGACCACGCGGAACAAGAAGAAGGCCGATCGGCTCGCATTCGCCTACGACGACCTGGAGCACCGGATCGAGAAGCTCAGCGAGCAGGAGGAGCTCGCCGCGATCCGCCCCGACCTCGACGGTCGGCAGATCATGGCCATCCTCGACATCAAACCCTCGCCGCTGGTGGGCAAGGCCTACAAACATCTTCTCGAGCAGCGGATGGAGCACGGCCCGCTGGGACCTGAACGCGCTGAAGAGGTTCTGCGTCAGTGGTGGGCCGAGAACGGGCCCGCGGAAGTTGAGCCCGGAGAACAGTCCTAGTCTCCACCCCCGCCTGTTGTCGTCCTCACACCAACTGATAACTTCGTAATTCGCGTATGTTTGTGCGTGTCGTCACATGGTGTGGCGCAGGCGACGATGTGAGGAGATCCTGATGACTGTGACCGATGAGTTCCGTGCAGCCAGAGACAAGCTGATCGAGTTGCGCAGCGATGCCGCGGCGGCCGGTGACGGCTTCGAATGGCCGCGGTTCGATCACTTCAACTTCGGCATCGACTGGTTCGACAAGGTCGCCGAGGGCAACGACAACCCAGCCCTGTGGATCGTCGAGCAGGACGGGTCGGAGGGCAAGTGGAGCTACGCGGAGCTCTCCCGTCGTTCGAACCAGGTTGCCAACTTCCTCCGCCGCTCAGGTGTGAAGCGCGGCGACCACGTCATGATCATGCTCAACAACCAGGTCGAGCTGTGGGAGACCATGCTCGCCGGCATCAAGCTCGGCGCGGTCCTACTGCCCACGACCACCCAGTTGGGTCCCATCGACCTCAATGATCGTGTCGATCGCGGCAAGGCCGAGTTCGTCATCGCCGGATCTGAGGATGCTGCGAAGTTCGACGATGTCGACGCGGAGGTGGTGCGCATCGTCGTCGGTGACGATGCGAAGCGCCAGCAGGACTACAGCTACGTCGACGCCGACGATGAAGACTCACGCTTCGACCCGCAGGGCACCTCGCGCGCTGATGACCTGCTCCTCCTCTACTTCACCTCGGGCACGACCTCGAAGGCGAAGATGGTCGCCCATTCCCACGTGTCCTACCCCGTCGGCCACCTGTCCACGATGTACTGGATGGGCTTGAGGCCCGGCGACGTCCACCTCAATGTCGCCTCGCCCGGCTGGGCCAAGCACGCCTGGTCGAATATCTTCACTCCCTGGATCGCCGAATCCTGTGTCTTCCTCTACAACTACTCGCGCTTCGACGCGAATGCACTGATGGAGACCATGGACCGGGTCGGCGTGACCAGCTTCTGCGCTCCTCCGACGGTGTGGCGCATGCTCATCCAGGCAGACCTCAGCCATCTCAAGACGCCGCCGAAGATCGCCCTGGGCGCCGGCGAGCCCCTCAACCCGGAGGTCATCGACCGGGTCAAGCAGGAATGGGATGTGCTCATCCGCGACGGCTACGGCCAGACGGAGACCACCCTGCAGGTCGGCAACTCCCCTGATCAGGAGCTCAAATACGGCTCCATGGGCAAGGTGCTCCCCGGCTATGACGTGGTCCTCATCGATCCCGCGACCGGTGAAGAGGGCAATGAGGGCGAGATCTGCCTCCGTCTCGACCCGCGTCCTTTGGGATTGACCAGCGGATACTGGTCCAATGAGGAGAAGACCGCTGAAGCCTTCGAAGGCGGCGTCTATCACACCGGTGACGTGGCCGAACGCGACGAGAACGGCTACATCACCTATGTCGGGCGCGCCGACGACGTCTTCAAGGCCAGTGACTATCGACTCTCGCCGTTCGAGCTTGAGAGCGTGCTCATCGAGCACGAGGCCGTCGCCGAGGCGGCTGTGGTCCCCTCGCCGGATCCTGTCCGTCTCGCTGTTCCCAAGGCCTATGTCGTCGTGGCGGGTGGTTTCGAACCCAATGCGGACACCGCTCGGGAGATCCTCGCCTACTGCCGTGAGCACCTGGCCCCATATAAGCGCATCCGTCGGCTCGAGTTCTCCGAGCTGCCGAAGACCATCTCCGGCAAGATCCGCCGTGTCGAACTTCGCGCACGTGAAGACCAGTTGCATCCGTTCAGCGGTGAGCCGGCCGTCGAAGGCAAGGAGTACGCAGACACGGACTTCGACCTCAAGGGCTGACCGCCCTCGGCGATTTCTGAGGGCGAATCTGCTCGGAAAGTATTCGTCGACCCCCTACTCTCACAGAGCAGTTGGGGTCTGGAGTGCACAGTTCTATGCACAATGATGGGCCGACAGGCGGCTGATAGTTGAAAAAATAGCTAAATGTGAGCAATTCGCCACTTGGTGTGGTCGATACCTGGGTGTGACAGTAAAATCCCTGGTGAGAGTGGACATGCGACTCTACTCATATGTGCTGGAAAGTAACAACTGGGGTGACTGGGCGCTGGATTCAGGGGATTTTCATCCCGTTCCAAAGAAGGCGTGCCAGACTGAAGCTCAAGTGTGACCTTATCGAACCTCGTCGCCACGCAATGCGGCAGGCCAACTGACCTGGAGGACCTTGGGTGGCTAAGGGACAAAGACAAGCCAAAACCAGAGGCAAGAAGACGAAGAATATTCTCAACTATCCGCGCTCAGGCGTGCACGGATGGACGCGTTTTCTGCCCAGCATCCGGCTGCTCGTCGTCGGCGGACTCAGCATCGTCATTCTCTTGTGCGTGCTGTTCTCGATCGGATATGCGACCACAGACGTCCCCGAGCCCAATCAAGAGGCCACAGGTCAGACCTCGACCATCTACTACAACGATGGCAAGACACCCATCGGGCAGTACAAGGTCGAGGACAGGAAGTCGGTCCGAATCGATGAGATCTCCGAGCCGATGCAGAAGGCAGCGGTCGCTGCGGAAGATACCTCGTTCTACGAGAATCGCGGAATCTCCATCAAGGGACTCTCCCGCGCAGTCGTCGGTGTGGCGACCAATCAGTACGCCGGTGGTGGATCGACCATCACGCAGCAGTATGTGAAGAACTTCTACCTCACGAACGAGCACTCCTTCGATCGCAAGATCAAGGAGATGTTCATCTCGCTGAAGATCGATCAGCAGCAGAGCAAGGACGACATCCTTGCCAACTACCTCAACACCATCTACCTCGGACGCCGGTCCTACGGCATCGAGGTTGCCAGCCAGAACTACTTCGATAAGTCGGCGAAGGACCTCGACGTCAGCGAGTCGGCATTGCTGGCAGCGATGATCCAGCGCCCAGGAGCCGCCGATCCCTCGGACAACCCCGAGGTCTACCAGGATCGTTTCGACTACGTCGTGAAGTCGATGGTTGATGAGGGCTTCATCACTGAGGAGCAGGCAGCCAAGATCGAGATGCCGAAGGTGAAGAAGCAGAACAAAGAATCTTCACTGTCCGGCCAAAAGGGCTACATGTGGGACTTCGTCCGCCGTGAGGCCCTGCGCAAGCTCGACATCACCGAGGCGCAGCTCGACCGTGGTGGCTATAACATCACGACCACCTTCGACGAGGACCGGATGAAGCAGGCCGAGAAGGCCATCAAGAACCTGCCGTCCGATCAGCCGGAGGGTCTGCAGACGGGCTTGGTCTCGATCAATCCGGACAACGGTGGAATCGAGGCCTTCTACGGCGGTAAGAACTACCTCGATCAGGCTTTCAACGCTTCGACACAGAGCCATGTACAGGCCGGTTCGACCTTCAAGCCCTTCGCCTTGGTGGCTGGGCTTGAGAACGGTGTACGACTCACCGACACCTATCCGGGTGCGAGTCCGACGACCCTGAACAACGACGGCACTCCATGGGAGCTGTCGAACTTCGGCAATACGAGCTACGGACCCGTGAGTCTGCTCAAGGCCACTCAGTCCTCGATCAACACGGCCTATGCCGCGCTCAATGTCCAGGTCGGCCCGGACAAGACTGTGGACGTGGCACAGCGAGCGGGCCTGAGCGGCAACTGCACGGACAAGGAGATGGAGTCCGGTGACACGGGCGGATGCTCCATCGGACTCACCCCTAACCCCTCGAACGTGCTCGGAACGCCAAGCGTGAAGCCGATCGACATGGCCTCGGCCTACGCGACCTTCGCAGCCAACGGTGTCCACCATGACACGCACACGATCAAGGAAGTCACCCAGGGGGCCGACGACACGGAGGTCTACAAGGGCGAGGCGAAGGGCAAGCGCGTCTTCGACAAGGCGGTGGGAGCTGAGACCTCGTTCGCTCTGCAGCAGGTCATCAACGGCGGCTCGGGCAGCTATGCCCAGCAGCTCGGACGACCAGCAGCGGGCAAGACCGGTACGACGAACAACAACACGGCGGCCTGGTTCTCGGGCTACACCCCGAATCTTGCGACATCAGTGGTCCTCTACCGTGAGGTCGACGGCAAGCAGATGTCGATCGGCTCCTACGGCGGCCGCGGCGAGGTCACGGGCGGATCGTTCCCGGTTCAAGTGTGGACTGAGTACATGCAGGACGCGCTCCAGGGAACCAAGGTCGAACAGTTCCCCGAGCGCGGAGAACTGCCGGACAAGCCGAAGCCTAAGAACACCAACGCTCCGGCGGTTCCGAAACCCGAACCGAAGGCGCCTGAACCCGAGGCCCCGAGCGGCAGCGATGGCGGCGACGGGTCCGACGAGAAGGCCCCAGTCGACGAGCCGAGCGAGAAGCCGAAGGACGACGAAGACAAGGATAAAGATAAGGACGCCGACGGTTCGAAGGATTCCAAGGACGACGGCAAGGACTCCAAGGACTCGAAAGACGGCCGCGAGGATAATGGATCGTCTAAGGATGCCGACGGCGGATCGAACGATGGCGACACCGGTGACACTGGAGGCGGTGGCGATACCGGCGGCGGTGGTGACACCGGAGGCGGTGGCGATACCGGCGGTGGAGGTGACACCGGCGGCGGTGGCAATAACGGCGGTGGAGGTGACACTGGAGGCGGTGGCGACACCGGCGGAGAAGGCGGCGACGAGGGCGGTAGCGGACCTCTTGGAGTCGGAGGCTGACAACAGCCTTCGGCTCTCGGGCCGGTAACCTCTAGTCATGCCTTCTCAGTCCAGCACCCGGATCGCCGAGCCTCTGCTCGGC
>NZ_JBHFIH010000018.1:80207-83433 GCF_057334195.1 Brevibacterium sp. AGC70 | reverse complement strand
GGGGCGGGCCGGACGGCATTCACCTCGCATCTGCGGGAGCACGATTCAGGCGTGGCCAGGCCTACATCTTTGCCGGCATCCTCGGCCTGATGACCTTTCTCGCTCTCGCCCTGCAGGGCCCCTGCCTGAGTTCGGGCTACGAACAGCCGTCCGCCTCGGCGAGGATGTGCTCCGGACCTCTGTCCACGGCATTCCTCGGCCAGACCAACCCTGAAGAAGCCCTGGGCCGCTCCCACGGAGGGATGACCGGACTGTCGGTGATCGACGCCCGCTTCGTCCAACTCATGAAGCTCGTGACCGACGACGTCTCCGTCTTCATGACGTTCGTTCTCATCGTCAACGTGATCGCCTTCGCCGCTCTCGGCGTCGCACTTCTCGTCCTCGCCAGGCAGCGAGCTTGGCTGGTCGCGGCCTTCGCCTCGCCGGTCATTCTCTTCACCTTGGGCTCGACCCTGGACCCGGTGGCCTTGGCGCTGAGTCTCTGGGCCATGGTCATCTTCTTCGGATCATCGGCGGTGACCCCTCGACCGTGGCTGTCCGGGGTCCTCCTCGGCATAGCTTCGTTCGTCAACCCGCTGGCTCTTCTGGTCGTGCTCGCCCTCTGTCTCGCTGGGCCGCACCCGGCCGGGAGACTGCGCCCCCGGGATCCGCGGATGATGTTCGCCGCGCTCACAATCACCTCGGCGCTCATCCTGGTTATCGACGGCAGCGCCATCGAACGGATCTTGGACTGGATGCGCGACGCCGTCGACGGCGGATCCTTCGCCTCGATCCTGGTCATGGCGCGACTGGGAACCGCCGAGGTGTGGGCGCCGGTGTGGATCATCGCCAGTGCGGGTGTCATCGTCGCGGTCACCATCGCGCTGTACATGGTGCGCAGAGCCGGACTCGACCCAGCCGTCGCCGCCTGCCTCCTCATCGGTGGCTGCCTGCTGCTGGCGCCGGGGATGATGCTCTGGGACAGTCTCTGGATCCTGCCGTTCTTCGCGCTCACAGTCCGTCGCTGGTGGGTGCTCATCTTCTGGGCACTGGCGGAGGCGGCCTTCGCCATTGCCATCCACCTCGGCGACGTGACCGCGATCGAAGCGGACAAAGGCCTCGAACCGACATTCGTCGCACTCCTGACTCTCCTGCGACTGCTCGTCCTCGTCGCTGTCGTCATCTGCGCGGGTGAGAATCTGTACCGGCGACGAATCCGCGGTCGACTGCTCAGGGCAGAACCTCCTCGGCGCGTCGAAGACGACCGCCCGACGATCCGTGTCCAAGGGCACGGGAATCCGACATGACACCACCGGTGCGCGTCCACTAGACTGTGGAGGTCTGTTCCCATTTCACGACCATCGTGGGGGCTGGAACGGACATGCATATGCCCTCCTGCCATGGAACGACCATGGCCGCAAAGACCAGAGGAGGTGGGTGACAGATGCGTCATTACGAGCTCATGCTCATTCTTGACAACGAAACCGAAGAGCGGACGTTGGCTGACACCGTGGACAAACTGATGAAGGTTGTCCCGGCTGAAAACGGAACCGTCGACAACGTGGACATCTGGGGACGCAGGCGCTTCGCCTACGACATCCAGAAGAAGTCCGAAGGCTTCTACGTCGTGGTTGATTTCCACGCAGAGCCCGCAACGACCAAGGAACTCGATCGCCAGCTCGGACTCAACGAGTCCGTCCTGCGCACCAAGATCCTCCGCCCAGACGCCAAGTAACAGCGTCAAGCACCTCGTTTCAAGGAGCAGTCAATGGCAGGCGAAACAGTCATCACGGTCGTCGGGAACCTGACAAGTGATCCCGAGCTGCGCTTCACACCTAACGGTGCTGCGGTCGCAAACTTCACCGTGGCTTCGACGCCGCGTATGTTCGACCGTCAGTCCAACGAGTTCAAGGACGGGGAAACCCTGTTCCTTCGCTGCTCGGTGTGGCGTGAGATGGGCGAAAACGTAGCCGAATCCTTGCAGCGTGGTACTCGGGTCGTCGTTCAGGGCCGCCTCAAGTCGCGGTCCTTCGAAACCAAAGAGGGCGAAAAGCGCACCGTCATGGAACTGGACGTCGACGAAGTCGGCCCCAGCCTGCGACGCGCCACTGCTCAGGTGACGAAGAACGAACGCAGCGGAGGCGGATTCTCCGGTGGCGGTAACTTCGGCGGAGCGCAGCAGGGCGGAGGCCCCCAGCAGGGCGGCTTCTCTCAGCAGCAGTCGTCGGGCTGGGGCAACAACCCGCAGCAGGGCAACCCACAACAGGGTGGCTCGCAGCAGGGTGGTCAGCGCCAGGGCGGTTACAGCCAGGGGAACAGCGCACCGGCGAATGACCCGTGGGCATCATCGAGTCCACAGGGCGGCAACGGCGGCTGGGGCAACCCGGGCGCCGATGAACCACCGTTCTAAACACGTTCAAGACATTTCGTAAATCAGGAGATACTCATGGCCAAGCCAGAGATCCGGAAGCCTATCAAGAAGAAGGCTAATCCGCTCAAGAAGGGCGAAGCGGCGAAGATCCACTACAAGGACACCGCTACGCTCCGTAAGTTCATTTCCGACCGCGGCAAGATCCGTGCCCGTCGCGTCACCGGCGTGACCGTGCAGGAACAGCGCGTCATCGCGAAGGCCGTTAAGAACGCCCGCGAGATGGCACTTCTGCCCTACTCGAGCACTGCTCGCTGATCGGAGGGTGAGAACATGTCAAACCGTAAAGTAATTCTTAACCAGGAAGTTGATGGTCTGGGAGCCGCCGGCGACATCGTCGAGGTTCGCGCCGGATACGCACGTAACCTGCTGCTGCCCCGTGGCTGGGCATCCGCATGGTCCGCCGGTGCAGAGAAGCATGTCCTTGCTCTCCGCAAGACCCGCCAGGCCAAGCAGATCGCCGACCACGATGAAGCAGTCAAGGTCAAGGCTCAGCTGGAATCCTCCAGCGCTCGCATCGAGCTCAAGTCCGGCAAGAACGGCCGCCTCTTCGGCGCCGTGACCCCGGCACTTGTGGCCGAGGCGCTGAACACCGCTACCGGACACGACTTCGATCGTCGTCAGGTTGCACTGCCTGCTCACGTCAAGACCTCCGGCAGCTACACCGCTACCGTGCGCGTCAACGACGAGATCACCGCGAACGCCAAGTTCGAGGTCGTCGGCAAGGCCTGATGCTTCCGCAGCGAGTCTGATTGGCCGTTGGTCAGTTCGACTCGTAGTCGAAAGCAGAGCTGAACGTCGAGGGGACACTCTATAGAG
>NZ_JBHFIH010000018.1:8997-80187 GCF_057334195.1 Brevibacterium sp. AGC70 | reverse complement strand
CTCTATAGAGTGTCCCCTCGACGTTTCTGTATGCTCCCAGCCATCTCGGTTGCTCCGTCGCCTATGGGAAGTTCAGGTCGACAATCATGGTGTCGGGCCGGAAGACGACTCAGGCTGCGGAACAGTACACGGCTTGCAACCTGTGTATTGTTCCGCAGCCTGACTACCGATGGCGCACTGCATGGCGCGACTATGCCGAGTGCACCCGTGTGGCCAGTGCAGCCTCAGCGCTGGCCGTAGTGCCTACGGACGAAGAACAGGCCGATGAGGGAGAGCACGGCGACTCCCATGTAATAGACGCTCGGCGAGTTCAGAGAACCGGTGATATCGAGCAGCCACGTGAGCACCAAGGGAGCGATGCCGCCGAGGAGCGTCACGCCGATGTTATAGGCTGTGGACAGCCCTGTGCCCCTGATCTCGGCGGGGAACAGCACGGAGAGCATGCCGGGCAGCGGCGCGAAGTAGAACGCCATGATCACACCGAGCACGGCGATGACGAAGATGAACGCGGGCACGCTGCGCTGGGTGACGATGAGCTGGAACAGCGGCAACGCGAGCACCAGGGCCGCGACCGCGGCATAGGTCATGATCCGCGCGGGACCGACGCGATCGGCAAAGCGACCAACCAGCGGTGAGCCGATCAGGCAGATCAGACCGGCCAGAATGCCGCCGAGGTAGGCTGCCGTCGGTGAGATGCCCAGGTTGGACATTGCGAAGGTCGGCATGAAGAGGATCATGTACACGGAGATCGTGGCGACACCGACCGACGCGGAGGCTGCGAGGATGCGACCCCAGTGGTTGGCGAAGAGCGTGCGCAGGGGCGACTTTGCCGGAGGCCTCGACGTGAACTCCTCGGTCTCGTCGAGTTTGGACCGGATGTAGAGCCCGACCGGTCCGACGAGCAGCCCGATGAGGAACGGCACCCTCCAGCCCCACGAATGGAGCGCCTCATCGGAGAGATAGGTGTTGAGGGCGAAACCGAAGGCCGAAGCCAATGCCATCGACGCTCCCTGGCTGGCGATCTGCCAAGAGGCGTAGTACATCTTCCGGTGCGGTGCGGTCTCAACGAGGAAGGTCGTCGCCGTGCCGAACTCGCCGCCGGCGGAGAAGCCCTGCAGCAGGCGGGAAGTCAGGATGATGAGCGCGCCCCAGATTCCGATCTGCGAATAGGTCGGGGCAATCGCCATGAGCAGCGTGCCGAGCATCATGAGGAACAGTGTCAGGGTCAGCGCCGGCTTACGTCCGCGCCGATCGGCGAATCGGCCCAGGACCAGACCACCGATGGGGCGGACCAGGTAGGAGATCGCGAATGTGGCGAACGTGAGGATGAGGGAGAAGACCGGATCTCCCTCAGGGTAGAAGATCTCCGAGATCACGACGGCGAACGACGCGAAGACGATGATGTCGAACCATTCGAGGGCTGCACCGATCGAGCTGGAGATGACGGCCTTGCGTGCGGCAAGGAGACCTTCCGGAGTTGCCTCGAGTACGGGTTCTTGCTGCGGATTCGCGGTGGAGGAGCTCATGGTGTCTACTTTCCTGCTGTGCTGAGGTCGGCTGCTGCGCCGAGGTCACCCTCTGCGCTGAGATCGGTGATCAGATTGCCGATGAACGCTTCGCAGGCGGCGATTTGATCGAGTTCGATGAACTCATCGGGAGCGTGTGCCTGGGCGATGTCCCCGGGGCCGCAGACGACAGTGGGGATGCCGGCATTGGAGAACAGACCCGCCTCGGTGCCGTAGGTGACCTTGTCGTCGCTGATCTCTCCACCCCACTGACCAGCCAGAGAGACGATGTCGGCCTCAGCCGGAGTTTCGCAGCCGGGGGCGGCTGCCTCAACGGTGAAGTCGACTCGGGCGCTGTTGTTCTCCGCGCGCATGAGGCGTTCGAGGCGGGCCGCCTCGGCGCGGAACCGTTCAACCAGGGCCTCACGGTCGACGGATCCCAGGGATCGGAATTCGAACTGCACGCTCGCCTCGGCGGGGATCGTGTTGACGGCGATGCCGCCGCTGATCGTATTCGCCGTCACCGTGGTGAAGGGCACGACGTAGTTCTCATCGAAAGGTCCCTCGGCGCGGAATTCGGCGGCGACCGCATGGACGAAGGTGACGAATTCGGCGGCGTAGGCAATCGAGTTCACGCCTTCCGGGGTCAGCGAGGAATGTGCCGCGACGCCGTGGAAGTCGACGCGGAAGACGTTCATCGACTTGTGTCCGCGCACGACCCGCATGCTCGAGGGCTCACCGACGATGCAGCCGCGAGGCGCCAGACCGGCCTCGGTGATTGTGTCCACGAGGTCGATCGCGCCCACACAGCCGACCTCTTCGTCATAGGAGAAGGCGAGGTGGATGGGCTCCTTGAGCTTCGCAGCCGCCAGCTCGGGCAGTTTGGCGAGGATGACGCCGATGAAGGATTTCATGTCTGCGCTGCCGCGCGCGTAGAGCTTGCCGTCCCTGACCTGTGGGGTGAAGGGATCGCTCGACCAGTCCTGACCGTCGACCGGTACGACATCGGTGTGCCCGGACAGGACGATGCCTCCGCTGGTGGAACCGTCGGCGGCCGGCAGAGTGGCCAGCAGGTTCGCCTTGGTGCCTTCGGCGTTGGGCACCAGCTGAGATTCGATGCCTGCGGCCTTGAGGCGTTCGACGACGTGGTCGATGAGTGGGAGATTCGTGTCCCGGCTCGTGGTGTCGAAAGTGATGAGATCGGTGATCTCGGAAATGGTGGCCTCGGCCGGTAGTGCGGACACGGCTGCTCCTGACTGTACTGGGATGAACCGTCTGGTCAGCCTGAAGCGGAACCTGGTCGGGTCCCTCCCGTGCGGGACAGCGGTGACCAGACCCCGATACACTACGTCCGAAATGTTGGTGAGATCGTGAAGTCTCGTCAATTGAGACTACTACCTCATTCCTCGCCACCTGCCGGGTAGGTGACGTCTCCGGTCTTGGCGAGGACGGCTCCCGTACTCAGTTCGGCGGCTGTGGTCTGGTTCCTGCCCATGATGTGGGTGACTGGAAAGTCGTGGGCGAGCAGGTTGTCGGCGATGATGCGCCGATGGCAGCGCCACCACACGGCCTCCGAGCACATCAGCACACTGCGGCTGTTCGCGCCCCACTCAAGCAGCTGGTCGAAATCGTTGCGGAATTCCTCCGTCAGGGCATGATCGGCATAGTTGTGGAAACTGCGGCTCTTCCACCACCCATTGACCTCGAACCCGATGTCATGGTTCACAGGGCGCCTGCCGGTCAGCCCTTCGAGCCGACGCAGCTCCACCCCCGACTCGGCCAGGACATCGATGAGAGTATCCGCGTTGAACTGGGGGTTCCTCTTCGATCCGGGCAATTTGCGGACGTCGACGACCACCTCGGCGGAATTCTCGGTCAGGAGGTCGATGAACTCCGAGAGGGAACGATTCGAATGGCCGATGGTGAGGAACCGCAAACTGATCACTTCTTGTCGATTCGGTGGAGAGCCGTGCCCGAGATCTCGCCGGCCTCCGAGTCCCACCCCACGTGATCGCCGCCAGAGAAGTTCGCCGCCATGTCATCCTCCTCAGATCGTCGAACGTTGCCTCTCCCCATACAAACACGATGCGGCCATCGGCAACAGGGTGGGCTGTGATTCAGGTTCCCAGCCTCGGCACAGCCTGCCGATGACCATCTTGGGCGGGGACTTCGCTAAAGTCGATGACAGATGACAAGGGGGAACGATGTCGATCGAAAAAGCACCGTCCGTGCCGCGCTTCGGCGGTCCGAGCGAACTGACGCCGGAAGATCAGGAGCGGGGACGGGGTCTGCGCAAGATGCGCACACTGGCACTGTCGCTCCTCATCCTCGCCACCCTCATCTTCCTGATCACCCACATCTTCACCGACAACACCGGGGTCTGGGGCTTCGTCTCGCGCGCGTCCGAGGCCGCGATGATCGGTGCGATTGCCGACTGGTTCGCCGTCACCGCGCTCTTCCGCCACCCGCTCGGTCTGCCGATCCCGCACACCGCGATCATTCCGCGCAAGAAGGACACCCTGGGCGCGAGCCTGTCCGCATTCGTCGCCGCGAACTTCCTCCACGCCGAGGCGGTGTCGACGAAGATCCGGTCCGCTCAAGTGTCCCATCGTGCCGGTGTTTGGCTGAGCAGATCCGCCAACCGTGACCTCGTTGTCGACCGCGCCGCCGGTGGGCTCGAATATGTGCTGGCGCGCATCGACGACGAATCCGTCGTGGCTCTGACCAAGAACGTCATCATTCCGCGCCTGGTCGCGACCCGCAAGACCCCGGTGCTGGCGCAGCTGCTGCGCCAGATCGTCCTCGACGGTGCGCACCACAAACTTGTCGACCTCATCGTCGCCGAGGCCTATTCCTGGTTGAGCGACAATCCGCAGGTCATCGATGAGATCGTCCACAACCGGGCACCGTCCTGGGTCCCCGATTTCGTCAACGAGCAGCTGTCGAACCGTTTGCAGCGAGAGGTGCTCGGTTGGGTCGCCGACGTCCGCGACAATGAATACCACAAGGCCCGTCAGGCCCTCGACGCCTGGCTCGTCGACCTCTCCGACGACCTCAATGGGGAGACTCCGCTGTCGGAGAAGGCAGAGGTCATCATCAACGACCTGCTCAGCCAGTCAGGGGTCGTCGACTCCGTGCTCGAGATCTGGAGCAGCCTCAAGCAGCTCCTGCGCCAAGCCATCATCGACCCGAATGGCGAGGTGCGCGGCCGCATCTCGGAACTCATCGGAGAATTCGCCCAGCGGCTGCAGGCTGACTCGAAGTTCGCCGCCAAGATCGATGACCGGATCGCCACCACGGCCGGAGATCTGGCCGAGAGCTTCGGCCCCGAGATCGCCAGCGTCATCTCCGACACGATCGAACGCTGGGATGCGAAGGAAGCCGCCGAGCGTATCGAGCTCTACGTCGGCCGGGATCTGCAGTACATCCGTATCAACGGAACCGTGATCGGAGCCCTGGTCGGACTTCTCATCCACACGATCATCGTGCTGCTGCCCGGGTGAGGGACGGCCCAGTTGCACGGGTGATCGCGGCCTGTCGGATGAGGGATACAGCCGCAGAGGTCGGTTGATCAGCGCGGGGTTGTTTCCACCGGTGCACACAGTTCCGGAAGCAGGGTCATCACCTGTGTTCTGATCCAGTCGACTGCACCCGGTCGATCGGCGAGGAAGTCCCGCAGAGTGGACTCGAAGATGCCGTCGAACATCGAGTAGGCGGCGCGCGACTCGACCATGGGAGACGTGCTGCTCAACTCTGCGTAGCGGGAGACGACGCGCCAGATCATGTCTTCGAGTCCTTGATCAATGTCATGGACATCGTCACGAAGCTCCTCCTGGAACATGCTCTGGGACCGAAGGTCGTACCAGAGGCGATGCATGGACGGTTCTTCGGTCAAGGTCTGTACGAGCTTGTCGGCGAAGCCGGTGAGCAGCCCATCTGACGAAGTGGATTCCTCTACCACTGAGTCGTAGCGGTGCATGCACTGCGTCTTGTAGTGACGGACGCAGAAGACGATGAGTTCTGTCTTGTCGCGGAAATAGTAGTGGACCACGCCGTGGCTGAATTCGGAGTTCGCCGCGATATCGCGCAGGCTCGTTCGCGCATAGCCGAGCTCGCCGAGGGTGCGCAGAGCGGATTCTGCGAGTTTGATTCGGCGTTCGTCGTAGGTGCCCGTACCGCGTCGGCTGCGAGCAGACTTCTGCACTGCCTGAGTGGTTGCCACATCCTGATAGTAGCCGCACTCCATGTCTTGATCAATGGTCTGGACGGATGGTCTTGACACTTGTCAAGAATGAATGTGACGCTTATCTCACCGTTTGAACCGCAGGCAAAGGAGCCGAAGATGTCAACATACGATCTGACCGGGCACAGGGCGCTGGTCACTGGTGGAGCACAAGGGCTTGGAGAGTCATACGCTCGTGCACTCTCTGCTGCAGGAGCAAAAGTAGCCATCGCTGATCTGCAGGAACGGGGGGCAGACGTTGCCTCGGATCTGGGCGAGGGAAGCCACTTCGTCAAGCTCGATGTCACAGACGATGCTTCGTGGCAGGCCGCGATCGAATCAACGGTCGACGCATTGGGCGGACTGGACATCGTGATCAACAATGCTGGACTGGAGATCACCAGTCTGATCACTGATATCGATCCCGCTGACGCCAAGAAGATGCTCGACGTCAATGTTCTCGGTACGGTCCTGGGCCTCAAACACGGAATGCGTGCGATGCGACCGGGTGGGCCCGCAGAAGGCGGAGGAACAATCATCAACGTCGCCTCCGTGGCGGCGACCATCGCATTTCCGGCGATTTCCGTGTATTCCGCAACCAAGTCGGCAATTGACCGTCTGACCAGAGTTGCAGCAATGGAGAGCGGGAAATTGGGGTATGGGGTCAGGGTCAACTGCATCTTCCCTGGCCTGGTCCCCAATGCCATGGGTGCAGGTCTGGCCAATGACGTTGCGGAGCTCGGTCTCTTCGAAAGCCCTGAGGCTGCCGTCGCCGCAGTTGTTGATCTGACTCCCTCGGGACGCTTGGGCGAGGAGAAGGATATGACGGATGCCCTCATGTTCTTAGCCTCCGACGAGTCGCGATTCATCAATGGAGCTGCTCTGCAGGTCGACGGAGGTATGGGCATGTGACTGAACATCTGCGAACTTGAGCACAGTCCACACCTGAACACAGTCCAGACGCCTGGGCACAGTCCACACCTAAACATTGATCGCGAGAAGGAGACCATCATGCCCGAACAGAAGAAGCCCGTCGTCGTCTACGGGGCAAGTGGCTACACAGGACGACTCGTCTGCGAATATCTGCGTCAATATGGAGTGCCGTTCATCGCTGCTGGCCGCAGTGAACAGCGCCTGCAGGAATCGATGAACACCAACGTTCCCGGTATCGAAACCGCCGACTATGAGGTCAAGGCCGTCGACAATGAAGTCGGAGCACTGACGGAGCTCTTCTCCGGCGCCGAGGTTGTCATCAATACCGTCGGACCCTTCAGCAAGTACGGTCCCATCGTCGTCGAAGCAGCATTGGCCGCGGGGGTGCACTATTCCGACACTTCGGGAGAGCAGGACTGGCTGATCACCTGCGAGGAGCAGTTCGGACAGAAGTTCGCTGAGAAGAACCGCCTTCTCTCACCGGGGCTGGCGCAGATGTACACAATCGGAGAGATCGCGGCAAATCTGTGCCTTGAGAAGCCGGGACTCGACACCTTGGACATCGCAGTCTTCTGGGGCGGAAGTCCGACGATCGCCTCGACGCAGACGATTCTCGTCAATGCTGCGACGTCGAAGGCGTACTACCTCGAACGAAATGCCTACAGCGAATTCGACCCGAATGAGGGTCTGGTACCGCTCGTTGTTCCCGGTCAGCATGAGCTGGCGCAGTCCCTCCCCTGGGGCGGAACCAGTCATCCGGTCTGGTTCAAGAACGACCCACGCGTTGCCAACGTCAAGGCGCAGGGCGGTGTTTTCAATACAGCTCTGATGCGTGGCGTCCCAGTCATCGTGGCCAATGCGCTCGAACAGACCAAGGACATGTCCGCTGAAGAGCGGGACAAGGTGCTCACCGAGACCGCGGCCCAAGTCATGAGCGAGATGCCGCCAAGGGAGAATCCGCTGGTGAACAAGTCACTCGACTCGGTCCACGCCAGCGGGCCATTGGGACGGGCACATTGCGTCATCCACGGAAACAGCAATTATCAGCAGACCGGACTGCTGCAGGCCTATTTCGCCTACCATCTGATCCAGCAGGCACCTCGGCAGGTGGGATTTGCTTCGGGCTGTCAGGCCTTCGGCCACGAAGTGCTCCTTGGTGTGCTGAAGGAATTCGGGCTCGTCGCTGACCCGGTGCTCACGGTTCAGAACTGACGGGCCAGGACTCACGGATCAGATATGACGCGAAGGAACGATGATGAGACTCTCCGACTTTCTTGACAAGGGTGCCTCCGTCAATCCGCAGGCACCATGCCTGACCACGGATGGGACGACGCTCAGCTACGAACAGGTGCAGTCGCTGTCGGTCGAGATCGCGGCCGGACTCGCGGCTCAGCAGGTGTCGGCGGGAGACAAGATCGCCATCATCTCCGGCAATGACCCGACTGCCTTCACCTGTGTCTTCGGGATCAGTCGGGTCGGAGCCGTGTGGTGTCCGATCAATCCTCGAAACGAGGCCGAAGAGAATCGCGAATTGCTGGAGCTCTCAGACTGCACAGTTGTGATCTACGCGGGTGCCTATGCGGAACTTGTCGAACGCATCCGTGCCGAACTGCCCATGGTGCACACCTGGATCTGCCTGGATGCGCAGCCCGCAGGAGCACTCGGCTGGGAGGAGTTCCTTGATTCGGGAAAGAACCGTCCGGCCTTTGGAGCGCCCGTCGATGATCTGGCGATGGTTGTCGGCACCGGCGGTACGACAGGGCGTCCCAAGGGAGTGATGCTGTCGAATCGAAATCTCGAAACGATGACCGCACTGACCTTGATGTCCTATCCATTCACAAAGACACCGGTGTACCTGGCGATGGCGCCGCTGACCCACGCTGCCGGGGTCCTGTGCTTTCCAATCCTGTCCCTTGGCGGGGAGATCGTCATCATGCGCGGTGCCGATGTCGGAGCGTTCTTGGCCAACGTTGAGGCACATGGTGTCACGCACTCCTTCCTGCCGCCGACGATTGTGTACATGATCCTCGCCGAGGCGGGGCTGGAGACCACGGATCTGAGTTCGCTCGAATGCCTGTGGTACGGGGCAGCGCCTATGTCGCCGGTGCGATTGGAAGAGGCGATCGAGAGGATCGGCCCGGTCATGGCGCAGCTGTTCGGCCAGACGGAGGCACCCATGATGATTTCGACGATGGCACCGCGCGATCATTTCCTGCCCGACGGGAGCCTGGCCGAAAACCGGCTGAGCTCGGCGGGCAGACCGACCCCGTTGTGCACTGTGGAGGTGATGTCTCCAGAAGGCGAGATTCTGTCCAGAGGGGAGCGCGGAGAGATCGTCGTTCGCGGATCGCTCGTCATGGACGGCTACTACAAGAATCCCGAAGCGACCGAGGAGGCGACCCGATTCGGATGGCACCACACCGGCGACATCGGCTACCTCGATGAGGACGACTATCTCTATGTCGTCGATCGTGCCAAGGACATGATCATCACCGGAGGGTTCAACGTCTATTCCACTGAAGTGGAGCAGGCCCTGCTGTCCCACCCCGATGTTCAGGACTGCGCCGTCATCGGTCTGCCCGATGAGCATTGGGGTGAGATGGTCACCGCCGTGGTTCAGCTTCGCCGAGGTGGTGCGGTGACGACGGAGGAGCTGCGGGTGCACGTCAAAGCTCGGATCGGCAGCATCAAGACCCCGAAGCGCATCGATGCCTGGAGCGATCTGCCCAGGTCGAAGGTGGGCAAGGTCCTCAAGGTCGAGATCCGCGACGAACTGCTCAAGGACGAGACCTCGATGTGAAGTCGTGAACTAGTGGAGAACCCATGTGCCTGATCGATAGACGTCGGTCCGTGGGTGATCACTCAGTCCGCACCATCTGTTCCCTGAGTTGATCGGAGATGGTTCGGGGCGCCCGTCCGAGGAGACGAGACAGGGTGGGATCGGGGTGCGCGAAATGGCCGCTTCGCGTTGCTTGGAACATCGTCAGAGTGAATCGTGCGGCAGCCTCGGGCACCCCGTTGGCCACTTCACCCGCAATCCATTCTTCGTCCTCGACAACGATGCGTTCGACGGGGTGGCTCGATAGTTCAGCGGCGTGTGTGGCGAAGTCAGCGAGAGTCACCGGCGAGGGCAGTGTGAGATTGACTGGGCCGTCGAGGGACGATGCGTTGGTCAGTATTGTCGCGGCCGCTTCGCCGGCATCGCGTCGGTCGATCCACGAGAAGGGGCCGTCCGCTGGTTTGGCGATTGTGCCCGTTGTCTGCCATGGTCCGAGCAGATCTCCCAGGTCTCCGTAGAATCCGTTGCGCAGTGTCGTCCAGGAAACGCCCGACTCGGCAAGATGCTGCTCGGTGGCAGCGTGGATTGCCAATGGAGGGTAGGGGGAGTTGAAGCTGGTCCCTAGAGCGCTCGTGTACAGGATTCGTTGGGCTCCAGCCTCGACTGCCGCGTCGATGGCTGTTCTGTGTTGTGTGATGACGTCCGCGGTGACATCACTCGAGGAGACGAGAAGCACCTGCTCCGCGTCGGCGAACGAGTGACGGAGCGCATCTGGATCGTCGTAACTTCCTTGTCTGACGCGAACGCCCTGGTCAGCCAGGTGCTGTGCGCGGTCGGGATTGCGGACGCTGACACCGATGTCGCTCGGCGCGATCCGTTGGAGGAGGTGCTCCACAGTGAATCCGTTGAGAGCGCCCGTTGCTCCGGTCACGATGATCATGATGGCGACCTTTCGCTGAAGCCGGTCCGAGACCGGTGCTGATGGAGGCACCCCTTTTAAGTTGACTTCGATGGTCAACTTAGTGCCGACATCCATCCTGCGGTAAAGTGACCAATGGAGTCAAGTTATGGAGAGAACAGGGAAGAGCTGAGGGTGGCTGATAGGAATTCTGGGCCGACGTTGCGCACGGATGCCCGCCGGAATGTCGAGAGGATCCGCGCTGCCGCAATCGAGGTGTTTCGCGTCGAGGGACTTTCGGCACCTCTGGAGAACGTCGCCGGTACCGCCCAGGTGAGCAAGGCGACGATCTTCAATAGGTTCGGCGGGCGGATCGGACTGATCGATTCCGTCATCGACGAGGTTGTCGCGACTAAGCTGAAGTCCGTGATCGATGACGCCCGCTCAGTTCCCGGTATCAGTGAGCGGATTCGATTCTACGTCGGTGCCATCCGCGACCTTCAATACCGACTGCCGGCGGTCAACGACGTTCTCCTGCAGGCGTTTCCTGCCTCGGGCCCACTCATGGAACTCTGTCACCTTGGGGGAAGCTTCCACGAAGAGCTTGTGCAGGATGGGCATGCGGCCAACGCTCTGGCCGAAGAGGTCACGCCGGAGGACTTTCAAGCGATGGCCGTCGACAACTCACTTGCACTCAAGTACGGGGTTCGCCCCTCCAGAGCGGCCTACGAGCGGCGAACCGGATTGCTCCTCGACGGAATCTGCCAGCCTGCTCACGGCAAGTCGGGCTCGCCCTCTTCCTGGTGAATGAGCTGGATCAGGTTGCCGACGGTGTCGTCGAGGACTGCTGTGGTGACCGGGCCCATCGTCGTCGGTTCCTGAATGAAGGTCACACCGAGTTTGCTCAGGCGATCGTATTCGACCTGGACATCCTCAACGGCGAACTGGTTGATGGGTATTCCGTCTGCCTTCAGCGCAGAAGTGAAGTCGTTCGCGGCGGGGTGTCCCTTGGGTTCGAGGACGACTTCTACGCCGTCGGGATCCTCTGGTGAGACGACTGTCAGCCAGCGGAAGTCCTCGCCGACCGGCACATCGACCTTCGGAATGAAGCCGAGCCGATCCGTGTAGAACTTCAGGGCGCGAGCCTGGTCGTCGACCGGAATGCTGATCCACTGTGCCTTCATGATGACTCCTCAGTCTTAGTCGTGTGTTGTTGTGTAGTCGTCTGCGGTATCGCCCACCGCTTGAGTATCGACCGCAGCGGCAGCGGGTCGATGCGATGGAATTTGTATCTGCCTTCTCTTCTTGAGCGGATGAGCCCGGCAGCTTCCAGTACCTCGAGGTGCTGGGACACTGCCTGCCTGGACATGCCCAGGTCATGCTTGATGCTCAGGCGCGAGCAGATTTCGAACAGAGTCTGATCGTCACGGTCGACCAGCTCATCGAGGATGGTCCGCCGAGTAGGGTCTGCAAGTGCCTTGAAGATATCGGCCACACAGACACGATAGGCAAGTAGATACTTGCATGTCAATGGCCTGTGGTCATCACCGGGTTAAAAACCCCTGTTCCAAGTGTCGGGTTTTCCTCGCCGAGGTGGTGGGAGGTCTTCATAGTCGGGCAAGTCCGATTGCGAAAATATGGAGACATGACAAACACACAGCTTCCCGCAATCATCTCATCATCGAACGTGACCAAGCACTACAACCAGACCTATGCGCTCGCCGGAGTCGATCTCGCCATCGGCCTCGGCGAATCTTTGGCCATCATGGGGCCCTCCGGTTCCGGAAAGACGACCCTCCTGCACTGCTTGGCCGGCATCATCCGCCCCGACGAGGGCACCATTCGCCTCCTGCCAACAGACCGCAGCGCTGCCGCCGAGGTCACGTCGCTGAAGGAGAAGGGCCGCACTGCGCTGCGTCGCGAGGTCTTCGGCTTCGTGTTCCAGCAGGGCCTGCTCCTGCCCGAACTCACCGCTCTTGACAATGTCGCGCTCGCCGCCATGCTCTCAGGCTTGAAGCGCACCGATGCAACCGAACATGCCCGCGCGTGGCTCCAGCGCCTGGGACTGGCCGAGCACCTGAACAAACGCATCGGACAGCTCTCCGGTGGACAGGCTCAGCGCGTGGCCATCGCCCGCGCCCAGGTAACCCAGCCCGTGGTCACCTTCGCCGACGAACCCACCGGCGCCCTGGACTCCTCCACCTCCAGCGAGGTGCTCTCCGAACTCCTGGCGTCCACGACTGGACGGGGATCCACTCTGGTCGTGGTCACCCACGATGAGACGGTGGCCGCTCGCTGCTCGCGCATCGTCCGCCTTGCGGACGGTCGGATCGTCTCCGACTCCGCGAATCAGCCTATGGGGAACGACCAGCGCGTGCAGAGCAGCCAGTACGTTCAGAACAACCGGTGATGCCGACCATGAATATCCTTCCCGTCGTACTGACCAAGAAATCTTTCACCTCGACGACTTCGAAGCTCGTCGCCATCGCATTCTTCGCATGCTCGACGCTCTTCCTCACCGTCGCCGGCGGTGCCTGGGCGTTCAACGACCGACCCGATGTCTCCGGATACGCCGAGGTGGCCGACCTCTACCGCATGCTCGCGATCTTGGCCACGGTCTTCCTCATCGTTCCCGCGATCAGCTTGGGGGTCGCCTCGGCGAAGTTGAGTGCCCGGCGTCAGGATGAACGCCTGTCCACACTCTCCCTGCTGGGCGCGAGGCCCGGCACTGTCCGGCTGCTGGCGGTCGCCGAACCCTTCATCCCCGCCGCGACCGGCATCATCGCCGGGATCGTCGGCTACTTCCTGCTCGCGTACCCACTCAGCTTCCTCGTCTTCACCGGCGAACCGTTGGGGTACTCCGCACTGATGATGCCGGCGTGGCTGCTTGCCGCAGTCGTCATCGGACTGCTGTTCGTCTGCCTCATCTCCGCACTGCTCGGCCTGCGCAGGATCACGATTTCACCATTGGGTGTGCGCACCAGGTCCATGGCCAGGAAGTTCCCCGTCGCTCGTATCATTTCCGTGGTCGTGCTCGTGGTCGGAATGATCGGCGCCCTCGTCTTCTCTCTCAATCGGGACCAGCCGAGGATGACCTATACGATTGCGAGCATCATCACGATCGGGATCGCCCTTCTGCTCATCAACGTCATCGGCGTCCTCGTCATGCGCATCCACGGCTGGCTCAGTCACCGGATCGCCCGCACACCCACGTCGATGATCGCGGCGTCGATGATCGGCGATGCACCGGCACAGTACTGGCGTCGCGTGGCAGGTCTGGCGATGATCACCTTCATCGCGGCCGTCGGTGGTGCCGGCACGGCGATGATGCGGGCGAATCAGGGAGATCTCACCGCCGAAGACAAGGCGATCATGGGCCCCTTCCAGTACATGGCCGATGACATCTTCACCGGACTCACCCTCACCCTGGCTATCGCCTTCGTCTTCATCGTCATCTCCGCGACGATCAACCAGGCAGCAGACATCCTCGACCGGGCATCGACCTACCGTGAGCTGCACTCGGCGGGAATGACGCAGAAGATGATGCACCGAGTCACTGTCAACGCGGTCATGTCGCCCATCGTCCTCGTCACCCTAGTGTCCCTGGTGCTGGGTGGAATGCTTGCCGGACTCATGGCTTCGGTCAGTGACCTCGGCGATCCGCTGACCATTGGGGTTGTCGCAGCAGTGCTCGTCGGCGGCGTGGCGATGGTGTGGCTGGGGCTGCAGTTCACCCGTCCGCTCGTGCGCAGCGTGACCGCTGTGAACGCTGCGGCCTGAGAAGGAGATCGACATGCCCACCGTTCTGCCCACAGCAACCCGCGTCGTTCCCTTCGTCCTGGGGCGCAAGACGCTGACCTCGTCGAGTTCGCTGCTGGTGATGAGCGCGTTCTTCGCCTGTACCTCCCTGTTCCTCACCGTCGCTGCCGGAGCCTGGATGTTCTTCCAGACCCCACCCAGCCCGGACCCGGGTATGGCTGGCATGGACTTCATGTACAAGTTCCTCGCGAGCTTGGCGACCATCCTGCTCGTGATTCCCGCGAGCACACTGGCGTCGGCCTCGGCGACTCTGTCCGCCCGGCGACAGGATGAGCGTCTGTCCACGATGTCGCTGCTCGGGGCGAGGCGTTCCTCCATCGTCACTCTCGCGGTGGCCGAACCGCTGGTGCCCGCGATCTGCGGTATCGTCCTCGGCGTCCTCGGCTACCTGGGCCTGGCCTGGCCGGTGAGCCTGATCCACTTCATGGGACATCCCATCGGTTACGCGAACATGGTCATGCCCGCGTGGCTGGTGGCCTCGGTGGTCGTGTTCCTCATCCTCGTGTGCATCGCGGCCTCGCTGATGGGCCTGCGCAGGGTCGCGATCTCACCACTGGGTGTGCGCACCAAGGCCTTGGAACGGAAGTTCCCCGTCGTTCAGGTGGTACTGGCGGCTCTCGTGATCCTGGCCCTGCCGGTTGTCGTGATGCTGACGAAGAGCGGAGGGCTCGGGCTGGGAATCGTCCTCTCTGCGGTCATCGCAACCTTCGTCCTCGGTCTGATCGTCGTCGACCTCCTCGGCGGGCTTCTGATCAGGTGGTTTGCCTATCTGAGCGGGAATAGGGCGCAGACTCCGGAACGACTCATCGCCGCGCGGTTGGTCTCCGACGAACCCAAGCGGTTCTGGCGCAGAGTCTCCGGGCTGGCCATGACTGCGTTCGTCGCTGCAGTGGGCGGAACCGGCATCTCGCTCATGCAGCTCGGCCTCGACGCGGGGGATGAGCCGGGCGCCCGGATGAACGACGCCGACCGGTTCCTGCTGCAGGACATCTTCACCGGAGTCATGCTGGTGATGGGAATCTCGATCCTGTTGATCGCCGTATCCGCGCTGATCAACCAGGTTGCCGACATCTACGATCGAGCCGACACATTCCAAGATCTCTACGCCGCGGGAATGGATCCGGAGACCATGCACAAAGCCATGGTGAGAGCAGTTCTGGGACCGGTCATCTGGGTGTCGCTGCTGGCAGGCGGGCTCGGTCTGCTTCTCGTTCTGCCTTTGGCCGGGGCAGCGCTCGTGCTCAAACCGATCACATTCCTCACGATTGTTGCGTCAGTGGTCCTCGGTATCCTCATCATCAGATCGGGATTGCAGCTGGCGAAGCCGATCCTCGTGACCGTGGCGACCGCAGGCCGTTCACGGGATTGAGGAGGGTGCCGTGAGCATGCCGGAGTGAGCGTGTACTCACACTCGGATATCCCCGCCGAGGTGGGTCTGCGGCTTCTCGATCCAGGTACAGTTGGAGGGCGTTGAAAGCGGGTGTCCGCCGGCAAGGTTCGAGGAAGAGGAAGACGATTGAGCAACAATCAGGGGTTTGACGGGATGAGGACCCCGCCGCAGGACGTCGAGGCCGAGCAGAGCGTCCTCGGTGCGATGCTTCTGTCCAAGGATGCGATCGCCGACTGCGTCGAATCCATGACCGGCGATGACTTCTACAAGCCTGCTCACGAGACTATCTACGAGGCCGTCCTCGACCTGTATTCACGCGGTGAGCCGGCGGATTCGGTGACGGTGGCCAACTACCTCACGAAGACCGGTGACCTGTCCCGAGTCGGTGGCGCAGCGTACCTGCACACGCTCATCTCCTCCGTTCCGACCGCCGCCAACGCCGGCTACTATGCTGCGATCGTGCGCGAGCAGGCCGTCCTGCGGCGCCTTGTCGAGGCCGGCACTCGCATCGTACAGATGGGCTATGACGCGGAAGGCGACACCGATGAGGTCGTGAACTCGGCCCAGGCGGAGATCTACCAGGTCACCGAGCGTCACACCACAGAGGACTACGTGATCCTCTCCGACATCCTCAGCGATGTCGCTCAGGAGATCGAACGCAATGGCGACACCGATGGCCAGACCGCGGGCGTGCCGACCGGATTCACCGAATTCGATGCGCTGACCAACGGTTTCCACCCTGGCACGATGATCGTCATCGCGGCTCGTCCCGGTGTCGGCAAGTCCACCCTGGCATTGGACTTCATGCGCTCGGCGGCGATCCACCACGGCCAGGCCGCCGTCTTCTTCTCCTTGGAGATGGGCAAGAACGAACTCGTCATGCGTCTGCTGTCCGCGGAATCGGAGATTCCGCTCCAGAACCTTCGCCGAGGTGAACTGTCCCCTCACGACTGGACGACCCTGGCCGCGACGGAGTCGCGCATCAACGACGCCCCGCTGTTCGTCGACGATTCCCCGAACATGGCGCTCACCGAGATCCGTGCCAAGTGCCGTCGTCTGAAACAGCAGCACGATCTCAAGATGGTCTGCGTCGACTACCTGCAGCTGATGAGCTCCGGCAAGAAGGTCGAATCCCGTCAGCAGGAGGTCTCCGAGTTCTCACGTTCGCTCAAGCTCTTGGCCAAAGAGCTTGAGATCCCGGTCATTGCCCTATCGCAGCTCAACCGTGGCAGCGAGCAGAGGACTGACAAGCGACCGATGATCTCGGACCTGCGTGAGTCCGGTTCGATCGAGCAGGACGCAGATATGGTGCTGCTCATCCACCGTGACGACATGTACGACAAGGAACATGAACGTGCCGGCGAGGCCGACATCATCGTCGCCAAACACCGTGCGGGTCCGACAGCCGACATCTCCGTGGCATTCCAGGGCGCGAAGTCCCGCTTCGTCAACATGCCGCAGTAGACTCTTCTGCACCAGCGGCTGCCGACGTGAGAGGGGCAGATGTCATGCGGAAACTGACCTTTGCGATGAATGTGAGCCTGGACGGCTACGTCGCCGCTCCCGGAGATGATCTTGGCTGGACCACGCCGAATGACGAGGTGTTCCAGTGGTGGTCCGATCGGGTGGGTGCGACTGAGCTGGCGCTGTACGGTCGGCGACTGTGGGAGGCAATGAGTTCCCACTGGCCGACGGCAGCCCAGGAGCCGGGGGTCACACCAGCAGAATATGAGTATGCGCGCAGGTGGCTGGACATGCCGAAGGTGGTGTTCTCCTCGACGATCACCGCGGTCGACTGGAACGCACGGCTGTTCTCCGGTGATGCCGCTGCTGAGATCACTCGACTCAAGTCAGACGATGGTGGTCCCATGGACATCGTCGGCGCCACACTCGCTTCCGCGGCCATGCGGGCCGGACTGATCGATGAATACATTCTTCTCACCTACCCCGTGCTGGTGGGCGGCGGTACGCCGTTCTTCACACACCTGGAAAGCTGGGTGAATGTGAATCTGGTGGGGACACAGTCGTTTCCCAACGGTGTTCTCCTGACGCGATACGAGACAAGGCGTTGAGTGCCCGAGTGCGTATCGGTGCACGGTAGTCTGACTTACATGCTGATCAGACGAGAACGTTCAGGCGATATCGAAGCGATCCGCGTCCTCACTGCGGCCGCATTTCGCGGTGCAGAGCACAGTGCTCCGCCGGTGGAGCCGGGAGGAGATCCTGGGGAAGCGACGCTGATCTCATGGCTTCGAGACGACGCCGCGTGGATCCCTGAGTTCTCTCTCGTCGCCGTCGAAGAAGACGCGATCATCGGGCACGTTGTGGCCACGCGTGCTCACATCGACTCCTCCCCAGCTCTTGGCATCGGACCGGTCAGTGTCCAACCGGGGCAGCAGGGAAGGGGTGTCGGTTCCGCGCTGATGCATGCGGTGCTCGGTGCTGCAGATGCACGAGGTGAGACAGTCGTCGGTCTGCTCGGAGAACCTGCCTATTACGCGCGATTCGGTTTCGTCCCAGCCTCGGCGACTGCAGTCTCCTCACCGGAGTCCGAGTGGGGCGACTACTTCCAAATCCGCACACTCTCGGACTATGACGGTCAGGGCGGAACATTCCAGTACGCGGGTCCCTTTGACCGATTCTGAACAGTACCGATTCTGAACAGTTGAGTCCGATCGTTCTGCGCGGATGGTGAGCATTCATGCACAGACGTTGCGGCTCTTCGACCCATTTCGGAGTCCTCTCTGCCTAATATTGCAGATATGGACATGAAGCCGAACGATCTGCTTGTGCTGCTCACGGTTTCCCGATCAGCGAAGTTCACGACTGCGGCGGCGACGTTGGGGCTGAACCACACG
Organism: Brevibacterium sp. AGC70; assembly: GCF_057334195.1. NCBI lineage: Bacteria > Bacillati > Actinomycetota > Actinomycetes > Micrococcales > Brevibacteriaceae > Brevibacterium > Brevibacterium sp. AGC70. The sequence continues at coordinate 61,783 of NZ_JBHFIH010000018.1, read as the reverse complement.
ACCATCTCGCGTCGCATCGCGGCTCTGGAGAAGGCCTTGGGCGGACGTGTTCTGTCTCGAGCATCCGGCGGTTGGGAACTCACCGAATTGGGTGAAGAGGCAGTGCGGGTCGCGGAACAGGTGGAGGATGCGGTGCGCAGCCTCGGCGAACCTGGCCGTGCCCCCGACCCGATCACCGGAGTGGTCCGAATGACTGCCACGGACGGCTTCAGCGCCTATGTGGCGGCCCCGGCCGTGGCAAAACTGCGGAGTCGACATCCCGGACTCAGCGTGGAGATCGTGACCGTGACCCGCCAAGCTCTGCAGCAGCGATCTGGCTTGGATATCGAAGTCGTCGTGGGGGAGCCGCAGGTGCATCGTGCTCAAGCGTTCAAACTCGGTGACTACGAATTGGGCATGTATGCCTCAAAGAACTATCTGGCTGAACAGGGCACACCGGCAACGGTCGAGGAACTGGTTGACCATCGACTGGTCTACTTCGTGGACTCCATGCTCCAAGTCGACGACCTCGATGCCCCGCGTCGACTGGTCCCCACGATGAAGGACGGAGTGTCCTCGACCAATGTGTTCGTCCATGTGGAAGCCACGCGCGCCAGTGCGGGCATCGGTTTCCTGCCCTGTTTCATGGGTGACCTGCATGCCGACCTGGTCCGACTCCTACCGGAGACCCTGTCGGAACGGCTTCCCTATTGGATGGTCCTACGGCCCGACTCGATGCGCCGCCCCGCCGTTGCCGCCGTGGTCCAGGCCCTGCGGGACCAGACAGTTGCTCATGAAAAGGCTCTTCTGGGAGAACGTGACACTCAACTGGCGTCCTCGCGGTCATAGACAGGACGAATGTATCGCTCGCTCCAGTCGCCGAGTTCCTCGGCTATCTCGGCTAGTGCGGCGCCGGACTCGGTGAGTTCGTAGGTGACATGCGGCGGCACCTCTGGATACACAGTCCGTATGAGGATGCCATCGTCTTCGAGGGCGCGCAGCTGTCGAGTCAGTGTCTTTGCAGAGACAGGACCCGCCTCCCTCTGCAGACGTCCGAACCGCAGGGGGCCGGCGACGAGTTTAGAGACAATCGTCAGCTTCCAGTCACCTCCGGCGACTGCAACTCCGACTTCGATGGGACACACCTCGAAGGCACTTCGAACCTTGTTCCTCATCGCTGGCTCCTGACGTCGATGACCCTTAGTGACAAAAATGACCGTACTACCGCAGAGTGCACGATGAGCCTAGCATCGAACTCATGCATGTACTTCAGATCTCAGCAGCTCCGTCAGCAACCGCCCTCACTGCGGATCTCGCAGCAGTTGCCCAAGCGACTTTGCACGACCACGGTCACCAGGTCACAACTGTGGACCTGATGGCCATCGATTGGAACCCTGTAGTGACGGCCGCCGACTACGGTCTGGCTGAATTCACGGCTCCCGTCGGGACTCATGCGGCCGACGCCGCTGCGCGAGACACTCTGTCGCCAGTGGTGAGAGAACATCAGCGGCTCCTGGCGGATGCCGACCTGGTCGTCTTCACTTTTCCACTGTGGTGGGGAGGGATGCCTGCGATCCTGAAAGGCTGGGTCGACCGCGTCTTCACCGATGGCTTCGCCTATGGTCTCAGAGATGACTCCGACAATCCGCGAAAGTTCGGCGACGGCGCGTTCAGCGGCAAACGCGGTCTGATCATCACCACCGCTGGGGAACGCTCATCGAGCTTTGAAGGCAGGGGCATCAATGGGTGCATCGACGATCTTCTGTTCCCAGTCACCCACGGCGTCTTCTGGTACACGGGAATCGCTCCGCTCAAGTCCGTCACACTGTTGGGCATCGACAGCCCCTTGTGGAAAGGAATCGACGACGCCCGCAGCCAGGTCAGACAGCGCCTCAGTGAAATCGAGGATGCCTCAGCAATCCCTTACCGGCGGATGCTCGAGGACTATGACGAGAAACGACTCCTCCGTTCAGATATTGCCGGGGGACGCTCCGACCTCGGGGTGCACGTCCGATCAGCGTGATATCTCGGGTTAATTCCACCCGGATGCTGTGGAACCCGAATCCTCACAGATCTATGGCGAAGACGAGGTGGACCGGCGATGCATGGCGCAGTGATCGATCGAGTCTCATGCCGACCTTCTCAGCCACCCGCTGGGAGGATCTGTTGTCCTGGTGGATGATCGAGACCAAACGCGACGCCAGCGCACGCGAACCGGCGTAGTCGCGACAGGCAACGGCCGCCTCGGTGGCATAGCCGAACTTCTGGGCTGAACCTTTCACGTGGTATCCGAGTTCCAGGGCGGGTGTCCCATCGACCTTCTGCCAGGTCAGGCCGCAGTCTCCGATGAATTCGCCGGCATGGGTCTCTATGACCCAGAGCCCGTGACGGTATTCGGCATAGTTGCGCACGTTCCAATCGATCCACCCAGCGGCTTCAGTGCGATTCTTGGGGTGCGGGTAGTACTCCATGACTCGGGGATCGCCGAGGAGGTCCGCCATGTCGTCGAGATCGTCCGTTGACATCTCACGGAATCTCAAGCGCCGTGTCTCGTTCGGAGTCATGCTCTTCACACTACGCTTCGTCCGAAGAACCCACGGGTCGTGATGGCCGCCTGGGTAACAGCGTGGTGCAGGCCAGGCGATCGACGGCCTAGGCTGAGCATGACGGATGAAGGGAACTCGATGAAACGCACCATGCAGGTCAGCGACAGCATCGTGATCAACTGCGGCGCCGACGCCATTTGGGAGCAGGTCGCAGATCCGACGCAGATGCCTCGGTGGAGTCCAGAGAACACGGGAGCCAGCACATCGGAAGGACCACGACCGCTGCGCGTGGGTGAAGTCTTCGACGGCACCAACCGTCGTGGTCGAGCCACCTGGGTGACCGAATGCGTCGTCATCGATTCGGATCCAGGTTCCCGATTTGCGTTCACCGTACGCAAGATCGGACCGCGCTCGCCGACTCTCACAGGCAACAACGCCACCTGGTCCTACGCCTTTGAAGAGGTTGGGGGAAAGACACGTGTCACCGAAACCTGGAACGATGACCGCATCACATGGCCGAACTGGGTGGCAGTGGCATTCGATCGCGTTGTCACCGGAGGCACCACCTTTGCCGAATTTCAGCGGTTGAACATCCGCAGAACGCTGACTGCGATGAAGGATGAGTTCGAACAGAGGACCTGAGGACTCGGGACCTTGGCAGATCCTGTCGACCGCTTACTGATTCTGCGGCGGCAACGAGGCAATGATCGGATGGTCCTTGGGAATCACCCCGTGGACGGCGGCCCCGCCCGGCGAACCGATGTCATCGAAGAACTCGACATTCGCCTGGTAGTAGGTGGACCATTCCTCAGGAGTGTCGTCCTCGTAGAAGATCGCCTCCACCGGACAGACTGGTTCGCAGGCTCCGCAGTCAATGCATTCGTCGGGGTGGATATAGAGCATCCGATCCCCTTCATAGATGCAGTCCACAGGGCATTCGTCCACACAGGATCGATCCTTGACGTCAACACAGGGCTGAGCAATCACGTATGTCATGCCCACCACGGTAGCCCGAGATCTTGACCCCGAGGTCAATTGGGCGCTTTGTCAGGGATACTCCTGTCTGAGGCGTGCTGCTCAAGGGCGTCAGATTGCCTGAGCGCTGCATCGAACACTAGCTCGGCATGGGTCCAGAGGAGCGCGCCGCCAGCTTCATCAATCACTCTTCGTCGTGCGTGCGGGAACCGGGATGTGAGGAGCGCGCCGTGATCGGGCGAGTGCACCTGATCGCGGACTCCGAACAGTACGGTGACAGGAATTGTGATCGCGGCCAGATCGATGGGCCAGCGCGCAGCCGCCATCATCGTGTCTGCGACGTACCCGCTTCCACCTCCAACGAAGCCCTCTGCAAGAGCAGTCCGGTAAAGGGCATCGAAGGCGGGTGTCATGTAGACGGCGCGATCCTGCGCATCGGACCCGTCGAGGACCATGGTGAGCATGGCATCGGGCGTGAAGGAGCTCAGGAGATCCTGAGCGACGTCCGGTGCGCTCTGCACGAGATCGGGTAGAGCGCGTGCGGTCTCGGGGAGCAACTGGCGCACTGACGGGTTGGCTGCTTCGTCTGCTGGTGAGACTAAGACAAGAGTCTGTGCCCAACCCCGGGCGGCCGCAGCGAGACCGAACAGCGCACCTTGCGAGTTTGCAATGATGGGAACGCTGGGGTTAGTCACGCCGAGCGCGGCGGCAACGAAGAAGCAGTAGTCGGCTGCTGTCGAAGCCGGCGTGCGTGTGCGATCGGGGTCCGAACCGCCCATGCCGGGACGGTCCATCGTGATCAGTCGAATACCGCGGGCATCGAGCAGATCTTCACCGAACACCATGGACTTACCGGTTCCCGCCCCGGCGATGAACAGGATCGGCGTCCCGTCTTCCGGACCATAGATGAGGCCGGTCAATGATCGTCCGGACGAACGACTCACGGAGAGAACTTGCGGCATCATGCAATTCTAAGGCCCCCTCCACCTCCCTGCCAGGGCGGCGTGAGTATCTGCGAGCATGGCCACGCGATATGGCGTGCGGTGTCAACCCACCCCCACGATCGATCGCATGATCAGGCGGCTGCGCTACGAACTTGTCGAGTTCGAACTCACTCCAGTGTTCAGGCTCATTCACCGGGAAGCAATCCCGAAGCGATGAGCCAGATGATCGTCCTTCACATTGCGTACTTCCCGTTCATTGGACATGAACTGGCGTGCGAATGCCGGAACTTCACAAAGACCCTGTTCGCGGGTGATTGCATCACCCTCGACGTCGTAGATGAAATGGCTTTCAACATCCGTCAGTCCGCAGTAGGCGAATGTACCCACATCGAGTTGCGTGTACATTGCTTCGTCGTACCCATACTTGGAGTAAGTCGGCTGTGCGGTGGCGCCAGTTGCCAGCAGCATGGTCGGTATGCTCGGCAGGAGTGGGTCTGGCTGGTCCTGGGTGGCATAGTCCATGGCCTCTTCACCAAATGCCCATCCACCAGTGAACACGCGTTCGATCCAGCCACGCATCATCGCTGGCAGGCCCCACCAGTAAATGGGGAAGACGAATGCCAGCCGGTCGGCCTTCTCGACGCGTCGGTGCATTTCGCCAATACCGGGAGGCACGGGTCCGCCGTAGTAGTGTTCGTGGTCTTCGACGGTGAAGCGGGGGTCGAATCTTTCGGCGTGCAGATCAATCCGGTCCACGGTGTGACCGGCTTCTTTAAATGCCTGCTCGAATGATTCGAGGATGCTGGCAGTGAACGCACCTGGTACTGGATGCGCGTATACGGTGACGAGATGCATAGTGATGCTCCGTTCTCTTCGCAGGGTTGTGTATTGCCTAATCGGTACAAGTGCCAGTCAGTGGGCGGCGCCCAATTCGACGAACAGGACCCCGCCGACCACCAGGGCCATACCGGCCGCCATCACTACGGTGAGCGGTTCCTGGAATAGCCACCGGCTCAGAATTGCTGTGACCACCACCCCTGCGGCCGTCCAAATTCCGTAGGCCACCCCGAGTGCCATGCCCTGAGCAAGGCAGACGGTCAGCAAGGTGAACGCGATCAGATAGCCGGCAACGGCCGCGATATACCACGCCCTGTTTCCCTGCACGGCGGCACGCAGGGAAAGAGTGCCGGCGACCTCTGTGATGACCGCACCCGTCAGGGCTGCAGCGGCAATCATGATCCGTTCTCCGCCGAGGCTCGGTTGCGGGCTGCGGTCTGGGAGCCGAATTCGATGACCAGGACCCCGGAGATGATCAGTGCCAGTCCTAGCGTCATCATGCCGGTCAGCGGCTCGTCGAAGAACACGGTAGAGAACACTGCGGTCAATGCGACCCCTGATGCTCCCCAGATGCCATACGCTGCGCCGATGGGCATCCCGGCGCGCAGGGCACGGGAGAGCAGGTAGAAAGCGGCGAGGTAGCTGATGACTACGATTGCATATAGCCACAAAGTCTCGAGCGCGCCCCGCAGGGAAAGTGTGGCGGTGACCTCTGCGACGATGGATCCGATCAACGCCGTCCACCTAGTCACGTATCCGCCAGGAGTGCCATTGCCGTGGCGCGTACGCGCTCGGTTGCCGCGGTGTCCAAGGGGAATGTGCAGAAGGCAGTGGAGTACCAGACGCCGTCGGCAACCAGGCGTGCGGTGAGGAGATTTCCCTGGGCGGCTGCATCCAGGTTCTCCGAAATGCCGAGCCAGGGCTGCATTCGCTCCACCCATCGAGCAGTCATCAACTCGCTGTAGCGAACATCGGTGCACATCACCACATCCGTCCGGTCCAGTTCGTCTGACAGCACGCAGTTCAGATATGCACGGATCCGCTCGGCCGTAGTCACGGCTTCGGGTGGCTGCCCGATCTCCTGCTGGAGTCGGCGTTGCCAGTGGTCGATCACGTGATCGACGAGCCCGAGCATCAATGCTTGCTTTGTGGGGAAGTGATACATGAGCCCGGGCTTGGTCAGTCCTGCCTCGCGCGCTGCCGATTCCAGTGTCACCGGCGCACCAGAGGCCGCTAGAGCCAGGCCGGCCTCCACGATACGGTCTTTCGATCCCTTAGCCATACCCGGCACTATACCAACCAGAAGGTAAAGAAGCATCCGCAGCTTTCTGCGCACCACCCCAACACTCGGACGGATTCGGCACCGAGAGCCCCATCGAAGCTGTCGGCTCACAGGAATCGATGATGCAGGCGATCCGCTCCACACGTCCCGGAGGCCACGTGGGCAAGGTCTTCGACCAGACGACGTCGCTGGATTGAGCCGCCGAGGCATATGCCGCAATGGGCACGCGTGAGGCCCACAAGGTCCTGCTCAAATCCTGAGCATCCTTCCCGCCGAAAATGCAGGAAAGCGAGAAACGCGAAAGGATGGTCAGCATGGAACTCAAAGATCTGGTCAAAGCACTCAACAACGGTGAAACCATTGCCGGCGATTCGCCCCTTCATGAGGTCATGCACCGCACCAGCCAAGAGGCGCTGCGCATCACCGCCGAACTCAACGGTTCATATCACGAGCCCGACGAGGTCCGGCAGCTGTTGGCGTCGCTGATCGGGAAACCAGTGGACAAGACCGTCACGATGTTCCCGCCGTTCCACACCGACTTCGGAAAGAATACGACGATAGGTCGACGGGTCTTCATCAATTCAGGGTGCAGCTTTCAGGACCAGGGCGGCATCAGAATCGGAGACGATAGCCTCATCGGCCACAACACAGTTCTGGCGACCCTCAACCACGACATCAACCCGGAGCGTCGCGCCGACATGCAGCCCGGCCACATCATCATCGGCCGCAACGTGTGGATCGGTTCGAATGTGACCGTTCTGCCCGGCGTGACCATCGGCGACAACGCCGTGGTCGCGGCGGCCTCGGTCGTGACCAAGGATGTGCGTGGAGGGACCGTCGTAGTGGGCTCACCGGCCCGTATGGTGCGATCCGTGACTGACTGAGCCGGCATCGCCGCGGAACGAGTCTGCCGATCTGGCACCGATGAATCACCCATGACCTCGGTGTATTCTTGACGCGAATACGCGGCATGAGAGCATCCGAATGGAACTCATGGCCGTTTGCCATGACACTGGAGCTGGTGCGTTTCGCAAGAACCGAAACTGGGCGCCGATACTCAATTCTTCGGAGGTAGAAATGCGCATTGAACTCGACCAACCACGCTGTGAAGGCCATGGGCTCTGTGAAGAAGTAGCCCCTGATCTGGTCCACCTCGATGACGAAGGCGAACTGATCATCGACATCGCAGAGATCGAGGTCGGATCCGATGAGGAACACCATGCTCAAGAGGCAGTTCGCATCTGCCCAGTGACTGCACTGTCGCTCAAATGAGATTCGCGCACTGATACCCGAGGGACCGAGCAGAAGGGAATGCACGTGGACCGCAATTATGAGAATATCGTGATCGTCGGCTACGGCATCGCAGGGATGACAGCGGCGGATACACTCCGCTCTCACGGGTATCAGGGCCGGCTGGCCATCGTTGGCGGGGAGCCGCATGAACCCTATTCGCGGCCTGGACAGGTCCAAGGCCGTGCTGGCCGACGTCGGCACAATCGAGCCGCAGTATCTGCCGGCGTCCGACCATGGTGCGAGAGTGTTCCTGGGCAACCGTGCTGTGGCACTGGATCTGAAGCGGAGCTCGATCACGCTCGACAACGGTGAGCACATCGACTTCGACGGACTTGTCATTGCCAGCGGCTCCAGTGCCAAGCGGTTCACCGATCATCCCCGCGAATTCTCGGTTCGCAGCCATGACGATGCGCTCCGACTGCGAACGCGCCTGCACGACCAGCCGAGTGTGGTGATTTTGGGCGGGGGCCCGCTCGGAATGGAGATCGCCTCCGCGGCCCGGAAGATCGGCTGTGCCGTAACGCTGGTGCACCGAGGACCTCCTATGGCCAGCCATCTTGGCCCCTATCTGGGCAGCCGGTGCAGCGAGGCCGCCCGTGCTCAGGGTGTTGAGCTCATCGATGGAAGAGTCGCCGAGGTGTACGCCCCCGATTCTGCTGACGGACCAATCACGGTTTGCCTCGAAAGCGGACAGGAGGTCGGTGGGGATGTCATCGTCTCTACGATCGGTGACGCTCCCGAAGGGGATTGGCTTGCCGACTCCGGCCTGTTGACCGATGGGCGACTCAAAGTGGACACTCGTGGGCGAGTGAATGAGCACATAGTGGCAGCCGGTGATATCGCGTGGCTGCCGACCGCAGACGGTCACGAACGACAGCCCCTGTGGACGGCCGCGATTGAACAGGCGAAAACCGCTAGCCTTGCTCTGCTCGTCGGTGATGAAGCCCCACCGCTGGACTTTCAATCGTACTTTTGGACCGAACAGTTCGGACTCACCATCCGCGTCTCCGGCGACTTCCCCGTTCATGGCGAACCCGAAGTCGTCGCTCGCGGACAGAAGGCCAATCCAGACGCGCTCCTGCTGCGCTGGAGTGGTGACGCGCAGTCGGCGGCCGCCGCCGTCGGTTATCGAATAGCTATCCCGAAGTTGCGTAAAGTCGCAACCGGAGACTTCCTGCCGTCCTGAGAGGTTCCGACCACGACAAGGTCGAGCCCGTCGAAGCGGACCAGATCCGTCCGAGGCCGCCATCTGATGAGGGTGGCAATTCCTTAGCTGCCCAATTGTGACAGCGCCGCGACGACCTGTGCCTTCGTGGCGATTTCAAGAGTCGGATCGATGACGGGGGCGAACTGCGGTGAGTGATTGGCCGGGATGTCCGTGTTCACGGTTCCCGCCTCGGCTGCCTTCTTGTACTTGTCAGCATCGCTGGATCCGATCATCCAGTATGCGTAGGGAATCTCGAAGGCATCGGGGATCTCGCTGAAGTCCTCCGAGGCTGTGGCGGGATTGGCCGGTTGGACGACCCCGTCATCGAAGTAGTCTTCGAATGCCTTGGTGACCGCCTCGTTCGCGTCTTCATCGTTGTCGGTCAGCGGGAACTGGTCGTAGTACTCGAAGCTCGGTTCCTTCTGGGATCCTGCGGCTTGGCACTCTGCCTTGACGATGCGTTCGATCGAGGCGATGATGCGGTCGCGGACTCCCATGTCATAGGTGCGCAGGTTGAGCAGAAGCTCCGCTCGATCAGGGATGATGTTGGATTTGGATCCCGAGTTCGAAGCGCCGACCGTGACGACGGCGAACTCACCGGGTTCGACCTCACGGGAGACGATGGTCTGCAGACGCAGAACGATCGTGGCGGCGAGGACCACGGGGTCCACCGACAGGTGCGGCATCGATCCGTGTGCTCCACGACCGTGCACGGTGATCTTCACGGAATCTCCAGCTGAGAGCACTGGGCCGGCCTTTGTGTTGACCGTTCCCGTGGGCAGCGGCATGACGTGCTGAGCGTAGGCGACGTCGGGTTTGGGGATCTTCGAGGTGAGGCCGTCGTTGAGCATGGCTTTGGCCCCGGCAGCATCCTCTTCGGAGGGCTGGAACAGCGCGATGTAGGTGCCTGACCAGGCGTCGAGGTTCTCATTCAGCAGACGGACTGCGCCCAGAAGTGCGGTGATGTGCATATCGTGTCCGCAGGCGTGCATGACTCCATCGATTGTGGAGGAGTAGTCCAAGCCGGTGTCCTCGCTCACCGGGAGGGCATCGATGTCGGCACGGGCGAGGACTGTCGGGCCCTGACCGTTCTCGATGACAGTGACGAGGCCCGTCTTCGAGACGTGTTTTGACTCAAGACCCAGGTCCTTGAGCTCGGATTCGATTCGCTCAGAAGTCTTGTGCTCCTGGAGGCCGAGTTCGGGCTGGCGGTGGAAATCTTTGTAGAGGCCACGCTGCCAATCCAGCTGAGAATCGATGTTGTCCAGGAAATCGGTGCTCGACATCACTTCTCCTTGAGTTCGAGGGTGAACGGGAACGACCCGTCCTCAGTTTTCAACGGCAGCAGGGGAGGAGAGGAGCCCAAGGCCTATAAGGTCGTCTCGCAGCTGCCGGGCATCGGTGAAGAGCAGGCCGATGAAGCCGAGTTGTTCGGCGGCACCGATGTTCGCCGGCAGGTCATCGACGAAGACCGTCTGTTCGGGGACTAGGTCGAAGCGTCGGCTCAGGAGGTGGAAGATCTCAGGGGCGGGTTTGATCAGCTTCTCCCGTCCCGAGACCACGATATCTTCGAGCTCATCGATCGCCGGCGCGACCTTCGGCGCATGGTGGAAGGTCTCTGCCGACCAGTTCGAGAGACCCAGCAGTCTGACTTCTGAGGCCTTGAGCTCGGCGACGAGCTCGGCCATTCCCTGAATCGGTCCCGTCAGGGACAGGTCGAAGCGGTCATAGTAGGCGGCGACGATCTCACCGTGACGCGAATCGGATTCAGCCGCCCGTGCGATCACCTCTGTGATCGGCACCCCGCGATCAGCCAGCGTATTCAGCATGCCGAAGTCCGCCTCGGCGGCAAAATCATTCCACTCGTCCCTGGTCATCCGATCGGCAAGAGGCCCGGTCTGATCCCAACCTATGAGGACGTTGCCCAGGTCGAAGACGACGGTGGTGGGGTGCGGGTCGGTCGGATGAGTCATCGTGGCATCACCTGTTCTGTGTGGGGACCTCAAGGCTTCCAACGCTACTCTCGGAGAGCCGCGCCCGCATCTGATGAAGATGTTCGACAATAGCTCGGCGAACCTCAGTTCATTGCCCGCACGGCGATCATCATTCTCATTACCCCCAGAGCAGGTTTTGGAACGGCATGTGCATGACATATCATTGAGTACTCAATGAGTTAACAATGAAAGGTGGTGCTTCGTGCTGGAATTGTGCATGCGTCTTGTCCGGGCCGATACCGAGATCCGGCGAAAGCTTGAGGTCCAAGGCCTCTCCCTCAACGATCTGACAGTCCTGCAGAGCCTGTGCTCTGCGCCGGGTCGACGACTGCGCCGAGTCGAATTGGCGGAGAGCCTGGGAATCACTCCATCTGGAATCGCCCGCTTGGTCGCACCGCTGGAGAAGCTCGGATATCTGTCCCGGGACTCCGACCCGCACGATGCGAGGATCTCGCTCGTCTGCCTGACCGATGTCGGCGCCGCGCTCTACCAAGATGCCGTCAAGGTCGCCGAGGAGAAGGCCACCACCCTTCTGGGTGACGTCTTCGATTCCGCAGAGCAGGAGCAGCTGACCGAAATGCTGGGGCGTCTGGCACCGTCATTCGCTCGGCGGCCAGTCTTGGAAGCTGACTGATGGCGAACCCACCTACGCACAATCGTCGCTGGGTCCTTGAGGCGAGGCCGCAGGGCCGGACGGTGTCCTCATGTTTCGACCTGCAGGCCGAAGAGCTGAGTCCTCTGCAGCCGGGTGAGGCGCGAGTACGAGTCGAGTGGCTGAGTATTGATCCGACTCAGCGCGGGTGGCTCAACCCTGGAGCGAACTACCGAGCACCTGTTGAGATCGGCGAGGTGATGAGGGGAGCAGGTGTCGGCACCATCGTGGAATCGGATGACGAGGGGCTTCCTGTAGGCGCGAAGGTGTACGGCGAGCTGGGGTGGCAGTCGTATGCGACGGCTTCCGGGCAGGGACTCTTCGGAGTCAATGTCGTTCCCGACGGAATGGAGCCCCGCCACATGCTCAGTGTCTTCGGCACCAACGGTCTGACGGCCTACTTCGGAATGATGGAAATCGGGCGACCTTCTCCTGGAGATACAGTGTTGGTGTCTGCAGCGGCTGGTGCCACTGGTTCGATTGCGAGCCAAATCGCTCGATCCCTCGGGTGTCACACCATCGGGGTCGCCGGCGGGCAGGAGAAATGCGACTGGGTGCGCGAGGCGGCGGGATTGGACGCGTGCATCGACTACCGGTCGGACAGCGTCACGGAGCAGCTCAGAGATCTGGCCCCGGACGGCATCGACGTCTATTTCGACAATGTCGGAGGCGAGCTGCTTGAGACCGCCATCGACAACCTCGCCGACCACGGCCGGATCGTGCTCTGCGGAGCAGTGGCCACGGGATATGAGCGTGATCGGCAGACTGCCGGAATCCGCAACTACATGCAGCTTGGTCTGCGTCGAGCGAGGATGGAAGGCTTCGTCTTCTTCGACTACCTCGACAGATTCCCTGAGGCCTTGGCGCATCTGTCTGGAATGTTCGGCCGTGGCGAATTGGCCGTCACCGAAACGATTGCCGAGGGACTGGAGGCTGCCCCGGGAGCCCTGGACGGACTGTTCACCGGTGCCAATCTGGGTAAGCAGCTCGTGCACGTGTGAGTGAATACGGGAGCGGACCGCTGGGCAGGCGCCAGGCGTCGACACCGCTCAAAGCCTGCGGACGCCGAAAAGCGTGTGACCGCATTCGGAGCAAGTGAAAACACAGACTCCAAACGCGAACACACGCTTTTGGTTTAACTCAGTGCAACTGCGTTCCCGGCAGGTGCTCGCTATTGACGAATCAATCGCGATCCGGCCGGGACCGGAAGGTTACGGAAATCTCAGAGGGGACGAACGCTTGTGGCCTGAAGACCCTTGGAGCCCATTTCCGAGTCGAATTCAACATTCTGGCCCTCGGCGAGCTCACGGTAGCCGGTCGATTCGATCGCGGAGAAGTGAGTGAAGACGTCTGCTGAACCATCGTCAGGCTGGATGAATCCGAAACCTTTTTCCGAGTTGAACCATTTCACGGTACCTGTAGCCATAATCTTTGTATCCTTATTTTAAACTGGTGACCGCCGGAGCGGTCTGGATGGTCGGACCCTTTGAGGGCCCGGCTGTTCACATTGTCAGAGACCTGAACTGAACGACATTGCCGATCAGCTGATCGCCTGAAGATGTGACTTCCTGTCGGATGATCTGCGCATTGAACGCAGGTCCGGCAGAAAAATGTGGAGAAACCGAAGTTCCGAGATTCGTGCTGAAGTGAAGAATCCTCATCTCAGGCGAAAGCGGGAAGTGTGGTCTCGGTAGGGCACTCGAAGGTGCTGGACGGAAGCCGAAGAACGGCTGGATTGAAAAGTAAGAAAGTTAGAGAGGCGCGGATGGTAGACACGCGCCAACAGGCAACAGCACGGCGCCAAGCGAATCTACCTACGCTCGCGGCACCACACGTTCCGCACCGTTTCGTACGGGAACAATTCAACTCTAACAGAATGTATCGCCCATCGGTGACACAAAGTTCGGAGAAATTATGTTTAGGATTGTATGCAATCCATCGCCAATCGCGAATTGAAGTTCTATGCCGTATTCCGAAGTCGGTCCACGACGACAGCGCCGCCTTGCCATGAAGTACCGACGTCGCCGCACCATCGTCGCCATACTCGCGGTCCTCGTCATCGGAGTCCCGGTCACGATCGTCGCCGTTGTTCACAACCTGAAGGGGAACATCACCTCCTCAGCACTGCGCGCGGGGGACGGTGAGGCGCCCGAGAAGATCACGGATGAACTGAACGTCCTCATCCTCGGCTCCGATACCAGGGCGCTGGACACACACGACTACGGCTTAGGCGATGGTGCGCGCAGTGACGCGATGATCCTCGCCCATGTCTCCGATGACTCCTCTCGTATCGATGCCGTCCAGATTCCGCGCGACACGATGATGGATATGCCTGCCTGCGAAGACACTGGGTCCGGTGCTTCGCCGGCTCAGCGCGGAATGATCAATTCGGCACTCAACCAGGGTCCTGCATGCTCGGTCTCTGCGGCCGAAGAGCTCACGGGAGTTCGCGTCGACCACTTCGTCGAAGTCAACTTCGACGGCTTCGCCACAATCGTCGACGCACTGGATGGGATCATCGTTGATCTCGACGAACCTCTGCACGACGACAAGGCGAACCTCGACCTGCCCGCAGGGAAGCAGACCCTGGGCGGCACGGATGCCCTCGCCCTAGCGCGGACCAGGCACGCCGTCGGAGATGGCAGCGATATCTCGCGCATGGGCAATCAGCAGATGGTCATGGACTCCATCATCGACCGAGCGAAGAGCTCCCACACATTGTCGAGGCCCGACCGGCTCTACAGTTTCCTTGATGCGGTCACCTCTTCGCTGCGTGTCGATGACGGACTCGATTCGGTCTCCTCCCTCGGCTCGTTGGCCGCGACCGTGTCTTCAGTGCCCAAGGACTCGATCACCTTTGCGATCATGCCGTGGCAGCCGGCACCGGACAATCAGAACCGCGTCGTGAAATCATCTGCCGCCGATGCTGTCTTCTCAGCCATCACCGAAGATCAGCCGATCGTCGACCTCGTGGACTGAGCTTCGCGAGGTCGGGCCGACACGCGAGTTCGTCGTACCGAGGTGACTGGTGTGCGTCGCGAACGGACCTTGGGGCCGCCTCGCTGTCCAGACTGCGAAAGTGTCCAGACAGTATTCATAGTCGGCGTTTAGACTGCCCGAATGTCTACGATCGAAATCACCAAAGACAACTTCGAGTCAACCATCACCGACAGCTCGATCCTTCTTCTCGACTTCTGGGCCGACTGGTGCGGCCCCTGCAAGCAGTTCGCCCCCGTATACGAAGAGGCCTCCGAACAGTACTCGGACGTGGTCTTCGGAAAGGTCGACACCGAGGCGCAGCAGGAACTCGCGGGACTCTTCGCGATCTCCTCCATCCCGACCCTCGTCGCCTTCCGCGAGGGCATCGTCGTCTTCGCCCAGCCGGGTGCGCTCGCCGCACCTCAGCTCGAACAGGTCATCACCGCGGTCAAGGAACTCGACATGAACGAGGTCCGCGAGGAACTGGCCAAGCAGGAAGCCGGCGTCGAGGCAGCCGAAGGATCGGACGCCGCAGTGGAGTCGGAGGCGACCGAAGTCTCCCCTGAATCCGGACCCCAACAGTGACCGAACCCCAACAGGCCGTGAATGCAGGAGTCCCCGACTCCGTTGCGGCCTGGGAAGAGCGATATGCCGGAACCGGCGAAGCGATCTGGTCGGGCAATCCCAACGAGTCGCTCGTCGCCGCAGTCGACAGCCTCACCCCCGGCCGCGTCCTCGACGTCGGCTGCGGTGAGGGCGCCGACGCCATCTGGCTGGCCGAACACGGCTGGGATGCCACCGGAATCGACCTGTCGCAGACAGCCGTCGATCGGGCCGCGGAAGCAGCCGCAGCGAAGGGGGCCACCGTATCCTTCGAGGTCGCTGACGTCTCCACCTGGGATCCCTCGGGTGCGAATTCCAACGAAGAGCACCCTCGCCGAGGCGGCTATGACCTTGTCATCGGCTGCTTCCTCCACACCCGGTTGCCCGACACCCGTGAGGAGCTCGTCGGAAAGGTCGCCGAGCACGTCGCACCCGATGGCCGGCTGCTGCTCATCTCCCACGCCGAGATGCCGCCGTGGGCGGAGAACCTTGACGAGGAACTTGGCCACGGCCTCGGTCATCATCATGAACCGGTGACCCCGAACGGCGATTTCGCCCTGCTCATCGGCGGCAGCCCTGTCCGTTGGGAGATCGAACTCGCCGAACTGCGCACCAGGGCGGTCGAAACGCCCGATGGACAGCCTGCCGAACTCGACGACAGTGTGCTCCTGGCACACAGGATCACCGACTGAGGACCTCCTCGGCGAATGAGATCACCGCATCTCACCTCGTGAAACACTGCGGATGATCATGGGCGATTTGGTCACCATCGGCCGCTCGGAAGGGCTAGGGTTGAGCCATGGCTCGGTTCAGTCCTCTCGAGTGGCCGGTGATCCGGCAGCTGCGATCCTCCGATGCGTCGGGGCGCGGCGAATCAGTGGTGTCCCAGAAGACTCGCGACACCACCTCACGCAATGCCACCGCGGACAAGGTAGTGCAGTCGGTCTGCCCGTACTGCGCCGTCGGCTGTGGTCAGAAGGTCTTCGTCAAGGATGACAAGGTCATCCAGATCGAAGGCGACCCGGACTCACCGATCTCCCGCGGACGCCTCTGCCCCAAGGGCGCGGCCAGCGAACAGCTGGTCAACGCCAACGGACGCATCACCGACGTCCTCTACCGAGCACCACGAGCCAAGGACTGGCAGAAGCTCGATCTGGGCACCGCCATCGACATGGTCGCCGACCGCTTCATCGAAGCCCGCCGCAATCACTGGGAGGACTTCGACGACAAGGGCCACCCTCTGCGTCGCACGATGGGGATCGCCAGCCTCGGCGGGGCGACCATCGACAACGAGGAGAACTACCTCGCGAAGAAGCTCTACACGGCGGCGGGCGCGATACAGATCGAGAACCAGGCGCGTATTTGACACTCCGCCACGGTTCCCAGTTTGGGAACCTCGTTTGGGCGAGGCGGCGCCACACAACCCGTCCAGGATATGGCGAATGCCGACTGCATCATCATCCAGGGATCCAACATGGCCGAGTGCCATCCAGTGGGCTTCCAATGGGTGACCGAGGCCAAGGCCCGCGGTGCACGCGTCATCCACGTCGATCCTCGTTTCACGCGCACCACCGCGATTGCTGATAAGCACGTCCCGATCCGGGCCGGCTCCGACATCGTCCTGCTCGGTGCGCTCATCAACCGTGTCCTGACCGAGGGTCTGCACTTCGACGAGTACGTGCGTGCGTACACGAACGCCGCGAACCTCATCAGCGAGAACTATCAGGACACGGAGGACCTGGACGGTCTGTTCTCCGGATTCGACCCGGACACGAACTCCTACGACAACTCGACCTGGTCCTACCAGACCGACGAAGCAGGTCGTGCGGTCAGGGATGAGAGCCTGAGCGACCCCAGGTCGGTGTTCCAGATTCTCAAGCGTCACTACTCCCGGTACACACCCGATATGGTGGCCGAGAACTGCGGGATCAAACCCGCCGACTTCGAATACCTGGTCGAGTCCGTGACCCAGAACTCCGGGCGCGAACGCACGACCTGCTTCGCCTACGCAGTGGGTTGGACCCAGCACTCCCTGGGCGCGCAGTTCATCCGCACCGCCTCGATCCTCCAACTCCTGCTGGGCAACATGGGCCGACCCGGCGGCGGCATCATGGCACTGCGCGGGCACGCCACGATCCAGGGCTCGACCGACATCCCGACCCTGTTCAATCTGCTCCCCGGCTACCTGCCGATGCCCAGCGCCGGAGTGCACGAGACCTTCGATGACTACGTCGCCGCCGTCGGCACCCCGGAGACCCACAAGGGCTATTGGGCCAACGGGCGCAGCTACGCCACCAACCTGCTCAAGGCTTGGTGGGGCGATGCGGCGACGAAGGAGAACAACTTCGCCTACGACTATCTGCCGAAGATCAACGGCGCCCACGGCACCTATCAGACCCAGGTCCGCATGCTCAACGACGGTGTCGACGGCTACTTCCTACTGGGCCAGAACCCGGCCGTGGGATCAGCCAACGGCCGGATGCAGCGCATGGCGATGAGCCACCTGAAGTGGATGGTCGTCCGCGACTTCCGGCTCATCGAGTCCGCCACCTGGTGGAAGGACGGTCCGGAGATCGCCAGCGGTGAGCTCACAACCGAGGACATCGAGACCGAGATGTTCTTCATGCCCGCCGCCAACCACACAGAGAAGGCCGGCACCTTCACGCAGACGCAGCGCCTCGTGCAGTGGCGGCACAAGGCCGTCAACCCGCCCGGAGACGCACAGAGCGAACTCGACTTCTTCTTCGAACTCGGAAAGCGAGTGCGCGAGAAGCTGAAGGACTCGAAGGATCCTCGTGACCGTCCGCTCCTCGACATGACCTGGGACTACCCGGTCGACGAGGAGGGCGAGGTCGACCCCGAATCGGTGCTGGCCGAGATCAACGGCTACTACGTCGGTGGAGAGAAGGACGGGCAGCCGCTCGACAACTTCAACCAGATGACCGACGACGGCACCACCGCCGGCGGCTGTTGGATCTATGCGGGCATCTACGCAGGCGGGCAGAACATGGCCGCCCGGCGCAAACCCCGCGCAGAGCAGGACGAGACCGCCGCCGAATGGGCTTGGGCATGGCCGGCGAACCGCCGCATCCTCTACAACCGCGCCTCGGCAGCACCGGATGGCACACCGTGGTCGGAGCGCAAGAAGTTCGTCTGGTGGGACGAGGAATCCGGCAAGTGGACGGGCAAGGATGTGCCCGACTTCCCGATCGACCGAGCACCCTCGGCCCGATCGGATCAGGCCCACGGTGGTCCTGCCAACCTCGACGGTGACGATCCGTTCATCATGCAGGCCGACGGCAAGGGGTGGCTGTTCGCACCCAGCGGCATGGTCGACGGACCGATGCCCACACACTACGAACCGCAGGAATCGACGGTTGGCAACCCGCTCTACGATCAGCAGAGCTCACCGACGCGCCTGGTGATGCGCCGTGAGGACAACCTGTCCGCGCCAGGAGCCGGCAATCCCGGTTCCGAGGTCTACCCCTACGTGTTCACGACCTACCGCCTGACCGAGCACCACACTGCCGGTGGCATGTCCCGGTGGCTGCCGTACCTGTCGGAGCTGCAGCCCGAGATGTTCTGTGAGATCTCACCGGAGCTTGCCACCGAGGTGGGTCTTGAGCCCTACGGGTGGGCGACTCTGGTCTCCCCACGGGCTGCCATCGAGGCCCGCGTTCTCGTGACAAAGAGGATGACGCCGCTGACGATCGGCGGGAAGACCATCCACCAGATCGGCCTGCCCTATCACTGGGGTGTGGGCGGGGACGCCACCGTCGAAGGCGACTCCGCGAACGATCTGCTGGGTGTCACGATGGATCCCAACGTGTTCATCCAGAACAGCAAGTACGTGGCCGGAACGATCATGCCGGGCAGGCGTCCGCGCGGTCCCGAACTCGTCGACTTCGTCGAGAAGTACCAGCGCGAGGCCGGACTGAGCCCCGAATCGGGCAACCAGCTGGTCACCGTCTCCGAAGAGGTGGTCGCCGAGTCCCACGCTGCCGATTCTGAAGCCAGCAAGGGTGGACATCCGCACCGCGGTGGCGACTCCGCCGTCGGTGTCACCCCCGGACGCACCTTCGGAGACGAAGCGACCGACAGCGGTGAATCGGACGACGCCGAGGCGACCGGTGGTTCGGCGCCCGATGACGCTTCCAGCGTCGTCGACAGTGCCGACGATCGCTCGGGTCGTGTCGATCTTCGACCTGTCGATTCCATCGACGAGAACAGGACCGAGACCGTGGGCGCGAACCGCGCGGACGACGGGGACCCGACCGACGGGGATCCGGACCGTGGCTACATCGGCAAGGATGCTGACAGCGCTCAGAAGGGCAACCTCGGCGAGGGTGCACGTGACTTCAGCGGCCGAGACGACGAGGATGCCGACACGACTACCGTGGACAATAGAGGATATGAGGAGGAGGACTGATGTCGACAACGACTGTCGAGGACGATGCTGTTGCTGACGGGCACTGGCACGGTTCCGCGCACGAGCGCAAAGGGTTCTTCACCGATACGTCGATCTGCATAGGCTGCAAGGCCTGTGAGGTCGCCTGCAAGGAGTGGAACAACAACCCGCAGGACGGGACCTTCGAACTCCTCGGCTCCTCGTACGACAACACGGGCAGCCTCGGCGCCAACACGTGGCGACACGTGGCCTTCATCGAACAGGATTCCGAGCGGATCGAAGCCGCCCGTGAATCCGGACGGAAACTCGTCAACCTCGGTATGCCGACGATCCGTCCCCGTACGAACGAGTCTGCGGGTGCCAAGCCTTTGGACGGAGCCCTCGGTGCCGCAGAGTCCGGGTCGAATGGGGCCGGTGCGTCGGGAGGCGGTCTGCCGTCGACACCGCCGATGGGCATCGACCTTTTGGCACCCGGAGCCCTGAGCCCGAGCGACCCGGAGGACATCGCAAAACTCGACACGACGCCGCCGGACACCGCGGACTTCCGCTGGCTGATGTCCTCGGACGTGTGCAAGCACTGCACCCACGCCGGCTGTCTCGACGTGTGCCCCACCGGAGCACTCTTTCGCACGGAATTCGACACCGTCGTCGTGCAGAACGATGTCTGCAACGGCTGCGGCACCTGCGTGGCCGGCTGCCCCTTCGGCGTCATCGAACGCCGCGACGACGGCACGATCAACACTCCCACCGACCGCGACGACCGCAAGGCCGCGGATATGGACGTGCCGAACAAGAACACGGCCAACAAGTGCACACTCTGCTACGACCGCCTCGTCGAGGGTGACACTCCGGCCTGTGCGCAGACATGCCCGACGGAGTCGATCAAGTTCGGCGACCACGACGACATGGTCGACAAGGCCCACACCCGGGTCGCCGACCTCCACGCGAAGGGCATGACCGAGGCCCGTCTCTACGGCGCCAACCCGAACGACGGCGTCGGCGGAACCGGATCTGTCTTCCTCATCCTCGACGAGCCAGAGGTCTACGGTCTTCCCCCGGATCCGCGGGTGCCGACGAAGGACCTGCCACAGATGTATGCCAAGGCAGGCATGGCCGCACTCGGCATGGCCGCTGCCGCCGGACTCGCGTTCCTCGGGAGCCGGCGTTGAGCACATCCGAATACGATTCCTACCGCCCACCTGAGCTCGATCGCGGACGGAAGAAGCGTCGCCGAGGCAGTCGCCCCGCTGGTGGCCGCGGTGGCTCCGGTGGACCTGATGGTTCTGGTGGTGGCCGTGGCGGCGGTCAGGGTTGGAAGAACCGTGGGGCCGACGGCAACCGTGAGATGCCGATGGTCGAGGATGTCGAATTCTCCTCGTACTACGGACGTGCCATCGTCAAGGCTCCACCATGGGGCGATGAGATCGCGCTCTACCTGTTCCTCGGCGGTCTGGCCGGCGGCTCGAGCCTCTTGGGCCTCGGCGCCCAGTTCAGCGACCGCCCGGGTCTGCGCATCGCCACCAGGCTCACGGCGATCACCGCAACCGGCGTCGGGGGAGCGGCACTCGTGGCCGACCTCGGCCGGCCCGAACGCTTCCTCAACATGATGCGCGTGTTCAAAGTCAGCTCGCCCATGAGCCTGGGCACCTGGATCCTCTCCGGGTTCGGCGTCGGATCGGGAGTACTTGCCGCGCTCGAGGTCGACCGGCTGACCGGTCTGCGGCTTCCGCTGGGTCCGCTGCGTCGTGTTCTGCATGCTTTCGAGACTCCTGCCGCGCTCGAGTCGGCACTCTTCGCCACTCCTCTGGCCGCGTACACCGGAGCGCTCCTCGGCGACACCGCGGTCCCCACCTGGAACGCCGCTGGTCGCAACGGTCTGTCCTACGTCTTCGTGTCCTCGGCCGCCGTGGCCGCCGGAGGGACTGCGATGGCTCTGGCTCCCGTGCGAGAGACCGGACCGGCGCGCCTGCTCGCGCTGGTCGGTGCCGCCGGCGAGGCGATCACGATGGATCGGATGAAGCAGGGCATGCACCCCGCCGAGGTGGATCCTCTCGAAGAGGGCGAACCCGGCCACAAGCTCCACCGGGCGGAGAAGCTGCTCATCGCCGGTGCGATCGGAACAGCCGCTGCCGAGGTGGGGGCCAGGGTGTTCGCGAAGAAGCTCGGGAAGGGTGCGGGTTGGAAGACTCGAGCCGCACTACGTGCCGTCTCAGTGGTCAGCGGTGCGGCACTTGCAGCCGCCTCGGCGTACACGCGATTCGGGGTCCTCGAAGCCGGCATCGAGTCCACGAAGGATCCGCGCCACGTGGTCGAACCGCAGCGCGCTCGCCTCGAGGAGCGTCGCGCCCGCGGCATCACAGGCGACTCGATCACGACCGGGGTCTAGGTCTCGACGGTCAAGGCAGGTTGTGACAAGCCTTTGAGCAGCAGACCGCCCGGGAAGTAGGGTGAGAAGACCATGAAGGACGCAGTGAGGGAGCTGCTCAAGGACCGACGCAGCCTGAGAGAGGCGGCTATCGTTGCTGTGCTGTTCCCCCTTGTGACTTTCGGTATGAATCTCTTCGGCTGGGGCAACGGCATGTTCTCGTGGTGGCAGACGCTGCTCGTGGCGCCCATCATGGGTTTCGTCTACTGGCTCTTTGTGAGCGGCTTCAGGCGCTTCGTCAACGAGGACCTCACGCCCTCTTGGATCTGAGCCTGCAAGAGAGACTCGATCTGTCGGCCTGATCTCCTGCACATCTGTCGTAGTCTGGACCCATGAGGCGCTTATGGACGACATGACGGGCAGTGATGAGCCCCCGCGGCAGGCGCAGTCCACGGCGGAGTCCTCACTGAGTTTCCCTGCAGGGTCGTCGAAAGCAGAGAGGGTTCAGGCGCGCCTGGATTTCATCGAGGACAACGGTCGGCTCGTCATCGGTCAGGCATCTGCCGGTGCACACATCGGGCGTCTCATCGGCAGTGTGGTTCTGGGGCTGCTGGGATTGATGGTCCTGGTATTGGGAGCGGATGGATTCGTTGCCCTGTGTGGCTTCGTGGTCGTGGTCCTCTTCGGCTTGGTCTTCCCGGCGCTCATCGTCCGACGTCGACAACAGGATTATCGTCTTGAGCTCACGGCGGAGAGCCTCGAACTCGTCCGCAGCGGAGCGGGGGGAGAGGAGACCGTGCACCACGCGACGTGGTCGGTGGTCGACAGCGTGACGACAGCGAGCTTCGGCAATAGTCCGGAGTCTCCGTCATTCCCTTCCGTCAACGTCGCGTTCGCCTCGGGATCGGGCAGACGGGCGAAACATCGCGCGCCCTTCAGGCGCGAAGTCCTCGGTGAGAAGATCGTCCTCAACCAGCCTCTGGAAGTCGGCCGGTGGGAGCTGATCGATCTTCTCACCGCCGCTCACCAACGGTTCAGACCGAAGCCCGACAGTGCGCCGGAAGACCCTGACTGAGTTCCGAAGAGCGGTGCCCAGACGAGTCCGCATCCGACCACGCCAACTCGCCGTCGACAATTGTGGATCGGACCCGTGCGTGGAGCAGACGGCCGCTGTCATTGGAGAAGGGGTCGACATCAAGAATGACCAGATTCGCGCGTCCACCGGGGACAAGCTCTCCGATCCCGTCGTCGAAGCCGCCTGCTCGGGCGGGACCGAGCGTCAATGAACTCATGGCCTGTGCAGCAGTGAATGCCCGTTCGGGATGATAAGTCTCAGGGCCCGGGCTGAGTGCTGAACGCGCAGTCAGTGCGATGAAGAGGTTGTGAGCCGCCTGATGAGGGGCCGTCGGTGCATCGGTGCCGAGAGCGATTCTCACACCGGCCGCCCGGAATTTGTGCCACGGGAATCCGCTTTCCGCGCGTTCGTCGCCAAGCATTGCCTTCCAGTTCGGCATGATCGCCGGGTCACAGTGCACCGGCTGCAGCGAAGCAAAGACGCCGGAGGCCGCCATGCGCGCGATGGTCTCCTCGGTCACCGATTCAAGGTGTTCGATGCGGGGAGCCCTGATCCTCGGTCCATTCGCACGAACGCATTCCGCGACGAGGTTGAGCGCTATTTCGCTGGCGTGATCACCGATCGCATGCATGGCGAGATCGAAACCGTATGAATCCGCTGCAACGGCGACCGGGGCGGCCGATTCGAAGGACCAGATCGGCTCGGCGTGGCTTCCATCGGCAAAGGGCTCCCGCATTGCAGCAGTGCAGGCATCGATCACCCCGTCCAGAATAAATTTGACTCCGACGATTCGGAACCATTCGGACCCGGACGCTGCGGCTATCTGGTCTCGTATCTCCGCGGCCCGCCTGACGGATTCGAGGTCTCGTTCCGGATCTCCTGAGGGTCTGAGAAGCCAATAGCCTGTGACAGGAAAGGGCAGACGTCCGTCTCGATCGATCCGGCGGCGGAATGTGGCGGTCTCCGCTTCGCCCAACGCCATGTCGCTGGCTGCGGTGACTCCGTACTCAAGGTAAGCGCTGAAGGCGCTGTCGAGAAACCGATCCCGATCGTCATCGGTTGTCACAGCTTCGAGATAGGTCCACGCATGTTCGATCGCTGCGTTCTCCAGCAGAAGACCGGTGGGCATTCCATCCGAGTCGCGGACGATCTCTCCACCGGGCGGATTCGGTGTCTGGGGACCGATGCCCATCGCCTCCAACGCAGCGGTGTTCACCCAGGACGAGTGAACATCATTGGAGTCGAGCAGCACTGGAATGTCAGAGATCACCTCGTCGATCATGGCTGCTGTGGGCTGGCCGCCGGGAATGGCGTCGAACATCCATCCGGAACCGAGGATGCAGCGCGCATCGGGCTGTTCCAGACGTCTGTGGGCGAGCCGTTCGTGTATCTCGCCAAGGTCTGCGCACTCACGCAGCTGAACCTTGTCGAGTGTCTGACCGAGCATCAGCATGTGCGTGTGCGCTTCGACGAAGCCTGGTGCGACGAGGCATCCCTCGAGGTCGATCTCCTGCGCTGTGTCGCCGGCGATGCTGCGTACGGCTGCCCGGTCACCGACAGCGAGTACTCTGCCCGATTCGACAGCCATCGCCTGCTGGATCGAGGAGTGTTCTCCGCCGGTGAAGACTGCTGCGTTAGTGAAGACTGTGGTCATGGCGTCCTTCTGAATTGGAGGTGGTGTCGATGAGTCTCGATCAGCGTGTGGGGCTCTCTTCGCCGAGGTGGTTGAGCGTGCGTTCGACACCGGTCGAGACTCGAGCGATGAGAACCGTCGGAATGATGAGT
Source organism: Brevibacterium sp. AGC70 (assembly GCF_057334195.1). NCBI lineage: Bacteria > Bacillati > Actinomycetota > Actinomycetes > Micrococcales > Brevibacteriaceae > Brevibacterium > Brevibacterium sp. AGC70. The sequence continues at coordinate 36,859 of NZ_JBHFIH010000018.1, read as the reverse complement.
ACGAAGTTGACGATGCCCATGGCGACTCCGAAGGCGGATATTCCTACGCTGTCGATGATCCAGGCACCGATGACCGGAGCGAAGCTCGAGCCGACGATATAGGCGCCGATCAGGGGGCCCGACCAGTACCCACGGGCATCGAGTCCGGCCGCAGTGGCCAGGAACAGGACGAAGGCGAAAGCATAGATCGTGTTGACGACGATGATGAGTATTGCCAGAGTCTGCGGATCGTCTGTCAGGCCGATCCAGATCTTCGTCGCACCGCCGAGGAGGAGCGCGATCCCCAAAGGCACGGCCCGCCCGATTCTCCGGCCGCCGAGGGTGACGATGAGCATAGCGCCAGCTCCTACGCCTGCCGCCGCGCTGAGGGTGAAACCAAGGCTCTGCTCGCTCAACCCCACAGCTTCTCCCAGGACGGGGGCGAGGGTCCATACCGCATCCTCGCTCGTCCCCCAGAGCGGAAAGACGATGAGTACCCCGATACCTGCGAGAAGCACTTTCCTGGGTGCTCTCGTCGGTTCTGCGGCACTCTCGGCGACAAGGTCCATGGTCGAGAACTCAGGGGTGCTGGGAAGCCAGACAGTGACAGCGAGACTGAGCAGGGACAGCAGGGTGAGTGCCCCGAACAACGTGATCTGTGCGAGACCAAGCAAGGGGATGACGGCAAGAACCACCATGACGAGCAGGCGATTGACGACTCCGCTCGTGGCACTGACTCGGTTCGGATTCTTCAGCGCCGCAATTGCCGCACCCGATGTTGAGATCGCAGTGCCGACACCCACAGAACCGATGATGAAGCTGGTGACGATCAAGGCCGGATGTGCGACGATCGCCGCGCATCCGAACCCGACGGCTGCGACTATGAGCCCGACGGCAGCGATGGTGCGACGATGCGCTCCGGCCGCGGCGCGGGAGGTGCCGAGACCGACGACTGCCGAAGCGAAGAGCCCCCAGGTGAGGATGTTGCCCGACGTGACAACATCGAATCCGACTTGTTCGAACACCGACATGATCAGTGGTGCGAGGTTGGCCATCATGAGGCCGACGAGCGAAACCAGGAACACCGCACTGCCGTTCCTGATGCGCAGGGAGACGCGTGGATCGTCGGCGGTCGGCGCTTGGGAGGTAGGAGCAGAAGTCATCGGGTGGCCTCTCTGCCAGTTGATGATGGTATTCGGTTAAACGAAAAGTTTTCGGTTAAATGGAATACTGCACGGACTGCGAGAGAATGTCAATCAGATCACACTGCCCTCCGAGAGGAAGACCACACCATGGCCCGACCGGTATCACCGCTTCTCAATCGGAAGAAGATCGCGCACGCGGCGATCGAAATGATCGATGCAGGGCATGAACTCAAGATTCAGCCACTCGCCAAGAAGCTCGGGGTCAGTCTCTCCTCGCTCTACCATCATGTAGACGGCCGAGATGGAATAGTCCACGCGATGCGTGAGGTTCTCAGCAGCGAATATGAGTTCACGCCGCCCAGCGATCCGACATGGAAAGCCGCCCTGCGAGCGGGCGTGAGCACATTGTGGAGGCTGTACTCCGATCATCCACGAGTGATGATCCATCTACTTGGGGTCACGATTCATGAGCCCGAAACACTGCGGCTCTACGAGTCTCTTGTTGCGCAGCTGCGGCAAGCCGGGCTTCCCGAGGAAGAAATCCTCACGACTCTGGAAGTGCTTGACGCATTCGCATTCGGAGTTGCTCTCGATGCCCTCTCGCCGGCGAAGATCTTCGCCCCGGAGGGCCCGGAGTCTCCGATGGCAGATCTGTTGCAAGGTCATCCAACGGGTCGTGAACGCAATGAGCGGCTCTACGAGCGGGGGCTCGACATCATCATCGCGGGAATCGAATCACGGGTGCCGTAGACGCCTGGGCAGGTCGCGAAGCGTCTCACATCGCGTGGTGGTAGCCACAAGAACAGGCTGACTGGTCGCCTCACCGCACGTGGACACCGGACCCGACGACGATCTCACCGATGATCGGCTGTCCCGGGATCTCGCCGACGACGAGCAGTCCGCCAGAGGTCTGCGCGTCGGCGAGGAGGAGCAGGTCATCCTCGCTCACTGAGTCGTCGGCGGTGAGGTTGGGACGCACCCAGTCGAGGTTCCGGCGAGTTCCGCCGGAGATATACCCGTGAGCGATCGACTCATCGACTCCGCCGAGGCGGGGGACCGCAGCCGCGTCGATGACCGCTCCGACGTCCGATGCACGACACATCTTGAACAGGTGGCCGAGCAGCCCGAATCCGGTGACATCGGTGGCCGCGCGCACACCAGCAGCAACCGCCGCCTGCGCAGCGTCGCGGTTGAGCTCGGTCATCGTCGCGATGGCCTCGGCGAAGTATTCGCCGGTTTGTTTATGTCGGTTGTTGAGGATGCCGACTCCGATGGGTTTGGTCAGGGTCAACGGCAGGCCGGCCTGCGCGGCATCATTGCGCATGAGCTCATCGGGGTGGGCGATGCCGGTCACGGCCATGCCGTACTTCGGCTCAGGATCGTCGATCGAATGCCCACCGGCGACGGGACACTTCGCCTGCGCGGCGACGTCGAGACCGCCGCGAAGAACTTCGGTGAGCAGTTCCATCGGCAGCTTCTCGCGCGGCCAGCCGACGAGGTTGATCGCCGTGATCGGCGTCCCGCCCATCGCGTAGATATCGGACAGGGCGTTCGCCGCCGCTATCCGACCCCAGTCGTAGGCATCGTCGACGACAGGGGTGAAGAAGTCGGCTGTCGAGAGCACCGCGAGGTCGTCGCGGACCCGGACTGCAGAGGCATCGTCACCGTCGTCGAGGCCGACGAGGACATCGGCACCGGGCTGGCCGGTCAGGCCCTTGACCGCCTCTTCGAGCTCGCCGGGCGGGATCTTGCAGGCGCAGCCTCCGCCGTGAGCGAATGATGTCAGACGTTCCTGGGTGGCAGTCATACCGCGAGACTAACACCGAGGTGGAACCGCTGCGACAGGTGCTCATTCAACCACGATCGGGCGCCGCCTGATCGCCGAGGCAGCGCCAACGATGCATCAGTGGCGGATCCCCGACCGGCCGCCGAGGCGGCCACGGGCGAACCTCGCAATGATGAGTCCGCCGATGACCAGCAGAGCGCCCACAGCGGCTGTCAGCAGCACCGGTCCGCCGGTCCTCGGCAGATCTCCGCCTCCATCGGACGAGCCGTCCCTGTTGCCGGAGTCATCGGAGCCATTGTCGGATGAGTTGCTGTCATCCGTGCCGCTAGCAGACACTTCAGAGTCCGAGCCGTCCGCACTGCCCGAACCGTTCGCCTCGTCACCGCCGTCCTCCGACGTGTCCGACGCAGCCGATGTGCCGTCATCTGACCCTGCCCAAGCCCCGTCGTCGTTCGAACCGTCATCCGAGGTTGCCGAAGCCTCGTCGTCGTTCGAATTGTCAGACGAGGCATTCGTGCCGTCCTCATCGGCGCCGGCGTCCTCATCACCCTCATCATCGCCTGGTCCGGGAGGCGGTCCGTCTCCGGCGACCTCGACCGTGGTCTTCGCGGTCTTGCCGTTGACAGTCACCTCCACGACCGCGGTGCCGGGGTTCTCGGCGGTGATCTCTCCAGTGGCCGGATTGATCCGGATCACTTCGGAGGCTGCCTCGGGTGCCGAGGATCCAGCCGCCTCGGCGTGAATCTTCGCCCCAGTCGCCTTCTGCATATCCACCTCGGCACCGGCATCGATGACGACACCGTCTCCGCCCCACTGTGCCGTTGCCGGCCAGCCGACGGGCACTGTGCGCTCACCCTGGGTGAACGTCGCGGAGATATCAGCTGACTGTCCGGCCACCATCGATGCCGGTGCATCGACTGAGATGGAGTCCACCTGCGGCCTCGTCTCTGCGGCCAGCCAACCCACGCGGTCGGCGGTGCTCGGATTGGCTCCGACCTCACCCACGCCGGGGTCGATGCCGAGCATCGTCCATCCGGTGAATCCGCCGGTGGCAGGCGTGCCCGCCGGATTCTTCCCTGAGTTGCCGTTGATGAGGTACGAGACTCCTTCGACGGCAGCCCCATGGAAGACTCCGACGTGGCCGTTGATCACCGCGGCAGACTTTCCGCTGCTCTCCCGGAATTCTCCGAGCTTCTTCTCCAACTCCCCGGCTTCACGACGGTCGCCGAGCTGGCTCGTCTTCGACGGCAGCGGATCCTGCGGAGGATGGTGGAAGAACACGGTGATGCCGGTGAGATGATCACTCTCATCCACCTCGGCGAGGGCATCCTCAAGTGCACGAAGCTGCTCGCTGTCGCTGCCGTGCAGGGACCCGGCCGAGGAATTCAAGGTGAGCACCTTCGTGCGTCCGAGGGTCCTCGCAGTCGTCGGCGATCCGAACGCGGATTCGAAGTTCTCGATCTCGCCGCCCATGATCTCGTGGTTGCCGGGGACGTAGACGTAGGGGATGTCCTCGGTCCACTCGTCGGCGATGATCGACTCGGCGAGCTCGAAGTCGGCAGGTGAGGCCTCGTCGACGAAATCGCCGTTGATGACGAGAAGATCCGGGTCGGCCTTGCGGATCTCACGCAAGGTCCGCCGCGCGCCCTCGACCGATTCTGAGTCGGGATCCGTGGCGACGAACTGGGCATCGCTCATCACGGCAACCTGCTGGGGTCGGCCCGCGACGGAGCCGGTGCTCAGCAGGGCCGGATCGTGGATCGCCTGCGTCTTCGGGTCATCGGTCTGCGGGGTGGAGACCGCGCGCAGGTCGGCGATCGAGATCTCGCCCATGTACTTCTCGGCCGATCGAGTCTCCATGAAGCGGATCCGCTCGAGGGTCAGTGGCTGTGAGAGGCCGGCGGGCACGGTGAAGCGCACCTTCTGCCAGCCGTCGAAGGTGAGATGGTCCCCGTCGATGTTCGTCGTCGTCCCGTCGGCGGTCTGCACCTGCAGTCGGGGCCAGGCACCGGAACCATCACCGCGGATCATCATCTCGAAGGCCAGGGTGTTACCCTCGATCGGCACCGGTTCCTTCGGGACGAGGTAGTAGCCTCTGGTCGCCGAGGAGGTGGTGAAGTCATAGGAGAGGTTGATGCTCGGCTTGCCGTCATTGGTGGGTTCTCCTGCCGTGAAGGAGCCTGTCGCGCGGTCCGAGGCGTCGGTGAACCCGGAGAGGTCGGAGAAGTCGAGCACCTCGGTGGATTCCGTGCCGACGGTCACAGGGATGGTCGTCGTGGCCTCGCCCACGGTGAGTGCGACTGATCCCGTGGGCGAATCACCTTCGGCGGTGACGACGAGGCCGCCCGTTCCGTCGTCCGCAGTCGAGAGCCCCTCCGAGGTCTCGACATCGATGTCCCGTGGCTCGATGAGCGCGCGCCGGCCCTCAGAATCGAAGCCGTGGACGCGCACCTTCTCGCTCGCTCCAGTCTTCTCGAGGTTGATCGCGCGAGTGCTCGGCTGGAGACCGATAGCCTCACCCAGCACCCGCAGCTCCTGCCGCGCAGTGTGACCGCCGACTTGGTAGGAGATCTGTCCGGTCCCTGTCGAGTCGCCGGTCACACGAGCGGTGTCCTCATTCCCGTCGGCGAGCGAGACGCCACCTTCGGCAGAGAAGGAACCTGAGGCGGCGATCGGTTCGAGGTTTGCGCCCAGAGCCGTGCCTGTGAGACTGCGGTGCAGCCCCTTGAACACGGAGTCCTCGTCTTCGATGACGGGCTCGATCTGCGCGTCGTTGATGGTCTGTGCCGGCGCATCGGAGTAGAACACGAGGGCATTGCCGACCGATCGTTCCTCTCCATCGGAGGGGTCATTCTGCAGCGCGGGCGTATCTGCTCCGGCTTCGCGTGCCAGCATCGTCGTCGAACCGCCGCCATCGAGGTTGATGGCGTTGTGAGCGCCGATGTCGGAGAAGAACTCGCCCATATCGTCGAGGCTCATTCCACCCGATGATTCGCTGCGACCGTCGATCGTGGTCACGAACAGTTCGGATCCATCTTTGCTGATGCCTACGGCTGTGCGTGGATGCGCGGTGGTCACCAAGCTGTCCTTGCCCATATCGGGGACTTCGCCGTCCTTGAGGACTTGGTGGCTTCCCCCGATGCCCAGGTCGACGTCCTCGCTGGGACCGATCTCGATCTCCACCTCGTCGCCGACCTCGAGCTCAGACAGGGTCTTCGCTCCCGAGTCACGTCCGAGGAGGACCTGGCCGTTCTCGGGAACGTCCGGGTCCCCGGGCTCGTCGATCATCCCGGAGGACTTCGTGACGGCGCCATCGACGACGGTGACCCGCGCGACCTCCTCTGCCATCGCATCGGGTCCGCCGACGGGCCGGTTGAGGGAGTAGTCACCCCAGGCCTCGTTGTAGACGCCGATCGCATCGCTGGACAGGTTCGGATTGTTCAGCCCTCCGAGGTCTGTCTCCTCCCCGTCGGCGGTCATTGTGCCCGCCGCCGAGAGCATCGTCACGGCGGCCTTCTTGTCGGCGAGGGTGAACGCCGGTTTGGGAGTCTGAGAGCCGATCCGCATTCCGTTCCTGCTCACCGAGGTGTAGATGGGGGCATAGGAGTGGTTGATATCGAAGAACGTACCGTTGACCGCTGCGACTGCCTTCGCACCGTTCTTGCCTCCCTTCATGATCTCGCTCGTGGTGTCGTGGCCGGCGACCGTGCCGGTGTCGCGGACGTCGAGGGACAGGGAGTCAGTGGTGAGGTCGGCGGTGAGAACGTTTCCGTTGTTCCAGCCGCCGTCCTCAAGACGCGAGAAGTCCGTGACCTCGAGGCCCGGTGCGACCCGCTTCGTCTCGGAGGAGCGGAGGACCGACCCGTCTTTGCCCAGATCCTCATCGCTGGGCGGGGCAGCGCTCGCCGGCACCGAGGTGGCCAGGAGTCCGCCCGGACCCATCGTCCCGGGAGCGAGGAGTGCAGCGATCACCGCGAGAACGAGAACGAATGACCTGGTGAAAGCGGCATTACTCGACGAAAGCAGGGTGCGTGAAGGCATGGGGTCTTTCTGGAAAGACAGCGGGGAGACCCGGCTAGCCTAAGGCGACCATGACAACACCTGAGCAAACCCTGAGTGAACTCGGTCAGAAGAGTGAAAGCGGGGAGTGAAGGGCGCGCCGTCAGTCAATCGACCGTGTCTGCTGCCACCACAGCGAGGTCCCGGTGCTGCCAGGTCACTCGAGTGGAGAATCCCGCCGCGTTCAGCCATTCCAGCTGGTCAGCGAGCGAGCTCGGCACATCAATGATTCCGTCGATGGGCGTGACCACATCTGCCGGATCGGCTGGGACGATGAGATCGGCCAGGACGAACCGGCCGCCGGCGACGAGGACCCGTGCGATCCGTGAGAACAGATCGGCCTTCCCTTCTCCCTCGAGGTGATGCACCGCAAGCGTCGACATGACGAGGTCGAAGGGACCTTCCGGCAGCGAATCCTCCAGCCGCCCGAGGCTCAGCGTGCTGCGGTTCGGCTCGAGTACCTGCGCGGCACCGGCCAGCATCTCCTCACTTTCGTCGATGCCGTGGATGTGTGTCTGTGGCAGTGCCTCGGCGACCCGCCTGGCCGTCAGCCCGCTGCCCACGCCGAGGTCGAGGATTGTGCGCGGATCCGCCTCGGCGACGGCTGCGGCAAGTTCGGTCTGCAGTTGCCGGTAGTCGGGGATCTCCTCTGCCATGATGTCGAGGTAGGTGTCGGGATCCCAGGTGAAATCCGACATGATGTGTCCTTTCATCGTGATGAATCGGTCAGTTCAGCGACATCGCCGATGGGACGCAGGAACGCGACGACCCCCTCGACCACCGCGGCATTGCGCCAGGAATGCAGAGCGTCGAATGAGTGCTGGGCACCGGGCAGTTCGACATACCAGGTCGCGTTCGATGATCCCGCGCGCACATGCTCGTGGAGCTCTCGAGCCTCTTCGACCGGAACCCAGGAATCGTGGTCGCCGTGGGCGATGAACATCGGTGGTGCATTCGAGGGGTCGAGAGCCAAGGGCGTCGACGGTTGGCTCTCGTCCTCGCCCCGACCGAAGTACCGGCCGATCCACGGGTACAGGCACACGGCAGCAGCGATTCGGGGAACCGCCTCGGCGTCGGCTGGCTCTGGGCGCGATTTCGCGTCATGAGGAGGGGAATGAGGCTCCGGGGGAGTGAGGACTGTCAACGCGGTCATGTGCGCACCGGCGGAGCTGCCGGCCATGACGATACTCGAGACGTCTCCGCCGTGGATGCCGGCGTTGCTGTGAGCCCACTGGAGTACCGAGCGCGCATCGGCGAGGTGCTCATCGAGTCCTGCCTCCGGACGCAGGCGATAGTTCGCGCTGATGCACGCCCATCCTTGGGCTGCCAAGCGATGCAGCAGGACCCGTCCTTCGTTCCGATTGGTCCCCGACGAATAGCCACCGCCGTGGAAATAGACGAGAACGGGACCAGTGAGATCGCCGTTCCTGTGCCGATAGACGTCGAGACGTTGTTTGGGGTGCTCGCCGTAGGACAGACCGCCGATTCGTCTGACGTTCCCGGGCCGGAGAGGTACGGGAAAGACGAGTGGCCGCAGCCAGAGTCGAACACCGCCACCGCTCATCTCAGCCCCGTGACCGGCCGCAGCCGCGTTGACCACCGCGTGGGCGCCGATCGACCGCCTGGTCAGTTCGAGCAGGCCCACAAACTCGAGTGCGGCGATGACGAGAGGTATGATGCCGCCGGTTCCCTGCAGATCTCCCTCGACCAGGGCCAGCGCAGTGGACAGCACGAGGAGGAGTGCAGCCAGATGCGGGATTTCGTTGATGACCACGCTGACATAGAAAGCGAGGATTCCGAGCCGTGTGGCCCTGATCAGGGCAGTGAATGTGCATACCCCGATGATGATAATGGTGATGATATAGCCGATCGGCATGGATGTCTCCCTCGACATCGGATGACCTCAGTGCGTCTCCGAAATCAGCTTAGCACTGCCCATACGCGCAGATCCGGGCGACAGGGTCCTCACCTGGCGCGGTAGGATCGGAGACGATTGGAGTCCCCAGTGGGTGGTCGTTCAATCACTTCCGACGATGGAGGTGACCCTGACTTCCCTCATTGACACACTACTGGTCCGTAGAAATCGCTGAATCGCCTTTCGCGAATTTTCGTACCCCAGCAGGGAAGAAGAATGAAGCAGATCCGACCACAATTCGAATTGTCTACTACTGCCGTATCCCAGGGGCGACGCTTCGCCGGTTCCGGACCAAGGCCGATCGTGGATGCGATCTATACATCGGTGAATTTCGATCTTGACGACGATGACTATCGTGACATCCAAGAAACCGGAGGTGAGAGATCGTGGTATTACAGCCGAAATCGAAACCCGACTGTCGAATCAGTCGAAGAGAAGATCGCTGCCCTCGAAGGGGCTGAGAGCGCGGTTCTGTTCTCCTCGGGCATGGCTGCAATCACCACGACATTGTTGTCATTGGTCCCGCCAGGGGGAACCCTGGTTGCTGCCGAAGAACTCTACGGAGAGACATCGGCATTCTTGCGCCAGCAGTTTTCTGACTTCGGGCGCACAGTCCGCTTTGTGGCCGTGGATGACTTGGCCGAGTGGAAACGCCAGCTCGCCGACTCGCCTTCCCTCATCTTTGTCGAGTCTCTGTCGAATCCGATGCTGCGCCTGGCGAACCTCACCGCGCTGGCCTCACTCGCGCACGATGTGGGAGCGAAAGCTGTCGTAGACGCAACCTTCACCCCACCGCCGATGCTCAAGCCCTTGGAGCATGGCTTCGACGTTGTGCTGCATTCGGCAACCAAATACCTCAACGGGCACTCAGATGTCACCGCGGGTGTGGCCTCCGGAAAAAAGGAGACGATCGATCTTGTTCGTCAGTCTTCAGTGGTCTTTGGAAGCACTCTTCTTCCGCAGGGAGCCGCTCTGCTGGACCGTGGTTTGAAGACCCTGGTCATCAGAACCGAGCGAGCATGTTTGAATGCGGAGATCATCGCTGACTATCTCGAATCCAAATCTGGAGTGGAGGCTGTTACACATCCCACGATCGGCTCTTATGCCGATAGGGACCTCGCTGATGAGCTGGGACTGAAGGGCGCAGCCATCGTCACTTTCCGTGTCAGCGGCGGCGACGATCGCGCTTCACGGCTGATTGCCGATCTCAGGGTCATTCACGAAGCTTCAAGCTTGGGGAGTGTCGAATCGCTTGCATGCCTGCCGAGTAGGACCTCACATTCGGCTGTGTCGGAAGGACAACGTCAGCAACTCGGAATTCTGCCAGGCACCATCCGCCTGTCTGTGGGAATCGAAGACTCGTCCGACCTCCTGGAAGATCTGGAAGCGGCCCTTCAGATCACGTCATGAAGGACCATCGCTGTCTCGATGATCTCCGTCTCGCAACAGCGGCTGTGAGTGGCCGTGGCACGTTCATCCATGCTCAAGAGATACGGGACTGGAGAAGGGCAGGCGCCGCTGACAGCGGACGGTGCGTGCGTCTCCTGGTGTGAAGGGCAGGATCCCCACCCGGCACGGTAGGATTCCTCGTGGAGGCGTCCGAGTCCTGGTGGGCTCCCCGGTCTTCAAAACCGGTGAGACCGAGTATCTCGGTCTGGCGGGTTCGATTCCCGTCCGCCTCCGCCCCCAGCATCGTCGACGCACCTGCAGCCTCGGAGTTCGCGTCCGCAGCAGGGACCGAGCGCAGTGAAGGAGAACGCAGTCTTGGCCGACACGGATCCGCGCCGCCGCATCCCGCGCACCGATCATCTCCTCGCCCTCCCAGAGGTCACCACCGCAGGTGAGAGACTGAGCCAGTCGACGATCAGGGCGATCATCTTCGAAGCTCAGGCCGCCGCTCGCGCCGGTGAGATCCCCGCCGCCGAGGTGGTCCCCACCGTCATCGAACACCTGAGTTCCCGTTCGGTATCCTCTCTGACCCCGGTGCTCAACGCCACCGGAATCATCGTCCACACCAACCTCGGCCGCGCCCCACTGTCTGCCTCAGCCCGGCGAGCCGTGGCCGATGCGACCGGCTATGTCGACGTGGAGATGGATCTGGACTCCGGTAAGCGCAGCAAGCGAGGGACTGGCGCGAAGCGGGCGCTTCTGCGTGCCTGCCCGGGGGCCGAGGACGCACTGGTCGTCAACAACGGTGCGGCTGCGCTGCTGCTCGCCGTCACTGCGCTGCGCGGCGACGAAGCGACAGGAAATGACGGTTCGGCCGGTGCGATCGACGCGAAGGTGGCAGGCGAGATCATCGTCAGTCGTGGGGAACTCATCGAGATCGGTGCTGGCTTCCGCCTGCCCGATCTCATGACGACGACCGGTTCCCGGATCCGGGAAGTCGGCATGACGAACCGCACCCATCTCGACGACTACGCCCGGGCCATCAACAATCAGACTGCGAGTCTGCTCAAGGTCCACACGAGCAATTTCCGAGTCGAAGGCTTCACCGCCTCCGTCGAGATCGCTGCGCTGCGTGAACTCGCCGACGAACATGAGCTCCCACTCATCGCCGATCTGGGCAGCGGACTCTTCGAACCCGACCCCTACCTGCCCGACGAACCCGACATCGCCGGTGCGCTCGCCGCCGGAGCCGATGTCGTCATCGTCAGCGGCGACAAACTCCTCGGCGGCCCGCAGGCCGGACTCATCCTCGGCCGCAGCGACGCCGTGCAGCGCATCGCGACGCACCCCTTGGCCAGGGCGATGCGCACCGACAAACTCACGCTGGCGGCGATCGAGGCCACGGTCGCGAACACAGAGAATCCGGTCCGTCAGGCCCTGCACATCGACGTCGATCGGCTCAGGAAACGCGCCGAACGCCTGGCCGGCCTCGTCTCCGGAACCGTTGTCGCCCACGACGGGCGCGTCGGCGGCGGGGGAGCCCCCGGTGTTCCCCTTCCCGGATGGGCCGTCGAACTGCCCGAGGAGCTCGCCCGCCCGCTGCGCCTCGGCGACCCGGCAGTCGTCGCCCGAGTGCACCAGGGACGATGTCTCATCGACCTGCGCTGCGTTCCCGAAGTCGATGACGATCGAATCGGCGAGGCCGTGAACCGGGCTCGTGCGAACACGCGGAGCCGCCTCGGCGACGATGGTGTGGGTTCCAGCGATGATCCGGACTTCACGAACCATGCCTGAGATGTACGTTCTCGCAACCGCTGGCCACGTCGATCACGGGAAGTCAACCCTGGTCAACGCCCTGACCGGCATGGAACCGGACCGGTGGGCAGAGGAGAGGAAGCGGGGTCTGACGATCGACCTCGGCTTCGCCTGGACGACTCTGCCGTCCGGGAGGGAACTTGCCTTCGTCGACGTTCCCGGGCATGAGAAGTTCCTCGCGAACATGCTCGCAGGCGTCGGCCCGGCTCCAATCGTGTGTCTCGTCGTCGCAGCTGACAAGGGGTGGCAGGCCCAGTCGAGTGACCACCGGGACGCGATTACCGCGCTGGGCATCACCCGCAGCCTCGTCGTCATCACCCGTGCGGACCTCGCCCCCGAGTCGGTCGCAGCGACAGAGGCCCAGATCAGAGCCGAACTTCGGGGCACACCGCTGGCCGATGCTCCCGTGCTTCCGGTCTCGGCAACCAGCGGGGACGGCATGGACGCGCTCATCACAACGTTGGACAAGGTCACCGCCGAAGCGCCGGCCCCTGACGTGGAGGCCCGACTGCGGCTATGGGTCGACCGTGCCTTCACGATCAAGGGCGCCGGCACCGTGGTCACCGGCACGCTCACAGCCGGAACCCTGCGCACCGGTGATCGTCTGCGCCTCGTCGGGGAGACCTCGGACGAGGCGACGACCGTCCGTGGTCTGCAGAGTCGGAACTCCTCCGCCGAGGTGATCGCCCCCAGCACCCGCGTCGCCGTGAATCTGCGCGAGGTCGCGGCCGATGACATCCACCGCGGTGACGCTCTCATCAACGACGATGCTTGGCCGATCGTCGAAAACATCGACGTTCGCCGAACCATGGGCCAGCCACTCGACGAGGGCGTGCACGGACTCATGCTCCACATCGGAACCGCCGCGGTCCCGGTGCACATGAGGCCGTTCGACGGCGACCACGCCCGCCTCACACTCGAGCGTCCGCTGCCGCTGCAGGTCACGGACCGGATCGTGCTGCGCAGCCCCGGCAGCCGCAACGTCTTCGCGGGAGTCATCATCGTCGACGTCGACCCGCCGGAACTGAGCCGCAGAGGTGCTGGCACCAGGCGAGCTCGTGAGTTGACCGATCGTCCGGAGACCGGAGACATCCTCGCCGAGGTGGCCCGCCGGGGAGCCGTCGAACGGGCCAGATTGGTCCGCTTCGGACTGACGCTTCCCGACGGCGTCGAGGGCGTTGAAGAGATCGCCGGAGGATGGCTCGTCCACAGGCCGACACTCGAGAAGTGGGTCGAGGACGCCGGGACCATCGTGAAGGCGAAGCTTGCGGCAGAGCCTCTGGCTGCTGGTGTACCCGAAAAAGCACTGGCCGAACAGCTGCGCCGGGTCGACCCTCCATTGCCTGACGGCGGCGGTCAGGAACTCGTCGCTGCCATCGCCTCTCGCGCCGGCCTCGATACGGTCAAGGGCATGGTCCGCCCGCCCGGGCACACCGCCGATCTGGGTCCGGCGGAGGCAGGCGTCGCCGAGGTGGAACGACGCTTGGCGGCCAATCCCTTCGCGGCTCCCGAGGCCGATGACCTGCGAGAGCTCCGACTGGGAGTGCGGGAGCTTGCAGTCGCCGAGTCCGCGGGACGGCTCCTGCGCCTCGGTGACGGTGTGGTTGTGTCACCACGGACGCCGGCACAGGCGATGCGACTGCTTGCGGGACTGGACCAGCCGTTCACGACAAGTGCGGCCAGGAAGGCTCTGGGTACCACGCGACGCGTCGTCATTCCCCTGCTCGAACACCTCGACGGTCGCGGTTGGACCCGCCGTATCGACAACACATCACGCGAGGTTGTGAGGTAGACGGACGCGCGCCTGAATGGAGCCTGACCCGCACCTTCGAGTGGCCCGATGGGCGGGCCGAGACCCGGGTCACGGATGCGTGCGGGCGCCCCGCGGTGCCGCAGAGCATCCAGCGAATTCTGAGCTGATGCTCATCAGTCCCTTCCGATTCGTTGCGGCGAGACTAAGTCACCTATGAGCGTCTCGGCATTGAACCGCCTTCCTGCGTCCGACAGTGTGGTGTGAGGCGATTACCGGAGCATCCCTGTGCCGAAAGCAGGAAGCAGATGTGTGCCGAATCCGATCAGGACGCCGTCCGGGCAGCTCGCCCGATCCAACAGGAAAGTGAGAACAGATGAAAAGCGTGCGCAAATTTGCGGTGACTGCACTGTCCGCTGCCGTCATCGCAGGGGGTCTCTCCCTGGGTGCGGCGACCTCGGCCGCGGCGGGTCCGATCACAGGAGCCGTCGACCAGCCGGGCGAGAACGTCTCGGGCGCCGGTCAGGGCCAGGGCGACGGCACAGCCGTGGGCATCGACGATCCGGATGAGCTCAGCTCCGAGCAGATCGAGACTGCTCGCACCATCATCGGCGTCGGTAAGGGGGCGGACCTGTCCGAGAAGGCCCAGAAGATCGCCGTGATGACCGCACTGCAGGAGTCGAGCCTGCAGAATCTCGACGGCGGGGATCGTGACTCCGTCGGAGCATTCCAGCAGCGCCCCTCGATGAACTGGGGATCGGCTGAGCAGGTGGAGGATCCCGTCTTCGCCTCGAAGTCGTTCTATGGAGTCAACCCCGATAGTCCCAATCCGGGCCTGACTCAGATCGGCAACTGGGAGAACATCGACCCGGGTCAGGCCGCGCAGGGCGTGCAGTCCTCGGCATTCCCCGACGAATACGCGAAGTGGGAACCCCTTGCCGCGCAGCTCGTCGATGACAACCAGGACGTCGACGATATCAAATGAGGTCGTTCGCTGGGGAGTCGGCGATGATCGACCTCATCGCCGATGCAGTCAGTGCACGCCACTGATCACGAGGTGGGGTTGTCGGAAGCGGATCGCCTCGCAGCCGGGCGAGGGCAACCTGCACGATCGCCGAGTGGTCAGGGAAAGCCTCGAGCGCGTGCCGCCCGGCATCCTCCTTGCTGATGATCTCCCCGGTCAGGAGGGTGTGGTGCATTCGCGCCGGCCCCAGCAGGCACCACTCCACAGCTCCAGCTGACAAGGTGCGTCGACCTCGGCGTGCGCTTTCAGCCAGCGGTGCCCAATACTCGCGGATGTTGCGCGCCACCCAGTTGCGGAGTTCACCCGGCTCGGAGTCGAGATTCCAATCCGAGACGGGGCCGCCGCGGACGGAGATGCCGCCGTCGACGAGTTCCTTCCAGATCACCGGATTGACGTCGAAAGCGCCCTGAGAGACGAAGACCTCGCCGACGTGGGACGCGACCGGGTGGATCTCAGTCACCGCACGGGTGATCTCGGACTGCCAGACGAATACCGTGTTGCAGCATGCGCTGAACCCCATACCGCGTGCAGCACGGACGGTCAGGCGGGGCACCTGAGCGAGATGCAGAAGCCTCAAGCGTGCCATGAGGCTGCGGTGGACTCTCCACTCATCGCTGAGGACAGCGATGACATCGATATCGCTGCGGCCCGGTCGGTAGGCATCAAGGGCGATGGACCCACCGACTGCGCATGCGGTGACCGCACCCGGCAGCAGTCGGTCGGCGATCCGCAGATACGACTCGACTGCCCGGGCAGCTTCCTCAGGCAGTGTCGAGTCCATGGGGCAAGAGTACTGTTTCGGCCTCGGCCGTGGTGCAGAGTCGACCGCAGTGCGGTGTCGACCGTGATGCAGCTACGCGCAGCGCAGCGTCGGCCGCAGCGCGTCAACCGCAGTGCGGTGTCGACCGCAGTGCGTCGGTCGCAGTGCGTCGGCCGTGGTGCGGCGTCAACCGTGGTGCGGCGTCGGCCGCAGTGCAGAGTCGACCGCAGTGCGGCTTCGACACGCCGCGGGATCAGCACAATTCAACAGCCGTTAGCTCCGTGTTCGTTGCAGGCGACATTGTCCCTTCGAGAGGCTGGAGTCTGGGCGAGTTTTCAGGGGGCCGTGTGTCTCTCGGATGTGGATACTTCGCGCGGACCTGCCGCTCAACACAATGCCCATTGCTCTATTGAGCAGATTTCAGGAGAATCAGAACCGATGAAACTTGCACGAGCATTAGCGGTGACCGCTCTTTCCGCAGGCCTCCTCGCCAGTGGCGCGTCTGCGGCGACCGCAGTGCCTGCGGAGACCCTTCCTCCTACGAGCAAGGCTTCTCCTCCTACGAGCAAGGCACCTGATGGCGGTGAAGGTGCCAGGCCCCAGGACACCAGCCAGCTCTCGCAGGAGAAGATCGACAATGCTCGCACCATCATCGCCGTCGGCAAGGGCGCTGATCTCTCGGCGCAGGCTCAGAAGATCGCAGTCATGACCGCGTTGCAGGAATCGAGTCTGCGGAATCTCGACAGCGGTGACAAAGACTCTGCCGGACTGTTCCAGCAGCGACCCTCATACGGTTGGGGTACCCACGGGCAGATCACCGATGCGGTGTACGCCTCGAAGTCCTTCTACGGAGTCAATCCAGAGTGCCCGAACCCGGGGCTGCTCCAGATCGCGGGGTGGGAGACGATGGATCCCGGCGCCGCGGCCCAGGCGGTCCAGGGCTCAGGACATCCCGGCGCCTATGACAAGTGGGAGACGCTGGCCGAAGAGCTCGTCGACGAGAACCAGGACGTCGAGCCCATCAATTGACGCACCTATGTGTCCCGGGTGCTTCGGACCCTGACTCCCGCTAGCCAAAAGTGCTCACGTAGAGCATTTGTGCTCTACCAGTGCACTTTTGGCTAGCGGAAGCGGAAGCGAAAGGGGCGAGTTCGGCTCAGCTCAGCGCGCCAGCGGCCAGTCGTCGCACCACTTCGGTGAGGTGGTGAAGGCCGGACACGAGGTCCTCGTCCTTCGTGAATTCCTGAAGATTGTGGGAGACGCCGCCGACGCTGGGCACGAAGAGCATGACCGTGGGCACGGTGTCCTTCATGTTCGTCGAGTCGTGTCCGGCCACGGTCATCACCCGCGCCGAGGTGAGTCCCAGGTCCTCGGCTGCCGATCGTGCCAGCTCGACCCCATCTTCGGAGTACGGGTTCTGATCCCAGCTGTGCTCTGCGACGATCTCGATCTCGACACCGACCTCCTCGCGGACCCGGGCGACCGTGGACATGAGGGATTCGTGGGCGGCGGCGATCACCTCGGCGCTGGGGGAGCGCAGGTCGAGCAGCAGGCCGACCTCACTGGCGACGACGACCGGGGAGTTGGGGTAGACGTTGAGCTCACCGCACGCCGTGTGCAGGTCCCCGGGCTCGAATTCGTCGACGAGTTCACGCGCGGCGACGACGAGCCGGGCGGCACCCAGCAGTGCATCGCGACGATCACCCATCAGCGTCGAACCGCTGTGGGCCTGCTCTCCGGTGACGCGGAACTCGAACTTATGAGCAGCCCACGTGGCGTTGACGAGGCCGATCGTCACCCCGTCCTCCTCCATGCTGCGGCCCTGTTGGACATGGATTTCGGCATAGGCCGCGATCTCCGGCGCGGTGAAGTCTCCGCGCTCGCCGATCGCATCGAGCGCCTCGGCGACGGTGACACCATGAGGATCGGTGGTGGCCAGTGCCGCCTCGAGCTCGGCCTTGCCGGTGAAGACATTGCTGCCCATCATCGACGGTTTGAAGCGCGAGCCCTCTTCGTTGAACCAGTTGATGACGGCGAGGTTGTACTTCGCCTTCGACGGCTCGGCGCGCAGCTCATCGGCGACGGCGAAGCAGGCGTGGGCCGAGGACATGACGCCATACGCCCCGTCGAAGCGGCCGGCGGTCGGCTGCGAATCCATGTGCGATCCGGTCAGCACATACGGGGCGCCGGGAACGAGCTCGAGCAGACCGAACTGATTGCCGATCGCATCCCGGTGGACGCTGAACCCATGCTTGTCCAGCAGCTCGGCGAACCATCTGCGCTGCTCACCGTCGGCCGCGCTCGCCGCCTGCCGATCCACGCCGTTCGTTCCCTCGACGGCGCCGAAGCGCGAATGCACCGACCAGTCGGCGAGGAACTCATCGTCCCTATCTGTCTGCGTAGTCGCTGGTGAAGAAGCTGGAGTCTGCGAGCGGGGAGTCTGCGTCATTGTTCGTCCTTGGCGGGGTTGTGGGGACTGTCGTGGATGGTCGGGGAATCGTCAGGTCGGGATCTCGTCAGGCCGGGATCTCGTCGACGGCCGGGATCTCGTCAGGCCGCGATCTCGTCGACGGCCGGGGGCATGAGCTCGGGGTCGATGAGGACGTGGACGAGCGCCGGACCGTCCGCAGCAAGGGCTCGGTCGAGCGCGGCCTCGAAGTCCTCGGTCCTCTCCACCCGTTCGCCGTGCCCGCCGAACGAGGACATCCATACTGCGAAATCGGGGTTGACCATGCGGGTGCCTGAGGGACGTCCGGGATAGTGGTTGTCCTGGTGTTGGACGATTGTGCCGTACACGCCGTTGTCGACGACGATGATCAGCGGCTTCGCCCCGTGAGCGAAGGCCGTGGCCAGCTCCTGCCCATTCATGAGGAAGTCACCGTCACCGCAGATCGCGACCGCGCGACGCTCTGGGAAGACGAGCGAGGCCGCGACCGCACCGGGAACGGCAAGGCCCATGGCTCCGTTGCGGGCGCCGACGAGGCTCGCCGGCTCAAGATGCCGGATGAACCTGTGGCCCCAGATCGTGGCATTGCCGGCTCCGTATGTCAGAACCGCAGAGCCGCCGAGGCGGTCGTCGAGGATCCCGAACGCGACCCCGAGATCGACCCCAGTTCGAGGACGAGCACCAGCCACCTCGGCGTCGGGCCTGTGCTCGGCGACCTGGGACTGCACGTCTGAACGCGACTGCATCCACGCGTCGTTGCGTTCTCCGCGCAGGTCTGAGGCATCGATCGAGGTCAGAGCCGTGACGAAACTGCGTGGGGAGGCCAGGATCTGCTGGTCGATGCGCCCGGCATGCTGGGTCGCCTCCGGGTCGAGCCCCACTACAACGGTCTCCGCGTCGAAACCGCGGGTGTAGCCGTCGCTGGCGACATCGGATCGGGTGGCGCCGACGAAGACGAGGAGGTCGGCATCACCGTATCCGGCTGCGACCGCCTCGGTGCGGCCATATCCCAACCAACCGGCCCACGCGGGTCCGGTGTGGGGGACGGCGTCGTAGGCGCGCCAATCGCAGAAGACCGGGATTCCCGCCGAGGCGGCCAGGTCGAGCAGTGCGCGGCCGTGGCCTTCGTGCCACCCGTCCCCACCGAGGACGAAGGCCGGCTTCTGCGCGGCGGCCAAGCGCACGCTCAGCGATTCGAGGTCGATGGCCGAGGGGTGAGGTTCGGCGATCGGAGCAGGCGTCGTTGCTGGTGAGTCGGTCAGGCGGACGAGGACGTCCTCGGGCAGACCCACGACGACGGGACCGGGGCGACCGGAGGCGGCGATGCGCAGAGCATCGGCCGTGAGGTCACCGGCACGGTGCTCGTCGTCGACGATGATGACCTTCTTCGCGGTGGAGGAGAACCACTCGGGCAGGCTGAACTCCTGGAACGATTCCCGGGCGCGGTCCGCGATGGGCACGAGTCCGACGAAGAGGACGAGCGCGGTGGCGTCCTGGTAGGCGGTGTGCACGGAGATCATCGCGTTCGCGGCGCCCGGACCACGGGTGACCATGGCGATTCCGGGTCGCCCCGTCAGCCGTGATTCGGACAGAGCCATGAACCCTGCGCCGCCCTCCTGCCGGCACACGACGGTCTCGATGGGAGAGTCGTAGAGTCCGTCGAGGACGTCGAGGTAGCTTTCGCCGGGGACCGCGTAGATCCGCTCGATTCCGGCGTTCTCCAGGGTGTTGACGATGAGGTGACCGGCCGAGCGGGACATGCGTGTGGGCCCTTTCGTGATGGTGAGTGCAGATGGGTGCTGGTGGTGGGAACGCTGGTGGCGGGAGTGCTGGCGCTGCGCCGTCTGTCCTCAGTGCTTGAAGCCGGGCAGGTCGACGCTCAGGCGCGGTGCGATGGCTCCGGCGAAGGCCGTGAACAGGGACAGGAAGGCCAGCATCGCGGCTGCCGGCCACCAATGATCGGCCGCCGCGGCGACGAACCCGGTGGCGAGCAGCGGAATGAATCCGGAGATCATGCCGGCGACGTTCTGTGCCAGGGCGACACCGGTGTAGCGGGTGCTGGCCGGGAACAGGCCGGTCATGACTGTGCCCGAGGCGGCGTAGGGCAGTGACAGCGTGCCGACGGCCAGGGTCATGGCGAGGACGACGAGAACCGGGTTCCCGGATGCGAACATGAGGAAGGCAGGAACCGAGACCACGGCCGAGGCGATGCCGCCCCACAGGATGACCTTGCTGGCCCCGAACTTCGTTCCGAGCGATCCGCCCCAGATGAGGGCGAAGATCTCGACAGCGGCGGCGACCATGCTGCCCAACAGCAGAAGCGAATCGTCGTAGCCGAGGACGTTGACGCCGTACCAGACACAGAATGCGGTGACGAGGTAGAAGCCGCCGACGCCGAGGAGGGCCGCGGCCATGCCGACGATGATCTGCTTCCAGCTGTCGCGGAAGGTGGTGCGCACGGGGCTCTTCTCGAGCTCGCCGGAATCCTCGAGCTGGCGGAAGACCGGGGATTCTTCGAGGCGGCTGCGGATGTAGACGGCGACGAGGAGGAGTGGGATGGCGGCGAGGAACGGAATGCGCCAGCCCCAGGCGCTGAAGCTGTCCGCCGACAGGATCAGGGTCATGACGAAGAAGCCGCCGGAGGAGAGGATCGTGCCGATTGGCGAGCCGATCTGCGGGATTGCGGCGTAGCGTGCGCGCAGGTGAAGCGGGGCGTTCTCGACGACGAGCGTCATAGCGCCAGACCACTCGCCGCCGACGAAGAGTCCCTGCAGGATGCGCAGGAGCACGAGCAGGACAGGTGCCGCGAAGCCGATCGCGGCGTAGGTCGGGAGCGCACCGATGAGGCCGGTGACGATGCCGATGCCCACGATCGTGACCATGAGGACCTGACGGCGGCCGAGCTTGTCGCCGATGCGGCCGAAGATGAGTCCGCCGATGGGACGGGCGGCGAGTCCGACGCCGAAGGTTGCGAAGGATGCCAGCGCAGCGGCAGTGGCGTTCTCGCTGGTGAAGTACTGCACGTTGAAGACCAGTGCCGCAGCCGCGCTGAAGAGGAAGAAGTCGTACCATTCGAGCGCGGTGCCGAGGAGGGCGCCGAGCGCGACCTTGTTGGCGTCTTTGACGCTGAGTTCATGAGTTGCGGAGTATTCCGCCGCAGCTGTGGGATCGGTGTGGCTCATGTTTCTCTCCATCGAGTGCGGGACTGGGTGGCAGGGTTGGGTTGCAGGGCATGGTCGGCTAGGGCATTCAACCTGTAACTTAGAACACTACAGAGTGAGATCGCACGATTTCGAGTATCTTTTGCCCCGAGATCTCGGTTGCCTATTGTGCATCTGCACAGCCTTACGCACATAGTCTAGGACGATGCCGCCAACACACGAGAGACAGCTCAAGGATCAGCCGCTGCCCGGTGACCGTCAGCGCTGGATCGAACTCCTCGACGCCCTCGATCTCGAGCAGCTCACCGAACGGTTCATGTCCCGAGTCGTCAGGGTGCCCGGCTACGATCCCGCACCGATTCCGGTCTCGGAGCTGAGACGGACCGGGCTCGTCTCATTCCAGTCTCTCGTCGAGGGCCTGCGCGCCGGCGGTTTCGACGGCCCGGTTGCGGTGTCCACGGAGGTCGGGGTCTCTCGCGCTCGTGCCGGGATTCCGCTGGAGGCGCTGATGACGGCGATCAGACACGACTTCAACGTCCTATGGGAGGCCCTGACCAGGGTCGCGACGCAGGATGATGCGGAGCTCGTCATCCGGCACACCGGGATCGTGCTCTCCACCGTCGACGAATACGTCTCCCAGGTTCAGCATGCCTACACGGCAGAGCGGGAGCGGATGCGCGAGGAGGAATCCTCCGTCCGGCAGGGGCTCATCGCGGGACTCTTCGATGATCTCAACCCGACGGACGAGCGTCTGGCCACAATCGCCTCGGCGCTGGGCCTCGACCCGGACGGCCCGCTGCTGGTCGTGGCCGCGCGCGGTGAGGACACCTCGGCGCTGCGGGTTCTCGTGTCCGATCATGAGCGCGCGGGCGGGACCATGTTCACGCACCACCTCGGCGATGTCCTCATTGCCTTCACCGGGTCATCCGAGCTCTCCGGGTCGCGATTGGAGACGGTCGGACGTCGGCTCGCCGCGGCGCGGGTGGGCCTGGTCAATACCCGTGGAATCGGGTCCCTGCGCAGGTCAGCGTTGACAGCTCGGGATCTTGCGCAGGTGCTCACCGCCGCCGAGGTGGGGGCGATGACCTGGGAGCGCGGGTGGGCCAGATTGGCCGCTCAGGCGCTGAACGCGGCGGGGAATTCCATCGTCACCGACGTCGAACGGGCGCTCGCCGTCTGCGGAGAGGGCGAACGAGAGCGCCTCGTCGAGGCCGTGCACACCTACCTGCGCTCGGGGAGCATCGGGGCGAGTGCCGCCGAGCTGTTCTGCCATCGCAATACGGTGGCCAACCGCCTGCGCCGATTCGCCGACCTGACCGGGGTGGACCCGACGATCCCCGCCGAGGCGGCCCGCCTCGTTGTCGGGTGGGCGTGAACCGCAGCGCCGTCACGGAGATGAGGACGCGAGCTCGCCACTGCATCGGTATGACGGCCGACGTTCAGGCGATGCTGGTATGAATTGATAGTTCAACTACCTGAGGTAGGCGCCTCAGTGAGACGTTATGGGGAGACATCGTGAGCACACAGACGACACGGCCACTCGATCACCTGGGCTTCATCCATCTGGTTCCCTTTGATCGCAGGGACCCGGCGCGGGGGCTGCAGGAGGGCATCGAGCTCTTCAGGTTTGCAGAGGAACTCGGCCTGGACAGCGGTTGGGTGCGTACCCGGCACATGCAGTACGGTCTGCCGTCTCCGGCGGTGTACTTTGCCGCGCTGGCCCAGCATACGCAGCGCATCGGCTTGGGGAGCGCGGTGATTCCTGTCGGACATGAGAACCCCTACCGCCTGGCCGAAGACCTCGCTGTCGCCGATGTGCTCTCCGGAGGGCGAGTGCTTCCCGGGCTGAGTGTACATCCTCCTGCATTCACCGAGGAGGTCAACGATCTGGTCTTCGATGAGGGCTGGAGTGGCAGCGATTTCAGCTACAGACGCATCGAACGGCTGAGGGACTTCCTCGCCGGAGCTCCAGTGCGAGAGAAGCCCGAGTACCAGGGGTTCGGGGGAGACATCGATTCCGAACGAGTCGAACCGAACTCACCAGGGCTCTCGGACCGGCTCTGGTACGGCGGTGGTTCTCTGAAATCAGCCACCTGGGCCGGAGGTGCCGGGCTCAACTGGCTGATGAGCAACATCTCCTCCGCCGAGGACGGCATCGAGGACTTCTCGCTCAACCAGGCCAACCAGATCCAGACTTTCCGCAAGGCCAGGACCGGTGACGCCGGAGCTGACGGTTCGAGCGGCGAAGGCCGAGTCAGCATCGCTCGGGTCATCGTCCCCACCGATGGTGCCAGCCCCCACCAGGTGAGGAGGTATCGCGACTATGCGGAGGCCAGGACTCCGCGGACGAAGAAGGTCCATGGGAAGAACACGATCATCGCCACCGATGTGCTGGGGTCGAACGAGGAGATCGTCGATCGGCTGCTCAGCGATCCGGCGTTCGCGCAGTCCGATGATTACCTCTTCGAGCTGCCCTTCGAGTTCGAACTCGAGGATTGGAGGCACATCCTCCACCAGCTCGCGACCGAGATCGGACCGAAGCTCGGGTGGGCACCGAAGATGTGAGTGAGTCGGGGTCGGCCGCGTTGGGGCAGTCGCGAGCCGTCGTTCCTCAGCCGAGGCGATGACGGAGGATGCCGAGGAACTCGTCGGCGCGCTCGACCTGGCGAGCGAGTTTCTCACGTCTGGCATCGGCATCGTCGAGCAGTGCCAGCAGTTTTCGCCGAGCCTCGACTCGTTCCTCCTCGGGTGAGTCGCCCTCCAGGATGTCCAGGTGGGCCAGCAGCTCACCCATCTCGGCGGTGGAATAGCTGAGGGCCTTCATCCGCCGGATCGTCATCAGGCGCCGAAAGTCCTCATCGGTGTAGACCCGGAAACCGCCCTCGGTTCTGCCCGTGGCTGGAATGAGTCCGATGTCTTCGTAGTGTCGCAGGGTCCGTGAGGACAACCCCGACTTCTCCGTCATCTCGCCGATGTGCATGCCATGCACCCTTTCGTCGCCTCCGGTCTCGCTCTAGACTTGTGCCGGACTCGCTGTGGTCTCGCTCCGGACTCGTGCCGGACTCGCTGTGGTCTCGCTCCGGACTCGTGCCGGACTCGCTGTGGTCTCGCTCCGGACTCGCTCCGGTCTTGTGCCGGCCGCAGGAACTGGTTTGCACCAACTTTAACGCAACGTTAATGTTGTTTCCGAACCCTGACGTGCCGTGAAGGTTCGTGACGACTCCCGGCACACCCTCGTTTCCCGTTTTCTTCCTGCCTCTAGGAGCCCCTTGTGTCCACCACCCTGCCTTCAGACAGTGCGCGGCTCAATCCGACACCGGAGGAGCGCCAAAGTGTGCTCCGGACGCTGAAGCGGCCCGGTTGGCTCAAGACCGAGATTCTGGGCGGGCTCGTCGTCGGTCTGGCGCTCATTCCCGAAGCGATCGCCTTCTCCGTCATCGCCGGCGTGGACCCGCGAGTCGGACTCTTCGCATCATTCACGATGGCCGTGACTGTGGCGATCCTCGGCGGACGCCCGGCAATGATCTCTGCGGCGACCGGTGCAGTGGCGCTCGTCATCGCACCCTTGGTGGCCTCGCACGGCACCGACTACTTCATCGCCACCGTCATCCTGGCAGGTCTGATCCAGGTGATTCTGGCACTGGTCGGGGTCGCTCGCCTCATGCGATTCATCCCCCGACAAGTCATGGTCGGATTCGTCAATGCCCTGGCCATTCTCATCTTCATTGCCCAGCTGCCCGAACTCTTCGACGTCCCGTGGCTGGTCTACCCACTGTGTCTGCTCGGCCTCATCATCGTCTTCGTCCTCCCGAAATTCACGTCCATCGTGCCGGCGCCCCTGGTCGCCATCGTCGTCCTGACCCTTCTCGTCGTGCTCTTCGCCTGGGATGTTCCCAATGTGGGTGACAAGGGACAGCTGCCTGAGTCGCTGCCGACCCTCCTTGTTCCACAGGTGCCGCTGACACTTGAGACGCTGAAGATCATCGCCCCCTACGCGGTGGCGATGGCCCTGGTCGGTCTGCTCGAATCACTGATGACGGCCAAACTCGTCGACGATGTCACCGATACCCGTTCGAACAAAACTCGAGAGTCCTGGGCGCAGGGCGTGGCCAACATCGTCACCGGGTTCTTCGGCGGCATGGGCGGCTGCGCGATGATCGGGCAGACCATGATCAACGTCCGTGCCTCGGGGGCTCGGACACGGATCTCGACGTTCTGCGCCGGTGTCTTCCTGCTCATCCTCGTCGTAGTCCTCGGCGACATCGTTGCGCTGATCCCCATGGCCGCATTGGTAGCGGTCATGATCTTCGTGTGCTGGGCGACCTTCGACTGGCACTCCATCCGCCCCAGCACTCTCAAGCGGATGCCGAAGTCAGAGACCACCGTCATGTTGGTCACCGTTGTTGCGACTGTATGGACGAACAATCTGGCGATCGGAGTGATTCTCGGCGTGCTCGTGGCCATGGTCGCCTTCGCCAATCGAGTGGCGCACTTCGTCAGCGTCAACCGTGAGATCGTGGAATCTGACGGACGTCCGAGTGTCCGCTACACCGTCAACGGTGAACTGTTCTTTGCATCCTCCAACGACCTGTACACGATGTTCGACTACGCCGAAGACCCTGAGCGCGTCATCATCGACATGCACCAGTCTCATCTCTGGGATGCTTCGACGATCGCTGCATTGGACTCTGTGACCGACAAGTACGAGCACTATGGAAAGCATGTAGAGATTGTGGGACTCAACGATGCCAGTGCCAGAATGCGGGCCCGCCTCGGCGGCCAGGGTCTTTCGTAGCTCTGGTCGTGCGGTCCGGTCAGCGCGATCGCATGACCGTCGACCGCGTGGACGAATCGTCTCTCGGGATCGCCTGGAACCCGGCCGCCGATCTCAGGGGCACCTCGGGCAACATCAGGGTCGACGACCATGCCACATTACTAGTGTAGACCGGCTGTAGTTAATAGATATGAGGACTCCCGAGCGCACGGGAAGCTGCGTGCGCTCAGGAGTTATCGCATTTCCGCTCTGAGGTACTTTCATGCGATTGCCAAGTAGCTAATATGCTAGGTCAGCAAAATCAGCCTACCTTGTAACTGAAATTCCCTGCAATGCTAATCTCGTTCTTCAAGACGATTTTTCCAGACAATTCATCAGGCTCCAAGCGGCATATCTTCCATTTGCTACTAAACAGTAGCTAATCAATTCGTCGGTTCCTGATTCCATTCGGAGTCGGGGACACCGTTCACTTCTTCATGCCCTTCGGGAATGTCGAATCGTTGAGCGGTGAGATCACGGGGGAGCAGTTTGAACCCCTGCCAGTGCATCTCCATGGGCGACTGCTCTTCATCGCGGGGGACATGATGGAATCCGACAGCGACCCACGACACGACGTCGTCGAGCTTCTGACCCTTGCCGTCATCGACGAACTCAGGGACTCCACGGCCGCAATCGCCTCGATTGTTCGTCGCATACTGTTCGCATTCGTTGAAGTTCGTGAAGCCGACGTCGTACCCGGGTTCTTCCTCGTGGGAGTGGGCATGTTCGACGTCATCGACGAACTCGAATGAGTCCGATTTTCCGGTATCGATCTCATAGGAGATGGGATGACCGTCGTCGTTGAGCACATCAGGGTTGAGGACTCGCCACCAACGGCGGTCCTTCCATCGTGCGAGAGCCGGGTGCTCGATATCCTTGAGCTTTCCGGTCATGATCGGTGATTCCGGTCCGGATTCGCCCGTCGGTGTGGCGTCGAACTGCTGTGCCTTCATTCCGCCTTCGCCTCCGAGTCCCCAACGGACCTTCCAGACGGCGTTATGCGAATGACTTGCCGCATGTTCATCGTCTCCGACGTCCCAACCGTGGTCCTTGTCCGTGTAGTCGGCAGGCGAGAGGTCGCCGGTTGCCCCGAGCTGCACGTCGATGGATCCATCCGAGCCGAATGTGTACTGAGAGACGTACTCGTACCAGCCCACTCGCGAAACCGTCGACAGTCGCAGGGCGTTCTTGCGGTCGGAGGCTGGTGCTACGAGATCACTCGAATGATAGGCGAGTCCGTCGTCGATGACCTCGGTGCACAGGACATTGCGTGTCTCGCTCTCTCCGTACTTGCCGTCGCCGATCTTCGGGATCTCCATCGAGTTCAGGTCTCCCGCGCAAGCATCGGCCTTCAGCGTCTTCATCTTGCGGCCGCCGAAGCCGGCCGCAGTGATATCCGATGTATTGCGTTTTCCGGTGTCGTACGGGACTTCCAGCTGAGCGATGGAGGCAGAATCGATGATTCTGATCGGGTCTTTGCCAGGGGGCGCGATGAAGACTTCGGAGAGACTGAGGCCGAAATCGGGATGAACACCCCAGCACATCGTCCAGGTCGCTCCGCTGGATAGGGTCTGTGAGACCTTCTTCTCGGGCTCCTTGCAGCTGCTGGAGGCGACTGCGGAGGAATCCGCGGTCTTCGCGTCTTCGGGTGAGGTGTCACCTCGAGTGCACGCCGAGACGAAGAGGATGAGACATAGTCCTCCTGCCACGATCTGCAACAGACGTCTGTACGTGGAGGCATGTCTACTCAAGGGTGCTCAGCTCGTCTTTCCCGGCGGTATCTCGTGGACAAATGGGAGTGGTGGGGGGGACATGAAATG
>NZ_JBHFIH010000018.1:0-8953 GCF_057334195.1 Brevibacterium sp. AGC70 | reverse complement strand
CCCCCCCCCCCCCCCCCCCCCCCCCCCCCCCCCCCCCCACTCGGGTGCTCATCTCGCGATGAGCGTCATGCATTCGCTGTGTTCGTGAACGTGTGTACTGCAACTTTGTCGACTGCGATGGCTGGCATCGCGATCAGCAACGGACAGGAGAGTCACAAGCCAGGGAACAGATTGCGTGGGTCGAACATCGACCTGTCGCTGTGCGGGTCGACCGGTCCCGGCTTGACGGCGTCTGCTGACTCGCCGCAAGGGTCGGTGCGGACTCCGGCGTTGCCGAAGCCCATCCGTGACTTGCCGCCGGCAACGCCGAGGCTCAGGGCGGAGACGTCCACGCCGCTGACGACCTTCTCACCGTCCGCGGTCGTGCACTCAGTTGTCTCCTGGTGGTTGATCTGCAGCGAAACGAGGTTATCTGCCAGCAGCTCGAGGAATGGATCAATTGCCGCGCGGATCGGGACCGTCATCATGTCGGTTTTGATCGTGGTGAACGCCTTGTACAGCAGGCCCGATGGGTCCGAGAGTTTGTCGTAGATCGGGCCTGTGACGGTCTTCATCGAGTTCATCACGGCGTCGATCGTTGTGCAGGACACCGATCCCGTTGCACCCGAAGGTTTGCAGTCGTAGTTGCTGACCTTTCCGGTGAGGTCCATGTCCCATCCGGCGGTGGTTCCATCGAGAGCGGTGATATCAACGTTCACTTTCGCGGTGCGCAACGATTCGATCGCTGTGTCCACTGCGACGTCGATGACCTTCTCAATGGCGTCGTGGATGCTGCTGGCGATGAGCGGGTATGTCTCATCGTCGATCAGCTCGGAGTTCGGGTCCTGGTTGTTGATTCCGACCGGACGATCGGTCACGCCGTCGTCGTTGCCGCCGAGGCGGGCGAGGTCGACCTCCACCGAGCCTTTTCCAAGGTCGATCGTGGCGAGTCCGTCATCGGTCTTGATCGGTTCACGCAGGATCGCATCGAGAACGTCTTCCTCGATGTTGGAGGTGACTGTCGTGTCGACCTTCATTCCCGGGAGGGCTTTGCCGAGTCCGAGTGCGTCGTTGACCTTATCGGCCACTTCGTCTTCCATCTGACCAGCGGCGTCCGACACTCCGTCGCCGGCATCTTCGATGGCGGGGGAGTGGAGATTGAGCTTTGCGTCACCGACGCGGTACTGTCCGTATCCGCCCACACCGTCTGGATCCTGGAGCTCGCCGTCAACTGCTTCGACCCAAGCGCCGCCGAGTCCGAAGTTCAAGTCAGCCTGGTCGATGAGTCCGTCGGTGACATCAGACTTTCCGGTGGCGTCGACCACCGATAGGAGGTCGACGCTCGCGGTGCCGAAGTCGCTGTCTTTGCCGTCGAGCGTGAGTCCACCGTCGGCGCCGACGATTCCGGTGACGGCCTTGCCGTTCTTGGAGTCGGCAGCGGTGGATTCGCTGTGGATGGCGCCGGCTTCACCGAAGCTGAGGAAATCATCGAGCGGGATCTCATAGCCTGCACCGAAATCGACGACCTCGTCGCCGCCGATGGCGCCGTTGAAGGCTTCGCGGTTCGGGCCCGGATCCGATTTGGATGCGGCCTTGGACTTACCCAGTGCGACAAGTTCTTTGGAGTCCAGAGTCATGCCTGCGACACTGGCTCCGGCCTCAGTCGGCTCATCGGCTTTGACGTCCTGTGCCGATACCGCGGTCGAAGCCAACAATGTTCCCGCGATTCCGACGGCCACGCCAGGCAGAATTCGCCTGAGAACCATCTTTTTCCTTCGATGACCATCGTGGGGACGTGATTGCACGTGGTGAGACACGAATTTACCTCCAAAGTACCGCTCGTTGTTTGGACCGCTCCCTCAGATGTCGGCATATGCACCAACGAGCGTTACCCACAGGACATACTTCCGAAACACTCAGGCCGTGTCCAGAGATTTTCAGAGTTCCACTCAACTTTGACACGAAGAACAAGCCTGGTTGTGATGTGCAACAATTGCTGGATAGCGACAGGAGATCTCAGGTTTTGCGTCATCGTCGATCTTTCTCATTGATTTATCCACCTGAAGCGAGGTATTTTCGTGACCGTCCTTCCTGTGTGTTCTGCGCCACGGAAAGTACGTACACAGATAACGGCTTTTCTCCAGGGGAAATCAAGGTGAATTGTCCTTGGGCCGAATGTGGCGGTGACCAGGGATCATGCGTGCATGACTAGCTTGAAATTTGTACTATCGATATGCATCGGTTGGACGCGAGGTTGAGGAATGGGTACAGGGTTGCACCTTTCAGAGATGAGCTGGCCGGCGGGAGCGCTGACGATGTCGGATGCCGATCAACTCGTGTATTGGGCTGATTCTCAGATGCCGCGCATTGTCAGGGATGCCCACAACATGATTCTCGAGCGAATTCCGCTCTACGAGCGCGCGGATCCGCTTCTTCAGAAGGACCTTCACAGATCGATCGAGGACAACCTGAGGGCCGCGGTCACCGAGATGCACCAATGTCACGACGCGTTGCAGATGACGGCGCCCCATGAGACAGGCAGACGTCGAGCCCAGCAGGGGATCCCTCTGGCCGAAATCCTGCAGGCGAATCATCTGAGCTTCGGTGTTCTGTGGGACGCGCTGGTCGAGGCGGCGAGGTCTGGTGGCGATTGCGAAGCCCCGGAAGCCATTTTCGCGGTGGCAACTCGGCTGTGGTCAGTCGCGGATGCGCACGCATCGGCGTTGACTGATTCCTATCGGGCCGCATCGGCTGAGCTTCTCGCCGAAGAGGGGCGCCGGCGCTCGGCTCTGGTCGAGTCGCTGCTCGCAGGACGGCCGAGTCCGGATTGCAGCTCCTGGGAGATGGCCACATTGCTCGGCCTGGCCCCGGGTGCGGATCTCATCGTGGTTGCTGTCGACAAACGTAACCAGGCAGGTGGGGATCTGGCCGACGTGGAGCGGAAGCTCGCGGACCAGGGTATTGTCTCTGGGTGGCAGCTGACGCCGACGCTGCAGCTCGGAGTTGTGTCGCTGCACTCCGAGCAGCACGAAGCCGCCCTGAATGTTCTGACAAGCATTGCGGTACGTGCAGGAGTGAGCCCGCCATACAGGGCGTTGTCCGAGACGCCACGTGCCCTGCAGCTGGCACGTACTGCCCTGTCGACATTGCGACCAGGTCAGACAGAGGTGCGTGAGTTCAATTCGAGTCCTTTGGCTGCGCTCCTCGCATGTGAGCCGAACGAGGGTCGCCGGCTGGCCTATGAGGTGCTCAGCGGGGTCTTGGAACTGCCCGCCGCGGACCGTTCGATGATACTCGACACGCTCGTTGCCTATTTCGACAACGAGGGCTCGGCCGAGCGCGCCGCCGAACAGCTGTACTGCCACTCCAACACTGTCCGCTATCGACTTCGCCGTGTGCACGAACTCACGGGACGCTCGCTGAAAGATCCGCTGTGCGTAGCAGAGCTCGTCAGCGCGGTGTTTTCACTGCGGATGTGCAAGTTGTATACGGCCAGCTCTTCGATTGTCTGATGAACAACTTCGTCACCCCAGTCCCTCGAAGCTCTGTCCGTGCGGCCCGGTCAGTGCGATCGCCTGTCCGTCGACAGCGAGCACGAATCGTCCGTCCGGTTCTCGGTCAAGCTGAGCTCCGATATCCGGCAGCACTCTGCCTCCCTCATTGCTGATCCACACGACGTCGTCACGCGATCG
Source organism: Brevibacterium sp. AGC70 (assembly GCF_057334195.1). Taxonomy (NCBI): domain Bacteria; kingdom Bacillati; phylum Actinomycetota; class Actinomycetes; order Micrococcales; family Brevibacteriaceae; genus Brevibacterium; species Brevibacterium sp. AGC70. Next base: position 5,282 of record NZ_JBHFIH010000018.1, on the reverse strand, counting down.
CATGAGAGCGGCGAAGCCTTCGCGTTCGGCCGGTTCGACATAGGCGAGCACTGCGCTGTGGAATACGACCTTCTGCGTGCCTGCGGGAGCCTCGGCCAGCACGGATTCGACGGTCTCGAGCAGATCGCCCGGCACCAGCCTCGGCGGGTCAGCGGACACGAGGGCGGCCGCGGCACTCAGACGATCCCGGCGCAGTCCGTGCTCCGGCCAGACCAGGGAGCGTAGCCATTCCTGCTGGTCACCGTCGGCGATGTTGAGGGGATTGAGATCGATTCCGGCTCGCCAGGTGACCTCGGGGATCCGCTCGGGCGGCGTGGCATTCGTCATTTCGCAGGCGAGTTCGACAGTGCTCGGGCCATCCTCGGGGTGAAGGGCCAGCGACCCTGACTCTGTGCTGTACATGTAGCTGTAACGATCGGGGTACAGGCACAGGCCAGCCGAGGCGCCGACCTCGATGAGCGACAGGGGCGCGGAGATCCGGGCCAGCGCTGGCAGGATCACGGCACAGCGTCCGGCTTCATTGGTCTGAGTCGACCGCGCAGACATGAGTGCCCGTGTAGCCGGCCAGTTCTCCTTCAGCCAGGTGCGCAGGCTCGCGGAACCGTGGTCGCCGCCCATGAGGTGGTCGTCACCGCCGAGGTGGCGGGCAGCGGCGAACAGAAGGTTGGCCTGGCGCTTCTGCTTGGGAAGTTCGAGGAGCAGTTCGATGATCTCCTCGTCCTCCGCTATGCCTCGTGCCCACGCAGCGTAGGTCGGTGAAGTGCCGCTCGCCTCGTAGCGTGCGAACTTCAGGTAGTAGTCACGCAGCGACTCTGCCGCGAGCTCCGTCATCGGCTGCATGGTGAGTCCTCCCCTGGTTCTTGGGTCAATCCTAGGCCCGGCAGTCGTCAGCACCTGCGTCCCGATATTCGGTACTTTGAGACCGATCTCTAGGAACCTGAGCGAAAGCTGACGTACTGTGTGTCAGTAGTGTGCCGAGAGCCGTCACCGCGGCTTCAGCCTGATCGAGGGAGATCACATGTCATCCGAGGTGAACCCACCTGTGAGCCAGCAGCCGTCGAGCGATTCAGCAATGGAGAAGCGGACCCTGAGGAAGGTCACTGTTCGGCTGATTCCGTTCATCATCGCGATGTACTTCATCAACTACCTCGACCGCACCAATCTCGGCATCGCGGGCCCTGGTGGCATGAACGAAGACCTCGCGATGACGGCTACTCAGTTCGGTTTCGCGGCGGGCATCTTCTTCTTCGGCTACCTCCTCCTCGAGGTGCCCTCGAATCTTGCGCTGCACAAGTTCGGCGCTCGGATCTGGCTCGCACGCATTCTCATCAGTTGGGGCATCGTGGCCGCAGCGATGGCGTTTGTGCCCAGCCACGGATGGCTCTACTTCCTGCGGTTCCTCCTCGGAGTCGCCGAGGCGGGATTCTTCCCGGGCGTCATCCTCTACCTCACGTACTGGTTCCCATCATCGATGCGGGCACGGGCCACCGCGCTGTTCATGCTCGCGATCCCGATGTCCAGTGTCATCGGCTCCCCACTGTCCTCGTGGCTGATCTCGAGCGGCAACTCGATCTTCGAGAACTTCGCCGGCTGGCGCTTCATGTTCGTCGTCGAAGGCGTGCCTGCGGTCCTGCTCGGCATCATGTGCATCTTCTACCTCACTGACCACCCACGCGACGCCAAATGGCTGACATCCGAGGAGCGGAACTGGCTGCAGTCGAAGATGGACGCAGAAGAGAAGGACAAGGCTGACAACTTTCACTACCCGGTCCGCCGTTCCCTTCTGCAGCCACGCGTGTGGGCGCTGTCCTTCGTCTACTTCGGCATGGTCTACGGCCTCTATGCGATGAGCTTCTTCCTGCCGACCATCATCTCCGGCTTCCAGGAGACCTTCGGCGTCGAATACTCGATCGTCGAGATCGGCTTCATCACCGCGATTCCGTACGTCTTCGGTGCGCTGGCTATGTACTTCTGGTCCCGTCACGGCGACAGGACCAATGAGCGTGTATGGCACGTCGCGCTCCCGCTCTTCATCGGCGGTGTGACCATTCCGATCGCCCTGTACCTGAGCTCACCGTTCACCACGATGATCGCTGTGACCATCACCTGCATGGCCATCTGCGCGGCACTGCCGACCTTCTGGCCCCTTCCGCAGACCTTTCTCGCCGGTGCCGGGGCTGCCGCGGGACTCGCGCTGATCAATTCGCTGGGCAACTCCGCCGGATTCTTCGCGCCCTACATCACCGGCGGACTCGCGGAGCTCACCGGAACCCAGAACGCGGGCATGTGGGTCGTCGGCGCCGCCATGGTCGCTGCCGGAATCGTCACCCTCATCCTCAAAGCCGCTCCCGCGCCCGATAAGGTGAATCCGGAGATGGCGAAGTAGGGGCGAACACGTGCCCGATCGTCACCAGAAGACAGTCGCCGAGGCGGTCGTGACCACCCCGGCCGTTCCGTTCGGAAGGACGTCATGACAGTACAGGACCAGACCGCAGTCGGTGCGGCCGAACTCGATGCGCTCGCGGCACGGTTGAGCAAGGGGGCGCTGACGACGGATCCCGACGTCATCGAAGCCCACGCTCGCGACGAAGCCCTGTTCTGCCCCCACGAAGGGGCGATCGCTCTGGTCAGGGCCACCTCGGCGAACGATGTGCAGGAGGTCATGCGATTCGCAACAGAGCACGGCGTCCCCGTCGTCCCGCAGGGTGCTCGGTCGGGGATTTCAGGTGGGGCGAACGGCTCACCTGGGGCGATCCTGCTCAATGTCTCGCGCATGAAGGACGTCGTGTCCGTCGATGAGGCCGAACGGCTCGTCACCGTCCAGCCTGGCATCATCAATCAGGACCTGAAGGATCACCTCGCACCCTTCGGCCTGTCCTACCCACCCGATCCGGGTTCGGTCGCATTGTCGTCGATCGGCGGCAACATCGCCACTAACGCGGGCGGCCTGTGCTGCGTGAAATACGGCGTGACCAGGGACTACGTTCGCAGCCTCACGGTGGTTCTGGCGGATGGCACGCTCACGAAGCTGGGCCCGCAGACGGCCAAGGGCGTCGCCGGACTCGACATGCGCCACCTGTTCGTCGGCTCCGAGGGCACGCTGGGCATCGTCGTCGAGGCGACCCTGCGCCTGATCCCGAAGCTGCCCGATCCATTCACCGCCGTCGCGACCTTCCCCGACGAGCGCTCCGGCCTCCAGACCGTGGCGGATTTCATGGCCGCTGGCGGTGTGCCGAGCCTGCTGGAGTTCCTCGATTCGTCGAGCCTGAAGATGCTCAACGAGTTCGGCGACTTCGGACTCGACGGAGATGCTGGATCGATGCTCATCATGCAGGTCGACCAGAATCCTGCGGATTCCGAAGCGGTCATGGCCCAGTTCGCCGAGGTGGCCGAGACCTGTGGTGCACTCGACGTCGCGTATTCCGACGATCCGAGCGACTCGGCGGCGCTCATCGCTGCACGACGGATGATCCAGCCCGCCTACGAGAAATTCGCCAATGCCCATGGCGGAGGCCAGCTGCTCGACGATGTGTGTCTGCCACGCGTGGCGATGCCCGAGTTCTGCGACCGGTTGAAGGAGCTGCAGGAGTCTTCAGGTCTGATGATTGCGCTGGTGGCCCATGCTGGTGACGGCAATACTCACCCCTCAGTGTTCTTCGACGCCGGCGACGTGGACCAGACCGCGAAGGCGCAGGAGATCTTCGGCGAGATCATGCGCATCGGCCTCGAGTTGGGCGGCACGATCACCGGTGAACATGGCGTGGGCTTCCTTAAGCGCGATTGGCTCAACAACGAGCTTGATGAGGGCTCGAGGCGGATCCAGATCGCTGTGAAGAATGCTCTTGACCCCCAGGGGATCCTTAACCCAGGGAAGATGCTCAGCGCGATCTGAGGGATTGAATCCGGTTTCTTCCGAGCCGGGACATTGTGATCACACAATGTCCCGGCTCGTTTTCGTGTGCTCAGTCTTCGTGGCGGTCCGGCTAGCGGGGATCGATTGTGGTTTTACTCTCTGACCTGGGGTGTTGCGCGTCCTGTCCGGTTTTTGAGTCAACAGTTAATACGATAGTCAAATAATGATCGAAGATAAATCGAAACTAAGGGTGCAAAGAGGTGAAATGAATGTATAATTGAGAGAAGAGCAACAACGATGTTGGCGAATGGACTTCAACACCATGACTCTCACCCCCGACCGCACCCCAGGACACCCAGAAGAGCGTGACCCACGCCCCGGACCCGATGATGCTGTGACGGGGAAAGATACGACTGATGCTTCGTCTTCTGTGGGAAAGCCGTCGTCGTCGACAGGGGGACAGCAGTCACTGTTCGACCAGCTCAAAGACTCCAACCTCGACCTCACCGGCCACCCACTCGCGGGCAAATTCGAATCCCTCGCAGCCGTACCCACGGATGATCCACGTGAGTCGAATGATCGCGGTCAGGCGAGCGAGGACGTCGAGCCGGCCGCCAGCGCTTTGGAAACAAGTGGTTCGGAAGCCAGTGTTTCGGAAGTCAGCGAAACAGGCGAAGCCAACGGATCCCGCGAAACTGGCGGTGCCAACGAAACCGGTGAGGTCGCTGGGACTGCGGACGATGGCAGGACTGCCGAGGCTTTCAGCACTCCAGCCGCCGATACTTCGGATGACGACTCAGGTCCGGCTGTTCCCGGTAACAGTACCCGCGGTCCCAGCAGCCCGAGTCCTCACCCTCTGCTCTCGAGCCAGGAGTGGGCGGATCTGTCGCGGTTCGCTCCCGAAGTCACGACCAGTCTCACCGCGCTCAGTGGACTCAAAGACGGGTTGCGGACCTTCGATCGTCCGATGGGTCCAGTCGATGCGATCACACTCATCGATGGGCTCGAGGCCCTGGGCCGGGTCAACGAGGCGTTGTCTACTCTGGCTCTGGCCGTGTGTGAACGAGTCGGAACACCGTCTGATTACGGGGCGAAGACGACGAAGGCCCTCATCCAGGACAGGTTGAACATCACCAGCCGGGAGGCGAACCGGCGTACCGATATGGCCAAAAGCCTTGGCGGGCGAGTCACGCTGACTGGGCAGGCGCAGCCACCCCTGTTCCCCAGGGTCGCTGATGCCTTCAACGAGGGCAGCCTGTCAGCCGATCAGGCCAGAGTCATCAAAGACTGTTTGAAGAAGCTGCCCACGTGGGTCAGTCAGGATGATCGTGATTATGCTGAAGCGACTCTCGTGGACAAGGCCCCGAGTGTGCGGGTCCATGACCTGATGGCGATCTTCGCACGGATCCTGGCCCATGTGGATCCCGAT
>NZ_JBHFIH010000017.1:190684-234948 GCF_057334195.1 Brevibacterium sp. AGC70 | reverse complement strand
CGGCTCGGGCGAGGTCTTGATGCCGGTGTCGGTCTTCCCGCCGGGCAGCAGGATCACGATGGCGATGAAGCCGATGGCCATGAGGACAGCGGTGCCGAAGAACGGTCCGCGCCAGGAGATTCCGCCCAGCAGGCCACCCAGCAGAGGTCCGGTCGCAATGCCGATGCCCAGAGCCGCCTCGTAGAGGATGATCGCCTTGTCGGCGCCACCGGAGGCAGCACCGACGATGGTTGAGAGCGCGGTGGAGATGAAGAGGGCGTTGCCCAGCCCCCAACCGGCTCGGAACCCGATGATCTGGTCGACGCTGCCAGAGAAACCGGCCAGGGCAGAGAACGCGACGATGAGGATGAGGCCGATGAGCAACGTGGTCTTCGCACCAATCCGGGAGGACACGAAGCTCGTGAAGAACATCATGCCGCCGGTGATGAACAGGTAGCTGGTGAACAGCAGCATCGACTGCGACGGGGATGCGTGCAGTTCGGCGGAGATCGCGGGCAGAATCGGGTCGACCAGACCGATACCCATGAACGCGATGACCGCGGCGAACGCGACTGCCCATACTGCTCGTGGTTGACGCAGAATAGATGGTTCCGCGCCCTCCCCATCCTTCGTCTGTGGTTCGTTACCTGGTGACACGCTCATTGCTGTTCCTGCGCACCCTTTCGTCGATATTTCGTGTTTCGCTGTTGTTGGCCTGATGTGTGTTCGTCAGCCGGTGTGCGTCTCGTCTTGTTGGACTTCGTCAACATCCACGGGATGCTGTTCCTGCAGATACTTCGAGACCAGTCCCAGCGCCCGATGGACGCTGAGCCTGTCGTCGGGAGTCAGAGCCTCGAAGTAGGGCTCCATCCGCTCGACCAAGATGGTGCGGTTCTCGGCCAATCGTGCACTGCCCGCCTCCGTCAGTGAGAACTGTGAGGCCCGCCTGTCACTCGGGCTGACTTCGCGAAGGACGTATCCGGCCTCTTCGAGTCGGCCCAGGACTTTGGTCGCAGCAGGCTGCGAGCACAGGTATCCCTGCGCGAAATGCCCCACCCGGACAGGCTGATACTGCTCGACCACGCTGAGCGCACGCAATGCGACAAGGTCACTTTCATTGCCGACAACTCGCCTCATCGCTCTGGTCAGACGCGAGGAGACAACGACAAGGTCAGTGACGAGCTCCGCAGAATCAACATCATCCATAACTCCTTTATATACCTTAGTTATGCAATTCCACAAGGACTGCATAGCAGCGACGGTGCCGCCGCCCACGACCGCACCCGCGATGCTGGCCCGGCAGAACTGCGGCAGGGCACCTGCGCTTCTCATGTGACGGACATCATGGCCACCTCGGCGAGGGGCATGCTAATCTGTGGTCACATGTTCCGGGGACGGTGAAAATCCGTACCGGCGGTGATAGTCCGCGAGCCGACTGCATTCGTGCAGGAGGTTGACTTGGTGAAATTCCGAGACCGACAGTCAGAGTCTGGATGGGAGGAGCATGGCGACCGCGGTCGCTGTGATTCGGTGCATCCCAGTGCACTGTCGCACACGTCCGCACGCTCTGATAGTTGCACCCGCAATATCCTCCCTCCCGGCATCAGTTCGGGAGGTTTTTTCATGCACGCGGGGTTCACCGATCTCGAAACGACCGCGATGTCCGCTGCCCTGCAGGCCGCGCGAAACGGTCACCGGGGCGCGAATCCTCTCGTTGGAGCCGCAATTCTGACGAGGGACTCGCAGATCGTCGTCGGCCATCATGCAGGCGCAGGCAGTCCCCACGCCGAGGTGGACGCCATCACCACGGCCATCGACCTCGGCGTCGACCTCGCCGCATCCACCCTGTTCGTGACCCTGGAGCCATGCAATCACACCGGCCGGACCGGGCCGTGCGCCCAGGCGATCATCGAGGCCGGCATCCCCGACGTCGTCTTCGCACTGCCCGATTCCAACGGCGTCGCCGCCGGTGGTGGGGCCACCCTCGCCGAGGCGGGGGTCCGGGTCCGCTCGGGCCTTGGCCGTGACGAGTCCTCGGCTCTCAACGCCAGGTGGCGTCGTGCCGTCGATGCCGAGCGTCCCTTCGTCACAGTGAAGATCGCGCAGAGTCTTGATGGCATGGTCGCGGCCTCCGATGGTACCAGCCAGTGGATCACCTCGGCACAATCGCGAGAGCATTCACATGAGTTTCGGTCCCGAGTCGACGGGATCCTCGTCGGCACCGGAACGGTCCTGGCCGATGACCCCCGACTCAATGCCAGGGGACCAAGCGGTGAACCGCTGGAAACCCAGCCGATGCCCATCGTCCTCGGGCTGACCTCCCTGCCGCCGGAATCTTTCCTCGCACTCAATCCCGACACGATTCACCTTCGCACACGCAACATCACTGCAGCACTGGGCGAACTGCATGCCCGCGGTCTGCGCCACATCCTTGTTGAGGGTGGGCCCAGCGTGCTCGGCGCCTTCTTCGCCGCCGGTGCAGTCGACGAAGTCTTCTGCTATCAGGCTCCACTGCTGGTGGGCGCGGGGAAATCCAGCTTATCGGGCCTGGGCACGTCGACGCTGAGTGAGGCGGTCGGTCTGGTTCCCGACGAGACCGCCGAACCTGCAGTCGCGCAACTTGGACCCGACGTACTTCTCCACTTCGTCACCGGCGACACCAGTTTCGGCACCACTGACAACTACACCATCTGACGCACCATCTATTCACTGATCGCACACTCACTCGGAGGGCACATGTTCACCGGCATCATCGAAGAGCTCGGCATCGTCGCGGCCATCGACCGCAGGGACGATTCGGCTGTCATCACCATCGACGCCAAGGGACTCGTCTACGACCTCGGCCTCGGCGGGTCACTGGCCGTCAACGGCGTGTGCCTGACCTCGGTCAGGGACGAAGCATCCTCACCGCCCGACGGTGCGCCTTCCGAGTCGCCGGGTGCCTTCACCGGCGAGGTGCAGGGACCCTTCACCGCCGAGGTGATGGGCGAGACCCTGCGACTGACCGGGCTGGGAGCCTTGCGCACCGGGGACCGGGTCAACTTGGAGAGGTGCACACCCGCCTCGGGGCGCTTCGATGGGCATGTGGTGCAGGGACATGTCGACGGGTGCGGTGAACTGCTGAGCCGCGACGACTTCGATGAGTGGTCGACATTACGCATCGGCATCCCGAACTCTCTGGCTCCCTACACCGCCACCAAGGGTTCCATCGCCCTCAACGGCGTCTCACTGACGCTGACAGCCGTATCAGAACCCAGCGAGACCAGCGCCTGGGTCGAGGTCGGACTCATCCCGGCCACGTTGACTCACACCACGTTCGGCGATCTGGCCCCCGGCGACCCGGTCAACGTCGAGGTGGACGTGCTCGCGAAATACACCGCCCGCCTGCTCTCGTTCCGCACAGAGGTCACCGCTCCTGCGGACCCTGACGCATCTGCCACATCAGCGACATCAGCGACATCAGCCGAGACAACCACTCTCCTCAACTCAACTGACAGCAGCACTCGACAAGGAGCCGACAATGCCTGATACCGACCCAACCGCTGCGCGGCTCGATCCGATCGAGGACGCGATCGCTGCGTTCGCTGCGGGCCAGCCCATCGTCGTCGTCGATGATGAGGACCGCGAGAACGAGGGTGACCTCATCATGGCAGCCGAGTTCGCCGAGGCAGCCACTATGGGCTTCTTCGTCCGTTACACCTCTGGAGTCATCTGTGCACCCATGGATGCCGAGCGTGCCGCCGCACTCGAACTGCCGCCCATGGTCTCTGCGAACGAAGACCCGAAGGGAACCGCCTACACGATCAGTTGCGACGCGGTCGGCGTGACCACCGGAATCAGTGCCGCCGAGCGTGCCCTGACCGGACGCCACCTTGCTGCGGCAGCCCCCGATCCGGCATCGATCACACGCCCCGGGCACGTGTTCCCGCTCATCGCAAAGTCCGGTGGAGTCCGTGAACGCCCAGGCCACACCGAGGCTGGAGTCGAGTTCGCACGGCTGGCCGGGGCTACTCCTGTGGCGATGATCGGCGAAGTCGTCCATGACGACGGTTCGATGATGCGCTTTGACTCCCTCCGCGAGTTCGCCGATGCCCACAAGCTGGTCATGGTCTCGATCGAAGGACTCATTGACTACCTCAACGAGACCGATACGAACCCGCGAGCGATCGAAGCATCAGCAGAAGTTCCGCTGCCGACCAAGCACGGGAGCTTCAGAGCACGTGCATTCACGATCGACGGTCACGACCACCTCGGCGTGTTCTCCCGGATCGAGTCTGCCGCTGTTGCCGACGAACCGAGGGCTCAGGAGTCGTCACCGCGCGGGCCTGCACCTCTGGTTCGGGTGCATTCGGAGTGCCTGACCGGGGATGTGTTCGGATCTCACCGCTGCGACTGCGGGGAGCAGCTGGATCTGGCACTGCAGCGCATCTCCGACGAGGGTGGTGCCGTGATCTATATGACCGGTCACGAGGGCCGCGGAATCGGGTTGAGCAACAAACTCCGCGCCTACGCCCTGCAGGATCGGGGGCTGGACACTGTGGATGCAAACCGTGAGCTCGGCTTCCACGACGATGACCGTGACTACCGTGCAGCCGCGGAGATCCTGGGCTCCATCGGCCTGACTCGCATCCGTCTGCTGACGAACAACCCGGACAAGACCCGGGCGCTCGAAGCCCTGGGAATCACGATCGAGGCCGTCGTTCCGCTTGAGATCCCCGCGCGGCCGGAGAACTCGAACTACCTGAACACCAAGCGTGAGCGCATGCACCACAAGCTGACTCTGCCCTCTGTGGTCGGCAGTGCTTCTGCCTCGGCGACCATCGCTGAGAAGCACCACTGCTGAGCGGCCGCTTCAAACACTCCCACTTCTGACCACTGACTCTTCCGGCCACCAGGGCCGGCACGAAAGGACTTACCCATGGCACATTCCGGAGCACCCGACCTCGCCGTCTCCGCGGCCGATTCTCGAGTCGCCATCATCGCAGCATCATGGCACACACAGATCATGGACGGCCTGGTCGACGGCGCCCAGCGGGCGGCCACCGAGGCTGGAGCCCAAGCCACCCTGGTGCGAGTCCCCGGCAGCTTCGAGCTGCCCATCGCCGCAGCCCGACTGGCACCGCACTTCGACGCGGTCGTCGCCCTCGGCGTCGTCATCCGTGGCGGCACCCCACACTTCGACTATGTGTGCCAAGCAGCCACCGACGGCCTCAACCGCGTTGCCATCGACTCCCGCAAACCAGTCGGCTTCGGGGTGCTCACCTGCGATACCGAGCAGCAGGGACTCGACCGTGCCGGACTCGAAGGCTCTCAGGAAGACAAAGGCCACGAGGCCATGACCGCAGCGCTGGTCACCGCGCAGGCTCTGGCGGAGTATCCGATCGTGTGAAATGTGAATCGTCCGATCGCCGCGGCGAATGTGAGCGCGGCTAGTCAGACCGCAGTGAGCGCGACACGGGCTTCCTGCGCCAACAGGACACGGGCTTCCTGCGCCAACGGTTGGTAAGTTCGTCGCGATCCTGAGCTCGGGCCCCCCACGAACCTACCAACCGTTTCAGCAAGAGTCCGCAGGTATGTCGGGATTACGTCTCGTTGGACATGCGAAAGTCGACTCATGCGCTTTGCAGTGTGGATGAACCCCGAGCTTTGGAACGTTATGAGACCGAGAGGTTCGTGCTGGGGCAGCAAGCAACAGCTACGATCACAGGAATACCGCTCAGGGGCAACGGAAATCGCTGCTCGAACCGAGTGCGAATCTGTCCACAGCTGGACCTGACTTAGACGTAGTTCCCCTGGGGATGCCGGGTCGTTATCCCCAACGCTCCTGAGCCACTTGGAAAGCGTGCCGTTGGCCGCCCGATACTGATCAGCATGTCGTATTGGCGCTCGAAACCGATGACTTTCAGGCAGATGCCGACCCCATTCACCCGCGCCGATTTGGCCGCTCGGAAGATCACTTCGTATGCGTTGCAGCATGATCCGCGCTATATCCAGATGGTCCATGGCGTTTGGATCGACAGTACCGAGGACATCGTGGCTCCCACACCGGTCTGGGCAGGAGCCGAGTGGCAGAGAGTTGCGACGCAGCTGCGAGGCTTTCGTCTGCGACGCCCTGACGTGGCCGGCACATTCTGGACCGCTGCTCGCCTGTATGGTTTGCCGATGCCGAATCGAATCCGGGACCAGGATCTTCACGTTGCCGGAGACACAGCCTGCACCCGAGTCAATATGCGGCAGGTCATTCTTCATCGACATCGTCAGCTCAAGCAGATCGACTTCTTCGACCTGCAATTGGTCACGGTTCCACACCTACTCGTCGAACTCGGCTCTCACCTCAGTCTGCTCGAACTCGTGCAATTCGGCGATGCGGTGGTGTCGAAGCGATTCGGCGGTCCGAAGACCACTGTCGAATCGCTTCACACCGAACTCTCCACTCGTCGCCAAGTCCGCAGCCGCCGAAGGATAGAGAAGGCGTTTTCGCTCATTCGCCTGACCGTTGACTCCCCTCGTGAGACCTGGCTACGGCTATGGCTCATCGACAACGGCTTTCCCGAACCTGTAGTTCATCCGCGGGTTCTCTGCAGGATCAAGAATGTGATCCTGCAGCCCGATCTGGGATATCCAGAGCTCAAGCTGGCAAACGAATATGAGGGAGACCATCATCGATCGTCAGAGGGACAGTTCAACACTGACATCGAACGGCAACAACTGTTGGAAGCCGAAGGGTGGACCGTCCTCCGAGTCACGAAGAAGACAGATATGGCGACCTTTGGGAAGCTCCTCGACACCCACCTGAACAATCCTGCCTGAATCTGCAGCTGGCGGCAGCTGAACTGGCGGCAGCTGAAGAGGTAAACGGTTGGTAAGTTCTTCTCGATCCAGAGCTCCGGGTCGCGAAGAACTTACCAACCGTTGACGCGGACAGGCTTCAGCGACAGCTCGGCAGCCCGACAGTGCCCAGCGACCCTCAGAACAGCTGGCGGATGTTCGTGCGCGCCAGGTCGATGAGTTCGTCGCCCTTGCCGGAGAGCACCGTGCGGACGGCGTAGAGCGCGAAGCCCTTGGCCTGTTCGGCAGTGATCGTCGGCGGCATGGACAGTTCCTGGCGTTCAGTGACGACGTCGAGGACGGCCGCACCGTCGTAGGCGAGGAATTCCTTGACGACCTTCGGCAGGTCCTTTGACTTCTCGACGCGGAAGCCCTTGATGCCGACCGCCTCGGCGATGGTGGAGAAGTCGGGGTTCGAGAGCTCGGTACCGAAGGTGACGAATCCGGCGGCCTTCATCTCCAACTCCACGAAGTTCAACGAGGAGTTGTTGTAGACGACAGTCTTGACCGGCAGCTTGTTCTGCGTCAGGGTGATGAGCTCGCCCAACAGCATGGCAAGGCCACCGTCGCCGGCGAGCGCGATCGTCTGCCGATCCGGATGAGAGGCCTGCACGCCGACGCTCTGAGATAACGCATTGGCCATGGAGCCGTGGCTGAAGGACCCGATCAGCCGGCGTTTGCCGTTCATGGTCAGATACCTGGCAGCCCAGACCACAGGTGAGCCGACGTCGGGGATGAACACGGCGTCCTCATCGGCCATCTCGTCGATGAGGCGAGTCAGGTACTGCGGGTGGATCGTCCGCTTCGACGGGGTGGCGAGTTCATCGAGGTCCTTGCGGGTCTTGCCGTAGTGCTTGGTCATCGACTTCAGATGCGCGCTGCTGCGGCTCGGTTTGATCAGCGGCAGGAGCTCGCCGACAGTGTCGGCCACTGTGCCCACCAGTCCGATGTCGACGCGTGTGCGGCGTCCGATCTGTGAACCTCTGATATCGGCCTGGATGACTGTCGCGTCATCGGGATAGAACTGCTGATACGGCAGGTCAGTGCCCAGCATGAGCAGGGTGTCGCAGTCTTTGAGCGCATGGTAGCCGGAGGAGAATCCGAGCAGCCCGGTCATGCCCACGTCGTAGGGGTTGTCGTATTCGATGAACTCCTTGCCGCGCAGCGAGTGCACGATCGGTGCCTGGAGCTTGGCAGCGATGGCGATGAGTTCGTCATGAGCGCCCTGCGTTCCAGCGCCGGCGAGGATCGTGACCTTCTTGCTTTTATTCAGCGCCTTCGCAGCCGCTTCAAGCTGGGATTCGGCAGGGATCACACGGGGCGCATAGGACCGCACCACCTCGGCGGCGGCAGAGATATCGGTCAGCCCGACGTCACCGGGGATGACGAGAACGGCAACACCGCGCTTCTCGATGGCCTCGCGCATGGCGATGCGCAGCAGGCGCGGCATCTGCTCCGCGGTCGCCACGTGTTCGACGTAGACGCTGCATTCGCGGAACAGCTCGGTCGGGTGGGTTTCCTGGAAATAGTTGGAGCCGATCTCATCGCTGGGGATGTGAGCGGCGATGGCAAGGACCGGCACCCGGGAGCGCTGGGCGTCGTAGAGTCCGTTGATGAGGTGGAGGTTTCCCGGTCCGCAGCTGCCTGCGCAGACGGCGAGTTCACCGGTCAGTGCGGCCTCGCCGCTGGCGGCGAAGGATGCCGCCTCTTCATGGCGGACGTGGACCCATTCGAGCTGAGGGTTGACGCGCAGGGCATCGGTGAAGCCGTTGAGCGAATCTCCTGGGATCCCGTAGACCCGCTTGACTCCGCTGGCCACGAGCGTATCGACAATGTTTCCGGCGACGGTGGGCATAGGATTCCTTCCGTTGGAACACATGGAGCTCTCACAGCTCCTGGGTGGACCTCCATCAGCATCCCAGTCAGAGTGCTGACACAGGCTGGTACCGCGGTTTCAGTCTATCCCCGAGGTCAGCGGTCGGGCATGTGAAGTCAGAGACAGCGGACATGTGCACGGGCGTCGTTGACGTCCGCGCCGAATTCACGTCCGCGCCGACAGCACCGTCGCCCCGGTCAGCAACGCAGCCATCACGATCGCCATCATCGGATAGCCCCCGACGACCCCGGCCAGCGCGGGACCGGCGACCGGGGCCAGCGCGGTGCCGACGGTGATGGGTGCGACGAATACCCCGTTGATCGCACCGAAGTTGGTGGTCCCCCACCTGTCGGCGACGGCTGTCGCCTGCAGCAAGGTGATGCATCCGCGCACGCCGCCGGTGAGCATGCCGATGCCGATGAGCAGCCAGATCGGGCCAGAGACGAACGCCAGCAGCCAGAGCCCGATCGCTCCGCAGGCGAACAGCAATATGGTTCTGGCCCGCGAGGTGGTGTGGCGTTCGAGTGCGGGGTAGAAGAACCGGCCGGCGACCTGCCCGAATCCGACGGTCCCAAGAGCGATTGCGGCGAGCGAGTACCCGGCTCCACGCTCGATGATGAGGGGAATGATGTTGATCGTGACGGCGAAGAGGGTGAAGGTCGCTAGCGCGACGGCGAGTTGGAGGAGGACGAACTTCGGGGATCGAGTGATGCTGCGGATCTCCGCGCGCGACGGCACCGTCGAATTCCGGGACATGTCATCAGTCCACCCGCGGTTGAGGAAGAACCAGTGCATCGGCAGAGCCGTCACTGCCAGGATGCCGGCAAGGATGACATAGGCCGGTCGCCAACCCCACGAGTCGATGAGCCAGGCGATGATCGGGGCGAACACCGTCGAGGCGAGGCCGCCGACCAGCGTGATCGTTGTCAGTGGCTTGGTTCGCTCAGCTCCGTACCAGCGGGTGACGACAGCGAAAGCCGGCGGATAGAGGGTGGCAGCCTGGGCGAATCCGGCCAGCACCCACGCGAAGAAGAAGACGAGGAGATTCGGTGCTGCTGCCACGAGCAGCAGCGCGACGATGCCGATGAGAGTGCCGATGCTCATGAGTGTTCTGGGTCCGTGAGCGTCGAGCAGCTTTCCGACGCGGACACCGGCGAGCGCGGAGACGATGAGCCCTAGGGTCAGTGCCGCAGTCACGGTGGTGTGGCTCCAGCCCATATCGGCAGAGATCGGAGTCACCGCCACCGGCAGCGAGTAGTAGAGCAGTCCCCAGCTGGCCAATTCGGCAATGCAGAGGGCGGCCAGCCCTCCGCGGGGCCGGTCGGTCATCCTTGTGCCTTTCGTGGGGCTGCGGGTTCGCTCGCCGAGGTTGTCGGCTCCCCTTGCGAGGCCGAAGACTTATTCGACGCGTCTGCAGACTCCCCCGCCGAGGCGGCCGTTTCCTTCAGTGCGGCGAGCGCGGTGACCCACGGAATGCGCTCCTGCTCGAGTCGAACGTCGCCCTCGGCACGCAGGCGGGCGAGCGCCCGCGTCTCCGTCCCAGTCAGCTCCGGGAACACTCCTGTGTGGGGTTTCGGCTCCTGGACCCACAGGTCCTTGTGGTCGATGAGAGTGCCCTCGGCCATGAGCGTCGAGTTCACGTGCGGCAGGTGCTTGCGCAGCCGAGAGAGGATCGCGAAGCCGTGCGAGTCGAGATCGCCCCAGTAGATGACTCGCGCTCCGTGCACCCAGGCCAGACGGGCGACGTTGTCCACCGCGTAGCCCGATCCGTGCACAGCCACAGCATCGGCCCAATCGGGCATCGCGAGCACAGATTCCAGGTTCTCGAACACGAAGACCAGCCGTGGCGCAATTGCCAGCTCACTTAATTGGGGCACCGGCGCGGTGACGTCGCTCAACCCCGAGGGAATGAGCTCCGGGTCGAGGATGCGCAGCCGAATCCGAGGTTCGGCGTCAAGGACGTCGACGGCTTCGGGTCGCCCAGTTGCCTCCAGCAATGCTGTGACTAAGGACCTGTGGGTCTCGAACCATTTCGAGTCGACCCCGCGCATGGGCAGTTGCCGTGGCCGCAGGGTTCCCACGGGATTGTCGTGCAGCCAGTCGACGACGTCGAGGAGTGTGGCGAACTCGGCCTGGGCCAACCCGAGGATCCGTTTCGCGTGTGCTCTGATAGCCGAGACGAGAGGATCCACGCGCGCCGAGGTGGCCGCGTTATTCGCCACGACGTCCTTGACGCGCGCCGAGGCGGCCGCGTGCTGGTCGTCGAACCGTGACCGGATCGTCGCGGTCCGGTCCCGCAGCCGACGCCACCATCGGGCCTCGTCGCCGCCGACGAAGTTCGCCACCGCGTCCGGTGTCCGCAGACGAAGGCGGAGCGGGATCTGTTGGCGGCCGACCCGCGCCCAGGAGCGTTCAGCCCAGTCAATATTCGGGCTATTGAGGTTCTCCGGCTTCGAGTCACTGGCTTCGGGGGCGGCGATCTTCCGCCAGGTCCCGGCCCATTCCATGGCGACTGCCTGGTCCTCGAGCACCTGTTTCTCAGTGGGTGGGTGCAGGGCGATCTCGACTACCACCGGGTCGGACTGCGTGGCCCAGGTCGACATCGACGAGCGCAGGCGGGTACGCGCCTTCGCCCGCGCCTCGGCAACGGAGAGCATCGTCATCGACACCTCACCCGGTCAGCTCTCATCGTCGCTCTCACCTGTGCTGGTGCTAGCGCCGTTAGGCACTTCATCAGCGACGGCAGCCCCTTCCTCGCCGACGGCTTCACTGCTCGATTCTTCCCTGACTTCGGTGTCCCAGACCATGGTCGAGGCCACGGTCTTCTGTCGGCTCGGGTTCTCGATCGAGGTCGCCGCTCCGACATAGGGTTCGATGGTCTGCAGGAGTTTCTGCGGGGTGGCCAGGACCATGTGGAACCCGAACTCGATGAAGATGTTCAGAGCCATGCGCGTGTACCTGGTGTCGGCCTTGTCGAAGGCCTCATCGAGGATGATCGTGCCGTACTTCGAGATCGCCTCATCGGGGTCGGCCAGCTGGTAACGCAGGGCGGCCGCGAGACAGAAGATGACGAGTTTCTGCTGCTGGCCACCGGACATGGCCGCGCCCGAATCATAGGTGGCATGTGCTCGCCCATGGTCGTCGATCTCCTCGGCCAGGAAGGTTACGTGCAGACGGGTGTCGAGGCATTGGTTCTTCCACACCTTGTCCACGTGCTCGCTCGAGGAGAACCGACGCATCACCTCGGCGAGGGTGTCGTATTTGTCCTCCGCCGTGGTCATATCCTCTTCACCCCAGGTGCCGCCGGCGACCCTGCGGAGGTCGGCGATGAAGGCGTTGACGGTTTCACTGCGCCGAGTCTTGACCTTCAGTCGCAGATAACGGCCTTCATCGAACTGGGACCGCAGGAGCGAGGAGTTGATCGGTGCGACCCGGTCCTCGATCTCACGTGGGGCGGCATGGATCTCGTTGAGGAGTTCGCCGATGAGGTCGCGGGAGCGCTCACTCAGCAGGTCCCGGAACCTGTTCTCATGATCGGGCAGTCCGTTGGCCAGGATCTCGTCGAGCATCATCAGGTAGTCGTGTCGGTCGGCGACATCGGCGGTGAGATCGGAGGCAACCGAGGACCACGCGGCCTTGAACTCAGCGGCCAGCCTGGTCACGGCCTGACCGGCTTCGCTCGCCACGGACTGTGCTCTGTCCTTCTCCGACTGCAGAGTCTGAGATACCTGCTGGCCGATTTCGGGCAGAGATTCGCGCTTGATGCTGCGCTGAATACGCGTGAATCGGGCCTCGAGCTGCTCGGCAATCGTCGGATCCACTTCTGGGATGTGTCCGGCGCTGACGTCATCCTCGAGACGGCTGAGACCTGCCCGCAGACCGGTGATCTCTTCGTTCGCCCGACGCAGGGCATAGTCGCAGTCGCGGGTGGCGACCTCGGCTGATTCCTTCGCCGCACGGGCTTCGCGTTCGGCTCCGATCGCCTGCTGCAGGTCACCGTCTGCGTCCTCGAGTTCGCGCAGCGCCTTCTCCAGGGTGGCGATCGTCTCCTTGGCCCCGGCCAGGTCCACATCTCGCCAGGACTGTTCACGGATACCGGCGAGGATGCCCTTCCGTCGGTGAGCCTGTGCGGTCTCCGCGTTCGCGGTCTCGACGATGGCCTGCGCCTCGGCCAGGTCCGCCTGGGCGTCTTTCAGTGCTGTGATGAGTGCTTCGAGTTTGTTCTCCCGGTCACCGAGCACCCACTGGCTGCGATCGTCGATGCGACGCCGGTCATCCTTCTCATAGCGAGTCCGTGAGGTCTTGACCTGGCCCTTCATAGTCACAGCACGAGGATGGTCATCGAGTTCGTCGGGGCGCTCGACACAGGCGAAGTCGAAGCGTTCGGACAAGGTGGAATGCACCCACTCCCCGAATCCGGTTTCGGCGACAGTGACTTTGTTGACCAGGGACTTCGTGCTGTTGACGGGTCGTGGTTTCGCGGCGTGCGCGGGGATCTCCTCAAATACGAGTCGCCCCTTGATCCGATGGGAGTCGACCCAGGACCGGACCGCACCGAGGTTCTCGCTGCGCACGAGGACCGTGAGAGCCAGCGGACGCAGCACACGTTCGATCGCCCCGGTCCAGGCAAACTGGTCGGGGTCGACTTCGATGAGTTCGGCGGCGAAAGGCAGCGCCTTCTCGCTCAGCCCGGTGCCTTCTGCCAGTTCCTGACGGATCTGGAGCAGGTTGCCCGGCACGGTCGAACCGGAACGACGCAGGGAGTCGATCTCGGCTTCAAGGTCCCTGACACGTGCCCGAGCCTTCGAGAAGCGGTCGTGGTCGGCATGGCTGGGTCCCGCGGCTTGTGTCTCGTCATCGAGGGTGGAGGCGATCCTGGCCTGGAGTTCGGCGAATTCAGTCGCCGAGGTGGGCACCTGCTCGATGTCTGCCTGCTTCAGCTGTCGCTCCAGGCTGGCCCACCGGTCGGCGATGGCCCTGCGTTCGGTCTCGGCCGTGTCGATGCGCTGTTGCAGGTGTTCGGCTTCCGAACCGCCGAGGTCGAGGGTGGCCCGACGGGCAAGGTCGTATTCGTCGACGGCAGCGTCGTAGTCCTTCTTGGCCCGGTCTGCCGCGACTTCGATTTCGACGAGCTCCCTGCGCTGGGATGAGAGATCTGAGCGGATGAGGTCGAGTTCGCGCCGCTTCTGGAACGGCAGCAGGGCATCGTTGAGGGCGATCGACTTCGCTGCGGACTCGTGGGCGAAGTCGTATCGGTTCGAGGCCTCGCGGAGTTGCAGAAGGTGGTCGCGTTGACGGCGCAGTTCGACCACGTGGTCGTGGGCGTCCTTGAGGTCTCCGAACTGGTTGACCGCGGTCTCTGCCAGGTCGAAGGTGACCGGCGGTTCGAGCATGTGGTCGCGGAAGAGGCGGTCGAGACTGTCGAGACTTTTGGCCGATTGGGTCTTGTGCAGCAGCTGCAGCGCCGATTCGCTGGCCATTCCGAAGACCTTGCGCATCCGGGCGTAGAACCTGGCGTGTGAACCGTTTGAGGTGATGAGTGCTTCAGGATGCTCGGTCTTGAGCTTTCGGGTCTCGAGACCGGACCGCGCGTACTGCTGCAGGTCGGCGAGGTCGAGGCCTGCCCGTTCGAGGATGCAGACATCGGACAGGTCGGTCATCTTCGTGCCCGAGCCCTTGATGAAGAAGAGCCTGGCCAGCGACAGCGGACGGTCCGTGCCATTGTCGTAGCGGAGGATGATGCCGCTCCACGTGGCACGCGGACGCAGGTACTTGCTCACGACACGGTCCTCATCGGAATCCGCCGTGCGGGTCCACGCGCCGCGGACATAGCTGACGAGACTGCGCTGATCGACCCGACTGCCCGCAGTCTGGGCTGCGACGTTGAAGCGCAGCCACTTGTCCGGGGTGAGCACGGCGGCGATGCCGTCGAGCAGTGAGGACTTACCCGAGCCCGAAGGTCCGGTGATCAGGTGGCCTTTGTGGGAGACAGGGATGCGGTGGATGTCCGCGTCGAAGGTGCCCCAGTTCGCGATCTGTATCTCGGACAGCCTCCACTGGCTGCCGACGTCGGGACGATCGGTGCCGCGGGCGCGGGCCTGGTCAGCGATGAGCGCGGCATCGAGCGGGAAGAGGGCTTCGGTCACGCGTCGTCCTCCTCGGAGTCGTCGGTGCCGAGTCCGGAATCAGGATCGGAACCTTCGGGTTCGTCAGGATCGTCGGTCGCATGGGAACTGAGCCCCGCCTCGGCGATGGAGCCCTTGGCCTCTCCCGAGGCGATGCGTTCGTAGACGTCGATGAGCTCACGCACCTGGTCCTCGTCGATGAGGAACTTCACCATCGGCGAGATTTCGAAACGCTCCTCGCCTGCCTTGTGAAGGACGCGCAGACGGTTGCTCATCCGGCTCCAGGCACCATTGAGATTGCGCTGGAAAGTCGACTCGTCGCCTGTGCAATAGATCGCGAGGCGTTCGTAGACCTCCTCGCGATCGACGATCACACGCCGCTCGCCGGGTGCGGCCAGCAGCAGCTGCCGCAGGACGAGAAGCATGGCGGTATCGAGGAAGGTCAGCCGCTCGCTGCGCACCGCAGCGGGCACGTCGATCTCCTCGGAGACGACCTTGCGGGTGAAGGCGAATTCATCGAGCTTGTCGATGACGAGCTCCAAGAACAGGTCGTGCAGCCGTGATCGCACAATGGACTCGTCGGCGACCAGAGCCGACCACAGCTGCGGACTCTGTGCGCCGGAGACATAGGGGCCCTTGAGCAGTTCGAGCAGAACCCTGCGGGTGCGCTCACCCAAGGTGCCTGTGTCCTGGAACCACAGCCCACTCGGATTCTGGGCGGACTCCTCAGACTCGATAGGTGCGTCTGCGGAATCGTTCATAGTGTGATGCCTTCGGTGAAGTAGTGGCGGCGGATCGTGGCGCTGCGTCCAATTCCGTCGACCCCGGCCCATTCGAGTCGGTCTCGCGCTTCGGAATCGATGTGTCCATAGGTGCTGGCCAGCGACAGGAGACCGACGACGCTCGCCAGGCCCTGTGAGGCCGGGAACTGGTCGAGCACCTCGGCGACGGAGATCTGCTCGGCTCCGTGGATGGCCTGATTGACGTTGTCGGAGAGTTCGGAGAAGTCGATCTCGGATTCCCTTGCGACGGCGATGAGTTCAGCGAAGTCGACCTCGGTCTCGGTCGCCTCGCCCAGTTCGGCGCCGGCATCGAACTCGGTGGGGTCGTGGAGGATGACCTCCCCGACGCTGGCCAATGCGACGCTCGAAAGCTCGAGATCCACGCCGAGGTTGTCGTAGGGTTTGCGGACCTGTGAGACCGGGGCTGCCGCGGCCAAGGCATCCCGGATCAGGGTGCGCATGACGCGATCGCGTTGGAATTCGTGGGAGTGGACGTAGCGGCGCAGACCGCGGGCGAATTCGGACAGGATGTCGGAGACTTCGCGTGAGCCGTCCTTCATCTGCCGCATGAGGGTGCGCAGTGAGCGGCGGGTCTCGGCCGTCAGCGTGGCTGAGAAGTCGCGGTCGAGGATCGCTGCGATATCTTCGTCGAAGGCCGAGGCCTGCTCGGGATCGCGGACGAGTTGAGAGAAGGCGGAGAAGGTTCTGCCCTCATCAGAGGATTCGATGAGGTCGACTCCGCGGAACACCTCGTCAAGCACCTGGGACTGTGAGTCCTCGGCGGCGAGGATCGAGATCCGCAGGTCCTGGTTGAGCTCTTCGAAGCGGGCGCGAACACGTGCGAAGTCGGCGGGCAGACCCTGCGCCTGTTGGAGGATGTCGCCGACGCGCTCATTCGCCCGGCGCCGATCGAGGACGATCGAGCGGGGGTCTCCGCGGCGGACGCGGGCGATCTCAGCATCGATGCGGTCACGTTCGGCTCGCAGGGATTCCAACCGACGGGAGCTGTCCGGGTCGGTGTCGATGGCCAGCTGCCGCACCGATTGGGCGAGGCTGACCAGTCGTGATTCAGTCGCAGTCTGCGGTGGAGTCCGCAGCTGTTCGAGCATTCGGATGGCCTCGAACCCCGCCGCGGAGAGTTCGTAGGTCTCGCCCCTCGCCGAGGTGGCCGGTCGGCGGACGAGGATCTCCGCCCGACGCCAATCGTCGCAGTAGGCCTTGGCTGTCCGCGTGGACAGCTCGAAGTGGTCGCGCAGCTCCTCGAGGTCCGAGTCGATGGACTCGTGCAGGTCTTCAGTGGAGATTCGGGTGCCGGGCTTGCCAAGGTGAGTGCCCAGTGTCGCTGCCATAACCGGGAGATGATCGGCCCGCAGCATGCGCATGGTGGCATTCGTTTCAAGCAGTCGCCGGTAGGCGAACGCGGAGCTGAGGGCGGACATATCACCCATTCTCTGCGCCGGTGGGGCCCGTTGCCAATTTCGGGTGCACGGACCACGATGATCGAAGCTTGCACGCCTCTCGCATCGCGCACGATTCGTCGTCGGGCGGCGCACAGGTCGTATTCGGACTGCGCACAAGTAGTCGATTATTGGGTCATTATTCATGTTTTGTTCAGCTCGTGACACCGGCCACTGGATTCGGCATAACGATACCGAATTGTTATACCGTGTGCCGATGACTCGGATACGACGATGGCCCTACACCTTCGCCATGCTGCTCTCTATTGTTGTCGCCATGGTTGCCCTTGCTTCTTCGATCTACCTCGGTCGGCCGCTCCGGGACCCGGACGGCTTCCTCGGACCCGCCTACATCCGGATGCCGTTGTTGGCGCTGCTGTTCTTCGGCGTGGGCATCGTCGTGGATGCGGTGAGGACGAGCGGTTGGAAGCATCTGCCCAGCGGGATGCTCGAAGTCGTGAGAAACGAGTGGAGTCTCCGTCGTATCCTGTGCATCACCGCGGGCATGATGAGTTTCTACATCTGCTATCTCAGCTACCGAAACCTCAAGAGTGACCTTCCGACCTACCGGGAGGGAGTTCTCTACGACCAAGAGCTTTCGCATTCCGATCTGTGGTTCAGCGGGGGAATCAATCCCGCTGTGTTCCTGCACGATCTGTTCGGCACCGGGTTCATGGCCGAAGTGTTCTCTGTCGTCTATCTCGCCTATCTCCCGCTGATCCCCATCAGCCTCGGGGCAGTGCTCATCCTCAATCGCAACCTCGCCATCGGTGCCTGGTATGCCACAACGCTGTGTCTCAACTGGGTGCTGGGCACGGTCAGCTACTACATCATGCCTGCTCTTGGGCCTGCATTTGCCCGGCCTGAACTCTACCGCGGCCTGGCCGATACCGGGGTCACCGAGTTGCAGCAGTCACTGATCTCCACTCGTCTTGATGTTCTTGCCGACCCGGTCGGCAGCGGACAGATTCAAGGCGTGGCGGCGTTCGCCTCGTTGCACGTCTCCGTGACATTCGCAGCGGCCCTGTTCATGATGCACACCCGGCAGAAGCCTGTGATACAGACGCTGATGTGGATCTTCTTCGGGGCCACGGTAATCGCCACACTCTACTTCGGCTGGCACTACATCCTCGATGACATCGCCGGCATCGTGATCGGCTGGGCCGCCGTCACTCTGGGTGCTTGGGTCACTGGGAACCGGAGAAAGCGACCTCAGCAGAGCGCAGAACCGGGCGCCGTCGAACATCGCGAGGAAACGGCACTCGTCGACGCCGCCTGACGGATGCGGGGCGCTGACCGATTCATGTCGCGTCCCTCCCACCGAAGGTCTTCGGGTCGACGGGTCGGTCCTTCTTCGGCAGCTTCGCCACAACGAGGCAGTAGGACTCGAGGACGAGATCATGGAGCAGGTCAGCGTCGAGGATGTTTCCCGCCGCACCGTCTGGGCTCTCGCTTTCGGCCGTGCCAGCACCCGCCACGGTGATCCAGTGCTTCTTGCTCATGTGATATCCGGGAGTGATCTCCGCATAGGCATCACTGAGCACCTCCCCGTCCAGCGGATCGATCTTGAGATTCATGCTGGGCACACCGCGCAGCTCGAAGGTCATCATGAACATCTTTCCGCGCACCTTGTACACGGTGTTCTCCGGCCCGAACGGGTGGTCGATCTCCACCGACGGATACTGGATCGCCTGGTCATGAGCGAGTGCGAGCACGGTGTCAGGGTCCATGCCTGGAGATTAGCAAAGGGCCATGACACCGAACCCGCTCACCAGCGCCGAACCTGCAGAGCAGTGCCGATAGAATCTTGCCCATGTCGCAGAATGCTCCCCACCTCCTTGTCGCCGCCCTCGGCGGAACCATCGCATCGACCTCGAACCAGTCGGGAGGCGTGGCCCCGGCCCTGAGCGGAGCCGAGATCGCCGCAGCCGCCGGCTTCGACCAGATCTGGCCGGACCTGCAGGCTGACTTCACCCAGGTGTCACAGGTCTCGAGCGCCAATGTCACCCTCGATATGCTCTTCGAGGTCCGAGAACTGGCCCGCGCGACCGTGGCCGACGGCATCGTGCTCACTCAGGGCACCGACACTCTTGAGGAGAGCGCCTTCGCCCTCTGGTTGCTCAATGACTCCGCTACTCACATCGCAGCCACCGGAGCCATGCGCAACCCGACTCTGCCTGGCGCCGATGGACCGGCAAACGTGCGCGCCGCCGCGCTGACGGCGCTCTCTCCGTTGAGCGGTGGACTGCCCTCAAGTCTGGTCTTCAACGACGAGATCCATGACCCGCGTTTCGTCCGCAAGTCCCACGTGACCTCGACAGCAGCATTTTCCTCCGGCCCGGTCCTCGGCGCGATCGGGTGGATCAGCGAGGACACAGTCCGCCTCCCCCACGCGCCCGCCGCGAGTGTCTCCCCGTTCGCAGGACTGCCCCGTCCGGACACGGTTGCGAAGGTCGCCCTCGCCGAGGTGGGGATGGGCGAACCCGGGGAGACACTGACCCAGCTCCTCGGCTCCGGTTTCTCCGGTGTCGTCATCGCCGGTGTCGGTGGCGGCCATGTCCCTGAACATCTGGTGCCGGCGGTGACCCGCCTCGGCGAAGAAATGCCCGTGATCTTGGCATCGCGGCCAGGCTCGGGCGCGAGCCTGACCCGCACCTACGGCTACCCCGGAGGCGAGATCGGGTTGCTCGAATCTGGCCTCATCCCGGCCGGGATCCTCGACGCCCGCAAGGCCCGCATCGTCCTCAGCCTGGCGCTGAGCTTCAACCTCGACCCCGCCGAGGTGTTCGCCTTCTTCTCTTGAGCCTCAGACCTCGAATTGGATGCGGGAACGCTTTGCCGATCTCAGCACGACCGCGGTCTCGACGCGATCGACGTGCTTCATCATCGGATGGTTCGCGAGCACGGTTCGCAGGTCGGCCCGTGAAGCGACGTCGAGTTGGATGAGGATGTCGAACCGGCCGGTTGTGAGCATCGCATTGCGAATCCTCGCTTCGGCTGCCACCATCTGACTCACCTGAGTCAGATGGCGCGGCGTCACCGACAGACGCATGACTACCGTCATCGGCAGCCCGACGCGACGTGGTGCGAACACTGCACGGATCGCTATCTGGCCGCCGGCGACGAGTTTGGACATTCTCCTCCGCACGGTCGATTCCGAGACGCCCGTGGTCCGGCTGAGGTCGACGAACGTCGCGCGTCCGGACCGAGTGAGCTCGGCGCAGAGCTTCTCGTCGACCGTATCGAGTCCTGGTACGTTCGGCCGCACCTCATAGGCTGGGGTGACGAACTCGTTCTGCTCGGCCAGGTTCTCCGACTCCGCTGGTGCGAGGACCCCCGGATCCCAGTCCTTGGCTACTCTCAGGTAGTCGAGCGAAGGATTCGTCCGCACTCTTCGCGCACCGGGAATGGCCTGCAGTTCGTCGATGACGACCTCAGCAAGACCGATGTCGGGAACCGTGACTTCGCCGACGAGGTCCGATCGTCCGGTGGTGAGATGGAGCCAGCTGACATCCGGTCGATTCGCGAGCGCCTTGGCCGCCATCCTTACCGATCCCCGCTCTGTTTCGACCTCGACGATGGTACCGGGTGCTCCGGCAGATACGGCCACCACGCGCACAAGACCGCGATCGATCATCTCCTGCCCCCGTCGCGCGACGGACCTCTCGTGCAATCCCAGTGCTTCGGCGATCTGCGGCCAAGAAGCGCGGGGGTGTATCTGCAGAGCGGCAAGGATTCGCGCCGAGTCCGGGTCATCGATCGGCTGGAGGGACCGACGGCCGAGCGGATGACGAACTTCCGCCACCGGGTCCTGCGATGTGGGCGACATAAGTCATCATTCTGTCAGATTCCACCACTGGCTCCCACAGTCATGTCGAATATCGGCCACTGACCTACGGTGGGGACACAACTTTCCGTCGCAAGGAGAACTCGCACTCCACCGGCGCGGGTGCGTCGATGGCACCGGTGCGGCAGGAGCATCTCAGTAACACCACCGATCTCAGCAAAGGAGCAGATCATGAGTTCAGGGACGACACCGATCACCGGCGCCGAGGTGCCGACGAAGTCACGAGTAAGCGAACCTCCGCGAACCTGGGCGGGCAAGATCCGCATGATCGGACCCGGCATCGTGCTCGCTATGGCCAGTGTCGGTGCCGGTGACATGGTCACGACGCTCAATTCCTCCTCCCAGTTCGGACTGGGTCTGATCTGGGTCTTCGTCGTCGGTCTCATCCTCAAATACGGCCTGACCGAGGCCATCGCTCGGTTGCAGCTCACAGGCAGTCGCACCTTCCTCTCCCACCTCACGGACCTCGGCGGACGTTTCCTGCCTGCAGTGTTCCTCGGCATCGTCTTGCTCGTCGGGTTCTTCTACGGCTCCGGACTCACCGCCATCACGACGCTGACCATGCAGGCGCTCATTCCGGGTCTGCCGTATTGGCCGACCTTCGTCGTCATCGTGGCCTCGGCTGTGGTCCTCATCGGGATCGGTCGCTACAACATCGTCGAGTCCTCAATGCTCGGGTTCGGCGTCCTCATGTTCTTCGGCATGATCTGGATTGCGGTCGCCTCGGCGAAGGTGGACGGAGCCTCCCAGGCAGCTGTGGAGACGATCGCGCCCACTCTCCCTGCCGGCTCTTTCATCACAGTCCTCTCACTCATCGGCGGTGTCGGCGGTGCTGTCGGAATCATCGCCTACGCCTACTGGATTCGGGAGAAGGGATGGAACGGGCCGCAGTGGAAACCCGTCGTCCGGATCGACACAATCTCCAGCTACATCTTCATCGGCGTCTTCGCAGTGGCGATGACCGTTGTCGGGACCTTCCTCCTCCACACGACGAAGACGTCGATCGGTGGAAGTGATGCGATCATCCCGCTCGCCGACTCGCTCGTCCCTCTGGCCGGCGACATCGGCAGGCTCGCGTATCTGCTCTGCCTGATAGCCATCGTCTACTCTTCGATCCTCGGTGGCTTCTCGGCGATCGGGTACCTCATCTCCGACGCTGTTCGTGTCCTTCGGCGCATCGATGACTCAGAGGCCGATCGGTCGATGGCCCCGTCTTCGCTGCCGTACCGGCTCACGCTCGTCTACGTCCTCATCTGCTCGCTCGTCGCCTCGACCCTCGGCGAACCGGTCGCCCTCGTCATCGTCTACGCAACGGTGAGCGCATTCGTTCTGCCGATCCTCTCGATTGCTCTGCTCTTCTTGCTGAACCGCCGCACGGTTCCCACAACACTGCGCAACGGCTGGCGGTCGAACACCATCCTCGGTGCCTGCTTGGCACTGTTCGGCTTCCTGGCGATAGTCCAAGTTCTCGAAAGCTTTGGAGTGACACTTTGATGACCCGCACACCTGCAGATGCCCTCGCCTCTCCGTCCGAGCTCGTCGACTCGACCGCAAGCAACCTCGTGGCGCTCATGAAACGTGGAGAGGCCTCGGTCGTCGAGGTCCTCGAAGCACATCTCGCACGTATCGATGAGACGAACGAGCGCGTCAATGCGATCGTCGCGCTCGATCCCGAGCGGGCGCTGGAAAACGCACGGCAGCTCGACAGAGCGTTCACCCGCGACCGGGAAGAGCTGCCTGCTCTGTACGGGTTGCCGATGGCTCACAAGGACACTCTCCCCGTGGCTGGCTGGGTGTCGACCTCGGGGTCGACGGTGCATGCGAATCGTGTTCCTGCGGTGGACCACATCGTCGTCGAGCGCGAACGTCGCGCCGGTGCGGTGACCATCGGACGCACGAACGTTCCCGAGTTCGGCCTCGGATCGCACACGTTCAACCCCGTCTACGGGCAGACGCACAATCCGTGGAATCTCGCACGCAGCGCCGGCGGCAGCAGCGGTGGAGCGGCAGCGGCGCTGACGGCACGCATGCTGCCCATAGCCGACGGCTCTGATACAGGCGGTTCGCTTCGCACACCCGCATCGTTCTGCAATGTCGTGGGTCTGCGGCCGTCCGTCGGCACCGTCCCGAGCTGGCCGGATCCCACACCCTGGTCGCGGCTGTCGGTCAAGGGCCCGCTCGCACGAACCGTACGCGACCTCCATCTCCTCCTCTCCGTCCAAGCAGGTGAGGATCCACGCTTTCCAGGTGGTCGCCACGTGGCTCTGGGACCGTTGCACCACAGCCAGTCCATCCGCAGCGTCCGTGCAGGCTGGAGCACCGACTTCGGCCTCGGACTTCCCGTCGAACCCGAAGTCCGCATGGCACTCGGCTCTGTGATCGAGACGATTGCGACCGCCGGAGCCGCGATCACAGAGGAGGTTCCCGATCTCTCGGGGGCACCGCATGCCTTCTCGGTGCTGCGAGCCTGGCAGATGGAGGCGACGCTCGGACCAATCGTCGATGCGCATCGTGAAGAGCTCGGCGCCGCGGTCATCTGGAACGTCGAACTCGGCAGAGCGCTGAGTGGGCCCGAGGTGGGCGCGGCAGAACTCCACAGCGCGGTGATCAGCGAGCGGATGCGCAGGTACTTCACCGAGTACGACTTCCTCCTGAGCCCCGTCGTTCAGGTCGCCCCATTCGACGGCCGTCTCGACTACCCTCACGAAATCGACGGGGTTGACATGCACGACTATCTCGAGTGGATGACTCTGCCGTCGACGATCACGATGACCGGCTGCCCTGCTTTGTCATTGCCGGTCACGTTCACGACTGACGGGTTACCGGTCGGTCTTCAAATCGTGGGTCCGCCGGGCAGCGAGCAGGGGCTCCTGGAGTTCGCCGCCGCAGTCGAGGAGATCTTCGACGTCACTGGCCGCCAACCGTCGATCGCCTGAGGTCCTCAGACAGCTCGGGTCGACTGCCGAACGACGAGTTCGGGTGTGAACTTCTCGTCCCGATGGACCTGCTCACCCGAAGCGTTCTCCGCCAGCAGGGATTCGACGGCGGTGCGTCCGAGCAGGTCCGCCGGCTGCCGAATCGAGGTCAACGGCACGATCGTCGAAAACGCGTAGTCGATGTCGTCATAGCCGATGAGCGCAAGATCCTCAGGGATGCGCAACGCGGAGAACATGATGACCGCCTGCATGAAACCCACAGCAAGCAGGTCGTTGGCACAGAAGACAGCATCGGGTCGCTCGCACATCCACCGGCGATGAGGTGGTCGAGCGCCATTCGTCCGCCTGCGACACCATCTACGTCGTCGGGGGCGGATCGCAGAACGCACTGCTGTGCCAGCTGACGGCGAACCGGACGAGCCGCCCTGTCATAGCCGGACCAGTCGAAGCGACCGCGATCGGCAACCTCCTCGTCCAAGCCCGAACCATGGGCCTAGTCGAGGAGGACGCCTCATTGTCGGATCTGCGTGAGATCGTGCGGCGCTCGTTCCCAGTCACGAAGTACCTGCCTGTGACGACCTGACCCAAAGGCGACATTCGGGCACGAGAGATGGCCTGAAACTGAAACAGTTGGTAAGTTCTGGTCGAAAATCATACGAAATTCGACCAGAACTTACCAACTGTTGATGTTGCCTGAAGCGCCGCGGGGCTGATTCAGCTCTCGGCGCCGACGGCCACGACCATCTTGCCGAAGTTGCGGCCGTTGAGCAGGTCGTTGAAGTACTCGGGAGCCTTGTCCAGTCCCGGGCGAATGTCCTCGCGGTAGCGGACCTTTCCTTCCTTGATCCAGCCGCTCATGTCGGACAGGAAGTTCTCATGGTGCTTCTCGACGAACTCTGTCTGGATGAAGCCGCGGACGTTGAGTGACCTCGTGAGGATGTTGCCCATGAGCGCACCTGAACGGTCCGGGCCTTCGGGCAGTTCGGTGAGGTTGTAGTTGGCGACGAGTCCGCAGACAGGTACGCGTGCATAGGTGTTCAGACGTGGCAGCACTGCCTTGAACACGTCTCCGCCGACGTTCTCGAAGTAGACGTCGATGCCCTGCGGAACCGATTCTTTGAGCTCGTTCTTGAGGTTGCCCGTCCTGTGGTCAAGTGCCACATCGAACCCGAGCTCGTTCAGGTGGGCGACCTTATCGGGCCCACCGGCAATGCCGACGGCCTTCGCGCCCTTGATCTTCGCGATCTGGCCGACGACGGAGCCGACGGGGCCGGTAGCAGCAGCGACGGCCACAGTCTCGCCTTCCTGCGGGCGCCCGATCTCAAGGAGTCCTGCGTATGCGGTGAAGCCAGGCATGCCCAGCACACCCAACGCGGTGCTGACGGGGGCGACTTCGGGATCGAGGCGGCGCAGGTATGCAGCCTTCTCAACGGAGTACTCCTGCCATCCGCCATAGCCGAGGACTGTGTCTCCGGTGGAGAAGTCTGACGAGTTCGATTCGACGACCTCTGAGACTGTGGCGCCAACCATTACATCGCCGACCTCAGCCGGCTTCGCATAGGACTTCGCATCCGACATCCGACCGCGCATATAAGGGTCGAGTGAGAGGTACAGGGTCCGGAGCAGAACCTCACCGTCCTGCGGCTTCGGCAGTTCTACCTCGTCGAGCAGGTAGTTCTCAGCAGTGGGTGTTCCTACTGGTCGGGAGTTTAGGAGAATCCGGTGGTTAGTCGTCATGGACATGATTCCTTTCATCGACGCCGTGCACTGTCTGCGCACGGTCGCTGCTGGTCTGCGGGCTGGAACTGTAGTGTTCAGATCCAGTCCTTGGTGTAGCAACCACTTCGAATCCGCTGATGTTCCTGATTCTGCGAAGAATTCGTTGTCGTCCGCGACACCAGACTGCGTGCCATCGTCTCCCACTTCGAATCGAATGCCCAGGTGAACTCGCCGAGGTGGTCAAGCAGCTTCGCACCATTGCTCCGGATGATGTCCGTCCACTCACGCGGCCAAGCACCGTAGTTCGCTGCGGCGGCGAGCTCGTCGACGTCTTTGAACACCGCCCCGTTCGGGTTGAGGCCGGCCGTATTGTGCAACGGCATGCTCGCGACGGGGAACGTGATATCGAGGATGTGATCGCTGGTGTACAGGGCAACACTCGTGCGGCGATGGGTGGCTTCGAGGTTGACATACCAATCCGCACGAACTGTGCCATCGACAGCCGGTTTGAGCAGCACCCACACGGAGAACGGAACTCCGGGCGGGACGATCTTGAGCACCCCGAGCCCGCGCCACCTGCCGGGAACATTGATGCGCCGAGGCGCCTCGGCGGGCGGGCGGAAACGGGCACGCAACGGAACGTCGTGGGGATTCGAATCCTCCCAGCCGACGATCCTCGTATCGGTGGTCTCGGTTCCTCCGGCCGTCCACAGCACGGCACCGTCCGGCCCGTCCTCGATCACACGCATCGGCCGGCGCACCTCGGCGTGGTCGCGGTCGAAATCGAATCGTCGAAACGACCACGTCACGGTATCGCCGGGCCTCCAGAAGGGCCCCTCACCCACGTGACGTGTGCCGGGTGGGACGTCGATCTCGTACGGATCGGTGAACTCCATACCGGCAGTCTAAGTTCACGTCATGAGTGAGGGCTGGACACACACGAAAGCTCATTTCAGCCACCGTTTCAGCCCGCTCAGCGGCCACCGCCTAAGGTGGTGGGCATGGACGACTTCACACTTCCCGATCGCAAGGACGCGACTGATCACAGCGAGACGACCGCGGCCGAACCTCCACGCACCGATGCCGACATTCCGGGCTACCTCGAGACTCTGGGCATCCCCGGCCTCGCCGATATCCACATCCACTTCCTGCCGACCAACGTCCTCGACAAAGTGTGGGCATACTTCGACGCCGCCGAAGCCAGCTATGGCTATCCGTGGCCGATCCACTACCGCTATGACACGGAGACCCGCCTCCAGATCGTCCGTGACCTGGGCGTACGTGCCATCCCGGCACTGACCTACCCGCACAAACCAGGCATGGCCGCCTGGCTCAACGAGTGGAACCGCGAGTTCGCCGCCGCCCACGATGACGTCATCCACTGCGCAACGCTCTATGCTGAGCCGGAATCCGCTGGTTATGTGCCCGAGGCGTTGGCGGCCGGAGCCCGGCTGTTCAAGGTCCACATCCAGGTGGGCGGCTTCTCCCCCGATGACCCTGTGCTCGATCGCGCATGGGCTGCACTGGCCGAGGCACAGGTGCCCATCGTCATCCACGCTGGCTCCGAGCCGCTGCCCGGCACCTACACCGGACCGCAGGCGGTGGCCAAGGTGCTCGAGCGCTACCCATCCCTGCAGCTCGTCATCGCCCACATGGGCATGCCCGAATATGGTGCGTTCGCGAGCCTGGCCGAGGATTACAGCGGAGTCCACCTGGACACGACGATGTACGTGTCAGGGTTCTTCTCCTCCCCCGCCGAGGTGGACCCGGCTTACCGTAATCGCTTGGCTGGTCTGCAGGACAAGATCATCCTCGGCTCGGACTTCCCGAATATTCCCTACCCCTATGCGGATCAGATCTCGGGGCTGGCAGGGCTGAGACTCGGCGATGACTGGATACGCTCGGTGCTGTGGCGCAATGGTGCGCGGGTCCTCGGGCTCGATCGCTGAGCGGCAGAGATCTCAGTCTCTGCGTGGCCGCGGGGCTCAGCTCTCGTGGGGAATTCGCTCAGCTCCGATGACGCCGCGCAGCATCTCGTCATCGATCGGCACCCCTCTCCGGGTGACGCTGATCTGACCTGTGGGCTCGAGGATCACGCATGCCACCTCGGCGCGCTGTCGGATTCCCGCCATTCGCAGCTTCGAATACACTTCGGCGGGGTCGACATGGGCCCTGGCAAGGTTGTCGAACAGCAGCTCGCTGCCTGCCATGAGTACAATCGCGGGACTGTTGACGACGCCGGCAATGCGATGGAAACGGCGGGCCTTTCCGGTCAGAGCCTGGAGGATCAGCAGAGTGGCCAGGGCCAGGAGACCAGCAAAGAGGGTCGGAGTGTCACCGAGGATCGAACGACCGACGATCGCACCCAAGGCGATGATGGCGGCAAGGTCGAAACTCGAGAGGCTCGCGAGCGTCCTTTGGCCGAATACGCGGACGAGAATAATGATGCCGAGGTAGAAGGCAATGCAGGATACGACTATCCTCACCGCATCGGTGCCGTCGAGTCCGAATTCCAGCCAGTCCATGTATTTCCTCCCGACTGGATACTACAACTTCATGTCTGCAGCTCAGCGGGAACGGATCCATTCATCGACGGTGACGGCGGAGAGCCTCGGCGAATCGGGGATGAGGCCATTGCCGGACATCGATCCTGGGATCGGAACGGAAACGATCTTCGGGATACCTCTCGTACGGGGTCCCCCACTCGGACCTGCTCCGTCACTTACGGCCGAGTCTGCGTCGGCCGCCGCGGTCCTGCGCGCGATCGTCGGAAAGTCGCTGACCTCGGGGCCGGCGACCTCGATGGTTCCGCGTTCTCCTGCATCGATGGCCTCGGCCATCATTCGAGCGGCCTCGTCCGCGGCCAGGGCCCGGACTCGCATCTTCGGCACGAATGCCACCGGACCTGCGGTGAACGTCATTGTGTCAACAAGCTCGAACCATTGGGCTGATCTGAACATGAGCAGCTGGTCGGCGGGGATCAGTCTGCGATAGACCCGTTCCTGCAGCTCTTTGGCCTGGTAGTAGCCGAGCAGCTTGGACTGGGCGACCTCAGGCTTGAAGGCGATGGACAGACACACCATCGCTGCTCCTGGGTTCTCTGCCGCGGCCAGGGCGATCGACCGGGAGCTGCGTGAGAAGAAGTCAAGTGCCTTGTGCCGGTTGTTCGTCATGAAATTGACGCAGTCGACGAGGACATCGCTCCCCTCGGCAGCCTCGGTGACTCCCTCTCCGGCATAGGTGTCGACCCCGATTCCGCGGTGGGCCGCGATCACCGAGTGCTCACGTTCACGCAGGTGTGCCACGAGTCTGCGGCCGAATGTGCCGGTGGCTCCATAGACGGTGATCTGCATGTCTCATCCCCTGGATTCGGTATATCGGCGACTGTCGAGTCACAGGGCCAGCGGAACGCTGACCGAATGGCGGTGCCCGCCGGCGGTTGCGCCGACGGGCACCGTAGGCACCAGTCTAGTTCTGCTCGATGGTGATCGTACCCATGTCGGCGCTTGCGGAGACGGGGATGACCGTTTTGCCCTCGGCACCCTTCGAGGCCCTCGCAGCGTCGTACTTCTTGAGGTCCCTGGCCAGATCCACGCTCCCCTCATTCGAGTTCGCGTTGATGCGGTAGAACAGATCCTTGGAGTCAGCGGCACTGCCGTCGTCATCCTTGGAAGCGGCGGCCTCGGCGGCCATCCTCTCCTGGGCCAGGTCCAAGCGCGGCAGGCGGATGTCGATCGTGCCTTCGTCAGCCTTGGCAACGATGCCGGACATCGGAACCATGTCGTTGGAGAAATCGAGATCGATCGTACCCGTCGAGGTCACCGCGTCGACGTGATCGCGAACATTGAGATTCGAACCGTTGAGTGTGCCCACACCGGTCTTGGATTCGATGGTGTCGAAAGTCCCGCTCAGGTCAGTCATTCCGTAGTCGGTCGACGTCTGCAGACGCTCGGCCGAGCCGCTGACATCGACGGCGCCGCCATCTGTCTTCGCGACGATCTCCAGGTAGTCACCTACGACGTCGATGGCACCGTAGCCGCCGTTGAAATCGAGTTTCATCTCCTTCGAGGTCTTGGCAGGAAGGGTGACCTCGATCTGGGCGTTCTCGAGGTTTCGCTGATCGTCGACGGACACTGTCGACGCGTCCCCGGTCCCTCTCACCTGCAGCGTCGGTGCTTCGTCGCGGGGCCCGGTGGCGGTGAGCCGGACAGTCGGCTCATCGGTCTCGGTGGTCTTGACGGTCACCGATGCGGTGGTGTCGAGGAGGAACTTCAGGTCCGTGACCGAGGTCGACAGCGGCTTCGAGACGTCGAGCTTCGCGTAGTTCAGACGAGAGGCTCCGTGCGCGACGCTGAAGGCGATCGGGACGAGGAGGACGACGAGCGCGGCGATCGTGATGATCACTCTCATGCTCGCGCGGGTGGATTCGCTGACGTGGACTGTGGCAGGCATTCTATGCTCCGAGGAATGTGAGGACGGCGAGGATGCGTCGGTTGTCCGAGGTGTCGGCGGTGAGGCCGAACTTGGTGAACACCGAGCTGATGTGCTTCTCTACTGCTCCGGCGCTGAGGTAGAGGGTGCGGGCGATTGCGGCATTCGATTTGCCCTCGGCCATGAGCTGGAGGACTTCGAGTTCGCGCGGGCTCAGGGTTGAGAGCCCGTCCTTCTTGCGTGTGCGCACGAGGATCTGCGAGACGACCTCGGGGTCGAGGACCGTACCGCCGGAGGCGACCTCGTCGACTGCGGCGAGGAAGTCCTCGACATCGGCGACCCGGTCCTTGAGCAGGTATCCGAAGCCACCGGTGTTCTCAGCGATGAGTTCGGATGCGTACTGCTCCTCCACGTACTGGCTGAACACGAGCACCTTGACGTCGGGGTTCTGCTTGCGGATGAGGACTGCGGCGCGGATGCCTTCGTCGGTGAACGTCGGCGGCATGCGCACGTCGATGATGGCGAGGTCCGGCGGAGTGTTGTGGACCGTCGCCAGGAGCTCGTTGGCATCGGGGACGGCGGCGATCACTTCATGCCCGGCATCGACCAGAAGCCTCTCGAGTCCGGCTCGCAAGATCGCAGAGTCTTCGGCAATTACGATGCGCATGGCACCTCCACAACGACAGTAGTTGGCCCACCTGCGGGGCTGGTCAGGTTCAGTGTCCCACGAGCGGCTTCGACGCGATCGACCAAACCGGCGATCCCGGTGTGGCGGCCCGATCGGTCGATGCGCGCACCGCCCTGACCGTTGTCGGTGACGACGATCTGCAGGCCGGCCTCGATCGGAGCGATGAAGACTCGAGCATGTGTCGCACCCGAGTGCTTGGCGATGTTCGTCAGGCACTCTGCGACGACGAAGTACGCAACGGCTTCGGCCTCCCGATCGATGCGCCCAGCGAGTCGAACGTCGACCTCGACGGGAATCGTCGAGCGTCCGGCCAATGCGGAGACGGCCGCGTCGAGGCCACGGTCTGTGAGCACAGCAGGGTGGATTCCACGTGCCAGTTGGCGGAGTTCATTGACGATGCCCTTCGCCTCTGCGTGGGCTTCGGAGACGAGCTCTTTGGCTCGTTCTGGATCCTTGTCGATCTTCGACTTCGCCATGCCCAGCGTCATGCTCAGGGCGACGAGTCGCGGCTGGGCTCCGTCGTGGAGGTCGCGTTCGATGCGCAGTCGCTCCGCACCCGCGGCTTCGATCCCGGCCATACGGGCCCGGTCGAGATCGGTGACCTCGGCCTGCAGAGCAGCGGTGCGTGCCGGTGGCAGGAGGCTGCGGTCGAGTGCCCTGTCGAGGTACGGGGCGAACCACAGGATCGCCAGTGAGCTGGCAAGGACGATGAGAGATCCGATAGCGACGCCGGTGCGCCCCAGCCCACCGGTGGTTCCACGGAAGAAGAAGTCGGTGATGCCCTCAGGATTGATGGCGCTGAAGATGCCGATGATTGCCCCGCAGATGCCGGCGATGGTGCCGCCGACGATGATCGCGCCGAGCAGCATCTTCACGTAGTGGTGGGCAGTCGATCGCCAGAAGGACCCGGATTTCACGTGCAGCCAACGATTGTGGAAGAAACGGCCGAAGGCTGATTCTCGGGTGCTGCGTTCGATCTTCGGGACCGGGATCCGGTCGCCGTAGATGAGCTCGGCCCGGTAACGTTCGAACACGTTCGCGCCCTGTTGGACGACGACCCAGGCAACGAGCGCGAGCACGCCGAGGCCGAGGGCGAATATTCCGCCGAAGCCGGTGAACAGCAGCCCGAGCGGGATCCAGGCCCAGACCACAGCCATCACGGCGGAGAGCACGAGGTTCGCGACGCCGACGATCCCGACTCGCTTCTGCGGCCATTCGATCGGACCGTCGGCGGGAATCTCGGTGCCTTCCTCACGCGTCAGCGGCATCGCCCCGGTCGCAGGTGCGTACGTGACGTTCTCCGACTTCGGCTTCTTCCGCCGAGGTGGCGGCACCGGCTGCATCGGCATCTGGCCGTTGGCCCCGGGCACGGGCGCAGGGAGCTGCTTGGGGTGCTGGCCCTGCTGTGGGCTTTGCTGCTGGGTGGAGTAGGTGCGCGGCTGGTAGCCGGGCTGCTGCAGGGTGCCGGGCTGTTGGAGTGCGCCCTGTTGCTGGAGATTGCCAGGTCCGGAGGAGTGGGTGCTCTGGGACGGGTACGCCTGAGTGGGGTGCTGTGAGGGTGTCTGCTGCGAGAACCCCTGCGGGGAGTTCGCATTCATCACGCGGGTCTGGGGATAGGCCTGCGTGTACTGCTGCGTTGGGTGGTCAGTCGCCGGCGATTCCTGATGGTGAGCCGATCCGTATTGCTGAGCGGCACCGCGGCTGAAGGGAACCTCCAACTCCATCGGAGCCGTCCGAAACTGTCCGGCCTCCGTCGCCAACGGCGCGTCTGCGGACTCGTCGGCCGCGCCGTTGCCCGAAGGCTCGGAGCCGTTCGCGGTGTCGGGGGCCTCCGCAGCCGCGGGAGTCTCTGCGGTTGGGGGTGCGTTGACGATCGCCTCGGCGCCGATCGGCCTGTCCGATTCCGGTGCTGCTTCTGGTGTCTGGGACTCCAGGGAATCGGCGCTCTGCGGCTCCGATTCGTGTGGGTTCGTGGGGGTGTTCTCACTCATAGCAATAACGCTACGGGAGACGGCAAGCTGCCGACAGCACGTTGACCGCCTACCCTGCGTCGGGTTTTCCCCACGCCCCGTGACCACGCGCACACGCGCCACGCACCGCCAGCTGCGATTCCTACCGCCCCACCACGCACCGCTAGGCGTGAATCCTACCCAGAGCTCCACGCGCCACCGCTGGCACTGTGCGTGGCACTGCGGGCATCAATTCATACCGTTGCAACGGGGTGTTGAAGAGTTGACGGTGAGGGATCCGCAGTTGGAAAATCCGCACCCAGCACCTCCGCATCGGAGCTCACGCCGTCCGGCTTCTGCGCGGCCGCGGCGAGCGCCGATTCGAGGTCGGCGAGGATGTCGGCGATGTCTTCGATGCCCAGGGACAGGCGGATGAACGTCGGCGAAACGCTGAGTTCGCAGTCGGCAACCGCCAGATGAGTCATGGTCGCAGGATGATCGATGAGGGACTCGACCCCGCCGAGCGATTCGGCCAGGGTGATGAGCTTCGTGCTCTTCACCAGCGACAGAGCTCGTGCCTCGGTGTCGGTGCGGAATGAGACCACTCCCCCGAAGCCGCTCATCTGCTTCTTCGCGACCTCATGGCCCGGGTGAGATGACAGACCTGGGTAATACACTTCAGCGACCTCGGGGCGGCGCTCCAACCACTGCGCCACGGCCTGCGCGTTCTCACAGTGCTTGG
This sequence comes from Brevibacterium sp. AGC70, assembly GCF_057334195.1. Classification (NCBI taxonomy): domain Bacteria; kingdom Bacillati; phylum Actinomycetota; class Actinomycetes; order Micrococcales; family Brevibacteriaceae; genus Brevibacterium; species Brevibacterium sp. AGC70. The sequence continues at coordinate 201,589 of NZ_JBHFIH010000017.1, read as the reverse complement.
CGATGCGCACCGGCAGGGTTTTGATGCCGCGACGGGTCAGCCACGCATCGAAGGGGGCGATGCCCAATCCGACGGATGCGAGGTAGGACTCGAGTCGTTCGACAACCTCGGCGGCACGGGGACAGGTCGAACCGTCACCGGCGAGAACGGCACCGCCGATGACATCGGAGTGGCCGTTGATGAACTTGGTCGTCGAGTGGATGACGATGTCGGCGCCGAGCTCGATGGGGCGCTGCAGAATCGGGGTGGCGAAGGTGGAGTCGACGGCGAGGATGGCGTTCGCTGCGTGGGCGAGCTTGGCCGTCTCCTCGATGTCGACGATGTCGAGACCGGGATTGCTTGGGGTCTCGACCCAGACGATCGCGGTCTTGGCCGAGATCGCGGCGGCCAGCGCCTCGGTGTCGGTGAGGTCGACGGTGCGGATGTGCACACCCCAGCGCTCGTATTCGTTGACGAGCAGCCGGTAGGTGCCGCCGTAGATGTCGCGCGGGATGATGATCTCGTCGCCGGGACCCAGCAGCGCGGAGAAGACTGCGACCTCTGCAGAAGTCCCCGAGCTCACCGCCGCCGCGAAGGAGGCGTTCTCCAGTTCGCACAGCACCTGTTCGAGGTCGCTGCGATTCGGGGTGCCCGTGCGCGCGTAGTCGAAGCCTGCGCGGGTCTGGCCCGGGGTGTCCATCATGAAGGTCGAGGTCTGGAAGATAGGGGCGACGACCGAACCGGTGTGCGATTCAGGGTCGGCGCCCGAATGCACCGAGCGGGTTGAGATTCCGTTCTGGGTGATGCTCACGGCGGGTCCTTCCTTCACTGATGACGCTTCGACTTCGCTGCCGAAGTTCCACCAGTCTCAACCGCTCGTGGGCTCGTTGTCTTCGAGCACGACCTGGGATGTCACCAGCCGTCATGTGAGGGTCTTCCGGCGTCATCTTCTGTCACGAAAGGGTCTGAGCCGGAAAATTCCTCGATCTGTGGGTCTTTTATCTCCGAGCCATGCGATACTTAGCTTCATGGCTAAGTATTCGGAGGAGCTCGATGCGATGTTCACCGCACTTGCCGATCCCACGCGGCGCACCGTGATTCATCGCCTCGGCCACGGACCGGCGAGCATCGGAGAATTGGCAGAGCCCTTGTCGATCTCGCTCCCGTCTTTCATGAAGCATGTGCGCACCTTGGAATCGTGTGGGCTGATTCGGACACGGAAGTCAGGACGAGTGCGCACCTGCGCACTCAACCGCGATCGCCTGACACTGCTCAATGATTGGCTCGCCGAGCAGAGACTCATCTGGGATGCCAGCACAGATCGTCTCGAGCAGTTCGTCACCGGCGACAGCGACACCGGCGACAGCGACACCACTCACAGTAGGGAAGACTCATGACCGCACATCTCGCTCGCACCCGACACATTGACCCCGATCTCGACCTCTCGATCCGCCGAGTGATCCGGGCACCCAAAGACACCATCTGGTCCGCGTGGACGGATCCCGAGAAGCTGGCGAAGTGGTGGATTCCAGAACCGCTCACCCTCCGCGTCGAAGCGCTGGAGCTGCGCCCCGGAGGGGCCTTCTCCACCATGATGAGCGAGGACGGCGAATCGTTTGTGCCGCACGTCGACGCAGTCTTCCTCGTCATCGAGGACTTCAGTCGCCTCGTGTTCACAAACGCCGTCAACAGCTCCTGGCACCCGGCCTTTCCCGACCCTGTCTCCATGACCACTGAGATCATCTTGAGCGACCACGCCGACGGCACCGACTATAGGGCGATCGTCCGCCATGGCAGCCCCGAGCAGCGCGCCCGTCACGAGGAGCTCGGCTTCTTCGACGGCTGGGGCACCGTCACCGAGCAGCTGGCGAAATCGGTGGAGTGAGCTGAGCGGCGATGCGGTCCCGATCACTCCTCAGCCGAGACTGACAATCGCTTTGCCACGATCCTCCGCCGGCATCTCCGTCGCTGCAGCCCCCTTAGACCCCGTTGCCTTCATGGTGGCTGCCAGCACCAGTGAAGTCAGGAGCGCCGAAACAGAGACGAGCGTCCAGATCAGTGGAGCGATTCCCACGAGGAGTGCGATCGCGATGCCGCCCATTGCCAGAGCGACCGCGGTGAGGGCCCGAGGCACAGGACGCGACAGACGCTGACCCACTCGAGCCTCGGAAGTCGAGAAGATCTCCCGCACACCCCTCGCCGCTGCGCGCCCGAACGTGGCCAACCTCGCCTCCCTGGGGAACGGGATCTTCGACATGGCCATTGCCAATAGCGCAGCCAGTCCCATCACCGTGATCAGCCATGGCAGCCTGGTCAGCCACCACCAGTTCGATTCGATCTCAGGGAGCATTATCCCAGCCGCTGACAGCCCATCTCCTGCCGGCACCCCAGACAGCAGCTGAGCTGCGTAGCCCAGAGCTCCGATGAGGGTGATGACGATAGGCATGTGCCACAGGTAGACCTGAATGCCGTAGGTGTTGCCCCAGGAGATGACACGTTCCCAGATGCGGGCACGGTATTCGTGTCCGGCCGCAGTCCGATCCGAACCACCGGACACGATCTCGTTCAGACGCGCATGGCTCAGTCGCAGGATGCACATCTGCGCAATGCCCAGCAGCACCAAGGCACCGGTCGGCGGGTTGAGGTTGATGAGCATGTTCGGACTGTAGACCCCGAGTCCGACGAGCACTCCGAGGCTCACCAGGGACAGCACCATCATGGTCCAGGCCGACCAGGTCCGCACGGGACGATGAATGGCGTCGGCGTAGAAGAAGCCGAACTGCTGAATCAGGGGCCATACGAACAGGAAGTTGAGATACCCCAGTCCGTTCACTCCCGTGAGTGCGACCAAGCCATCCACCGCGACCACAGCACCGGCGAGCGCCGCGATCGTCCTCCTCGGCGCCCTTTCGTGAAAGTGCACCGCCAGGGGAACCAGGGAGGTCAGCCCGACATAGACGGCGAGGAACCACAGGGGCTGCCCGATGCGAGTGCTCGCCTCGGCGAGCAGGTCTGCGGGAACGCCCAGTTCCGAGGCGATCGACAGTCCCGCGCCGGCGAGGCCGATGAGGGTGGCGACCGGAATGACGAGGCGGCGCAGACGGGCGCGAATATAGTCGGCCCAGGTGCCTCCGGTGGCTTGGGTGCGTCGCCACCCGTTGATGGCTGCGTATCCGCCGATGAAGAAGAACAGCGGCATGATCTGGAAGAACCACGAGGCGGCTGTGAAGCCAGCGGTATGCAGCAGCGCCACCGTGGGCACAACGTCACCGTCTGCTCCGAGCACAGCTGCGCTCATCATCGAATGCAGGATCACCACGACGACGAGGCAGCCGAAGCGGATCAGGTCGATGGCTTGGTCCCGGTGCGGTCGATGAGTGGTGTCGCTGGGCGGGACGGGCAGGTTGTTCGCCCCGGCCTCGGGCGACCTGCTGAGGGTCAGTGACATGTCGGCTCCTTGTCGGATTGAGCTCCGCTGATTGCACGGAGTGCGGAGCTCGTCGTTCGATATATCCGAAGCTATGGGCGCGATCGCCGCCCACACATCACCTCTGAGTTCCGATCTGAGTCCGTCCAAGCACTACTTTCGGGTGAGTCGGTACGCCCCGACTCCGTACCCTCATCGACCCCGCCCGCCCTCCGAGTGCTTCGGCCCAACGTGAGTGCAAGAATGGCAACGAGAGCATCACCCGATCAGGGACTCAACTCGTCCCGAACGTCCTATTGAGGAGCACGCAACGATGACGACGATCGCCTTCGAGACCACCGACCTGCCCATCATCGGAGCCCCGATGGCGGGCGGAACGACGACGCCCGAGCTCGCAGCCGCGGTCGCCCGTGCCGGCGGATTCCCCTTCGTGGCCGGCGGCTATCTCAGCGCCGAAGCATTGGCCCCTCTGGTCGAGCGCATGCGGGAGACGACCGAGAACTTCGGCGTCAATCTCTTCGCCCCGAACACTGTGCCCATCGATCGCGGTGCCTTCGACGCCTTCGTCTCGGCACTCGAGCCCGTTGCGGCCGATCGTGGCGTCGCCATCGATCCCGAGCCCGTTGATGACGACGATCATTACACCGACAAGGTCGACTACCTCGTCGACAACCCCGTGCCCCTGGTGTCGATGACGTTCAACATCCCCACCGCCGAGGTGGTCGATCGTCTCCATTCCGTCGGCACTCAAGTGGTGGCCACCGTGACGACCGCCGCCGAGGCCCGTATGGCTGCCGATCGCGGCATCGACGCTCTCATCGTCCAGGGTCCTCGCGCCGGCGGGCACTCGGGCACCGCCGATCCGACTCGGTCCATCGAGGATCGGGCCACCGTCGATCTCGTGAAAGATGTCCTCGCCGAGGTGGATCTGCCCCTGGCCGCCGGAGGTGGAGTCGACAGCCCGGAGTCCGTCGACGAGCTGCTGCAGGCTGGGGCGAGCGCCGTGGTCGTGGGCACACTATTGCTTCTGAGCGATGAGGCAGGCACTGCGCCGACTCATCGGGCGGCCCTGCAGTCCGCGGACTTCGACGAGACACAGCTGACCAGGGCATTCACCGGCAGACCAGCTCGTGCGCTGGTCAATGACTTTGTGCGGAAGTTCGATCCGATCGCAGTCGATGCCTACCCGGCTCTTCATCACCTGACGAAGTCATTCCGCACCCAGGCGAAGAAGGATGATGACCCGCAGGGCCTGCACCTGTGGGCCGGCACTGGCTATCGCGGCGCCCAGACAGGCTCAGCGGAGACGATCGTCAAAGAACTCGGCGCCCCCTTCACCCGGAACTAGGCGCCCGCTTCCCCCGCGGCGGCCCTGCAGTCCGAGGTCCGAGGCTGCTGCGCTCAACTGCCGGCGACGACCAGCCCGGATTCGTAGGCGGCGACGACGATCTGGGTGCGATCGCGCAGTCCCAGCTTCGACAGGATTCTGGACACGTGGGTCTTCACCGTCTGCTCGGCCAGGAACAGGTGCGCAGCCACCTCGGCGTTGGCATGGCCCTTGGCCACCAGCGTCATGACGTCGATCTCACGGTCGGTCAGCTGCCCGAGGACGGCAGTGTCCTTGGTGACTCTGGGCCCACTCACGTACTCGGAGATGAGGCGGCGGGTCACGGACGGCGCCAAGAGCGACTGACCGTCGGCGACCACGCGCACAGCGGTGATCATGTCTTCGGCTGTGGCGTCCTTGAGCAGGAACCCGCTCGCTCCCGCGCGCAGTGCCGAGAACACGTACTCATCGGCATCGAAGGTGGTGAGCATGATGATCTTCGGGTGGTCCCCCGGCATCGAGAACACCGCACGGGTGGCATCCAAGCCGTTGAGCTTCGGCATCCTGATGTCCATGAGAATGACGTCGGGCGAGGTTCTGCGCACGAGGTCGACGACCTGCGAACCGTCTTCAGCACTGCCGACGACAGTCATGTCCGGCTGTGCATCGAGAAGGGCTCCGAACCCCTGGCGAACCATGGCCTGGTCATCAACGATGGCGACCCGCGTCGTCTCAGACGAGGGCGGCGGCACCCCGTCGCGCGCAATCGATCCCGGCGCGGGACTCGGCGTTGGGCGCGGTGTCGGACTCGGACCTGACGCTCCTGCTTCTGGCATGCTCTTACGCTACCCGACCCGCACTGTCAGAGCCCCTCGAATACCCGTGAAATCAGGCGGACGACTCCCTGCCTGCGCCGATTTCATCCTCAAGTAGCACTTCCGCGTCGGCACAATCACTCCTTCGTATGATGCGCCCCATGACACCGGGTCCTTAGCGTGCACACCATGATCATCACCGCGATAATCCTCGCCACGCTCGCAGCCTTCTGCTTGGCACTCGGCACGCATTTCCAGCAGTACGCCGTCGCCACCATGGCGCCCGGGCCCAAACGTCGGGCAACCTGGGCCGCCGGCCTGGGGCTGATGGGCATGGTGACCGTCCTCAACGTCGTCGCCCTGGGACTCGGCCCCGTCGCCATCGTCCAACCCATCGGCGCGATCTCCCTCGTCTTCGCCGCGCTCATCAGCCGCCGGTACTTCGGCCTGCAGCTCGGCGCCCCACTGCTCATCAGCATCGGGGTGACGATGTTCTCGATCTTCGCCTTCGTGACCACCTCGGCGCAGTTCTCCCACGAACTCGTCGCCACCGAGGAAGCGGTGACCTGGCTGCTGGCACTCCTCGTCGCCCTCAGCGTCTTCGGCGCGCTCTTCGCACTCAGCCGGGCCGGGCACATCCCACGAGTCATCATGACCGGCATCATCTTCGGCACCGTCGCCGCCGCGACCCACGTCCTCGCCAGGACCGTCGTGACCGAGGGCCTGCCCGATTTCGAAACATCGGGCTCGCGGTGGTGGATGATGCTGGCAGCCGTGGCCCTCGCCTCGGCGGTGGGATTCTGGCTGGTCCAGACCGCCTACGCCTCTGGCCCTCCAGAGACGGTGCTCGCGGGGCTGACCGTCATCGACCCGATCGTGGCGGTGGTCATCGGCGCCGCCTTCTTCGGCGAGTACGCGGGCCTCACCCCCATGGCCATCGGCCTGCTGCTGCTCGCTGCCGGCGGTGGGATCGCCGGGGTCTGGATGCTCTCGCAGTTCCATCCCCGCGTCCTCGAATCGAAGTCGGTCCCCACAGGGCGCATCCCAGCAGACGTTCCTGCACCCCTCTCACCAGAGCCGCGAACACCGGCTCGCAACAGCCAAGGAATCCGATCATGAACCAGACCCTCGAATCCTCATACACTGATGCGCCTTCGGGGCCGAGCACGTATTCTGAGAACGTGCCCCGTCCCCCAGATACGCCGCCGCAGACCCGGTCATGGTGGTCGCGGATGTGGCACAACCTGGGCCGGGATGCCATCCTCGTCCTCCCCGGATTCTTCATCTCCCTCATCGGGTTCATCGTTCTCATCACGATGTTCTCGGTCTCAATCTCCACCATCGTCATCTGGATCGGCGCTCTGCTCCTGCCCGTGACTCTCTACGTCGCGACCGGGTTCGCGAACCTCTCCCGGGCCCGCGCCCGGCAGTGGGGAGCCCCCATCGCCGAGGTGGTCCGTCGTCCCCGTGGACGCGGAATCAGCGGGTGGTTCGGTGTCATGGCCGAAGGACGACGCTGGCTCGACCTGCTGTTCGAAGCAGTCTTCGCCCTGCCCATCCGGCTCTTCACCTTCTCCGTGGTGATCCCCTGGTTCTTCGGTGCCCTGGGCGGGATGACCTACTTTTTCTGGGGACGCTTCCTCCCCGACGACAACACCGATCTCATCAGCTTCATCGCCGCATGGTGGAACGACACCCCCGTGGTGGCTCTGGGATTCGGCGCCGAGGCGACCTTCCAGTTCATCGCGGGAGTCATCCTCCTCGTCACCTTCCCCTTCGTCCTGCATGCCATGGCCCGGTTGGAGATCGCAGCGATCACGGCAGGGCTGGCGCCCGGCCACGATGAGGTGACCGCGGCGGGAAAAGCACGAGCCGGTGACTTCACGGGCTACGCTCCCGACGGGACCGCCTCGGCGACTTCCTCGGGATCGAGAGCCCCGGGGTTGCCGGCAGCCAACTCGTTTCTGACGCGGGCCGCCGGAGAGGGCTGGTTCTGGCTGATCAGCATCTTCGTCGGCGTGGTGCTCGTGGCCGTCGGATGGCCAGTGACTGCAGCGCTCTATGAATCCTCGACCGTCATTGCGATGCTCGTCGCCCTCGGCCAGAGCGGCGCCCTGGTCCTCGCCGTGCGCAGACCTGTCACCGCGATCGTCGTCGGGCTGGTCTCGGCTGCGGCCGGAATCATCCTCACCGCAGACTCCTTCGGTCTGGTGTGGCCGTGGACGGCGACGTCGATCCTCTCACTGCTCTTCCTCCACCTCATCATCGGGCTGCGGCACAGCTGGCTCCACCTCGTCATCCTGTGGTCACTGTCCACGGTGCTCGGCGCGCTGAGCCTGACCTTGCCCCATGCGGGAGGGCTGTCGGGGGCGCTGGCGAATGTCATCACGACGGTCTCGCTCACTGCAGGGATCTCGATCGTCGCGATGATCGGCAATCTGTGGATTCGCGGTCGCACTCAGCTGGCCACGGAGCGACAGCTCAGTGCCGAGGAGCTGGCCAAGCGTCAAGAGCTCGAGGAACGCAACAGGATCGCCCAGGAACTCCATGACGTCGTCGCTCACAGCATGTCCGTCATCAGCGTCCAGGCCACCACGGCCCGCTACCGACTGCCCGAACTCGATACTCGAAGCGTTGAGGAGTTCGACTCGATCGCCGGCTCCGCTCGACAGGCGCTCAACGAGATGCGCGGTCTGCTGGCGATTCTGCGCGGTGGCCGCGATGCCGATCTGGCTCCGCAGCCGATGATCGATGACATTCCCGACCTCGTCGAGGCCACTCGCGGTTCGGGCGCCGAGGTTGAACTCGAATTCCCTGCGGGACCGATCTCGCTCAACCCGACGACCGGACTGACCGCGTTCCGCCTCGTCCAGGAAGCACTGTCGAATTCCCTGCGCCACGCTCCCGGAGCCCCGATTCGGGTATCCGTTCGCATCGATGAGCGGCAGCTGTGGGTCGGTGTCGTCAACGGGGTTCCGGGTTCGAACCAGCCTGACGAGAGCTTGGGCCTGTCCGACGGGGGCTCGGGCCAGTCCGACGGAGGACACCTCGGCGGAGGATTCGGTCTCAAGGGTATGCGCGAACGGGTCGAGGCACTCGACGGAACGCTGCACGTGGGGCCGACTGCCGAGGGCGGGTTCGAAGTACTCGCTACCTTGCCCGCAGGCTGAAGCCTCGGGGCGGACGGGTGTCGGCGAGGGCCGTCGGCCATCGGAGCGGTTGATCTCATCCTTTCGGGCGACAGCGTCAAGCGAGCGTGAGCGGTAGCCTCAAAGGGTGAGACTTCGACCCGACCGGCGCGCCCTGACCCATGCCCTCCTCTGGACGGGCATCTCGGCGGCCATCGGCGTGTTCGCGCTCATCGTCATCGTCGGAACCGAATGGCCGGATTTCGAGGAGGCGGGTGCCCGCACCGGAGCGCTCGGTGCAGAACTGTTCATCCACATATTCTTCGGCATCATCTCTTTGGCCTGCCTGCCCGTCGTCCTTGCCTTCGACGGACGGACGATCCCCCGCAGATCCCTGCGCCCCAAGGTGATTGCGGCAGAGAAGCTGCGTGATTTCCTCACGAGCACTGGTCGCGGCGGCGTAGAATTCCTCGCCTCGGACGACTCCGTCGAGTCCCTGCAGCGTCGGCCCGGCGGCTGGGTTCCGGTGGCGGTCGGATTCCTCGGCATCGTCACCGGTACGATCGGCGTCCTCGGCGCGTTCGCCGGACTGCTCATCCTCATCACCCTCACGTCCCGACGCAGCTGGTCACTCGACTTCACCTGCCTCGCTGCCGCGATCATCTCCCAGGGTCTGACGTACACGCTCACCCCGACGGCGGTCGGAGCGTTCGAACTTCCGCTGTTCCTCGTCAACGGAACCGTCTACGCAATGATCGTCGTCATCGGCGTCATCCGCGGATCCCGCGAACAGGGGCTCATCGACACCGCCGCGCAGACACTTCTGCGCGAACGCTCGCGCCAGGACCGTGCCGTCGCTGAGGTGCGCCGCGGCATCGCCCGCGACATGCACGACTCGCTCTCGCACCACCTCAGCGTCATCGCCATGTACTCCGGTGCACTGTCTGTCAGGCGAGACCTCGACCCCGAGTCCGTCCACGAGAGCGCCCGACTCATCGCCAGCAGCGCCCGCCGCTCGGGATTCGAGCTGCGAGAGGTCCTGACGATGCTGCGCGGAGACGACCAAGGCACAGTGATCGACCCCGATCTCGACCGCCTCGTCGCCGATCGCCCTGAGTCGGTGACTCTGATCTACTCCGAGCCGCTCACCTCCGAATCACTGCATACCCTGGGCAGCCTCGAACGGATGACGATCTACCGCTTCGTCCAAGAGACCATGACCAATGCTCTCAAACACGCGCTCGGTGAGATGCTCACCATCACCATCGGCGGCGAGGGCGGCGACGCCGTTCGATATATCACGATGACCGCGCACAATCACTACCCGGACAGCCTCCTCGGCGCCCCGGCACACGGCGAACCCCACCGCAAGCAGTACATCGCCGGCTCCGGCCTGGGAATTCTGGGCATCAAGGAGAGGGTGGAGGCGATGGGCGGTGACCTCGAGGTCAGCCACTATCCTGACTTCGAACTGCGAGCTCGCATCCCCGTCCAGAACACGGAAGAGATCAGCGCATGAGCATCAGAGTCATCATCGCCGACGACGAGTCCCTCATGCGCTCGGGTCTGCGCCTGCTCCTCGGCGCGGCCGATGACATCGACATCATCGCCGAGGCTGCCAACGGTGCCGAGGCCATCGAACTTGCCCGAGAGCTGAGTCCAGACCTCATTCTCATGGACATCCGCATGCCCGTCATGGACGGACTCGAGGCCACCCGTGCCCTCATGGCTCAGACTCTTCATCCGGAGGTCCTCATCCTCACGGCCTTCGGCACCGATGAATTCGTGCTTCAGGCACTGCGCTCGGGAGCGGCCGGCTACATCCTCAAGGACACTCCGCCAGAAGATCTCATCCACGCGGTTCGGGCAGCCGCGAACGGCACACGAACCTTGTCACCCAGCGCGGTCGAGTCTCTGCTGGGACGAGACACCACCTCGGCGACAGGGATGGCCGGTGCTTCGAATTGGAACAGTGCCCCGATCGGACCCGATCCCTTGGAGCCCCTGACCACACGGGAACGGGAGATCGCCGAGGCGGTCGCTCAGGGGATGACGAACGCACAGGTGGCGCGGGCGCTGTTCGTCTCCACGGCCACGGTGAAGACCCACCTGGCGCGCATCTTCTACAAACTCGACGTCAGCACCCGCGTGCAATTGGCCCTGCTCGTCAACGAACGGCGCTGAGCGGCGAGGGACGGACTCCGAAGCACAGAACAGAAACGGGGGCCG
>NZ_JBHFIH010000017.1:183859-190582 GCF_057334195.1 Brevibacterium sp. AGC70 | reverse complement strand
CCGCCCCCCGCTGTGCTGCTGTCGCTCTTCGACGACGCAGCGATTGGGCTCAGATCATTTCGGGGCCATGCGGATGGCGCCGTCGAGGCGGATGGTCTCACCGTTGAGCATCGGGTTGGCGACGATCGATTCGACGAGCTGCGCGTACTCGGCGGGCTTGCCCAGCCGAGACGGATGGGGAATCGACTTCGCCAGAGACTCCTGGGCCTCTTCGGGCAGACCGGCCATCATCGGGGTCTCGAAGATACCCGGCGCGATCGTCACGACACGAATCTGTGATGATGCGAGTTCGCGCGCCATCGGCAGGGTCACCGAAGCGATCGCGCCCTTGGACGCGGAGTAGGCGATCTGTCCGATCTGACCGTCGAAGGCCGCGACCGAGGCGGTGTTGACGATGACGCCGCGTTCCTCACCCACATTCTCCTGCGCCTGCATCGCGGCGGCGGCGAGGCGGCACACGTTGACCGTGCCCACGACGTTGATGCTCAGCACCTTCGAAAACGCGTCCAAAGCCAGTGGGCCCTTGCGCGAGACGAGCTTGCCTGGAGTCGCAACTCCCGCGCAGTTGACGACCACGCGCAGCTGCCCGAGACCGGTCGCCATGTCGACGGCGGCCTGAACCTGCTCTTCGTTCGTGACGTCGGCGGAGACGAAATGGGCGCTGGATCCCAGTTCCGATGCCACCTGCTGACCCACCTCGGCGTTGAGGTCGACCATGACGACCTGAGCGCCGGCGGCCAGGAGCCGTTCCGTAGTGGCCCCGCCGAGCCCGGAGGCTCCGCCGGTGACGAGTGCGACTGTGCTGTTGAGATCCATGAGTATCCTTCGCATGACTGACGTGAACATTTGAGTTGGTTCGACTTTAACGCAAGCCCGTCGGGTCCGGACACGACGAAGCCCGCCGACCATTCGGTGCGGCGGGCTTCGGACGTATCAGCTGCTGGGGAGGGACTGCCTCATCCGCAGAGTGCGCTGATGACGGTCAGGCTGCCTGCTCTTCGGAGGCGGAATCCTCGCGCACGGACTTCAGTGCCTCGCCCCAGGCCACGAGGTCATCGGCCATCGAAGCAAACGGAGTCGCGGAGACCTCGGTCGGGGTGAAGACGCCATCGGCGAAGTCGGTGAAGAGGCTGAAGGAGGCCTGGTCACGGACAACAGCGAGCTTGTAGTTGGCAAGGATGTGGCGCAGGTGCTCGGCGGCACGCACACCCTTGTCGGCGCCGTAGTTCACGATGCCGGCGACCTTGTGGTTGAACTCGCTGGCCACGAAGTCCAGGGCGTTCTTCAGCGATCCGGAGATCGAGTGGTTGTACTCAGGGGTGACGAAGATGAAGGCATCGAATTCGGCGAGCTTGGCGCCCCACGCCTTGGTGTGGTCGTTCTGGTACATGTTCGCGCCGGCCGGGATGACCTCGTCGAGCAGCGGCAGATTGAATTCGCCGAAGTCGACGATCTCGGCGCGTACGTCCTCGCGACCGGCCAGCTGGTCCTTTGCCCAGGCCACGACCTGCGGATTGAGTGCCTGCGGGCGCGAAGTTCCGGGAATGATGGCGATGTTGAGCATGTCCGTCCTCAGTTCATTCATAGGGTGCAATGTCAGGTGATGCTGGTTTCAGGTGATCGGCACCGGCAGTCTTCGTCCGTGCCATCCACATCCGCCCAACATAATTGAACCGTCAATCATTCCCGTTCCATGCTGTGATTGGCGTCACTTCTCACTGCCTGTATGGGGTGACCCCCGCACTTGCCGACCACAGCCAGCGCACACCTCGGCGGCGCGAGATCCGCGAATTCTGGCCGGAAACGGCCAATGTCAGCCCAACGTCATGTATCCTCGGTTGGCAAGTGAAAGATTGTTCGATATCCGACCGTCAAGGAGCATAGGCACCGTGAGATCAACCAACGGCCGCAACAACATCCTCCGCTCGGCTCGGGACACCTTCGCCGCAAAGGGATTCGACGGTGCCTCCATCCGCGATATCGCACAGGCCGCAGGACTGAGCCTGTCCGCACTCTACTATTACTTCCCGTCCAAGCAGGAAGCTCTCTACGAGCTCGTGCACACGGCGTACACCTGGTACAGCGAGCACAGCCGAGCCGCCATCGCCGAGGTGGGCGATGATCCGACCGAGCAGCTGACCGTGGCCGTGCGCTACCTGGCTCGGTACCGGATGGAGAATGTCTCGGTGTCCACAGTGCTGCTGCGCGACACCGAACGGCTGACCGGTGACAATGCCGCTCGCGTGAAAGAACTCCAGCGCGAGGCACGAGTCATCATGGGCGACATCGTCCAAGCCGGCATCGACGCCGGGACGTTCCAGGTCGACAGTGCGCAGCTTGTCACGCGTGCGATCCACTCGATCTGCAATTCGCTCTCACTCTGGTACCAACACACCGGCGACCTGACTCCCGATGTCATCGAGCGCGATTTCACTCAGTATTCCCTGCGCATCCTCGGCATCGACCCCAGCGCAGAAGAGCTTGACCGGCTCATGGCGCTGCCGATCAGCCAGGCAGGCATGCTCGACTTCATCTCCGACGACCAGGCCTGACCCCGCGACGGCCAGGCCCACGTCGCTATATTCGCCCGAAGGGACTAAACACGCACGGCGCCGCGCGTGTTTAGTCCCTTCGGGTATTTTTTGTCGCTAGTTCGGACCGTCGCTCAGCCGGCAGTGGTGCGCAGGCCGCGGGCGAGTCCCCGGCGTTTGGCCTGCTCGTCCGGGTCAGGCACCGGCAGAGAGGCGATGAGTCGCTTCGTGTAGTCGTTGCTCGGTGACCCGAGCACCTGCTCACCCGTGCCTTCCTCCAGCAGCTCACCGTGGAACAGCACTCCGATGCGGTCGGAGAGCATGTCGACGACAGCCAGATCGTGGCTGATGAACAAGGCGGCGAAATCGAACCTGTTCTGCAGCTCGACGAACAGCTCGAGCACCTTGGCCTGCACCGACACATCCAGGGCAGAGGTCGGCTCATCGGCGACGAGCAACTCCGGATCGAGTGCGAGACCGCGGGCGAGGGAAGCCCTCTGGCGCTGGCCGCCCGAGAGTTCGTGCGGGTACCTGGCACCGTAGGCCTTCGGCAGCTGCACCGAGTCGAGCAGTTCGAGCACGCGCTTCTCACGATCCCTCGGCGACATGTCCCGCTGGTGGATGGCGAACGGCTCCGCCACGCACTCACCGATCGTCAGGTGCGGGTTGAATGAGGCCGCCGGGTCCTGGAACACGAATCCGATGCGGCGCCTGATCGGAGAGAAGGCGCGTTCCTTGAATCCGACCATCTCGTGCCCGAGCACCTTGAGGCTGCCTCCACTGGCCCTGGTCAGGCCTGCGATGGCACGCCCGATCGTGGTCTTGCCCGATCCTGATTCGCCGACCAGACCGTAGACCTCGCCGGCCTTGATGTCGAAGCTGACCGAGGACACCGCCTGGAAGTCCGACCGTCCGAATCCTCCCGGATAGACAATGTCGAGGTTACGGGCAACGACGATGGATTCGCGTTCATCCCGAGGTTTGCCGGGGTCCGCATCAGCGCCGGCGGAGTCGCCTGCGGAGTCGCCGGCAGATTCGCGGGCGGATTCACCGGCGCGATCCTGCTTCGCCGAGGCGGCAGCGGCCTTGCGGCTGCCGACGACCGTTGACCCCAAGCGAGGAACGGCGCCGAGGAGGTCGCGCGTGTACTGCTCCTTCGGGTCGCTGAAGAGCTGCTTGACCGACGAGACCTCGACGAGGTCTCCGCGATACATCACAGCCACGCGGTCGGCGAGATCGGCGACAACGCCCATGTTGTGGGTGATGAGCACGATCGCGGTTCCCGTCTCATCGCGCAGGTCACGCAGCAGGTCGAGGATCTCGGCCTGAACGGTGACGTCGAGAGCGGTCGTCGGCTCGTCGGCGACGATGAGCTCGGCGCCGAGGGCGAGCGCCATGGCGATGACGATGCGCTGCTTCTGTCCACCGGAGAACTGGTGCGGGTAATAGTCGAAGCGGTTCTGCGCATCGGGGATCCCGACCTGCTCCATGGCGGTGATGACCTTGGCCTTGAGTTCGGCCTTGCTCGCCCGCCGGTGGTGGGCGCGCAGGCCTTCGGCGATCTGCCATCCCACCGTGTAGACGGGGTTGAGTGCCGTCGAAGGCTCCTGGAACACCATCGACACATCTGTTCCGCGCATCTTGCGCAGCTGTTCCCCGGAGACGCTGAGCACGTCCTTGCCGGAGACGATGACTGCACCCGATCGCTGGGCGGTCTCGGGCAGGAGTCCGAGGATGGATCGTGCGGTCACGGTCTTGCCCGAGCCGGATTCGCCCACGATCGCGAGCACTTCGCCCGGAGTCACCGACAGCGACACGTCCTTGACGGCGCGCACATCACCACCGTCGGTGGAGAAGGTGACATTGAGGCTCTCGACGTCGAGGATGGATTTGGCTGTGTTCGTTTCGTTCACGTTCTCACTCATCACTTGGCATCCTTCGTCTTCGCTTTGCGGCGCACCCGCAGACGCGGATCGTTGAGGTCGTTCATCGACTCACCGACGAGGGTGATGCCCAGGACCGTGAGCACGATGGCCAGACCCGGGTAGACCGAAGTCCACCACACACCGCTGGTGACATCGGGCAGTGCCTTGTTGAGGTCATAGCCCCATTCCGACGCCGAGGTGGGTTCGATTCCGAAGCCCAGGAACCCCAGTCCCGCCAAGGTCAGAATCGCCTCGGAGGAATTGAGGGTGAAGATCAGCGGCAGGGTGCGTGTGGCATTGCGGAAGATGTGCTTCGAGATGATCCTGGTCTTCGAAGCGCCGAGGACGATCGCGGACTCCACGAAGGGTTCTGCTTTGAGTCGCAGAGTCTCGGCGCGGACGACGCGGAAGTACTGCGGGATGAAGACCACGGTGATCGAGAACGCGGCCGCGGCGATGCCGCCCCACGCGCTCGACTGGCCCCCGGAGATCGCAATCGACATGACCAGGGCCAGCAGCAGGGTCGGGAAGGCGTAGACCGCATCGGCGATGACGACGAGGATTCTGTCGAGCCAGCCACCGAGGTAGCCCGAGACAAGCCCCAGGATGACACCGGCGAAGAGCGACATGATCACAGCGACGATGATCACGGCCACCGCGGTCTGGGCTCCCCAGACGACGCGGGAGAACACGTCGTAGCCACCTACTGTGGTGCCCCAGATGTGGGTTCCGCCGGGCGGCAGCTTCGATCCGAAGTTGCCTTCGGCGGTGCCAAGCTGATTGAACCCGTATGGGGCGATGAGCGGGGCGAATACTGCGCAGATGAGGACGATGCCGCACAGGATGAGTCCCGTGATGAGCATTCCTCGCTGCAGACCGACCGATTGGCGCAGATGGGAGACGATCGGCAGACGGTTGAACCAGGATTTCCTGGCCTTGTCGTCATACGCGATAGCAGGGACACCGGAACCGGGGACCACCTCGGCGAGGCTCTCATTACTGCCAGGAGCCTGGGATGTGTTGTCTGGAGTGGACATCAGTACCTCACTCGGGGGTCGATGAAGGCGGCGATGACGTCGACGAGGAAGTTGGTCAGCGCCACGATGATGGCGAGGAAGACCACGATTCCCTGCACGGCCACGAAGTCACGGGCGGTGAGGTATTCGGCGAGCTTGAAGCCCAGTCCCTTCCATTCGAACGTCGTCTCCGTGAGCACGGCACCGGCGAGCATCAGTGCGATCTGCATGCCCATGACGGTGATGATCGGGATCAGCGCCGGACGGTAGGCGTGCTTGGTGACCAGCCGGAATTCGGAGATGCCTCGGGAGCGGCCCGAGTCGATGTACTGCTGACCCAGCGTGCCGATGAGGTTCGTGCGCACCAGCCGGAGGAAGACTCCTGCCGTGAGCACACCGAGGGCGATGGCAGGCAGAACCGCGTGGGCGAGCACATCGCCGAGGACCTCGACGTTTCCGATGCGGATCGCATCGATGATGTAGAACCGGGTGGGACCGACCACGCCCGACATGATGTACTCGGTCTCGGTGGTGCCGCGACCGGCGACGGGCAGGATCGGCAGAAAGACGCCGAAGACCAGCTTGAGGATCATGCCGGCGAAGAACACCGGGGTGGCGTAGCCGAGGATCGCAAGGATGCGAAGCGCGGCATCGGGTGCCTTGTCGCGGTGGTAGGCGGCGAGCATCCCGAGCGGGATGCCGATGATGAACGCGACGATGAGGGCATAGAAGACGAGCTCGACGGTCGCGGTTCCGTAGTTGAGGAGGATCGACGAGACCGGCTGTCCATCGGAGATCGCGGTGCCGAAGTCGCCCTTGAGCAGATTGCCCATGTACTCGAGGTACTGGACGAGGATCGGTCGGTCATAGCCGGCGGCGTGGATGCGCTCGGCCAGCTGGTCCGTGGTCAGGCGCCCGCCCATTGATGCGGAGATCGGGTCGCCGGTGATCCTCATCAGGAAGAAGACGAGTGTGGTGAGGATGAAGATGGTGGGAATGATGAGGAGAAATCGGATGAGGACGTAGCGTCCCAGTCCGCCTCCCGAGGGCTTCTTCACCGCGACCGAGGTCTCGGCGGCTTCTGCCCCTGGTTCGCTGATGGCTGCAGTCATGTGTTCCTTCGTTGCTGGCGTCGACGCTCGAAGATCTCGCGTGCCGACGTGGTTCTCGTTCGGTGCCACAGGGTGCGGACACGGCCTGATGCCGGTGCGAACGCACCACGAGGTGCAGGTGGGCCAGACGGCTCACCTG
>NZ_JBHFIH010000017.1:180100-183731 GCF_057334195.1 Brevibacterium sp. AGC70 | reverse complement strand
CACCTGCACCTCGTATCGACGATCAGTTCGTTGATCGTCGGAGCATCGCCGCGCGCGCTCTCACGCCGATGGCGACGCGTGTGGTTCGCGCTCTCACTTGCTCAGCAGTGCCAAACGGAACTGGAACGCAGGGTCGAGGGTGTCATCGACGCCCTTGACGTCCTTGCCGGACACCGCGATCTGGTTGCCCTGAAGGAGCGGCAGGGTCGGCAGCTCTTCAGCGAGCTGACCCTGGATCTTCTTCAGCGCTTCCGCACGCTTGCCCTTGTCGTCGATGGAGGACTGAGCGTTCAGCGCCTTGTTCATCGACTTGTTCCTGTAGTTGTTGTCCAGGAAGCTCGGGGTCTCCTCTGTGTCATAGAAGAACGGCACGAGATAGTTGTCCGCGTCCGAGTAGTCCGGGAACCAACCCAGCTGGTACATCGGGTAGGAGTCGGCGGTGCGGTCCTTGTTGTACTGCACCCATTCGGTCGACTGGAGGTTGACCTTGAACAGCCCCGTCTTGTCCAGCTGGTCCTTGACCAAGGCGTATTCGTCGCCCGATGAGGGACCGTAGTGGTCGGGGTTGTACTGGAGGTTGAGCTTGACCGGGGTCTTGACACCGGCGTCTTTGAGGGCTTTCTTGGCTTTGTCGACGTCGGCGCCTCCCTTCCCGTCTCCGTATTCCGACTTCAGAGGCTCGTCGGCTCCCGGCAGTCCGTCGGGGACGTGGGAGTACAACGGGGTGAAGGTGTCCTTGTAGACCTGCGAGGCGATGGCCTGACGGTCGACGGAATCGGCCATGGCCTGGCGCACTGCCAGCGACTTCTTCTCATCGGCCTCATCGGTCTTCGGGCCGAAGGGCATCGTGTCCATGTTGAACACGATGTAGCGGATCTCGCCACCAGGCCCCTTGTGGACCTTGAGGTCTTCCTTGGTGCCGAGGTCTTCGATGTCGGTGGCCGACAGCGAGCGCCAGGCCACGTCGATCTTGCCCTCTTGGACCTCGAGCTTCATGTTGTTCGCGTCCGAGAAGTACTTCATCTGCACGGTCTCGGTCTTCGCGGGCTCGATGAAGCCTTCATAGTCGGGGTTGGCCTTGTAGGTCAGCAGCTCATTGAACTTGAAGCCGTCGATCGTGTACGGACCAGCGAAGGCCTTGCCATCGACGATGGCCTGGTTTTCGGTGATCTTGTCCGGCTCGAACACGTCCTCATCGACAATGGGTCCTGCGGCGCTGGCCAGCACACCCGGCCAGGTCTGGTCGTTCTTGCGCTTGAGGTTGAAGACGACGGTCTGCTCGTCCGGGGTTTCGACCGACTTCAGACCGCCGAGAAGGGACGAAGGCCCGTTCGGATCCTGAATCTTCAGCTGTCGTTCGAAGGAGAACTTCACGTCCGAGGAGGTGAGTTCGTTTCCGTTGGCGTACTTCAGCCCCTCTTTGAGTTTGACCTCGTATTTCGTCGGTTCACTGAAATCAGCTGATTCAGCGATGGAGGGGTTGAGGTCTGCCGTGCCCGGCTTGTAGGCCAAGATGAACGGGTAGACCTGCTGTTCGACGAGCGAGCTTCCGTTGTCATAGGCACCGGCCGGGTCGAGAGCGACAACCTTGTCCGTGGTGCCCACTGTGAGGGAACCACCGCCCTCTTCGCCGTCTCCACCAGTTGTCGAGGTCGAGCATGCCGAGAGTAGCAAAGCGCCGGCAGCGGCGATGGCCACTGCCTTTGCACCAGTTCGACGTTTCATTGTGTTCCTTGTCATCCAAAGTGCTCTCCGTGTCGTCTTTGCTCGGAGAGATCCGCACCACATCTTACGGTTCGCGTCCCAAATAGTGAACTTCACAGTATGATTCCGCCCACTCTGTCACCACATTGAAATGTGCCGATGGCCTCATGGAAATCGGCGTCCGGGCTGATTTTCCGGGCCGTGACCACCGGATTTGCGTCACGAGTCACAATCCGTTTGACTTATGAAGTCGATCACAGAGAAAACTCATGCCCCTTTCCGTGATCGCCCATATAAATGCCTGATCCAGCTCACTGCCGGATCCCGCCCAATGGTCAATCCCGTCTTTTGCCTCCTGATTGGAGAAGCATGTCTGCAGTCCTCGAATGGCTCAACAACATCATCTGGTCGTCTGCCCTCGTCTACCTGTGCCTCGGCGCCGGTGTCTACTTTACGATCCGTTCCCGCGCCGTCCAGATCCGACAGATCAAAGCCATCTTCACCCAGATGTTCCGTGGCAAGAGCTCCGATGAAGGCGTCTCCTCGTTCCAGGCGCTGGCGATATCGCTGGCCGGTCGAGTAGGCGTCGGCAACATCGCCGGCGTCGCCACAGCCATCGGCTTCGGCGGGCCCGGTGCCATCGTGTGGATGTGGATCTCCGCGCTGCTGGGCGCGTCGACCTCCTATGTCGAATCAACGCTTGGCCAGGTGTTCAAGGAGCAGGACCCCAAGACCGGCGAATACCGCGGTGGCCCGGCCTACTACATCGAGAAGGCCTACCGCCATACCAAGGCCAAAGGACTGTTCAAGGTCTACGGCATGGTCTTCGCAGCAGTGACGGTCATGGCCATGAGCTTCATGCTCCCCGGCATCCAGTCCAACGCGATCTCCGGTGCCGTCGAGAACGCCTGGGGCACTCCGACCTGGGTGACTGCGATCATCCTCGCCGTGATCATGGGCTTCATCGTCATCGGCGGAGTCAAGCGCATCGCGCACTTCGCCTCTTTGGCAGTGCCCTTCATGGCCGTCATCTACATCATCGCCGCGATCGCAGTGACCCTGATCAACGCCGACCAGATCATTCCGGTCTTCGAGCTCGTGTTCAAGTCCGCCTTCGGCATCGACGCCGGACCAGAAGCCGCCTTCGGCGGAATCATCGGCATGGCCGTTCAGTGGGGCGTCCAGCGCGGAATCTACTCGAACGAAGCCGGCCAGGGCACCGGACCTCACGCTGCTGCCGCCGCCGAGGTCTCACACCCGTCGAAGCAGGGCCTCGTCCAGGCAGGGTCGGTCTACATCGACACCCTGTTCGTGTGCTCCGCAACCGCGTTCATGATCCTCTCCACCGGCATGTACAAGGTCTTCGGTGACGATGGTGAGACCATCATCGGAACGGGCCGCGGCCAGATGGTCGAGTCAATCGCTGCGACTCCGGGCGAGAAGTGGCCGCAGGCCGGTCTCGATACGATGATCTCCGGCCTCGGTGCCGGCTTCATCGCGATCTCGATCTTCCTCTTCGCCCTGACGACGATCGTCGCCTACTACTACATGGCCGAGACCAACCTGGTCTACCTGCTGGGCCGACTCAAGAACCCCCTGGCACTGACCATCGGCAAGCGCGCCTTGCAGGTGCTCATCCTCATCGCCGTCGCCGTCGGCGCGATGTCGGCCTCCGGCAGCGCTTGGGCCCTGGGCGATATCGGCGTTGGCCTCATGGCCTGGCTCAACATCATCGCGATCCTCATCCTGCAGGGTCCGGCGTTCAAGCTCCTCCGGGACTTCGAACGTCAGAGGAAGCAGGGCCTGGATCCGGTCTTCGATCCCAAGGCGCTCGACATCCGGAATGCCGATTTCTGGGACAAGCGCATGGCCAAGGTGAAGTCGGGAGAAGCAGTCTCGGAGGGCTGATCACACGCCGTGGGGGGGG
>NZ_JBHFIH010000017.1:140551-179993 GCF_057334195.1 Brevibacterium sp. AGC70 | reverse complement strand
GTCCGGGACAATGGCGTCCCGGACCTCGCGTCTTACTGCTATTGCTGTGTCTCTACAATCTGCTGTGCTGCTCCGCAGCCTCGGCGTGTACTGCTTACTTCAGGCTGGTGCCGGCGGAGCCGAGGTTCTGGCAGGCTTCGACGATGCGATCGGCCATGCCGGCCTCTGCTGCCTTACCGTAGGCGCGCGGGTCGTAGATCTTCTTGTTTCCGACCTCACCGTCGATCTTGAGCACTCCGTCGTAGTTGCGGAACATGTGCTCGACGACTGGGCGGGTGAAAGCGTACTGAGTGTCCGTGTCGATGTTCATCTTCACGACACCGTGACGTACTGCCTCCGCGATCTCCTCTGCGCTCGAACCCGAGCCGCCGTGGAAGACGAGATCGAAGGGCTTGTCCTTGCCGACCTGCGCGCCGACGTCGGTCTGGATCTCACCGAGCAGCTCGGGACGCAGCTTCACATTGCCCGGCTTGTAGACTCCGTGAACGTTTCCGAAGGTCAGCGCCGTGAGGTAGCGGCCCTTCTCGCCCGATCCCAGGGCCTTGACCGTGGCCAGACCATCGGCGACCGAGGTGTAGAGCTTCTCGTTGATCTCGTTCTCAACGCCGTCCTCCTCGCCGCCGACGACGCCGACCTCGATCTCAAGGATCGAGTGAGCTGCCGCCGAGAGCTCGAGCAGCTCCTCAGCGAGGACCAGGTTCTCATCGAGGGGAACGGCCGAACCGTCCCACATGTGCGACTGGAAGTAGGGCTCGCCACCGTTCTTCACGCGTTCGGTCGACAGAGCCAGCAGCGGCTTGACCCATTCTTCGACCTCCTTCTTCGGTGCGTGGTCGGTGTGCAGTGCGATGTTGACGTCGTAGCTTTTGGCCACCTCGGCGGCGAAGACGGAGAACGCGATGGCACCGCGGACGCGGTCCTTGATCGTCGGGCCGGAGATGTACTCGGCACCGCCGGTCGAGATCTGGACGATGCCGTCGGAGCCGGCCTCAGCGAAGCCGCGGATGGCCGCGTTGATCGTCTGGGAGGAGGTGCAGTTGATCGCGGGATAGGCGAAGCCCTCCGACTTCGCCCGGTTGATCATCTCGGAATACACTTCGGGGCTTGCAATGGGCATAGGGGCTCCTTAATCGGTGGATTCGATGCGCTTTCGGTTGCCCCCAGACTACTCGGTCTCCGGCGGGCGACAGAAGCACTCCCCGCCGTGCACACCAAATTCTCGTCGATGGCCTGTGCACCGACAGAGGCGACCCGGGTTTCACCCCAAGTCGCCTCCGTCGTTTAGGCAGTGCCGTCTGTGGCCGGCTGCCTAGTGAACGCCTTTGGACCTCCGGCCCTCCTTGGGCGTCCTGCCCAGGACACCCTTGGTCCGCGACAAGCGGTAGTCGATGCGGGCATCGACCTTATCGCCGAGGTACTCGTCGAAGTCATCGGCGATGTGTTCACCGACCTCGTGGTAACGCTGTCCGGTCTCGATCTCTCGGGTTCGAGCGGCTTCGAGCTGGAATGCCCGCACCGTGGAAACCGCGATCAGTATCAGAATGATGCTGAACGGCAGTGCCGTCGCCAGTGAGGCCGCCTGCAGTGCGCCCAGCCCGCCTGCCAGGAGCAGACCGATCGCCAGCGCTCCTTCAAGTCCGGCCCACAGAACACGCGACCACACTGGGGGATTCGGATGTCCGCCCGAGGCGAGCATGTCGACGACCAGCGAACCGGAGTCCGATGAGGTGATGAAGAAGATCGCCACCAGAATGATGGCCACTGCAGAGAGCACACCGCCCATGGGAAGAGAGCCGAGCACGTCGAAGAGCACCTTCTCAGCTACGACGCCGTCTTCCGGATCGACGAGTCCGCCGTCACCGAAGAGCTCCTGGTAGATTCCCGTACCGCCGAGTGCGGCGAACCAGATGAACCCGACGACAGTGGGCACGAGGAGAACACCGGCGATGAACTCGCGCACGGTCCGTCCACGCGAAATGCGTGCGATGAACACGCCGACGAAAGGCGCCCAGGAGATCCACCAGCCCCAGTAGAAGATGGTCCAGCTCGAGGCCCATGTCGCTCCCTCTTCGCCGGTGTAGGCACCGACGTCGAAGGTCATGTTGAAGAAGTTCGCGAGATAGACGCCGAGGGATTCGATGAGGTTCTGGAACAGGAACAGGGTGGGTCCGAGCAGCAGCACGGCGATGAGAAGCAGCCCCGCCATCGACAGGTTGATGTTCGAGAGCCATTTGATTCCTGCACCGACGCCCGAGATGACGGACAGTGTCGCCAGGAAGGTGATGATGACGATGAGGATGACGAGGAACATATTGTCGAAGTCATCAACAAGGCCGATCTCCTGGAGACCGGACGAGATCTGCTGAACTCCCAAGCCGAGAGAGGTCGCAATGCCGAACACGGTGCCGAAGATGGCGAGGATGTCGATGACATCGCCCATCCATCCCTTGACGCGGTGTCCCAGCAGTGGCTCCAGCGCCCACCGGATCGAGACCGGGCGACCACGACGGTGGATCGCATAGGCCAGCGCCAGACCGATCACGGCATAGATCGCCCAGGGGTGCAGACCCCAGTGCACGAAGGTCTGCGCCATCGCCAGCTTGGAGATATCAGCTTCGCTGCCCGACCAGCCCGGCTTGGGGTCAGAGGTGGCGTAGGACAGCGGCTCGCCGACACCGTAGAAGACCAGGCCGATGCCCATGCCGGCGGCGAAGAGCATCGCGAACCAGGAGAAGACACCGAATTCGGGCTTCTCTCCGTCTCGACCGAGCGTGATCTTTCCGAACTTCGAGAATCCGAGTGCGATGGAGAAGATGACGAAGGCACCGATGACGAGCATGTAGTACCAACCGAGGTCAGCAACGATCCAGTCGTTGATGCTCGTGAGGACCTTGTTGGTGCCATCGGGCAGGACGATCGCCAGCAGTGCGACCGCCAGAATGGTGATCAGGGAGGGCCAGAAGACGGCTGGGGCGATCATCCCCTTGCCGATGCGCACACCTTGAGCACGCAGTTTGGCGGTGATCGCGTCATCGTCATCGCTCTCGGAGATCGATACATTCCGGGGCAAATGCAGTCTGATCGGATCTGGCCCCTCGACCAACATATGCGGGTGGTCACGATCGCTTGTCGGCGCCGGGGCGGACGTTTCTTCCGCCCCAACGTTCTCCTTCTCGTCGGATGTATCCATGAGGCCTTTCGGATTGAGTGGACGTGAACGTCAATCCACTCTGCCGCACCACACCATTGCTATCAAGCTATTCCCAGAAAACTGTCCGAAAAGTCCGCATATTCACAGCTCAACGGTTGGCCCCGGTCACCGACAGCTGCGCCGACAATGATTGCGTACAGTTCAACCATGGAGACACAAGCGAGCACCCGTGGGAGTCCCCGGTTCAGAATTCTCAGCTGGGCACTCTGGGATTGGGGATCGGCCTCCTTCAACGCCGTCATCATCACCTTCGTCTTCGCCCCCTATCTGACGAAGAGTGTGGCAGCGACCGAAGAGGCCGGGTCTTCGGCCCTGGGCTGGTCGACGGCAGCGGCCGGGCTGATCATCGCTCTCGTGGCTCCGGCCGCGGGCACCCGAGCCGATGCCGGCGGGCGGCACAAGCTGTGGCTGGGAGTCCACACCGGAATAGTCATCCTCACGATGTTCGGGCTCTTCTTCGTCCGCGACTCCCCCGACTACCTGTGGCTGGGCCTCCTCCTCATCGCCATGGGCAGCGTGTTCTTTGAATTCGCCGAGGTCTCCTACAACGGCATCATGGTCCGCATCACCCAGCCTGACAATGTCGGGAAGGTCTCCGGCTTCGGCTGGGGCATGGGCTACGCCGGCGGCCTCGTGCTCCTCGTCATCCTTCTCGTCCTCGTGATCCAGCCCGAAGTGGGGCTCTTCGGTGCCGGTGATGAGGACGGCTTGAGATTCCGAGTCGTCGCAGCCCTCTCTGCGGTCTGGTTCGCGATCTTCGCCCTGCCTGTGATGTTCACCGCGCCGAGCGCCAAGGTCGCGAGCCCATCGTCGAGACACCCGATCAAGGCGTTCATCGCCGACTACGGCGTGCTGGTCCGACGCCTCGTTCGGATGTGGAAGGAAGAGCACCAGACGCTGCGGTTCTTCATCGCCTCGGCTGTGTTCCGCGACGGGCTGGCCGCGATCTTCGCGTTCGCCGGTGTCCTCGCAGCGGGCAGCTACGGCTTCTCCCCCTCGGAGATCATCATTCTGGGCGTGGCCGCCAACGTCGCGGCCGGCACGGGTGCCATGATCGCCGGCTACTTCGATGACCGCCTCGGACCGAAGCCCGTCATCATCACCGGGCTCATCATCATCCTCGTCGGCGGCTTGCCGATCCTCTTCAGCGATACCGCAGCCGTGTTCTGGGTCTGCGCGCTCGTCCTCAGCTTCTGCGTCGGACCTGTGCAGGCCTCGAGCAGGTCCTTCCTGGCCAGGATTACCCCACCCGAACGGGCCGGAGAGAACTTCGGGCTCTACGCCACGACCGGTCGCGCCGTGAGCTTCCTAGGCCCGGCCATGTTCGCGGTCTCGATCTCCATCTTCGGATTCCAGCGGGCCGGGACTCTGGGCATCCTCCTCGTGCTCTTCATCGGACTGCTCCTCATCATCCCGGTCAGGCCCGATGCCCCGCGCCGCTCAATGCAGGCACAGGTCGGGGTGTGAAGCCTCGGGGTGTGAAGCGTCGGGGTGTGAAGCGTCGGAGCACTCCTTCATAGGGACAACGGTTGGTATGTTCTCTTCGATCTGAGCACGATGATCGAAGAGAACATACCAACCGTTTACGCATCCCGCACCTGCCTGCTTCAGCCTTTGGCCAGCAGCTCGTCGATCTGGTTGATCGCTCCGGTCGAGCCTTCGACGACGCCCATGTCGAGTACGGTCTTCAGACCCTCAACGGAGTCGAAGGCTGATTCGTAGGTGACGCGAGTTCCGCCCTCGATCGCTTCGAAGGTGTAGGTGTTGGTGCTGCCCGGCATCGATTCGACTGCGTTGAAGTCTTCGTCCGCGAAGTAGTCGCGAAAGACGAAGCGTGCGGGCTCCTCCACCGAGGATACTTCCCAGAGACCACAGAACTTCTCACCCTCTGGGCTGGTCATGTAGTAGGTGACCCTGCCGCCAGGGGTCAGCGAGTGGTCGACGACCGTGGCCGGATAGGTGGGTGGCCCCCAGACTCGCTCCAACTGGCGCGGGTCGGCGTAAACCTCCCAGACTCGCTCCGGCGTCGCCGCGAATTCAGCGACCATCGTCAGGGTCAGCGTCTCCTCATCATGGGTGGTTTCTAGAACTGGCATGGCTTCTCCTCGAATGTCTCATCTCCCGCCAGTTGACGGGATCGGGTCACTTCAGCGACCGGCAGCCTCGTCGTCGGCAAGCAGGTCATCGATGCGCGCGACTCTCGCACGCCACATGTCCTCGAGCTCGTTCAGCAGCGACGCCACGGTGCGGATCCCGCTCATCTCGACTCGAGCGATCTGCGCCCTGCCGACTCGCCGCTTCGACACGAGTCCCGCGCGCTCGAGCACAGCCACGTGCTTCTGCACCCCCGCGAAGCTCATCTCATAGGAATCAGCGAGATCGGACACTGAAAGCTCTTCATCCATGACTCGCCGCATGATGTCCCGACGCGTCCGATCGGCCAATGCCTGGAACATCGCATCCACCTGATCGTCCAGAAGTGCCTCCATGCATCAATAATACAACCACATGGTTGTACGTCAAGAATTACTTCCCAGCTATTGACTCGTCGATTGAACACGCGTTTAATATTAAACATGCGTTCAACCCACGATGATTCGAGCTCGAAGCCCAATCGCTCCCCTCATATCTCTCCGGAGACGGCAGAGCGGATCCTCGGCGCCGCCGTCAAAGAGTTCGCCGAGCACGGATTCACGAAGACGACGATCCGCGGCATCGCCTCGTCGGCGGGAGTTTCCCCGGGACTCGTCATCCATCATTTCGGTTCGAAGGAAGGTCTGCGCACGGCCTGCGATGACCACGTCTTCTCCGCGATAGCCGAGGCGAAAGCGAAGAATGCCGAATACGCCGTCCACGCCATGCAGATGATCTTCGACGACCCGGACATGAGCACGAAGATCGACTACCTCATGAAGTCCCTGCTCGATCCCAGCGAGCACGGCCAGCGCTACTTCGAGCACTATGTCGACCTGGTCGAGGACTACATCTCCCACGGCTTCGCAGGGTACGCCTTCCGCCAGAGCGACGACCCGCGTGGCCAGGCGGCGACGATCGCGACCCTCGCGCTCTCCCCGTCAATACTCGCTCAGCGGCTGCAGACTTCCCTGGGCACGAACAGTACGGCTGAGACGATGACTCGCCTCGCGCCGCATCTCCTCGACCTCTATCTCAACGGCATCCTCTCAGCGACGCCCGAGGGTCAGCCCGATCCGTCGCAACCCGATCGTGCAGACACCGGACCTGTTTCCGACGTTGCCCGGCCTGATCGTGCAGACACAGATTCCGACCCCACCGACCCATTGGGAGGCGATCAATCATGACCACCACGACGAGTACCCCGAAACCCACCTCGGCGACCGCCGGCCACGACACCGCAGCCATCTCCATGCAGGATGTCGTCAAGAGCTACGGACACGTACGCGCGCTCGACGGGCTGACGCTGGACGTCGCCCGCGGAGAGGTCCATGGCTTCCTGGGCCCGAACGGCGCCGGAAAGTCCACGACCATCCGGATTCTGCTCGGAATCCTCAAACATGATTCGGGGCGCATCAGGCTCCTCGGGGAGGATCCGTGGGCGAAGGCGGTGTCGCTGCACCGCAGACTCGCCTATGTCCCCGGTGACGTCGAACTCTGGCCGAGCCTGACCGGCGGTGAGGCGATCGACTTGTTCGCCCGCCTGCGCGGCGGGGTCGACATCCGCAGACGCAACGAACTCATCGAGCGCTTCGACCTCGACCCACGCAAGAAGGGCCGGACGTATTCGAAGGGAAACAGGCAGAAGGTCGCACTGATCTCCGCGCTGGCCTCACATGTCGACGTTCTGCTCCTCGATGAACCGACGGCTGGCCTCGACCCACTCATGGAGGCCGTATTCCAACAGTGCATCAGAGAAGCCAAGGAGGAGGGCCGTACGGTACTGCTCTCGAGCCACATCCTGGCTCAGGTGGAGGCGCTGGCCGATCGGGTATCGATCATCAGGTCAGGACGGATCGTCGAATCCGGTGCCCTGGCAGACCTGCGCCACCTGTCGCGGACAACTGTCACCGTGCAGGTGGAGACGGACATTCCGCAGCTGGTCACCATGCTCGGAGTCCACGATCTGGTCCGGGAGGGTGCGCAGCTGCACTTCAGCGCCGACACCGCCGAACTCCCTGCCATCATGCGCGCCCTCGGCGAGCACGACATAAGGTCGCTGACAGCCACTCCCCCGACCCTCGAACAGCTGCTCCTGCGCCACTACGGCGATTCCACCGAGAGCAGCGAACCCGCTGACGGAATCCTCGCAAGGGAGGAACCATGACTCTGCTGACGAGCGCCGACGGCGCCACCGGCCACACAGGCGAGCCGCCCCATCGCACCCATCACGGACGACACAGCGAGGATCGTGTCGGTTCACAGGTGACAGGACTGCGGACTCTGCTGCGACTCATGATCAGACGGGACCGATGGCGAGCGCCCATCTGGATCCTCAGCCTCGCCGCCCTCACCGCCTATTTCGCGAACGCGATCGCCGTGGTCATGGATGGCGACACTCTCGCATCGATGGTGGTATTCGCGAAGAATCCCGTCATGGGTCTCATCACCGGCCCGGGCTATGGGATGGATGACATCACGATCCCGCGCTTCATCGTGGGCATGTACGGGGTCTTCCTCATGCTCGGTGCCGCGCTGATGTCGATCACGACCATGACCCGCCACACTCGTGCCGAGGAGCAGACCGGTCGGGCGGAGCTGATCCGTGCGAATGTCACCGGCCGCCACACGCAGCTCCTGGCAGCACTCGCTCTCACCCTGATCATGAACCTCCTGGCAGGGGCCCTCATGTCCCTGACGTTCTTCTTCTCCGAGGCGAAGCCCGAACCGTTCTCCTCCGCGCTCCTCTTCGGTGTCAGCATCGCCGCAGCAGGGTGCGTGTTCGCTGCGATCTCTGCAGTCACCGTGCAGCTGACCTCATTCGCCCGCGCAGCCTCGGGGATCGCCGGGGCGGTGCTGGCCGCGAGCTTCGTCGTCCGCGGACTCGGAGATATGTCGGCAGTCGCCGGCGGCGATCTCAAGTGGCTGTCCTGGCTCTCACCCTTGGGGTGGTCACAACAGACGGCTCCGTACACCCTCGACCGCTGGGCTCCGCTTCTGCTGTCGCTGGCAGCCGTGACCATCCTCGTTCCCGTGAGCCTGTTCCTGCAGTCCCGCCGTGATCTGTCGGCCGGTATCTTCGCCGATCGCCTCGGTCGTGCTCACGCTTCGTCTGGACTGTCGACGAGCATCGGGCTGGCGCTGCGCCTGCAACGGTCGAGTCTGCTCTGGTGGTCCATCGGAGTCTTCACCATGGCTGTCGTCTTCGGCTCCTTCACCGGAGCCATGAAAGAGGGGGCAGAGGGAATGCCGCAGGAGATCCTCGATCTCATGGGCGGTTCGCGCGGGATCGTCGACGGCTACATCGGCTACATGGCCCTCTACTTCGCCATGATCGTCTCCGCCTATGCGATCATCGCCGCTTCGGGTCTGCGGGCCGAGGAATCGGGTTTCCGCACGGAACCGGTTCTCGCCACTGCTGTGGGGCGTGGCCGGTGGGTCCTGTCATGGACGCTCGTGACGCTGCTCGGCTCGCTCTGGCTCATGGTTCTGGCGGGTGCGGGCGAAGGACTGGGCGCGGCCACATCGACCGGTGACTGGTCGCTGCTGGGACCGGCAGTCCTCGGTCACCTCGCACAGACTCCCTCGATATGGGTCCTGCTCGGGCTGGCCCTCGCGCTCTACGGTTTCGCTCCGAGGCTGCAGGGATTGGTCTGGCTCGTCTTCGTCTACGGCGCAGGTATGGCCCTGTTCGGGCAGATGATGCGTCTCGACGAGGCCGTCCTCAACACCTCCGTCTTCGTCCATATCGGCCAGTACCCGGCCCAGGATCTGGCCGCCGAGGCGGTCGTGGCCCTGACCGCGGCAACCGTGGTTCTCGTCGGGTTGGGGGTGCTCGGGTTCCGGAGGCGGGACCTCATGACGGCGTGACGACCGGGCCGAAGGGCAGAGACGAGCCCAAGCGAGATGAATTCGTCACCTTCAGATGACCCCGGGACGATCTATCCTGAGAACACCGTGTGCCGCTTCGACGAAAGCAATCCCAATGACGAGAAACCCCTCCACACATGGCCCGGACATTGCCGTCCTCGGCTCAGGAGCATCCGGCACTCACGGGCTGCTCCGGATCCTCACCCGCCTGACCGACCGGGAGTCATCGGTCGATGACGTGGTCCGCATCGCCGTGATCGATCGTGATCACCAGTTCCACTCCGGCATCCCCTACGGTCACCGTTCCGGGCGGTCCTCTCTGCTGATCTCGGCATTGGAGAGTTTCCTTCCAGACCGTGAACGCCGCGAATTCATCAGCTGGCTGGAGGACAGACGAGAGGAGATGCTCGACTGGGCCAGCGACGGTCAAACCCCCGACTCGCCTCTGGCGGCAGCCATGGAACGCGACTGGATCCTTCGCCATGAGGATGAGGTGCGCGACGGGCGATGGGATGAGCTCTATCTTCCACGAAGGCTCTACGGTCAGTATCTGTCGGAGCTTGTTGAGCACGCCGTCGAAGCAGCCCGGGGACTCGTCGAGGTCGACTTCGTCCATGCCGATGTCAATGAGGTCATAGGCGACGGCGGTGGCGGGGTCCACCTGCGCGAACGCGGCAGCGATGGTCGGGTGCAGTTCGAGCTCCACGCGCATTCCGTGCTGTTGGCCATCGGTTCACCCCCGGTACGAGATCTCGACGTTTCCAGTGCCCCGATTCTCGCCGGACCGAACACAGGTGCTGCCGGGCAGTCGAGCATCGACGACCTTCTCGGGATGGGGCTGGTCACCGACATCCATACTCCCGAGATCGAGCACGTGATCGAGAAGATCACGGTGCGTCTCGAGTCCCTGCCAGTCGAGAAGCGGACGATTCTGCTGATCGGCGGGAACGCCGATGCTCTTGAGTTCCTGCTCGCATCACACAGGCTCAGGCAGGACACCGGCACCCGACTCTTCGTCCTCTCCTCGCGGGGTCGTCCTCACTATTGGCACCATGACCGTCAAGGCGAGCGGGCCTCGACGCCGATCCTCGACCGACTGTTCGAGACCGCCGAGGCTGGAGCTCCTCTGCGCGCTCGAGACCTGCATGAAGCAGTGCGCGCTGAACTCACAGCGGCGCTGACCCACGGAAACGTCAACTCGACAATCGCGGCACTCATCGCTGCAGTCGGTTCATCCCTGCGATATATGAACGATTTCGAGCTGTACTCGATGGCCACCGACCACGGAGTCGCCATCTCCGATCTGCTGCGCCGCGCAGGCGGCGACTCTCTCGATTTCCTCACCGACGGCATCGCGGACGGCACCATCACCTGCATACCCGGACGGTTCCGCGAAGCACATGTTCGCGAGGACATGCTGTTCGCCACCGTGGATCAGCTTCCGGGTGCGACGCCGGCCTCAGGCACAGTCACCTCACACGACGAGGCTTCGGGCGGCCCGGGCCGTGGATACGCTGTGATCGTCAATGGGACCGGTTTCGAGCGGGTGACAGACACCCGCTCCCCGCTGCTGCGGCAGATGCTCGGCTCGGGCACCGTCCGTGCTTCAGCATCGAGGACCGGACTTGCCCTGAATGAGAAGTTCCAAGCGGCGCCGGGCATCTTCGTCCTCGGACCGCTGATCGCCGGGCACCATGGCGGTGGCTCCGCCTATTGGCATATCGAGAGCGTGGCCCGGATCATCCAGCTCGCGGACGCAGTCGCCGAGCGCCTCGTCACTGAAGCCATCAGCAAACGCTCGATCAGACAGGGACTGCTCACTCCCTGACGCCGTGCCCTCTCCAGTGCTCAGACGTCTATGTCGCCGAGGTAGCCCAGCACCCGAGCGCGTGTGACTGCTGCTTCCCGTCCGCTGACTCCAAGCTTCCGGTAGAGCGAGGAGAGGTTGTTCTTCACCGTCCCCTGAACCAGCAGCAGGTCGTGGGCCATCTCGGCGACGCTGGCCCCCTGGTCGAGCTTTTCGAGCAGAGTCATCTCTCTGCGTCCGAGCATCGGGAAGTCGACCAGCCCGACTACGGCCTCACCGAGACTGCTGAGCTTCTCCATACAGACGGCGAGGGAATCGCTGTCGAAGGTGCGGCGGCTCACTGAATGGGCCAACGGGGCGAGAACCTCTGTGATCTTCTGCCAGATCGGTTCCTCGGCACTCATCCGCATAAGCTCCTGGCGCTCGCGCAAAGGCAGCTGCACGATCGGCAGCACAGTGCCCACCAGGGCGGAGAGCTCCAACAGCTCCACAAACGCCAGGTGTGCCGCCTCCCGATCACCGATGCGCAGCAGCGCCGCAGCTTTGATCCCCGTCAGTTCGGCTCGGTTACGGGTGTCGACGTGGTTCTCGTAGTACTGTGCCTCCGCAATGCGGACCGCGGCTTCATTACGCCCGGCCACCAGCTCACTGCGTGCGAACAGCACCTGGCTGACCCCCAAGATGCCGGGCAGCTTCTCCAACAGGATTTCGGCCCGATGCAGCTGACCGAGGCTGATGAGCATACCGATGCGCGAGGCCTTGAGCATCTCGGCTGCTCCGCCTGTCGCGCAGACTCCATGAGCGTGCATGTCGATGGACTCCTCTGACCGCAGCAGAGTCGACCGTGAGCGCGCCACCAGCTGCGAGAGCATCCTTTCGATGATCGGCATGTGAAACCACAGGTCGCCCATCTCCGCGTAGTCGCGCATCCGGCGCACCGTTTCCTCTGCCGCACCCAGATCCAGCTTATCGAGGCTGCGATAGGCCTCAACGATGAGAGCAGCGGGCCGGAAGGTCTGTTCCTGCACGTACGGTGGAGCGTCGAGACGAGCGAATTCGACGATCTCTGTGTCGGCACGTTCATGGTCACCGGCAAGGTAGGAGGCCAGAGCCGTCCAGGCCGTGACGGCGGGAGAGAGGAAGTCACCGACCACACTGTCCTCCTTCACCTCGTCCTCGATCGACCTCAGCAGAGCCAGAGCACGCCCCGGCGCACAGGCGAGCACGCTGTGGATCGATGCATGCAGGCGAACGATTCGGCGCGGACGTCGTGCCGCTCCGCCGGCGACCCAAGTTGCGCCCGCCTCGGCCGCGGCATGATGCGCACCGGCAGCGCCGAGGCGGGCCATCTCACCCATAACTGCGTGGAAATGGGATGGTGCCCCTGCATCTCCGAGCAGCACTCGCGCCGCGAACTGACCGACCGAATTGCCTTCTGCCTCCAGGTCACTGAGCAGCGCTCCAGGTGCTGTCAGACGAGCGACGTGCTCGCGAACAAGCTGGCTCGAGGGAACCTCTGATCCGGCATCGAGCAGCGCTTCCTGCACCATGGTGGCCACCGTGGTGACCGCTCTCAACTCCGGGACGGCACGCAGCGCCGTCGCTGGCAGTTGGGCGAATGCCGCCAAGCTGGATCGATGGTGGCGATAGAAGAGCGGATATCCGCAGGCGAGGAAGATGCGGTCGAGCAGTTCCCAGGCGCGTACTCTCCGCGCCAGCACGACGGCGTTGTCCACCAGCAGAGAGTCGGGAGAGTTGGCCAATTCGAGCTGCGCGGTGAACGCTTCCGCCAATGACCTCTCGACTGTCGCAGAGACACCTTCCACCGCCTCCTCGATCAGACTCTTCCGGGCCCACGCCGCGATCAGCAGGGGCACGAACCAGTGAGTCTCCCCTGATCCGGCCGTCACTGCGCCGGACATCTGCAGGCGCAGCAGCACGGTCGGAACATCAGCCCAGGCAGGATCCGTCCAGGCCTCGGCCGACACTTCGAATGCGACCCGGGCGACGCCTTCGTCGAATCCGTCGAGAAGAGAGAGCACCTCGAGCGCATGCTGGTCAGACGTCGAGAGCGGAAGCGAGAAGTCATCTGTCTGCGAGACGACGAAATCCGCCAGCCCGGCCGATCCCAGCAGCTCGTCCAGATTCCGCCCAGTGGTCTGAGCTGCCGACACGGCGACAACGGCAAATGACTCCCAACCTCCGCTGGCGGTGTGGATGATCTGCGCCGCGTCTTCATCGAGATTGAATTTTGCCTGCAGCTGGGCAGCTGTGAGCTTCTTCGCAGCCTGGTCGATCATCTGCGGCTGTCTTCCGCTTCGAAGCCGTAATCGGAGACGGTGTCATCGGCGATCGCCTGCTTCAGCTTCTCGAGACCGCCGTGATCGGCGGTCAGTCGCGCTCCATCGTCGTCAGGGACGATCGGGACCTCTGTCGGAGCGGTGACGAAGTCGAAATCGTCCTCGCTGATCCCCTCGAGCTGGGATACCAGTTTGACCAGCGTGCTGGCATTGAGTCCGGAGTCCACGGTGAGTGACGGGCTGAGTACTCGGACCAGTTCAGACATCTTCAGCGGGTTGAACTCATAGTCCGCAGACAACAGCTGAGTACCGACTGCACGGATGAATTCCTGTTGATTGTGGATTCGCTGCAGGTCTCCGTTCGGGAATGCTGTGCGTTCGGATACGAAGGCGAGCGCAGCTGCGCCGTCAAGCGTGTTGGAACCGACCTTGAACTCATGGTCTCCGGATTCGAAGGCCGTCGACGACTCGACCTCCACCCCTCCGACGAGGTCGGTCAGATCGCTGAGACCAGCGAGATCGATGACCGCAACATGGTCGATGGTGATGGCAAGGAACTCGGATACCGTCTGCACGGCCAGCGGCAGACCCCCGATTTCAGCAGAGGATTCGACCGTGCCCTGCCCGTGTCCTGGTACCGGCACCCAGGTGTCATTCGGGATGGAGATGAGCTGGACCCCACTGCGGTCGGCGGGAATATGGGCGACCATGATCATGTCCGTTGGGAATCCAGTGGAGGCCGAGGAGTCAGTGGAGGCTGTGGAGTCCGGGGCAGATTCCGGAGCGTTGGTGCCGAGGAGGAGAATGTCGGTCGCCGCCGGCCCAGCGCTCTTATCCTGCTGCTTCGATGACTGCAGCTGCTTCGCCAGAGCAGGGTCGTCCGACTTCGCCGTCCCCGCGTCCCATGACAGCCCCAAGTATCCTGTGTACACGCCGGCACCCGCGCCGAGGAGGAGGAGGGCGACGACCGTGAGGCCCGCCACGATGATGATCCTCTGCTGCTTCATACTCCGACCGCCTCATCGATGAGGGCTGCGATCTCCGCAACCACTTGGCTCCGGTCCTCCGGAGGAAGATCCGTACTGGACGGCAATGCAAGCCCAGTCCGGAACAGCTCCTCTGCGCGCCCTGTGATGTAACGCCGGTCGCAGCCTTTGTGGACGGGCTGCAGGTGCATCGGCTTGAACACGGGTCGAGTCTCGACTCCGCGGCGCAGCAGGGAATCGCTCAGCGACCAGGCATCGGTGCCGGATTCGGTCCCGACGATGAGCACGCTCATCCAACAGTTGCCGTCGGCGGCGTCAAGGACTCGCATCCCTCTGACTCCAGTCAGGGCCTCGTCATAAGCCCGGTAGTGGGAGCGTTTGATCGCCAGGATCTCCTCGAGCCTCTCGAGCTGGGCCAGACCGAGTGCTGCGAGAAGGTTGGACAATCGGTAGTTGTACCCCACCTCGGTGTGTTCATAGTGCACCACCGGCTGCCGCGCTTGGGTCGAGAGGTAGCGGACCCGTTCCGCAGTTTCAGGATCAGAGCAGAGGACTGCACCGCCCGAGGAGGTGGTGATGATCTTATTGCCGTTGAACGACAGTGCGGCAACCTCACCGAACGATCCGGCCGGAGCCCCACCGAGACTGGCACCCAACGACTCCGCGGCGTCGGATATGACGACGGCACCATTGGCTGCCGCGATCTGCCCGATTCGCGGGTAGTCCGCAGGACGACCATAGAGATCGACGGGCATCACCGCGCGGATCGGACGCCTTGTGGCGAGGGAGTCGACACAGGCGGCCTCGAGTGCTTCGACCTCCATCAGACCTGCTTCGTCGCAGTCGATGAACACCGGTTCGGCGCCGATGTAGTGGAGGGCATTGACGGTCGCGGCAAAGGTGAGCGTCGACACCGCCACGCGGTCTCCGCGACCGATCCCCTGCGCCAGCAGAGCCAGATGCAGCGCCGCGGTTCCAGAACTCACTGCCACTGCATGGGTGCGGCCCGTGACGGTGGCCAAACGCGATTCGAACTCATCGAGCTGAGGCCCGGCTGGAGCCACCCAGCCGGATCGCAGCGCGGCGACTACCGCTCTTTCTTCCTTCGCCCCCACTGATGGAAGGCACAGGGGAATACGCATCGCCATCATGACCAGCTCGTCCCGGCGAGGTCGAGCTTGCCCGCTGTCTGGCTGACCCCGGCGAGGTCGAGCTTGCCCGCTGTCTGGCTGACCCCGGTTGCTTCGACGGCAGGCAACTCCGCTAGACCCTCGGCTGCTGCCAGTGCGGCATCCGCGCCGTCCACGACCTCCAGATAGCAGTCCCGGATGTTCTCGAGAGTAGCCCCCGGGGTGGGAACCTCCGCTGGATCCAAAGGTGAGACTTCTACCGTCCACGACACCCCATTGTCCGAAGTGCGATCGATTTCGTCGGGAGAGAACAGCTCTTCGTGCAGCTTCTCCCCCGCACGCAGGCCGGTGTAGACGATGGGACAGGACCGCCCTGTCAGTGCCATCACTCGTTTCGCCAGATCGACGATGCGGACGGGTTTGCCCATATCGAGTACCTGAGTCTGGCCGCTGCCGCCCAGCGCTGCGGCCCGCAGCACCAGGAGGCAGGCTTCGGGAATGGTCATGAAGAACCGTGTGACGTCCGGATGTGTCACGGTCAGTGGTCCGCCGCGACGGATCTGATCGGCGAAGGAGATGAGCACCGAACCACGTGAGCCGAGGACATTTCCGAAGCGCACCGACACATAGGGAAGGCCCGTTGCAGCCGCATAGTGGGCAGTGAGGCGTTCTGCGACGAACTTCGACCGTCCCAACTCGCTGCTGGGGTTCGCCGCCTTATCCGTGGAGATGTTGACGAATCGACCGACACCGTGTTTTCGGGCCGCGCGCAGAACGTTCAACGAGCCGTGCACATTGGTCTTCCACCCTTCAGCGGGATAGCTTTCGAGCATCGGAAGATGCTTGAGCGCAGCCGCATGAATGACGATGTCGGGCTTGTGCTTGGCGAAGGCGTGATCCAGGGCCTGCGGGTCACGGATATCGGCGAGGACGAGATCTGGAGAATCCATCAGCGCTCGGCCGTCGAGGCTCATGCACAGCGCGTGCAGCTCAGACTCATCGCGATCGAGCATGATCAGTCGACTCGGGTCATGTCGCGAGATGATCCTGCACAGCTCAGAACCGATAGAGCCGCCGGCACCGGTGACAAGGACAGTACGGCCCTCGACGAGACGAGAGATCTGATCGCTCTCGGGTTCGATGGCAGGTCTGCCGATGAGGTCCGTGACGTCGAGGTCGCGGATATCGGAGAGCCCGATGTCCGATGAGAGCATGTCCAAGGGCGAGGGAACCGCCCGCACCCAAGTCGTCTCCGGTTCCAGGCGCTGGACCAGTGAAGCGAACACCTGCGCAGGTGCATCGGCGATGCCGACGATGACTCCGGCGGCATGCGAAGCGGCAACCACCTCGGCGACGGAGGAAGTGGTGCCGCGGACGGGAACACCGTGGATGAGCTGCCGAGCCTTTGTCGGGTCATCGTCGATGATGGCCACGGGACGGTAAGGGCTGAGCGGATCTGCCATCATTTGGGAGACCAGGGAAGCACCGAGGTCACCAGCACCGACGATGATGACCGGCTCGCCGGCCACGGGCACGAGTCGCAGCTGTTGGAGGACTCGGACGAGCTGCCTGACGAAGACCATGAGACCTTGGGCGAAGAGCAGAGCCAGAAGCAGCCAGGGGATGTCCTCCCGGTATTCCGGCACTGCTCCCATCACGGCGGTGCCCGTGAAGAGGATGGCCGCGACCACGCCCTGATTGCGCAGTTCGCGGTCGGAACCGAGCTGATACCGGTTCCGATACAGCGAGAGCAGGTAGCCCAAGCCGAGCTGCCCGATGACGAGTGTCGGCAGCAGGAGAAGAAATTCGCCGCCCCAGACCCGCCCGAACAGGGAGACGACGAGGAACCACGAAACGATCAGCGCTGACCCGTCGAGACAAGCCAGGCCGAGAGCACTGGAGTAGGGCCGGCGACGAGGACTGTCACCGGCGGATGGCAAGGGGGCTGGGAGATCATTCATTGTTTTCACGAGGCTCAGGATTGCCCAGTCATCGCACAGCCAATAGGGGGTTACCTCCGGACAGCCGCGTGTCACTACTCTGTCATGATCAGGTCATCACTGGCTCCCGATACTCAGTCACCCGCTATGACCTGGAACTCGTGGACCAAACCCTCTCTTATCGCCCCTCCGACACTCGGCCGCCCCGAGATTCCGCCCTCGACGGTTGACCGCACGGAGTCTGCGGATGACCGTAGACCGCGGTGGTCTCGACGGTCTCACGTCCCGCGTGCTCCTATTCTGAGAACGTCAGTGAGACCACAGATCAGGGACGGTGAAGCAGCGTGAGGATAGGCTTATTGGCCAGCACCGGTGGAATGTTGGACTCCTTCTTCATCGAGATCGCACAATCATGGCGATCGCATGGGCACACCGTCAGCTTCGCCGCCGGATCATCGATGGTCTCGGACCAGGCGTCTCTGATCCCCGGGCTCTCCCGTCGTCCCGGCCCGGGGACGTTTCGAGCCCTGGCCGGCCTGCGGCAGTGGTCGGAGGGCGAGGATCTCGATGTCATCGTCACGAACTCGGCAACCGCCTCGGCGCTGGTGAGACTTGCAGGGACGAGAGCACCTGTCGTCTATTTCTGTCACGGGCTGCACTGGAACGAGCTCCGTTCGATCGGAGACCGGCTGTGGCCGGTCATCGAGCGAATGCTCCTGTCGCGCACTGCAGGCGTCATCTCACTCAATTCGGACGACCAGGCATGGTTCGCCGGTCGCCTTGAGAGCCGTCGTCGGCTGCACCTGTCGGCCGGGGTCGGTCTCGATCTGGCTCGATACCCTGTCAGAGACCTGCCAGGCGGGCCGCTCAGACTGTGCTGGATCGGGGAGTTCTCCCCTCGCAAACGTCCGCATCTGGCTCTGGACACAGCGGCCGAACTGCAACGGCGGGGAATCGATTTCCATCTCGAGATGCTCGGCGAAGGAGTCTTTCGCGCGCAGATCCGGGCCGAGATCTCTGACCGGGGCCTGTCGGGATGCGTCACCGCTGATGGCCCGGGTGACGCGGCCGCTGTGTTAGCGGACAGCCATGCTCTGGTGCACACCGCGCAGTGGGAGGGTCTGCCGCGAGTCATGTTGGAGAGCTTGGCGATCGGTCGAGGCAGCTATGCCTTCGACGTCAAGGGTGTGCGTGACATTCCTCTGACTCAGCTGAGCGTCGACGGCGACTCAACACAGCTGGCGGCCCGGATCGCCGCTGACTGGGAATCGGGACGACTGCGCCGCCCCCTGGACTTCGACCGCGACCTCCTCGACTACTCACATGCCGCCGACGGGATCCGGCAGTTCCTTCCCAGCTTCATCCACACCGTGTCGTCGACGTCGACCAGGCGGAGAGAACCTCATGTCGAATGATGCTCTGATCTCCGTCATCATCCCCGTCCACAACGGCGAGAGGTACCTGCAGGACTGCCTGCCGTCGGTACTCACACAGTGCCACGAACATCTTGAGCTCATCGTCGTCG
Source organism: Brevibacterium sp. AGC70 (assembly GCF_057334195.1). Classification (NCBI taxonomy): domain Bacteria; kingdom Bacillati; phylum Actinomycetota; class Actinomycetes; order Micrococcales; family Brevibacteriaceae; genus Brevibacterium; species Brevibacterium sp. AGC70. Next base: position 161,091 of record NZ_JBHFIH010000017.1, on the reverse strand, counting down.
ATGACGGTTCAACCGACGGCACTCCGGAGATCCTTGAGGACTTCAGTTCCCGGGACCCGCGGATCATTCGCCTTCAGACCGATCATGCCGGGGCTGCGGCGGCTCGCAATGCAGCGCTGGCGAAGGCGCGGGGCGAATGGATCATGTTCGTCGACGCCGACGACCAGCTCCTCACCCCTTGTCTGCTCGAAGCGATAGCCGACTGCTCGGACTCCGCCCTCGACGTGGTCACCTTCGAGACCAGCAGCAACTCCGCCGACATCGCCGTTGCCCACGACGCCGCGCTCCTCGCGCGGCACAGGTGCATCGCCGGCGAAACCGGCCTGACGCGGCCGAGACGGGTTCTCGACCCGTCCTATCTGGTCCCGAAGATCATCGACGAATCGTTCAATACAGTGTGGAACAAGGCTTATCGTCGTGCAGCTGTGGCCCGGTCAGGGGCGCGATTCCCCGTCGGGATCCGCCTCGGCGAAGATCTGCTGTTCAATCTCTCATTCGCCCGTGCCGCTGCAATCGGCAGCCACCTGCCCCTGCTGGGCTACTACTACCGGCGAGACAATTTCGCCTCGGTGACCAAGAGGTTCGTCCCCGGAAAACACGAGGAGCTGATGCTCGTCAACGACGCTCTGCAACAGTTCGCCTCGGACCTGAGCTCGCCAGAGCTGATCGCCGCGGCTGGATACATCCGGGCCAAGAATGCAGTGTCCTCGACCAGGGACCTCCACCACCGGCAATGCCCTCTCCCCCTGCGGGAGAAGTTGGCAGCGGCTAAGACTTATCGGTGCGCGGCAACACGGGTGGCCAGCCGCGGCCTGAGACCCGTTCAGCTGATGTTCGGCGCCGTCTACAATCTGCTCGATCATCGGGTGCTGTTCCTCCTCACCGGGTTCCTCGCCACGGCGAACCGGCGGGCCATTCGCTGAATCGACACGCGCCGGCGATGCCCCGCACCGACACAGGTCTTCAGGGGCTGAGCAGCCTGCCCGCCATCAGGTGCTGAGCAGCTTGTCCATCGCACCGATGTACTGACTCCAGCCGAGGAAAGCCACCATGAGCCCGACACCTCCCAGTCCCTGTCTCCACCCTTTCAGACAGAGCACCGGGACCGTCACGATCAGCGGCACGATCGACCAGGAATAGGCCGCGACCCTGTCGCTGTAGTAGACGAACCCCAATGCCAGGTAGTACGTATTGAGGATGACGAAGGCGTGGAACAGCTGTCGGTACCAGGCTGGCAGACCATCGATCGTCCTCAGCACGATATAACCCATCACCAGGACGCAGAGGCCGAGAATCCAGAAGTCCGGTCTGTTCGTCCCGCCGGTGTACAGATCGGCGTTCTCAGGATCGGTGTAGGTTTCGAGTGCCTCCGATCCGGAAGCGAACGGCGCCAACAAGGTCGCGTTGAGCCCCGTGAGGAACAGCAGAGAGAACGCCACCCACACCCCCACGATGAAGTTGGTGGAGGCCTTCGGAAGAAAGCGGATGCCGAGCAGCAGCAGCGCCGCAGGAATCGCCGACCAGTGGAAGAGAGACGCAACGGCAAGCCACACGAGCGTCTGCCACAGCCGGGCCTGCCGGCAGATCGAGACCAGAGCGAGCAGTATGAACAGCAGAGACAGTCCCTGACGCAGCAGATAGCTCGAATACCCGGTGAAGAAGCCGAAGCAGAAGGTGATGTAGTAGACGACGGTCATCTGCCATACCGACCGCAGCAGCCAGAGCAGGGCGAGGGCCAGCACGATCGAGCCGAGCAGGGCGACGACGAAGAAGTAGACCTGCGGGTCATGAGTGAAGAGACCGATGAACCAGCTCAGCAGGAGGAAGGCAGGTTCGCGACCCTCACTGTCGTAGGTGTAGAAGACCTCGCCGGTGGGCGCGAAGCTGAGGATCTGGAATTCAGTCGAATAGATCGCCTTGTCGGAGATGTCGTAGTTCCCCAAGGCTGCGACTATGGTGTTGATCAGGATCAGCGAAATCAGCGGAAGCAGAGCATTGCTCCAATGGCGCAACTGTGGGACTCGCCAGCTCAGAACGAGCATGAGAACCCAGACAGTCGTCACCCCGAACCAGATGGCGATCATGATCGCTTCGTGCCGCCGTCGTTGACGATCAGCGGCAGAGAAGCACTCAGGGGCTCGGACTGAATTCCGTAGGTTCGGTTTCGGTCGGCCTCCGCCGCGGACAGTTCGGACCTGTTGAGCACGAGACCGATCGGAGTGCCCAGTTCATCCAGAGCCCTGACGGATTCTGCGACGGCGCGGGACTTCACCCGTCCGGCGCCCGCGACAAGGAGGGTCCTGCTGGCCAGTCGGGAGAGGACGAGTCCGTCTGCCACAGGCAGCAATGGTGGGCCGTCGAGGATGACGAGGTCGAACCTGCCTGCCAGTTCGGACACCAGTTCTGCCATTGCACGGGTCTCGAGCAGCTCCGCAGGATTGGGCGGAATCTCTCCGGCCGTGAGCACACTGAGGTCGTGATCGCCCCAGGTCTGCAGCAGCTCATTCAAGTCGAGGCCTCCGACCAGGGCGGTCGTGAGGCCGGCCGCATTCTCCAACCCCAGACGTGAGGCGACACTCGGTCGTCGCAGGTCGGCGTCGACGAGGACGACACGCTGCCCTGCGCGGGCGCTCGCGATGGCCAGATCGAGGCTGAGCGTGGTCTTGCCCTCCCCCGCCTGGGCCGAGGTCACGAGTAGGACGGTGCTCTCTTCGTCGACGTGGGCGAAGCGGAGATTGGTTCGCAGACGAAGAATCGACTCGCCGCGAACTCCTGAGATCGCGGGTCCGCCCTTGGCTGACTCGTGAACGATGGCGCGGTCTTCCGGGACCGATGCCATCAACGGCGCCGAGGTGATGGCAGCCAGGTCGTCCTTCGTCCGGACTACGTTGTCGAAGGTTCCACGCACAATCGCAATGGCGATGCCTGCCGCCAGACCGAGCAGTGCACCGATGGGCGCGAAGGCCCAGTTCGGCAAGCCGTCTGAAACTTCCGGCACCACCGCCGCATTCGCCTCGATGAGGTCAATGGATGCTGTATCGGTCTTTCCCGGGTTCTCGAGCATTTCGATCCTCTCCGTCAGACTGCGAGCCACTGCAGTCGAGAGCCGAGCCGCGCCGTCCGCGTCCTCGGCCCGAGCCTGCACGGTGATGAGCACCGTCTCGGGGTCACTGAATGCTTCGAGGTGGCCAGACAGCGCTTCCGCAGTGGTGTCGAGTCCCAAATCTGAGACCACTGGCTCGAGGACGGATTCGCTGCTGACCATGCCCACATAGGTCTGGATGCGCTCCTTGATGAAATCCGAAGCCATGCGCATCTCATAGGGATCGCCTGAGGTGGGCACCGACACGAACAGCTCGGTACGCGCTGTATACGTCGGCGGGAGCAGGGTCGAGACCCCGAATCCTCCCACCCCGCCGACTAGGACGGTGAGGATGAGCAGCACGATATGACGGCGGAGGATGTGGAGAAATTGCTGGAGTTTCATCAGAGATCAGCTTCAGTCGGGCCGGAGAACCGGCATGAGACGACATCGCAGTTCAACTCGATGTCCGGGACTCGTACTCGCTCTCCCAGCCTAGAGAGACTTGCTTCGGGAAGGACCCCTTCCCGCCCCTGACTACGGTTCACCGCGATGGATGCACGGACTACCGCACATGTCAGTGGCGCATCCGCAATCCGGCAGCGAAGCCGGCCACGGACCCGCCGGTGGGGACGATACTGGAGTCTGGCCCTCATCATCCTGAGGTCGCGCCCACAGTCGAGGAGGAAACCTCCGGTGCACAGCTCCCGATCCTCTTTTGCGTTGGTCACTTCGGGCAATGTCGCGATTGCCGGCGCCCAGTGGTATCTGGTGTGGCTGTTCGCTCAGCAGAGCGGACCGATCGCCGTCGGCCACTACTCCACGCTGATCGCAATGATGACACCGGTATTCATCGCCACGCAGCTTGGTCTGCGCAACCTCTTCGTCACTCTGCAGCAGACTGTGCGCTGGCGCATCTATCTCGGGTGCCGCCTGTCCACCGTCGGCCTCTCCGTACTCATCATCACCGGGCTGGTCATCTACGGGCCTGCTCAGTTCCACTCTGCTCTCGCCTTTCCGCTGCTGATGATCAAGGTCAGCGATTCGATCGGTGATCTGTTCTATGCCCGACTGCAGAAGACCGAGCGACTCTTCACCTTCGGGCTCATCCTCCTCGGCGTGGCCACAGTCAGCGCAATCACAGTCACTGCAGTGATCCTCACGACCGGTTCAGTCGTCACCGCACTCTGGTCGGCAGCCGTGGTGTCTGCCGCGGGCACGGTGGTCACCATCTGGGTGGCCTCGGCAAAACCACCCGAAACGCCTGAAACGATAGATTCACGGACCTCGGTACGCGAGGAGATCCGTGCACTCATTTCGGCAGGGGTTCCGATGTCCCTGATGCAGGGGGTCTATTCGCTGCTGTCGTATGTGCCGCTTGCCGTGGTCGCCTGGTTCGGATCACCCAGCGATGTCGGACGCTACGCTTCGGCCGCCTACCTCGTCGTCTTCGCCAATCTGGTGGGCGCGTCGATCGAGACGGTCGTCCTACCTGCCTTTCGCACCATCCACGACGCCGACGGATCTATTGTGCTGCGACGCAGAGTGAAGCGCCTGTGCACGATCGCTCTGACCAGCCTTGTCCCCTTTGTCGTGCTCGCACTGTTCATCGGACCGTGGCTGCTGTCGACCATCTACGGCGCCGACTTCGTCCTCTCCCGCGAAGCCGTGCTCTTCCTCGCCCTGGCGGCGCTCTGCACATTGCCGACCTATCTGGCATCGGCGAATCTGCTTGTCCTCAACCGCTATTGGGCGACCTTCTTCGTCGGCGCAGCTGCGATCGGCACTGTCCTCGCAAGCGGTGGGATCGCCGGCATGGCCGGAATGTCGGCCGTGGAAGCAGGTTGCCTCGCGGTGTTCGTCGGCTCGCTGACACGGCTGCTGGGCGAGTTCTACTGTTCCCGGCCCCGACATGAGTCATCGTCGGTTTCTCTGTGATTGAGTCCAGATAACATGGTTGAGTCTCAGACGGTGTGATCGAGGCCAAGACCGTCGGTGCCGAAGACTCGGAGAACGGGCACCGCTTCAGGCTTCGCCGAGGCTGCTGTTCCGGTACTCCCAGTCGACCATCTCGTACACGCCCGGGAGCATCTGGTCGGTCATCACCGGGCTGAGCAGGTCCCAATCATCGTGCGGATCGACCACATCGTCGAAGTCCGGTCCACCGGGAGCCGGCATGCGGGAACGCTGTGCCAGAGCGACCAGGTTCTCCCAGCGCTGCCGAGTCGTCAGATCTTCGCTCGGCGAGAGGGAACGAATGATGCGGGCGAACTCCCGCAGGGTGAAGGTTCGTCTGAGCGCGCGTGGCTCGAGAGTCACCACTTGGCTCCGGTGCCACCGTTCCATGCCGATCACCAGATCCGCGTCCGTGACATGAGCAGGCTGCAGCCGTTTGGCGCGAAACTCGCTGAGGTCGAATCCCCAATCTGCCGCCAGGGACTGCACATCGTCGGTCACTCCGACCCCGGCCACTCCCTCGGTGCCCGCGCTGTCGAGGGCGAACCGACCGGGGGCGACTTCGTCGAGCCCCTGTTGGAGCAGTCCAGCGGCCAGCGGCGAACGAAAGAGATTTCCGGTGCAGACGACGAGGATTCTGAAACGGTCGCAATGGCCAGCCTCGGCGGACCGGACGGTCGGGACTGTCAGTGGGTCGGTCGCTGGCTCACTCCTGATCGTCACTGCTCCGCAGTCCGCTCTCCGGCCCCGGTTGTCTTGGTGGCATCGGCTGTTCCTGCAGCCGCCTGATCCAATTCGCCAGTCGGTCGATCGGAGCGAGCGGTGAGGCGTCCTAAGCCCCCTGTGCGCAGTGCTCTTCGCCGAGTCCGGCTTCCGGGCCAGACTCGAGGTGTGCGCGTGGACTGGTCGGCGCTGAGCTCTCCCGGCAGCCATCCGATCGGCTCCATGCCTTTGGCGAAGGCTGGCTCTGCTCCACTGCTCGTTCTGCCGTGACCGGAAGTGGGTGGCAGGCCGGCAGACGACTGGCGCGCCGAATAGGTCTTCGTATATCCGGTCAGATCGGCATGTCCCAGCGGGACCTTGTTGACGACGAGGCTGAGCGGAGTTTTGACCACGGACAGATCGTTCAGCGCTTCCTCCAGCTCGTTGCGCGATGTCTCATTCACCGCGATGACGTGGATGATTCGACCAGCGATCTTGGCCAAAAGAAGCCCGTCTGCAACAGGCAGCACAGGCGGGCAGTCGAGGATGACAGTGTCGAAATCATTGCGCAGGACCGTCATCAGTTTGGACATCGACCTCGAGTCAATGAGTTCCACCGGATTGGACACCCTGTCCCCGGCAGTCAGCACGTACAGCTCGTCCTGTCCCCACGGCTGCAGCAGATCGTGAACATCTGCGGTTCCCAGCAGTGCGGTAGTCAGCCCTGCCGAGTTCTCAAGACCGAGCCTGTCGGCAACGGCGGGCTGGCGCAGGTCGACATCGACAAGAACCACTCTCTGCCCGGACTGTGCCAGCGAGATCGCCAGATTCACGCTGATTGATGTCTTCCCTTCGGAGGGCACCGATGAAGTGACCTCGATGACGTTGTTCGAGTCTTCGACTCGAGCGAATCGCAAGTTGGCTCGCAGGCGACGAATCGCCTCGGCATAGGGGGAGTCCTGATGGATCGCTGTCGGCTCCGGATGCGCTGAGGACTCGTTGCGCACTGGCACCGAGGCAAGGATCGGCGCGGCGGTCACCTCGCGAACGCCTGTAATATCGCGGATCTTGGAGTCCACTGCGGAGCGGAACAGCGCAATTGCGATGCCGAGTGCTGCCCCCAGGAAGATTCCGATTGCTGCGCAGAGCCACTGGGCCGGTCCGCTCCCCGTCGAGGGGACGCTCGCATCGTTGGCCACAGCCAACCGGATACCCGATTGTGCTTTGCCATGACGGGATTCGAGATCGGTGATCGTCGTGGTGAGGCTGTCTGCCACCGCCTCCGACACTCGAGCGGCTCCTCCCGGTGTCGTGGCTGTCGCGCTGACTGTGAGCAGCACGGTTCCGTGGTCGGATGAGGCCGACACGTACTCAGCCAACTTCTCGGGACTGATCTTCAGATCCAGATCACGGATCACAGGCTCAAGCACAAGCCGGGAGTCGGCGAGATCAACATAGGTTCGCAGCCGTTCCTGGACGAATGCAGACGCGATCTGCTTCTGGTCTGGGTTCGAGGCTTCGACCGTGGTCACAAACAGTTCGGCCTGCGACGTGTACTCATCGGGGAGTAGGAGGTAGACACCGACACCGCCAAGACCGCCTGCTGCGATCATCACGATCAGCAGGACGATGTTCTTCCGCACAATCCGCAGAAAATCGATGATGCTCATCTCGGGTCCAATCCGGTCTGAAGGGAAACAGCTGCGGTGATGTTAGGCCTCAAACTGTACTGTCGGCGACGGCGGAAAGGTCGGTCTCGTCGCCGAACTTGCGGCGTCCCGCAACGACCCTGCGGAGGCGGTCGTCACCCACAGACTCGTCCCTGGGGATTGCGGCCAGAGCCGCGTTCTCATTGCCTGTTGTCGGAGCCACATCCCCGCACTTCCCATTCGCGAATCACATCGATCGCGGAGACGATCTGGGTGTTCATCCGCTCGTATGCCCGTGCCGGGCGATTGTGCGGATCGATGACATCATCATCGTCTGCGTCCCCTGGTGGAGGAGTTCGATATCGGGGCGCAAGAGCGACGAGGGACTGCCACCTCCCTGTCGGCGTTGCCAGCTGCTCGGGACGCACAGTGGGAAGGATGCGTGCGAACTCGCGCAGGGTGTACGTGGTCCGCAGTGCCCGCGGACTCACCTTCACGACCTGGCGTCTGAGCGCTCTGTCCATCACCAGAATGAGATCGGCTTCAGAAATCATCGCCTCGTCAAGCTGGCTGACGACGAATCCATGCAGACGAATTCCCCGGCGCGATGCCAATCTCAAGACCTCCACCACAGCTGGACGCCCAGACGTGACCTGGGTTCCCGCACTGCGCACAGTGAACTCACCGGGCGCCTCGACGTCGAGCTCGTACTGCAGCATCCGTTCTGCCAAAGGGGAACGGCAGATATTGCTCAGACCCACGACGAGTATCCGAAATCTTGTGGGCATCACTGCCCAGTCTCCGTTCACAGCTGTGTTCGTCATTGGCGTGCGTCCGCCTTCGGCAGCCTCTGCATTGCCGATTCGCCTCGACCCGCTTCGTGACGCGCCCGACCAAACAGAATGAGTCGGCTCCGCCCGGCGCCGGTGTCGGCATACGCGTTGTTGTCGGCGTACGCGCTATTGTCGGCATGCGAGTCGGTGTCGGCATCGAGATCGGCCGACTCGTCCGGCCACAGCCTGCAGACGGCAAGAATCCGGTCTGCTGAAGCAAGGTGTCCGAATTTCAGCTGTTCTTCCGGGTCAGCGATCTCTTTGAATCCGGCTTCGGTCAGCACCGAACGGTCCACGCCGTCGGCGCGCACCGCGCAGACGGCGAAATCGGCCTCGGTCGCCCGCGCACGGTTCGTCAGCAGTCTGACGACCTCTCGTCGAATCTCGATGTCCGGATCCGCTTTGGTGCAGTCATCGAATCGGATCAGGAGGGCTTGCGCGCTGATGACCGAAATTTCGCAGCATCCGATCTCGTGGCCGTCGGAGCCGCTCACTGACCATGTCGTGATGGTCTCTGTCCGACTTCGCTGATCAAACACCACCAGGTCGGATTTCAATGTGCCGCCGAAGTTCTCCGCTGTCACCTCGCCGTCCTGACTGATGCCATCCGCACAGAGCACGATACTGATTGTGCGCATGAGTATGCGCAGATCGAGGCCGAAACTCACCGTATCCACGTATTCGACGTCAAGATCGAATCTGTCGTCCCAGCGCACACGATTGCGTCCGCTGATCTGCGCCATTCCGCTCAGCCCTCCACGTACTTGGTGCCGACGACACTGTTGGTCCGAGTAGTGGGGCAGATAGCGGGTGGGCAATGGCCGTGGGCCGATCAGGCTCATGTCTCCGCGCAGCACGTTCCACAGACTCGGCAACTCATCCAAGCTGCTCGACCGCAGCAATCGACCGAAGCGTGTCATCCTCTGACCATCGGAAACGAGTCCCCGCTCCGGATCAGGGTTGAGCATACTGCGGAACTTCCACAGCTGGAAGACCCTTTCGCCTTTTGTCACTCTCTCCTGGTGGAAGAAGATCGGCGCACCGAGAAAGAAGAGAATCAGGACGCAGACGACGATGAGAACCGGCGACAGCACGATCAGAGTGACCAGAGCGCCGAGAAAATCAAACACCCTCTTGACGAAGTGATATCCGTTCATCTTGCTGCTCCCCGGGCCAGTAGGACGGTTCCGACCGGAGCTGGACCGGGACCCTGGCGGAATGGCTCAAAGCTGAAGCTCGTTTCGGTTGTCAACATGGCAACGCACTCCTCACTGTCTTCTGGTTCTCAGGCTAGGCATGCACGACGGTGCCGCCGCTCCTATTGCTGCAGTCTTGCGGGACACCGTTGAGTTCCTGCGGTCGTCTTCGCGCTCAGGCCACGGGGAGGCCGGCACCATTCGCCAGCCGGGCGATGAGTCCGGTCCGCGACGTGACTTCCAACTTGCGGTACACAGAGGTCAGCCGAAGTTCCACAGTGCGCAGCGAGACGAATATCCGCAGGGCGATCTCCCGATTCTTCAGTCCTTCCCACACCAGCTCGACGACTGCCCGTTCATCAGCGCTCAGACGTTCCAGCAGACTGTTTCGCGCCGGCTCCTCACGAGCCGCTGTACATTCGGGTCGGGCGACGGTGGCCAGGTGGTCCGAACCGACTTCGCGAAAGATCCCCACCGCTAGGCTGGCTCGCTCTGCGGCGCCTGCATGAGCACCAGAATCGGCAAGCCGTTTCGCCATCACCAGGAGTGTCACTCCCTTGTCGAATTGGGAGTCCCCAGGACGCCATGAGCCGAGCAGCCTGCCCATGGCTTCGATCCCCACGTCTTCTGGAAGCAGGAGAATACGAGACCGTTCAAGCGCCAGTTCCGCCCAGCGCGAGGGTGCCCTCTCGACTCTGCCGTGGAAGACACGAACCAGCATTCCCGCATGCTCTCGACGCCCTGTCGCGATCAGCGCTTCGATGAGATCAGGTTCATAGCGAATGACATTGGGGTTGAGCTCGCTCAGAGCCAGCTCTTCGCAGCGATGCAGATGGCGTACTGCTTCGGCGGCAAGTCCCATGCGCAGCAGGTAGTTGCCCTGCATCGCATTGAGCTCAGCCAGCAGACTGAGGTTCTGGGAGGCCATGGCATGCGCCGTCAGCGCAGCTTCCACCGGCTCCGCATCACTGGCACGTCCTTGCGCGAGAAGACTCCAACACCGTAGCAGCAGCTGACGATCCCGCCGGATCATTCCACAGGTGGTCGCCTGAGACGCACACCTGTCGATGAGCGCGATGGCCAGTCCGATTTCGCCTCGGCGAATCGCGATCTCGGCACGCACACACTTCGACTGTGTGTCCCAGATGGTCTCCCGTGCCCCGCGCGCGTCCAGACAGTCCAACGTTGCGAGAGCCGAGCCGTAGTTCTCAGCCGCCATCAGACCCATGGACAGCAGAAGCAGACAGACCGGGTCCGAGACTTCGGTAGAGTCGAGGCCTTGGAATTCCTCCACGGCACGGGCGTCGTGGCCTCGTCCACATTCGAGCAGAACGTCCAATGAACGGTGTAGGTGCAGCGATCGATCGTCGAAGTGAGCGCTCAGGCTGCTTGCGTTGTCCAACAGCTCCTGCGCCTCTGCCGTCTCTCTCCTCAGCGCATGGCACAAGGCGATGACCAACTGCAGGTGGGCCACCTCGGCGGGCGCCGCAGCGACTTCGCTGCGACTCCACTGGTTGCGCAGACGCAGCGGGACCGACTGGTGAACAAGGAATTCGGCCCACACACGCAGCGTGCGAGCTCGAACGAGAACACTGACGTCTGTGCTTCGAGCGGCGTAGGTGAGGTAGCGCAGTGCGAAGTCGATCTGTCCTCGGTCGATCAGTCGCGCTGCGAGATCATTCAGCTGCGTGAACACCGGCCCGAGTTCCATGCTGAGAGCCAGAGCTCGTTCGGCGAACTCGATTCCGGCCCAGTCCAACCCCTCCGAAACCAGTGCGCAGGCATCGGAGAGTAGCTGACAGGGGGTCTCATCGGTGGCGTCGATGAACGACCGATGCCAATGGCGAAGTTCGGGATAGCCCTCCTCGCACCTCTGCGCGAGCAGCGAGTGCCCTGCCACACGCTCATCGACGCTCAACGTCCGATGTCTGCAGGCACGAGCCAGCTCCTCAGAGAAGCGGCAGTACACACCGTCTTTCTCGACGGTGCCCCGGAATTCGAGTTCCGAGAACCATTCCTGCGCTTCCCTCGACGCTCCGAGAACTGCGGGCCGCGGAGACAGCGGCGCCAAGGATATGAGGTCGAGCAGCGCATCGGCCTCTTCGCCGAGTCTGTTCTTCGCACCCGAGATCATCACGTCAGCATTCGGCTCCATGTGCAATGGCATGTCCAGTGCCTGCGATCCCTCCAACTGGTTCGAAGGAAGCCGTTCGAGGAGCTGAAGCAGAGCCGACGGCCGACCCGAGGCGGTCCGCACCGCCACAGCGGCGACTGCGGCGGTGACGCGTCCAGATGTCAGCTCTTCCGCCAGCTCGCGCATTCGGATCTCGTCCAGATGTCGCAGCTCCACGCTGGGGACTCCGGCCAGCGGGCTGGTGGGAGACAGCGCACCGGTTGTGACTGCGATCTTCAGCCTGTGACCTGCCATACGTCGCAGCATGTGACTGAGGACAAGCTGTGAGGGCCGATCCATCTCATCGGCTGCCGGCACGATGACCAGAACGCCCTGTCCCGATTCCATGCTGCCGATCAGCCGGGTGACTTCGTCGGCAATCTCCCGAACCGATTCCGGGCTGTCGGAGTTCTCTGCCTTCAGCCGATTCTCCAGCTCCGTCGATTCGAAGTCCCCGAGCTTGAGGGTGCGCAACGAGGCGAGAACGATCTCCAAGCCCGCATAGGTCCGAGAGAACTCCGTCTGGCCGTTGGGAACTCGGATGATCGGGACGGTCGAATCAGCTTCCAACGCCATGAGCATCTCGTCACCGCCCAGGCCAGGTGGGCTGATGATCGCGGCCGCGCTGTGACGATCGAGCAGGTTGCGCAGCTGATCAAGCTCGCGACGGCGAATCAGCGTATGCATGATGTGTTCCACCCAGTGCCTGAATCATCGTCGTCTCTCGTCTGCGCGCGCAGCGGCATGTTGTTGTCCATGCCCTCATGATTCCGTCGCGAAGAGCTCACAGACAGGTGGTCATGCCCGGACATTTTCCGGTCAGTACTCAGTCACGATGGAGACAGCACTGGTTCCGCTACTCAGGTGAATTGAACGGCGGTGATCACAGTCTCAGGCAGTCTCGGCAACGGCTGAGGGTGCGATTGCACCGCCGTGACCTATTCGAGTTGAGCGGCCGTGGGCGGCAGCTGCCCGCCTGTCCATATATTGCCCTGAAGGTAGTCCTCGACGTCCCCTGCACGTCGCACCAACGTCAGCAGATTCTCGTGGAGAGCATAGACTGCCGGCGGAAATTCGATGAACGAGGAACCGAATGACATGGTGTACGCACCAACGCATCTGAAGACGATCCGGTCGCCCTCGACGAGTTTGGGAGAGTCCTTCAACACCATCAGACGATCATCCTCCATGCAGCTGAACCCAACGATCACCTGCTCGGGATGGCTCGTCCCCAGTGCGGCCTCGGTGTCGATGTCGTAGACGGGCTTCTTACGGAAGAGAGGATCGATATCGGTCCTGCTGGTATCGGTGATGACGAAGCGCTGTCGTCCGATGTCTTTGGTATCAAGCACTTGCGCATGGAATTCCACCGAGCTGGCGATCACCGAGCCCCCCGGCTCGACGACCAACCGCGTGCGGTTGAGGTCGACGATCGCTTCGAGTTCCGTATGGATGCAGGAGATGTAGTCATCGAACCGTGTAGCGTCGTTGGGACTTCCGAAGAAGCCTCCGCCGATATCGATCCAGTCCAGATCGAGATTGAGCTTCGAGATGATCTCGGCGACGACTCCGGCGGCCGCCCGATACACCGCCAGGCTCTTAGTTCGGGAATTCCGATGCATGTGCAGGCCGACGACATTCGCGCCCGCAGCGGCCAATTCCGAGATCGCCGCCTCGAGATCGCCATTGTCGAAGTCGAAACCGAAGCGACTTGTCTCTCCGTCAACTGTGCTTTCGCCCGGACATCGTCCTTCGAGGTCCCAATTGACCCTGAGACCGACTCGCACATCGAGACTGGGGTCTTCTTCAGCCAGCTCCGCCGCCCATCTCACCTCCCGCTTGGAGTCGAGGTTGGTGAGTGAACCGTTGCGCAGGGCAGCCCGGAGGACTGCACGGCTCTTGACAGGACCGTTGTACACGATCTGGCCCGGCTCATAGCCGATTGCGCGCACAAGTCTGTATTCAGAGTCCGAGACGACTTCCGCCCAGACCCCGCGCCGCTTCATATAGGTCAACAGCCAAGGCAGCGGGTTCGTCTTCACCGAATACGACATGACGGAATGTGGCCAATATTTCGCCAATGCGTTCTGAAATCGACTGACCAGAATGTTCAGCGTTGATTCATCGATGACGAAGGCCGGTGTCGGCGGCCCTGTGATCCGTGGATGCTCTGTGGAGGTCATAGCTGCCTTTCCTGTGCGAGTTCGGACGCTGCCGTTGATGTCACTGCAGCACCACCGCGCTCGCTCACCGTCTATGTGTGTTCGACCGAGGTGGATGTGTCGCTGCCCTCGCAGGACCCGTGAGCCGTCACACGAGTCTCCTGATACTTGGCAGAGATGACGCCCGGCTCGTATCGATTCCATCCCTCACTGACCGGGTTTCCGAAGATCTGGCTCACGTAGTAGAGCGGAACGTCGGCACCTGCCAGATGGACGAACGGATATCCGCCGCCGAACCGAGGATTGATATCGATCACCGAAGCCCGGCCCTGATCGTCAAGGAACAAGTCGACATCGATGAGGCCGGACAGTTCGGCAGCACGAGCGATCTTTGCCGAAGCTTCCCGGAACGGCCCGGGGTCAACCGTGACAGCCTTGTCAGTCTCGCCGGCGCGCATCCGCAGCTTGCGCCGCGCGAACACCCCTGTGAGTGGGCCCGGGTCCAGCAGGCTGGAGACGATGTCAACACCGTATTCGCTGCCCTGCATCCTCGGTTGGACGACGACGTCCTCCCGAGGGTCCGTACTATCAGCACGCGGTGGAACACTCTTCGCAGAGTTCACCACAGCCTCGTCGACATCATCTCCGGTCACCACCGCCAATCCGGAAGAACGACTGCCGAATCGGTGCTTCACCACGAATTCGCTGTTCTCCCCCGCGTCTGCGAGAAGGCTGGCCAGATCGCTCCCCTTCACCGTCTTCGGCGTCGGAACGTCAATGTCCTCGAGCATCTGTGCCATCCGGAGCTTGTCGGCGCAGCCGACCTGCCATGCGGCAGACACTCCGGGAACGAAAACGCCACGATCACGCAGTTCATCCGCTATTCCCGAGTTCACATGGAGTTGCATCAGCTCGAAGTCGTTCGCTGTCAGGAAGAGCTTCGGCTCGACCTCGTCAACCAGGCGCAAGACCTCCTCCCCATAGGCCGGGTCAGTGTATCTCGGCAGCAATCGGGTCTCGTCACCATAGGACGCAGCAGCGCTCGAGGCGTCATTCTCAGCGACGATGATTCGCCCGCTGAGTCCGAGTGTGTCGAACGCGGCGCGAAACCAATCAATGAGATAGAGACGTCGACCTGCTGAGCCGATCACAATCGTCACAGGTGCATCTGTCAATTCGCCCTCCTGAAATCGCCGTGCCGATCAATCGGAATTGCCGGACATTTACCCCGCACCGAAATGCATTGCTGTCACAATGACACGAACATTCACTCAGAATGACGCATTGAGTTCGATTTCAGCGGTCAATGCAGATCACCCCGATACCACTTCATAGTAGTTTCACTACACCTACCGCATGAATGGAATTCGATATTTTTGCGGTTTCCCGAAAACAGTCTGCGCAGTGCGTCAGTCGACCATGTTTCGACCGCATCGACCTGAGCTCATGGACGGTGTGAGGCTAGGAGTTCTCGGACTCCTGCCTTGCGGCTGCCACAGCCTCGATGTTCAGTCGTGCCAAAGCCTCGGCGACCTGATGACGCCGGGTGACACCGAGCTTTCGATACAGGCGGTAGGCATGTCCTTCCACCGTCCTCACCGCGGCTCCGAGCAGATCCGCTATCTCAGCGTTCGACATTCCCTTGACGAGGAAGCCGCAGATCTCTCGCTCCCGTTCCGTCAACTCCACGGACAGGTCGTAGGATCCTCGCGATAACGGCACGCTGCCGCGGTGGTGAAGGCGGTCCTTGGCCAGCTGCATGCATCTTGCAGCGACGTCAGGGGCAGAGGATCTTTGGGCATCGGCGATCCTCAGCAGCGCCGCGGCGTCCTTCGTCCGCAGCGCCTCTCCCACCGCCCCGAGGATACGGAATGCTGGCCCCTCACCCAGTCCGGAGACATGGCGCATCTCCTCAACATCGACTTCCCCGAAGTGGCGGAACAGCAGAAAGCGGATCTGTGCGGACAGTCCGTATGCCTGGTCCCTTTCCGCATCGTCGAGCAGCTGCCGCAGCTGCCTTTCGGATTCTCTATCAGATGTCCGCAGCCACCTGGAGATCAGGGTGTACACCAGCGCCCGCCTGGACTCGAGGTGCAGACCAGAGCGCGCCAACCGGGCGAACCGAGCATCGAAATCCTCTGCCAAGTCCGTCTCGCCGCTGAGTGTGGCAACGTACTGTGCCACACCCAGAGCCGCAGCCAGCAATGAGAACTGCTCCCAGTGCTCCAGGGCCTCGACACCAGCCCGAGCCGATCGCAATGCCGCGCTCAGGTTGCCTTCGAGCAGCGAAAGCTCTGCCGCCATCATGTCGCTGGTCCCGCTCTGAGATGCAATATGGGCGATATCGCTCGACTGCGGCATCTGCAGTGATCGCCGTGCGGCATTCAGATCGCCGTGCTCCATCAGCACCCGAGCGCCGAGCATTCTGAGCACTACGGTTCCCATCCCCAAGCTGGGGAGTTCACGTTTCACCAGGGTGAGCATTTCGTCCGCCTGCTCAATCCGCCCACGTTCCAGCTCGAGTGATACGCAGACGAGTGACGCCCCCAATCGGTACGCATGCGGCAGAGAGACGTCGAGCGCCTGCCGGTGCAGCAGATCCCTGTTCTGCTGACCATGGGTGCTCACAACTGATTTCACCGTCTGCAGCAAGGCTCTCGCGGTCGCGTCGTCAAGACCTTCAGCGGCGAACCCCCGCGTCGTCTTCTGATCCTGCCTCTTACCGTTCAGACGGCAGGTCTCATCCGTGGAGCCGTTTCGCTCCTGTGCAGCGATCCTGTCGAGAGCCGCCGTGAAGTCGGCGGCCTCAAGTGCCACCGACCTGTGGGTGACCTGGCGGTTGGCCCAGAGCACTGCCGCGGTGATGACGAGTTCCGGACAGCACGCCTTATGCAGACAATGGGCAAGCAGGTCCAGGCCCAGCGCCACCTGCCCGACGTTGCAATAGAGACTCGCCAGCTCGTAGAGTTCGTGAGCGCTCAGCCGATCAGTCGGAACATCGGACATGATTCGCAGAGCTCGATGCCAGTCACCTGTCTCTATCGCGATTGTCGCAGCATCGATGACCTGTCGTTCATCCACGTCAACCCCACATCCCAGTGCCCATTCCGTTCTGAGCATCTGGGACCTCCAACTGGGATGGTCCGGGTAGTCGCGGACTATGCCGTACCACCTCCGACTGCGGCCGATCGGGGCGCTGTATCGAATCGTCTCCGAAGAATGGTGCTCACGTGCAACGTAGACTCGCGCGGTGTCTCCGATGATGCGAAGCTCATCGCCGTCGACCAGGCGGTCGGCTGCTGGTCCGAGCCCGATTGAGAGCATAAGATCGATGTCGATCTCACCGGCCATGACGACAAGCTCGAGAGCTTCCTTCTCCGCCGTCGAATGCTGGTCGAGATCCATCCGGGCGAAATCACGTGCCCGTACATCGAAATCGATGTCGAGTCCATCAAGCACCAGCACACCATTCCGCGACAGCAGGCGATTCTTTCTCCGGCAGTATTCGAGGAGCTCCAGCAGCTTTCCGGGATTGCTTCCCGAGTGAAAATCGACGATGTCGAGGACGCCCTGTGCGGCGATCCCGCCGAAACTGTCTTCGACTGCGTTACGCAGGTCATCTTGAGTGAGCGGCTCCAACACCAACTGTGTAAGCACCTGTTCGTCTACCAAGTCCGCGAACGGCCAGAACCCATCGACCACGGAGTGGCGAGTCATCGCCACGAGTCTGATCGTGCCGTCGGTCGCCAGCTGCGTGAGCATGCGGAGGCTGTGCTCATCGAGATAGTGAGCGTCGTCGACGAATACAGCCGGCACCTGGGCGCTACCCGTCACCGCCGATATGACTCGCCCCTGCAGGCCACCTGGGTCGTCGAGGTCGACGATCATTCCGAAGACTCCGAATGGAATTTCACTGAGCACACGATCGGCGCGCAACCAGTGCTCCTGCCCACCTCGGCGCCGATGCACCTCCTTCGCCAAACGTGTCTTCCCCATGCCGATATCGCCTTCGATGAGGATGCCGACCATGGACGAATCAGTCAGCGATTCCTCAATGATTCGAAGCTCGTCCACGCGACCGAAGAGCGGCGGGCGACTGAACGACCGCTGACAGGTCACGCCAGACTCCGTGCGATCTGCTTGAGTTCTTGACGGTCGCTGACGTGCAGACGTCGATAGAGTCGGCCGAGGTGCCATTCCACTGTACGCACGGAAAGATGCAGCCGAGCTCCGAGCTCCGAGTTGCTGGCGCCCTCCGCCACACCGTTCACCAGTTGCTTCTCCATCGCCGTGAGCATCTCCGACAGATTCGCACCGCCAGCATCGAAGGTGATCGCGCGCAGACTCGAGTCCAACAGTATCCGAGCATGTTTGACAGCGGCAGAATCGTGGTTCCGCACAGCTCTGTCGCGTGCCGACCGTGCCAGATCAGCGCCCATCACGACAGCACCGAAGCTCAGCGCTTCATCTGCGGCTTTGATCTCTGCATCGTCATCTTCTCCGAGGCAGGCCTTGGCGACTGCAGACGCCAAACGCCCAAGATCGCCGTCCACGTTCTCAGCCTCATCGATCAGATTCAGCTGCGCCGCTGGACTGCCGTGCCGGCTCGCCTCCATCCAGGCGTAGACAGCCAGAGTGTGTGCCCCACGCTTCGCAGCCTCCGCACCAAGCCGGTACATCTCGTCTGCGATCTCTGCAGTATTGGTCAGCGCCTCCGCCTCGAGCTCGAGCAGACCGGTAATGAAGTCACGGCACCAGTCGTAATCGGCTCTGGGAACTCCGCGCGTCGATTCCTTGGCACCAGCGACCGAACTGGCTTCGGTCGGTTCGACCCTGCGAAGGTGGGCCTGCCGATCGTCCGACACTGCTGTCGATGAGCGCCGAGTCGATGTTTCACGCATCCGCAGAAGCCCCTCGGCCAGGCGGAGGGCAGCCTGCATGAGATCGCGGTTGTCCTCACGCTCGGGCGCATTGGCCAAGGCCTTGGCCAGAGTCTGCTGCGCTCGTGTGATATGTCCGGTCCACAGATCGACAAGTGCTGTGACGGAGGCCGAGTCAGCCCGCATGGGAGCCAGTCGCCGCAAGGTCGTGCGAGCACAGTCCCAGTCTCCGGCCAAATAGCGACCCATAAAGATCTGCGGCACCGAGTCCTCCACCTCGAAGCTGGTGGTATCCGGCAGACTGAACATCATTTCGGCCTGAGCCAGGAACTCGAGCCCCCGCTCGATTCGGCCACACATAATTTCAACCTCGCCCAGAAGCGAGCATGCACGCAGTCGGTGCCGGGGCAGACAGTCGCGATCGCGGAAGACGCGCTCGGACAGTTTCCGGCCCCCCTCCAAACGCCCTCCGCGCACCTCGAACTGGGCCCGGGTGACATCCAAGCGGCCGGTGTCGACAGCGCTCTTCAGCCGATCGCGAACCGATTCGGTGCGCAGAGCATGCGGTTCACGCGGATCGGTCAATCTCAGCTCGAGGCACGCCAGCCGGGAGAGGTATCTGTCCGATCCCTGACTTGTTTGAGGGGAGGAGACCAGCCGATCGACGATCAGCTCTGCCTCTACGGTGTCCCCTCGACCGCGTTCTGCACGCGCCAGTTCGAGGTGAATCTCGGGGTCCTCAGATTTCGAGTCACGCAGCACGTCGATCGCGGCAGCGAAGTCTCCCCGTTCATTCGCCCACATGGCGGCACCGAGAACCTTGACCGAGTCCACCGGGACTCCCCAATCCTGCATCCATCTCACCTGCCCGAACAGCGAAGCTCCAACGAGGGGAGTCGTCTCCAGAACAGGTGTGATGTCCCTGAGCAGCTGCAGACCCTGCGAGGGTTGAACACTGTCACGCAGAATCTGAGCGACCGCAGGTTCGACCACAGTCGCCTCGGCGCGCCTGCCTTTGGTGATGTTGATGATTCCGCGTTCTTCCAGACTGTCGAGGAGGTCCGGCTCACACATGCTTCGCAGTGCTTCATAAGGCAGAGCCCCAGCCATGGCGATCATTTCGAGAATCCGCTTCTGAGCCGGCAGCACATTCCACAGTGCACGATGGTCGGCCCCACGGCGGGAAGCGACTTTAGCGGTTCTGCCGACGATGAGCTTTCTCAGCATCCGGGGGTTGCCCCGCGACTTCTCTCGGTAAGCGGCGATCCTCCTATCATCGAGCTCATACCCCAGTTCCCGAGCAACGGCGGCGATGGCCGGTCCGTCAAGGCCCTCAAGATCCGTGCGCGCAACCTTTCCAGCAGTCCAGAGGGCCGCCAACAGATCAACCGGAGGCCTGATCGTTTCCGCCGCTGCCACAAATTTGATCCGACCAGCGGCAGCCAATTGAGAGACGATCGAGAGGGAATGCTCATCTACCCGATCAGCATTGTCGATGATCACAACAGGAATGCGCTCTCGCTCGAATATCCGCCTGATGATCGACAACGCGGCGCCCGGCGCGATCTCGTGGGTCGACTCGCCTTCACACGAGAGCAGAACTTCGAAGATGCCGAGATTCCTGGACGCGATCAGGTTTGAGCCGCGGAAACGGAATACGGGCACTTCCGAGTCCACATTCGCAGCAACTGCATTGATGACAGTGGTCTTTCCCATGCCGGAGGCGCCGATGACCAGTGCACCATAGACATCGGGATTCGCCAGGTTTCTGGTGATCTCCGCGATCTCTGCCTGGCTGCCGCTGTTGACAGCACTCATGGATGGACGTGGGGCAGTATCCGATTTCACTTCGGTACGCTCGCTCGCTCGAGCATCGCTCCTCGAGCGCCCGACTGCGTCGAGGCGGG
>NZ_JBHFIH010000017.1:132720-140457 GCF_057334195.1 Brevibacterium sp. AGC70 | reverse complement strand
CCTGAAGCGCTGCAGGCACGCCACAGCCGCAGAGGGGTGCACGACGGCGCCTAGGCGACTGCGTCGGATCAGGGGAACCGACTGACGATTGCGCACACTCCCACCGAAACAGCGGAGGGTCTCACACAATTCGACAGTGAATGTGCGAGTTTCTTGGGACACGAGATTCATCCCGTTCACTTCTCTCAAAGAGCGCATATCGAGTGTGCATTTGAGGGAATCACTCGATTATGCGACAAACCTGGTGATCTTGTTTGGCTAATCGCTCCCGATAAACGGGACGGTACTCATTCGATACTAGACCCGCTTCATGACCAACTGGAACTCCAGCACCGCAATGTTAAGGATTTGTAACATTCCAGATGATCGATTGTCACAGAAAGGCAATACTTCAGGTATGTCCGATAACGGCCGTGAATATCCCCTCCGAACCGCACCACTCTGACTCTCGCCTCGAACGAGCCGACCATCGATGAGGATCGGCACGACAGCACGACGTAATCTTCCGCGACCATCGGTCACGCTCACGCCCTACCCACTTGTGAGCCCGAACACCGAACCGTACTATGGGAGCTAAGTTACCGAACGATCAATCAGGAGTTTTCATGGACACCCTGCTGAATGCAGAGGAGCGCGAGTTCGCTCAGAAGATGCGTCAGTTCTATCGCACGGAGATCCCCGAGGAGCTGCGCTTCAAAGTCGCCACCGGCCAGGAGCTGACCAAGGAGGACATAGTCACTTCGCAGCGGATCCTCAATCAGCATGGTTACGCCGTACCCAACTGGCCCGTCGAATGGGGCGGCCAGGACTGGACTCCGGTACAGCGCCACATCTGGCTTGAAGAGATGCAGCTGGCCTGCGTTCCACAGCCGCTGCCCTTCAACGTCTCCATGGTCGGCCCGGTCATCGCGACCTTCGGCAGCCAGGAGATCAAGGAGCGCTTCCTTCCGGCCACCGCCAATATCGACATCTGGTGGTCACAGGGCTTCTCCGAACCCGATGCCGGCTCTGACCTCGCATCGCTGAAGACCTCCGCGGTCCGAGACGGTGACAAGTACATCGTCAACGGACAGAAGACCTGGACGACACTGGGCCAGTACGGCGACTGGATGTTCAACCTGGTCCGCACCGACCCGAATGTGAAGAAGCAAGCCGGCATCTCGTTCCTGCTCATCGACATGAAGACGCCCGGAGTCACGGTTCGCCCGATCCAGCTCATCGACGGCGGCCATGAGGTCAACGAGGTCTTCTTCGACAATGTCGAGGTCCCCGTCGAGAACCTCGTCGGCGAAGAGAACAAGGGATGGACCTACGCGAAGTTCCTGCTCGGCAACGAGCGAACAGGCATCGCCCGGATCGGCGGCTCGAAGGTCAACCTTGCCCGTGCCAAGGCCTACGCCGCGGTGACGAAGACGGCACGCGGTACCCTGCTCGACGACCCCCTGTTCTCAGCCCGCCTGACTCGGATAGAAGCCGAGCTGACCGCTCTCGAAATGACTCAGCTGCGGATCCTCTCGACTCAGGCCGCCGGATCTGACAAGCCGGATCCACGCTCCTCCGTGCTCAAGCTCAAGGGCTCACAGCTGCAGGAAGACATCAGCGAGCTGCTCGTCGACGTCCTCGGTCCGCAGGGGCTGGACTTCGTCACCGACCGCGCTCAGGGCGAGGGATTCTCGGACCTTCCGCTCGGAGCAGTCGACGCCCTTCCCGCGTACTTCAACACCCGCAAGGTCACCATCTACGGAGGCTCGTCCGAGGTGCAGCGCGGAATCATCTCGAAAGCACTGCTTGGTCTCTGAGGTCTCCGCGACCCCAGAACACTTAAAAAGAGGACAACAATGGATCTTGAACTCAACGACATTCAGCAAGAACTCGCCAGCACCCTGAACAAATACCTGCGCAGCGAGTACGACACCCAAGCCCGCGAAGCCATTCTGCGCAGCGAAGAGGGCATCTCCCGCGAGAAGTGGGAGCAGTTCGCAGAGATGGGCCTGCTCGGTCTGGCAATCCCGGAGAACTACGGTGGAGCAGAAATGACCTTCGCCGAGGTTGCTGTGGTCTTGGAAGCATTCGGCCGTTCACTCGTGCTCGAGCCGTTCCTGGCCACAGCAGTGTTGGGCGCCAATGCGATCGCCGCAGCCGGCAGCGAAGAGCAGAAGCAGGAGATCCTGCCCTCCGTGTGCGAAGGCCAGACCTTCCTCGCATTCGCGGCCCTCGAGCCCGGCCTGCGCTACGCGGTCGATACTCCGTCCACCACCGCCTCGGCGAGCGCTGACGGTGCCTTCACGATCAGTGGCGAGAAGAACGGCGTGCTCGGTGGCGACGTCGCCGACCAGTTCATCGTCACAGCCTCGGAGAACGGCGAACTCGGATTGTTCCTGGTCGCCGCGACGGCAACCGGAGTCTCCCGCGTCACTCACCGTCAGGCCGACGGCCAGGGAAGCGCCAGCGTGAAGTTCGACAACGCACCGGCCCAGCGCCTCGGCACCGCCGATGCGCGTGCCGTCGTCGCCGAGGTGCTCGACACTGCGAACGCTGCGATCATGGCCGAAGCAGTCGGTGTCATGGAAGCCTCGCTGACCATGACCGCCGAGTACCTCAAGACCCGTGAGCAGTTCGGTGCCCCGATCGGTGCGAACCAGGCCCTGCAGCACCGTGCGGCCGACCTCTACGCGGACCTCGAGTATGCGCGCAGCATGGCCTTGTACTCGCGACTTGCCGTCACCAACGAGGAAGCCGGCTCAGAGAAGGACCGCCACCGTGATGTCATCGCGGCCAAGATCATCATCGATCAGTCGGCTCGCACCATCAGCCAGGAGTCGATTCAGATGCACGGCGGCATCGGTATGACGATGGAGTACCCGATCGGTCATTATGCAAAGCGCCTGACCGTCATCTCGCGCACCTTCGACGATGCCGATTCGCTGACTGCCGAGCTGGCAGAGATCGGTGGGCTCATCGAGCCACAGGCTGCCGACCTGAGCTGAGGCCACAGCCCGAGGCAGAGCATTCGCTGACGTCGGGCCTCGAAGTCTCTGCAGAGGAGAAGGGGGGGCCCGTGTTCTTCCAATACTGGAAGCAACGCGGGACGCCCCTTCTTCGTCCTTTCCTGCACTTTTGCCGCAGCGGCATCGATGAACCACCGGACAGTTGGTAAGTTCTGATCGAAGCCAGCGCTGAGATCGAGGAGAACTTACCAACCGTTGGGGCCGGAAGTGCCGGCGGGGGCACCGTACAGCCCTGCCCACCCGTCGAGGCTCGGCGCACGGATTGCTGAACGCCCGTCGGCCACCCTCATCACGTTGGCGGGACTCAGTCCACCGGCTGGTCGTAGACGTGGCGGCGAATCCAGGAGTGCATGGTGATCGCCGCAGCTGCGGCCGCGTTCATCGATCGGGTTGAACCGTACTGTGCGATCGATAGCACCGCTGTACTCGCCTGGTGCGCTTCCTCACTCAGGCCCGGCCCTTCCTGCCCGAAGAGCAGCAGGCTGCGTCGCGGCAGGTCATAGGTCTCCAACGGCACCGAGTCCGGGAAGTTGTCGATTCCGATCAGCGGTACGGAATTGTCGGTGCACCACTGCAGGAGGTCGTCGATGCTCGGGTGGTGGATGATGTGCTGATACCGGTCGGTGACCATCGCCCCGCGCCGATTCCACCTCCGCCTGCCCACGATGTGCACCGCGGCGGCGTTGAAGGCGTTGGCCGTCCTGACCACGGACCCGATGTTGAGGTCGTGTTGCCAGTTCTCAACACCGACGTGGAATTCGTGCCGTGTCGAGTCGAGATCGGCGACGATCGCATCGAGCTTCCAGTAGCGGTATCTGTCGACGACATTGCGTCGGTCGCCCTCAGCCAGCAGCTCGGGATCAAAGTGCTCAGACACAGGCCAGGGGCCGGTCCACGGACCGACCCCTACCTGTGGCGTGCTGTCTTCAGTCACTTCTTGTCATCGGTTTCATCCGTTGACTCATCAACCTTCGTCTTCTTCGCCGAGGTGTCGTCGGCGTCCGAGTCGGAGCCCGCATCGATATCCGATTCCGCGGCAGAGTCCTTAGAACCGGCCTTCTTGCCGGCTGAGCCGACGGAGACCTTCTGCGCACGCTTGCTCATCTTCACGGTCTTGCCGCTGCGTCCTCCACCGGTGAGCACCGCGCGAACGTAGGCGCTGCTGGCCAAGGAGTGGATGATGAGGGCGACAAGGGCAGCAATGGCTGCGGCGACGAGGCCCTCCCACCATGCGGGTGGGCTGCCGAAGAAGCGTCCGGCAATTCCCAGCGGCGAGGTGAAAGGAGTCCACGACAGCACCTTGGCGACCGTTCCCGATGCTCCCACGATGACGGGTGCGATGAAGCCGGCTACGGTGATGACGCCGATGATCGAGACGAAGGCCTTGCGTGCCTTGCTGCCGGACACCGTCGATGCCCAAACGAGGAGCGCATAGATCGCCCACGCGGTGAACAGCAGAGTCAGTGCAAACCAGCCCAGGCCGGGCAGCATGGCGAATGCCAGTGAGGTCTTGCCTGTGATGGAGAGTCCGAGTTCGGCCACAACGATCGCGACGACAAGGTGGACAGCCGTCAGAGACAGCATGCCCGTGATCCGACCCGACGCCGAGGCCCGAGGTGGGATCGTGGCGGCGATGATCTCGGTGATCCGATTGCGCTTCTCCAGGCGCAGGTTCTGATAGAGCGCGGTGCCGAGTGTGGCCACCACGAGCAGTGCGAACACTGCCATGGCCCACAGCAGTCCAGTGGCGACCTCGTCGCCGACCGCCGGCGAGTTCAGCAGTGTGGCCTCAGTCTTCGGTGCCAGCTTCTCCAGCAGCGCCTCGGGCTGTTCGTCCAAGGCGATGATCGTCGGCTGGGCCTGTCCGCTGGGGTCCTGGATGAAGGCCGCGTCGACCTTGCCCTCTTTGACCAGCTTCTCTGCGGTTTGAGCGTCTTTGGCGTCGGTGATCTTCACGCCCAGCTGCTGCTCGTACATGGCAGCCTGCTCACCCACACCGACCATAGCCATGCTCGGAGTACCCGACTTCGATTCTGATCCAGCGACGACGCCCGAGATGACCGCAGCGAGGATTCCGAGCACGATGACTGCACCGGTGACCAGGAAGAACGGACTGCGCAATGCGGTCGTACTCTCCCGGTTCGATACCAGCCAGGCGGCCTGACGCCTGTTCACGTCGACGAACTCGGAGACCAGACCGGTTTCAGGAAGCTCATCGGCCGAGGGCCGGTCCTCGGCAAGTTCGAACGGAACCTCATCGAGTCCGTCGTCGGCCGCCGCTGCGTCAGCATCGCTGGCGTCAGCTGTGTCGCTCGCATCGGCAGCTTCATCATCGGCAGCCGCAGCAGGCTTGGCGCCCTGCGCTGAGTCTGCATCGTTGTCGGTCACCGTGACGTCGTCGCCGACGGATGTGCCCAGATCATCGATGTTCTCTCCCGCAGTGCCCTTCGACACCTTTGGCTCCGGGGCGTCCCCGTCCTGGCCTTCGTCCTTGCCTGCCATCACAAAGCCTCCTTGTACTGCTCGGCCAATGTCGGGCGAACACTCTCGAAACTCTTCACACCATTCAGTGCTGCCACGGTCTGTGCGGCGGAGCCTGCATCGGCTGCTCGGAAGCTGACGATGTTGTCTGCGGAATCGAGAACCGCAACGTCGCTGATGCCTGCGCGGCTCTCCAATGACTTGGCGGCCGCCTCGGCGTCGTCAAGCTCCACACGGTACTTCACGTCCGAACGCAACTCCTGCACGCTGCCGGACACGCTGGTCCGGCCCTGGCTGAGGACGATGACATCGTCAGCATGGGTCTGCGCGGCCTCCCAATTGTCGGTGGCCAGGATGACAGGCACCCCAGAGGCGGCGTGGGCGCGCAGGAGAGACATCACAAGTTCGGTTGACTGTGAGTCGAGTCCGGAGAAGGCGTCGTCGATGACGACGACATCGGGGTCGGCGGCCAGCGTAGCTGCGATGTCGACGCGGGCGATCTCCGTGCCGCTGAGGTTCTTCAACGGTGCATACCCGCGATCGGCAAGCTCGAGGCGCGAGAGCAGAGTCAGGGCATTGCGCTCTGCGGCCCCGAGGGTGATGCCGTGCAGACGCGCAAGGTAGACGATCTGATCGATCACACGCATGTTCGGGTAGCCGCCGCGCTCGGCGGGCAGATATCCGAAGTTCTGACGATCGCCGAAGTCGAGCTCGAAGTCCTCGAGCTTGACGGTGCCCTCATCGGGCGAGATCAGCCCCATGATGACGCGAACCAGCTCGGTCCGGCCGGCCGAACGGGTTCCGACGATTGCGGTGATCCGGCCTGCCTGCGCGGTGAAACTCACCTCGTCGAGATAAGTTCGCTTTCCCTTGCGCAGGGAAACCTCTTTCAGTGTGAGCACGCGTCATCCTTACTTTTCCTGAAGCAGTACTGTGGGAGTGTCTCATCTATCGTGTTGAATCGACCACGATGTTTCAAACCAAGACCCCGATTACGACAGAATTGCCAGTCGAGTCCCAGCTGGTGATCGACGGGTGGAGATCCGCCCGTGAAGCTCCGCCGAACGTCTCAATCCAACCCAAGATCGCTTGTCGTCAACGCCGTGAGATACGGAATGCCTGTTGCCTCGACGCGCTCCTTGGCGCCCGTGTCCCGGTCCATGACCACGGCCACTGCCACCACCTCGGCGCCGGCCTCCTTGAGGGCTTCGACCGCGGTGAGCACGGAACCGCCAGTCGTCGAGGTGTCTTCGACCGCGACGACCCGCTTGCCCTTGACGTCTGGCCCCTCAACTCGACGAGACATCCCGTGCTTCTTCGCCTCCTTGCGAACGACGAAGGAGTCCACGGGAGTGCCGCGAACCACTGAGCGGTGCATGACGGCGGTTCCGACCGGATCGGCGCCCATCGTCAGCCCGCCCACGCCGTCGACCTTGTCGAGCAGCCCCTCGGCAGCCAGGAGATCGAGCACCACATCACCGATCAGTGGTGCGGAGCGATGGTCGAGAGTGACCCTGCGCAGATCCAGATAGTAGTCAGCTTCCCTGCCAGATGAGAGGGTCACCTTGCCACGAACAACGGCGAGTTCGTCGATGAGGTCGAGCAACTGTCGGCGGGTGTCTGCACTATCGATCATGTCCCCAAGTCTAAACGGCCAGTGCAGTCGCGCAGACCAGGGCTGTCACACACGCCGAGGTGGTGATGAAGTTCCGGCCGCCCTCGCCGAGGTGGTGATGGGAATAACGACATTCGAATCGAATCCGTCCGTGAGGTTTCCGCCGAGCGAACGTCTGTATCAATGTCATAAAAGATCGGGCTAAGCTGTACGTTCCGTGAGAATCGGATCTACCATTGGAGACAGATCCACCCAACATGCCCGATCATCAGCTACTTCAGAAGGGATGTGAACCTCATGGGTTTCATCGCATATTTGATCCTCGGACTCATTGCCGGCGCCATTGCCAAGGCGATTCTGCCGGGCAAGCAGGGCGGCGGCATCATCGCCACACTCATCATCGGCGTCATCGGAGCCATGCTCGGAGGTTGGATCGGAGGCGCACTCTTCGGAGTCCAGATGGATGCGTTCTTCTCTCTGTCCTCCTGGCTGTGTGCGATCGGCGGCGCGCTGATCGTCCTCATCATCTGGGGCTTCATCACCAGCAAGATGGGCAAGAAGGACAAAGCAGCCTGATCATGATCTGACTCAGGCACGATTCGACCCTTGTCGAATCACGTCCGGCGTGGGGGG
>NZ_JBHFIH010000017.1:110111-132652 GCF_057334195.1 Brevibacterium sp. AGC70 | reverse complement strand
CCGGGCCTCTTCACATTCACCCGCAGTCCTAACTGTCACCCACCGTCGCTGACGGCCGATCGCGCGACTACCCCCGGCTGACGACGCGCAGGTCGATGTCGAGCCGCCCGCTGACCTCCACGGCCCCACGAGCGATGTCGGTCTCGATGACCGAGAAGATCTCATCGACGACCTCGGCGACCGAACGGGTGTGGTCAAGGTGAGCGTCGATCCTCACCTTCACACCGTCACCGCCCCGGGTCACGTCAACTCCCACTGGCTCATCGCCGGTGCGCCGCAGCACCTTGGCCGTGGCGGTGGCGACCAGGTCACGCAGTCCCGGCGCCAGGGCTCTGACCCCGGCGATCGAGGTCACGGAGTCAGCCAGCCGGGCCGATTCCACAACCTCTTTACCGTTGCCGTTGACAGAGCCGTTGACAGAGACATTGCCGCTGTACAGGAGATTGGAGTCCTTCGACTCGCCACGATCAGTCAACGTACACATCCTCAGCATTGATATCTATCCGGGCCGCGGGGATCCCCAACTCGGCCAGGACCTCGGCGGATACGGATCGGCGGATCGCCTCAGCGGTGGGGGCGAAGGAGATGCCGGCGCGCATGGCCACCGTCAGCGACACCGTCGCCGCACTCCCTTCCGGATCCCCGGCAGGCTCGACGTCGACGCTGCGGGCTCGGATCCCATCCACTGAGTCAACGGCATTGCGCACAATTGATCGCACCGAAGCGGTCGAGATCGAGAACGGGTGTCCCTGCTCTGTCTGCAGATTGGTCGAGGGCCCCCGGTACAAATCGTCTCTGACCAGCTGAAGGATGCGCTCACGCACTCCGGCCGTATCTTCGGGCTCGGGTTGGAACGTGCTCATGTATTCGTCGATGACACCGCGAAGTTGGGCGTCTGACTCCCGCTGAGAATCGGCACTCGTCTGGTCGGGTTCAGCGCCGGAGCCGACATGCTCGTTCACGTCCATCCTTCCATCCCCTCCATGATGGCAGTGCGGGCTCGGTGAATTCGGCCGCGCACGCTGCCTTCACTGATGCCCAGAGTTGTCGCCACCTCGGCGTAGCTGAGGCCTTCCATCTGGTGGAGTACCCACGTTACCCGCTGTTCTGATGAGAGCGTCTGGAGAACGTCTGAGAAATGCTGCAGAGCTGTACGCGCCTCGACGGACTTCTCAACCGACGCCCGCCCATCCGCGTGGATGCTCATATCATCTGGATCCTGCGCGTCCGAAGGCCTGGCCATCCTCCTGCGCAGCAGGTCGGTGCACTTGTTCGATGCCAGACGGTAGATCCACGTGCCGAAAGCGGCCGGTTCGGTCAGAGCACTCATCGATTTCCACGCCTGCACCAGCGTATCCTGCACGACGTCTTCCGCGTCCTGCCGGTCACCGAGCGTGCGCATGCAGAATCGCAGGAGCTTCGTCTCATACCGGTCAACCAACGCCTCGAAGGCGTCGATATCGCCCTCTCTCGCGCGCACGACGAGGGTGACGATATCGAAGCGATCATCGTGCCTTGTCATACCCACATCGTATGCGACCGCAATCGCAGTGAGCGTGTTCGCCACGACAGGACGAATCTGTGTCGCCTGCGAGAAGATTTTCACCGGCGAGAAAATTCTTTCGCAATCATGCGTGAGGTTTGTCGGTCATGCGCGTCTGTACTCATAACAAACCTGTTCTCGCAACAGGATCCTCGAAGCGAAAAGGAAGACAAATGCCAGAAGACAAGCAGTCCACCGTTTCCCAGCAGTCCAGGACCGACGATTCGGTTCGCAGCCCTCTCGTGACCGACATGGGCAATACCACGATCGCTGAGAACGTCGTCGCCAAGCTCTCCGGCATCGCCGCCCGTGAGGTCCCCGGCGTGTTCGGGATGGGCAATGCCGCACGCCGCACCTTCGACGCCCTCGCCGAACGCATCCCCGGCTCGCAGACGAACGTCTCCGGAGGAGTCTCCGTCGAGAAGGGTGAGAAGCAGACTGCGATCGACCTCACCATCGTCGTGGAGTATGGAACGTCGATCGTCGACGTCGCCGAGGCGATCCGTCGCAACGTGATCCGTGCCGTCGAGCAGGGCACCGGACTCCAGGTCGTCGAGGTCAACATCGAGGTCGCTGACGTCCACCTCCCCGGCGACGACGATGATCAGCAGAACACCAACGACACCGTCGAACTCAACTGAGACGAAGGACTGACATGTCGAAAACACTCATCGGTCTGCTCGTCGGACTGACGCTGGGCATCGTTGCGTTCTTCGGTGGTTTCCTCGCGTTCCTCATCGTCGCCATCTGCGGCGGGCTCGGACTGGTCATCGGCCTCGTCCTTGACGGACGCCTCGATCTCAGCGCGCTGAGTTCGCGCTCGACGACCCGGAGGTAGCATCGTGGCTTCATCACGTGGTGGCCTCACGATCGCTGACCGAGTCATCGAGAAGACGGCCTCTCAGATCCTCAAGGGTCTGCCCGGGGTCGGCGGCGCGAAGTCGGGCCTGTTCGGGTTCGGTTCGAATGCCGACCTCGACAGCCGTCCCAGCGTGGACGTGACCCTCTCCGGTCGCAGCTGCACACTCGAGGTGCAGCTGGGGCTGGCATATCCCTCCCCCATCACCGAGGCGACCGAATCGGTCCGTCGTCGCCTGAGTGCCGATGTCGAAGCGCTCACCGGAGTCAGCGTCCGTCAGGTCGACGTCGACGTGAAATGGCTCAAACCCAACGCTTCAGGAACCGGAAGATCAGTGAGGAATCTGCAATGAGCACACGACTGTTTCGGGCACGCCCGGCACGCGTGGTGCCCGCTGCCATCCTCGCGATCCTCATCCTGGCCATCGCCGTCGCCCTCGGCTGGGCGGCCATTGCCGCCATCGTGTCCGACGGTTCTGGGAGCTCGGCGCTGTCGTCCGGATTCTCCGGATTCGCGACTCTCGGATCAATGACGTGGGCCGCGGCGGCGATCGTCACCGCCGG
The DNA here is from genome assembly GCF_057334195.1 of Brevibacterium sp. AGC70. Taxonomy (NCBI): domain Bacteria; kingdom Bacillati; phylum Actinomycetota; class Actinomycetes; order Micrococcales; family Brevibacteriaceae; genus Brevibacterium; species Brevibacterium sp. AGC70. Next base: position 129,687 of record NZ_JBHFIH010000017.1, on the reverse strand, counting down.
TGCCGTCATCACGGTCCTCGGGCTGATCTTCCTCGTCATCGGGATCTCGCCAGGAGCCAAACGCAACATCGGCTACCGCGCGCAGGCACCAGAGCACGTCGAACGCTTCGAGGTGGTTCTGCCGACCTCAGCCTTGTCGAACCTGGCAGCTGCGGCAGCGGACTCCGTCGACGGAGTCTCGAGCGTGCGTGCCGCGTCCAATGCTTCGTCGACGAATGTCACCTTCTCCACCCCAGTGCGTGACACTGACGAAATCCGCCACGATGTCGACGCCGCAGTCACCCAGCGCTTCGCTTCGATCGCGTTCGACCGCACACCCACCGTCAAGGTTCGCGCACAGAGGAGACCGGCATGAAACGACTGGCAGCAGGTGCCAATCGCACCGGTCTCATCATCGTCGGGCTGATCTTCTTCGTGGCCGGACTCGCCGTCCTCGCACTCAGCTTCGGCTTGGCAGCAGCGGTGGCCCCCGGCCTGACCCCGGATGCGAAGCTGCAGCCCGTCGCCGCGGTGTTCGCATTGCCGTTCTCCGCTGTCATCGCGCTGGCGGCAGCTCTCATCCTGGCGATCATCGGTGTGCGTTGGCTCGCCGCTCAGGTTCCGCGAAAGGATTCCGCAAAACCCCTGCGCATGCAGGAAGATGCTCGGAGCGGCGTGACGACCGTGACGGCGAACGTCATTGCCGCAGCCGTGGAAGATGACCTCGGAGACACCCCTGAAGTCGTCGATGCGCAGGCCATTCTGCGCGGAACGGCGCGACGACCGGAGCTCGTCCTCCATGTCGATGTCGACGAACGTGCCGACGTCGATGCAGTCGTCGCCGACATCGCAGATCGCGTGACCCGCAACGCCAGTCACGCCCTTGGTGTTCCGTTGTCCGCTGTCGGTGTGGAGATCGGAATTGCCCGGTCACGTCAGAGGAGGCAGCGCAGTGTTCAACTGTGAATGACAAAGACCCCGGGGCGCGTAATCGCGACATCCCGGGGTCCTCGCAGCACTCCCCTCGAGTACCCGGACGCATCCCCATACGTCCGTTGTGTCCACCCGATCCCCACCGGGCGAACACCATTATTGGATCACACATCGATCCCACTTGTAAAGATTGTTCTGCCCTGCCTGAATCGCGCTGGGGCGTTTCACCGACTCCTGCCACCCGATAAAATCCCAGGTCACAGGGTTCACTGAAAATGATTCAAGACTCAACTTCATGCGGCGGGTCGCACTGTCGCTGCTGCGACCTCAGTGATCGTCTCGCCTGCTGAGAGAGAAACCGGTCGACCCCCAGCGCACCAGAGAGCGGGGAACGAACCGAGCGACTCGAGCTGCCAGCCCATAGCTCGCCCCAGGGACCGAGATCACCTTGCCGCGTCGCGCATCGCGTAAGGATGCGGCGACGACCTGCTCCACACTCAGCCAGATCCACCCGGGTCCCGGTCGGTCGACGCCGAGTCGTTCGTGGAACCGGGTACGAATGAATCCGGGCAGCACGACGGTGGCTGTCACCGGAGTTCCGCGCAGTTCGCCGGCGAGAGCTTCGGTGAAGACGACGGTCGATACCTTCGAGGCCGCATACTGGCCCATCGTCGTCAGCGCCGCCATGGACGAGACGTTGACCAGGCCTCCGCGACCACGCTCGCGCATCCGCCTGACCGCAGCCAGAGAGAGTTCGCGCACTGCGCCGGTGAGCACCATATCCTGGTCCTCGAGCTCCGAGATCTCCGACTCGAGCAGACCCTGCTTGAGTCCGTATCCGGCGTTGTTGATAAGCAGATCGATCCGCGAAGTCTCGATCACGGTCCGGACCACGTCGATGCCGGCTCGGGTCGACAGATCGGCCACGACCACCTCGGCGTGGGTGCCGTTGTCGCTTTCAATGCTCGTCGCCAGCTCCTGCAGACGGACCTCATCACGGGCCACGAGGACCAGGTCGTACTGGTCGGCGGCGAGGGCAAGTGCATACCCACGCCCCAGCCCCGAGCTGGCACCGGTGACGAGTGCGCGCGGCCTCGTCACTTCGCGCCTTGGCCCACGCGCACCGTCAGCGACTGCGCTGCGGTGCCGATCGGCCCGTTGACGTCGCTGAGGACGCTTGTGGTCTCACCGATCCCGGTGGGGCCGAAAGCAACCTTCGTCTCGAAACCGACCCAACCTGGTTCCGGGACTCGGGTGAGGTGGATGGTGAGGTCGACGTTGGGGAAGAACGTCGACTTCGGATCTTCTCTCACAGCCAGCCCATTGGCGGTGTCGACGAGCTTCACGAAGGCCGCGGTCGCAGGATCGTCCTCCCCGTCGACGAGCGGATAAGGGGACCTGATCCAGGAACGGGCGGATCCGGGATGGGCGTCGGCGAACTGACCGCCGCCCAGCGAAGCGATGAAGCCTCCGCCCCAGCGGCCGGTGAATGGGACGGCTGGAGCTTCTTCGGGCTCAGGCAGAGTCGGCCATTCGTCGCCGACGACGCTTGCGGTGTCGCCCGGCAGCAGGCGCCAGACTCTGGCGTGGACGCTGGTGCGCTCACCGTGGCGCATGCTGGCCTCGATGAGTTCGATGGTCCGACCAGGCCGGATGACGTTGACGTCTACGGTGAATTCGCCGGAATGGATGACGCCGAGTATGTCGAAACTGACCCGCGAGACCAGTTTGTCCGAGGGCAGGCGGCGTTCGATCTCGGCCAACACCAGCCCTGCCGCCGGGGCCAGATGCTGTTCTCCCGGCTGCCACGCGCCCTGGCTGTGCAGCGTCGAGACGAATGCCTCCGGTGCCGTGCGCACATAGTAGGAATCGGGGCAGGCGGCACCATCGTGGCCGAGATGTTCGTTGAGTGCTTCAGGCATGACCCCAGATTATCGGTATCGGACCGACGCCGAGGCGATGGGGCCAGCGGATGCGTCTGCTGGCTTGTTCTGCCCAGTGAGCTTGGGCCTGCGGCCGGGACAGCTTAGGGTGGGAGGGTGAGAATCGCGAGCTGGAATGTGAACTCGATCCGCGCCCGACAAGACAGAATCGGTGCTTGGCTGGATCGCTCCGACGTCGACGTCCTGGCCATCCAGGAACTCAAATGCAAGGACGAACAGTTCCCGAAGGATCTGTTCACCTCCCGAGGCTATGAAGTCAGCTTCCACGGCCTCAATCAGTGGAATGGCGTGGCAATCGCCTCTCGAGTGGGCCTCGAGGACCCCGAGATCGGATTCACGGACATTCCCTCGTTCGGCGAAGAGCCCGTGGTCGAGGCTCGTGCTCTGTCAGCCACCTGCGGCGGAGTCAGGGTGTATTCGCTCTATGTCCCCAACGGCCGCGAACTCGACCACCCTCACTACACCTATAAGCTCGAATGGTATCGGGCGCTGACTGCCGATATCTCTGCGCAGCTGCGCGAAACTCCTGATAAGAAGCTCGTCCTGTGCGGCGACTTCAATGTCGCGCCTCTGGATGAGGACGTCTGGGACATGGCGGAGTTCGACGGCCTCACCCACGTGTCCGAACCCGAGCGCCAGGCCTTCAAAACCCTCCTTGACGCAGGACTCAGCGAGGTCACCAGGCAGTTCACACCTGGCCCAGGGGTCTACACCTTCTGGGATTACCAGAGGCTGGCCTTCCCGAAGAAGAAGGGCATGCGCATCGACTTCGAACTGGCCTCACCGTCCTTGGCCGCGCAGGTCACCGGCGCGGAGATCGACCGCGAGGAGCGCAAGGGCAAGGGCGCGTCCGATCACGCACCCGTCATCGTCGACTTCGAGGTGTGAACGGCCGCTTCACACCTCCACCTCACCCCACAGTGCCACCCAGTGCAGCACCCCTCTGCTGCACGCCTCGGCCGCCGCCACGGCCACCTCAGCCGCCACGGAGATGCTCGGCACCGACGTCGATCCCTCTCAACGCTGATCCGTATTGACGAAACATCACTTCAAAGGTGATCCTTAAAGGAAATGTGTCGCTGTTCACTCCCCGAAACAGCACGCAGGCATTTTTGAGCACAGGCTTAGTGAAAATCACAGAGTAATGACATTGAGTAAGCAGAATTCGATCACGGAGATCGGATAGATTACTTAGTGGTAGATAATCCCCGTATCCCCACTGCCCGAGGTCCCCACCCATGCATGATTCCGCTGACCAGAGCGGTCCCGTTTCCCCGACGGTTCCCTCTCCAAGTGAAGGCGTATTTCCCGGCGAGCGCGCGACGACGGTCCGCTCCTTTGCGACTGGCCTCGCCGACATCGCACCCCAACTGCCCGACGCCGTTTGGACGAGTCTGTTCCAACAGACGTCTGGCCACCTCCTGGCAGGCCAGGCCGTTCTGCAGGGCGCTGACTCAATGGGACATGACCTCTCTGCAATCGATGCCGATCGCTACTCGGATCTTCCTTCCGCCGACGTTCTGGCGCGGATCCGACGTCAGGCACCGGACAGCCCCGAGCTGAGGTTTGCCCACCTGCTGTCATTCATGCGCGACATCAACGCCGACACCCTCGCAATCGCCGCCGGCGCCGTGCCCCATCTGGGATCGTTTTCCATTCCCACTGCCCCGGAAGACACACGTCCATTCGACGTCTCTGACCTCTCAGCGCACCTGAACGAAGACGGTGTGCTGCTCCCAGCTCTGGACCGCACCGGCCACCACACGATTGCTCCTGTCATGAGAACGATCTTGCGACGCCTCTACGACGCCAGAGATCGACACAGCGAATCACGGTCCCGCCGAGCACTTGGTGCAAGCGCCGCCGAATGGCTGCGGGCCCCGGCCACATATCATTCCGAGGGCTTCGACGAAGCTCTGCTGCTCGTCGCGGAGGCCGGAGAGTGGACCGCACTGACAGAGCTCTGGGCAAGCCGCGGCCATGCACTCATGGTCGACCATTTCGACGCGACTCTCGACGCATTCGCGAAGGTCCCCGAGGCCCAGGCTCACAACTCAGCAGTTTTGGCCGAGGCCCTGGGCGACTGCCTGCAGGTCGACGAAGTCAGACGGCGACTCGGCGTCAACGACGCCCTGACCGTTCTCAAAGAGGTCAACTTCGAACACGCGGCAGTCCCGACGCTCGACTCACAGCTGGAACGAATCAAGAACGGCGACTTCACCGTCGATGACATTATGATCATGGCCATCGCATCGATGCGGCGCCAGAAGCTGCTCGGCCAGTCGGCCCAGGGCCTCCACATCGCCAGAGCTGCCCAGGAACTCATCAACGACACCCGGCGCTTGCAGTCGGCACCAACCCCGCTCTGCGAAGCACGATTTCATCTCGAATATGGGATCACCAGCATGTTCACAGGCGACCTCACAGGCAGTGCCCAGCTGCTGCGCCGGTCGATCATCCTCACAGAGCTCGCCTCTGCGTCTTCCCCTTATCTCCTACTCCCGGCGCACTCCTACAGCGCCCTGGCACACGCGATGCTCGGAAACGGGCCATCGAGTGACGTGCACCTGCGCCAATTCGACGACCTCAAGGACCGGACTCGCATCACGAGCCCCCACACGCTCACCGCCTACTCTCTGGCTCGCATGATTCGTGCCATGGACGCACTGGACCTCGACGAGGCAGGTCAGTACTCGACACGTCTGGCCGACCCCTCTCTGGGTCATCATTCGTGGCTCGGCGTCGTTCGGTACAGATCACTGTTCGGCATTCTGCGCAGCGATGTCGGGATCGAGGGCAAACGGCTGCAGCAGGCAATCGACGCCAACCGCTCTTCACTGCCGGCTGACGGACTCCTGCTGCATACTCTGCAGCTCACTCTGGTCGGCCTCCACCTGGCTCAGGGGCAGACCCACCTCGCCCAGAACGTTCTGCTTGATGCCGAGACCGAATCACCGTACATCATCTTGGCCAGAGCTCAGCTCCATCTGACCATCGGCGAGCACGGGACCGCGGCGCACCTGGCGAACAGAGTTCTGTCTCAGAATTCACTCGATCTGCACGCCAAGGCTTCTGCCCGGGCGATTCAGGCCGCCAGCCTGTTGGGCAAGGGCGAGCTGGTCGAGTCAGATTCCGCGTTCGCCGATGCGCTCGAGTACTGCAGGATCGCTGCCAGCCTCATTCCCGTTGCGATGGTTCCCAAGTCTCTGCGCGATCAGCTGATCGAACGCAGTTCCAGCGCCGCCGAGTGGGATCTGATCGCACCGGTCTTTCCAACCGGACCCGGAACGGTTGACGACCTTGGATCGGCTGTCGACCTCGGACCGACTGACGGACCCGGATCAGTTGACGACCCAAGCTCGGTTGACGGACCCGGATCGATTGAGGACCTCCGCTCGGGCCAGGCCCGCTTCGGCGACGGTTCCATCGGCGGGCCCGGCGGACTCGGCGCCGGGGAGCGACTCCGTCGGCGGCTGCTGAGCCTCGGGGAGACACTTCGCATCCGCGCCGGACACACCCTGCTCAGCCCCTCGCAGAGGCAGCTCCTGGCCCTGCTGGATACCCAGTCGTCGGTGTCCGCCATCGCGGCCGAGCTGAACCTTGTCGAAGGTACGGTCAAGAACAAACTGTCGAATCTCTACTCGCGCCTGGGAGTCCGCAATCGTCGGGATGCGCTGGCTCGCGGCTACGAATACGGGTACCTCCCTACCGATCGCTGACGGCTGAGCCGTCTCCCACAGCACAGCGCACATCTGCACGAAGAAAGCTTCGCGCGGAAAGCATGGACATCCACCGCGTCTTCTGGTGAAGTTGAAACAGGAGCTAGGAAGGTGACGAGGATGTCAGCAACAGTCCGCGAACTGGTCGACGAAGCCTACGAGAGGCGCGAGTCGACGTGGAGGGCCGCCCTGGAGACGGTCAACGATTGGGTCGAGGCCGCGTGCTCGGGCTCCGCGCTGTTGTCGGGTGAGAGAGTCACTGTCGGCCGCGGAAGGATCAAGGACCGACTCCGAGCCGGTGAGAAGCTGCGCCGCAAACTCGCCGATGCCAATGACGAGATCCATGAGGCCGTCGAGGTCGAGAACCAGGTCATCGATGTCGTCGGTGCTCGTGCCGTGTGCCGCACCGAGCGTGAACAGACGGCGCTGTGGGATCTGCTCACCGACAGCAATGACGAATCGAACCTCTCCGTCGCCGAAGTGCGCGACTACTCTGCCCGGCCCAAGCCTTCCGGTTATCGCGGGCGCCATCTCATCATCGAAGTTCCCTTCGACGCCGAACCGTCGGTGCTCGTTGAACTGCAGCTGCGCACGATCATGCAGGATGCGTGGTGCGTGCTCGCCGAAGAGCATCTGTTCAAGCCCGGTCAGGCACTGAAATCGGATGCCCAGCAGGAGCGGCTCTCAGTCGTCCTCTCCGGACTCCTGGCCCAGGCCGATGTGGTTGCCGGTTATATCGCCGACGACGTCGGCGCCTATCTGGGGATGGGGAACGCCTCACCACCTCGGACCATGACGAATGTCGATGCCGCGGCTGAGGTCCCGTCGATAGAGGTCACCATCCGCGAGCTCAATCATTCCTATGTCCTCGCCGCCGACGAGGTCGGTCGGCACGGGATCATCCGCCTGGAGAACCTGGGACTCACTCCGGAGAACCCCGAGAGATCGGCCTTCCCGAGCCCCGGCGACAAGCTGCTGGTGACGATGGACGAGTCGAACACCACCCGCTACTTCATCCCGGTGGCCGTGCCGCGCTGATTCGCCCCGGTCGACGGGATGCGTCCTGAGCCGTCAGACCGACTAGACTTGTCTTCCATGGGTAAGAAGTCGAAGCGATCCAAAGAAGATGTCATTGCCAAACGTCTGGCACGTGCAGAGGCCACGGCCTTCGTTGCGCGTCCGTTCGAGGGCCTGCCGTTCGAGGCGGACCTCATCTGCCTGCGCGAGCTGGTGCCGGCGGCGACCGCCTCGGCGAAGCTGAAAGAGGAATTCGGTGGTCAGGAGATCACGGTCACCTCTCTGCTGCCCGCCGCGTGGCAGGCCTGGCACCGTGAGGACGGCCAGATCCTGGCCGGCATGCAGGTTCCGGTGTCATCCACCGATGCCTCCCGCGATGTCGCGCACGGCATCCTCGCCGCAATCGAAGCGCAGCCGGGGACCACGATCGAGGCGACCACCGAACCCGGTCAGGGTCCGCGTCTCCAGGACATCCTCGACACCGACCACCCGTTCGAGATCCGCGTGCTCGAGACCTTCGAATACTGGAAGCTGCCGGAAGCCGAGACGGACTCTGATGTCGCAGCGGCACTCGAACAGGCCAATGACTCCATCTCCCCCACGGAGAAGGTCGCCTCCGTGACGTCCGCGTACTGGACCGAGATGTCCGGCCGCACCTACGTGCGCTGGGCACGACCAGAGGGCGAGGATACACTCGTCGACGCTCTCGCCCGTCTTCAGATCGAGGGCCTCAACGACCTCGGCGGCCCCGGAACCTTCCTGGGCTATTTCCGCGCGCACGGCATCGTCGTGCCCGTCTGGGAACTGAAATTCGGCACACAGGTCGATGACATCGAAGAGCCCATCGGCGAATTCGGCAAGCGCATCGAAGACGCGATGCACACGAGTGAACCTCTCAGCACCGAGGCACGCCGGGCACGCTCGGGCATCATTGCTCGCCAGCTGACCATCCACTGAGTTCCGTCGCCACGGCCGCCGGCGAGAGTCCATGCGACTCCGCCGGTGCCGACGACGGAAAGGAGAAGAGTTTCCATGCCCGAACAGTCGAATCCTGCACACCCGGATGCCTCTTCGGCGACTGCTCCGCGCGCGATCGCTGCCATCATCCCCGCGATGAACGAAGCCGATCGGATCGCAGCGACGGTGCGCAGCACCAAGCAGATTCCCGGTGTCGACATCGTCATGGTCGTCGACGACGGTTCCTCCGATGACACCGGTGCCCTCGCCCGCAGGGCCGGCGCCGAGGTGGTCACCCATCGCAAGAACAAAGGCAAGGCTGCGGCGATGATGACCGGCGCGTTCGCAATTCGCAATCGTGAGATCTCCGATTCGAATCCCGACCAGCACCCGGACCATCGTGCTCTCCTCTTCATCGACGGAGACCTGGAGGACTCAGCAATCAATATGGCCCCCCTCGCCGCGCCGGTTCTCGCCGGAGAGGCCGATATGACGATTGCGATCCTGCCCGCACAGAAGCGCAAGGGTGGCGGGTTCGGATTCGTCGTCAGGCTCGCGAAGAAGGGCATCGCCGAACTCAGCGGATTCGAAGCGACCCAGCCGCTGTCGGGAACGCGCTGCCTGAGCCGAGAGGCCTTCGACGCAGCGCTGCCCTTCGCCGCCGGCTGGGGTGTCGAGGCGGCCATGACGATCGACGTCGTCAATGCCGGACTGCGTGTCGAAGAGGTCGAATGCGACCTCTACCACCGAGTCACCGGCAAGAACCTCAAAGCACAGATGCACCGTGCGGCCCAATACCGCGATGTCGCGCGTGCGATCTTCGCGCGCAGACTGCGCGCCAAGAACCTGAGCGACAAGAAGGAAGCCTCGAGATGAGCGGCGATCGCTACGCCTACCTGGGCCCCGAGGCCACATTCACCGAAGCAGCACTCCTGCAGTATCTCGACTCCCACGATCTGGGCTCGAGCGCGTCGACCCAGCCCATGCGCAATGGGGCCGCGGCCCTGGACGCCGTCCTCGACGGCGATTGCCTGGCTGCTGTCGTGCCGATCGAGAATTCCATCGAGGGCGGTGTTCCCGCCACCATCGACGCCCTGACCGATCATGGTCGGCTGCAGATCATCGCCGAGGTGGTCGTGCCCGTTCGCTTCGTCCTGGCGGTGAAGCCGGGGACCGATCCCAGCACGCTGACTTCGTTCGGGTCCCACCCGCACGGTGAGGCACAGGTACGCACGTTCATGTCCGCGAACTTTCCCGATGCCGTCTACCTCCCGACCTCCTCGACAGCCGCGGCCGCACGGGATCTGGCCAACAACGCCGCCGACCATGTGGCAGCCGTATGCCCTGCCATCGCCGCCGAACGCTACGGCCTCGAGATCCTCGCCAACGACATCGGGGAACGCCAGGACGCCGAGACCCGGTTCGTCGTCGTCACCCGTCCCGGCACCATTCCCCCGCCGACGGGGTCGGACAAAACCACGGTGGTAGCCTCACTGCGCTCCGACCGTGCCGGTGCGCTGCTGGAGATGCTCGAACAGTTCTCCAGCCGTGGTGTGAACATGTCGCGCATCGAATCCCGACCCACCGGTGACGGCCTCGGACTCTACCAGTTCTCGATCGACCTGTTGGGCCATGTGCACGAGGCCAGAGTGGCCGATGCCCTGCAGGGTGTCCACCGAGTGACCCGCAGTCTGAGCTTCCTCGGCAGCTATCCCAGTGCTTCGAAGACCACGGTGCCCCTCGACCCGACGACCACGGACGACTCATTCGCGGCCGCCTCGGCCTGGCTGGATTCGACGCTGAACGCCTGAAACACTCCGGCCGCCTTCAGTGACAGTAGTCTGAGTATTCATGGGGTCGCCAGGCCCATACATCGACGAAGGAGTCGCCCATGGGAACAACTTCACCGAACGCCGCCCCGCATCCGGATGAGGCTTTTGACGCAATCGTCGTCGGGGCCGGCCTCGCGGGACTTGTTGCCGCCCATGAGCTCAGTCTCGCCGGGAAGAGAGTGCTCATCCTCGACCAGGAGAATCGGGCCAACCTCGGCGGTCAGGCCTTTTGGTCCCTCGGCGGCCTCTTCCTCGTCGACTCCCCCGAACAGCGCCGACTCGGTGTCCACGATTCCCTCGACCTGGCACGCCAGGATTGGGCCACCTCGGCGGGCTTCGATCGAGACGAGGACGACTGGCCCCGGCAATGGGCCGAGGCATACCTGCAGTTCGCCGCCGGTGACAAACGCCGCTACCTGCATGATCTGGGGCTGCGCCTGACACCGATCGTCGGGTGGGCGGAAAGAGGCGGGTCCGGTGCCTCCGAACATGGGAATTCCGTGCCGAGGTTCCACCTCACCTGGGGCACCGGCCCCGAGGTGGTCCGAGTCTTCCGCGAACCAGTGGAGCGGGCGGAATCCGCGGGCCTCGTGACAATGGGCTTCCGACATCGTGTCGATGAGCTGATCGTCGAGGACGGCGGCAACGGTGAGGACGGCGGCCATGGCGACGGAAGCGGTGTCGTCGGGGTTCGCGGGCGAACACTTGCCCCCAGCCCCACCGGCAGAGGGGTCGCCTCTAACCGCGAGGAGCTCGGAGACTTCGAACTCCGTGCTCCCGCAGTCATCGTCACCAGCGGCGGCATCGGACACAATTTCGACCTCATGCGCCAGTACTGGCCGGTCGAGCGCCTCGGCGAATTCCCGCAGACGATGCTCGCCGGAGTGCCCGCCCATGTCGACGGTCGCATGCTCTCCATTGCCGAGGACGCGGGTGCGAGCCTGATCAATCGGGACCGAATCTGGGCCTATACAGAGGGCGTCGAGAACTGGAATCCGATCTGGCCGAACCACGGAATCCGCATCATCCCAGGACCCTCGTCGCTGTGGTTCGACGCCGAGGGCAATCGCTTCCCCGCACCGAACTACCCCGGGTTCGACACCAATCGGACCATGAAGACCATTCTCTCGACCGGCCACGACTACTCGTGGTTCGTGCTCAACGAGTCGATCATCCGCAAGGAATTCGCGCTCTCAGGCTCGGAGCAGAATCCCGACATCACAAAGAAGGACTGGCGTCTGACTCTCGAGCGCGCCCGGTCTTCCGATGCACCCGGCCCGGTCGAAGCGTTCAAGCGCTTCGGTCCCGACTTCGTCGTCGCAGACACCACCGAAGAGCTGGTCGCCGGGATGAATGAACGCTCACAGGGACCCGTCATCGATCACGACCACCTCGTCGACCAGATCGTCGAGCGTGATCGCCAGATGGATCACACGTTCTCCAAGGATGCACAGGTCCAGGCCATCCACAATGCCAGGAACTACCTCGGCGACAAGATCGTGCGAGTGCAGAAACCACACAAGATCCTCGACCCCTCCCACGGACCGCTCATCGCGGTGCGTCTGAGTCTGCTCTCACGCAAGACGCTGGGCGGATTGGAGACGAACCTCGACGCGCAGGTGATCGGGGGAAACGGCACACCGATTCCCGGACTATACGCCGCCGGTGAGGTCACAGGCTTCGGCGGCGGAGGAATGCACGGCTACAACGCGCTGGAGGGAACCTTCCTGGGCGGGTGCATCTTCTCAGGAATGCGCGCGGGCCGGGCCGTCGCCGGAAGCTGGGAAGCCGTTATGGGCGTGGAGAAGAGCTCAGGTACCGGCCGGACTGCGACCGAGCATCAAGCGAACGATATTGGCCGAGCGGATCTCTGATCATGACGAATACGGATCTCACGGTGTTCGTCACCGGCGGCACCTCTGGCATCGGCGCCGCGCTGGTCAGAGTGCTGGCAGACAAGGGATGCACGGTCCTGACCACGAGCCGAGACCCTGAGCGGATCGAGAAGTCCGAGCGGATCCCCGGCGTTCGCTATCTGCAATTGGACCTCGCTGATCCCGACAGCGTCGAGTCTCTCGGAAACGAGGTCGCCGACATCGACGTTCTCGTCAACAACGCCGGGGAGAGCCAGTCCGGTCCCTTCGAAGAGCTCCCGCCCGAGGCCGTCGACCGCCTGTTCCGGACAAATGTCTTCGGGCCGGTGCGGCTGAGCCAGCTCGCCGTGCCTGGCATGCGCAGGCGAGGACGCGGTCGGATCATCATGATCGGTTCCATGCTCGCCAGCTTCCCCCTGGCACATCGCAGCTCCTATGTCGCGGCCAAGGCGGCCCTGCGCGGATTCGCCACGGCCGCGCGTCAAGAGCTCTCACCGTTCGGGGTGTGGATCAGCGTCATCGAGCCCGGGTCCATCGCCACCGGCATCGGCAACCGGCGCACGAAGTACCTCGACCCCGGCTCCGTCTACACCGATGATGTGACCACGATGCTGGGGCACCTCGATGACAATGAGCGGCGGGGAGTCTCGCCCGAGACCGTCGCCGCAACCATCGTCAAGGCCATCGAAGCCGCCAGACCTCGCGAATTCTATGCTGTGGGCAGCCGGTCACCGTTGCCGTTCCTGCTCAAACGGGCACTTCCGCGGAGCGTGGTGTCACGCATCATCGCCAGCCAGCACGGGCTCAAGCGGTGAGTTCCCCTCGGTCCCACGGCTCTGGCTCTCGGCGCTGAGGTAACGCTGGGTCTGCTGGGTCTGCTGGGTCTGCTGGTGCAGCTTACCGGGAGCACCAACGAACCGGGGCTGCTACTGAAATCGTGAGGGCAGGAGGAACTGCGTCGTCGAGATTCCCAGCACCCGCTGCTGCCGAGTGAGGTTGTATGTGCGATCAAACTGGAGGTATTCGACGAGGAACAGCTCGGTTCGGTTGCCCCGGTTGAAGAACGTCTTGATCTTCAGCCCCAATTTCGCGGCGAAGAGCGCCCTGTCCTTCGCGATCCCCTCGATGACGACAGGCTCGTACTCCATACGGGCGAAATGGGTGGAAACCGCGTCCTTGAGCTTGTACGGGGTCGGGTCGCCGATGTTGAACGGACCCGAGGCCGACGGCACGTCGACGCAGGCGATCGCCGCCCGCACCAGATTGTCGATGTGGGTCAGGGTGATCTTCTGCCTGCCGCCGCCGGGGAGCCGGAGGACACCATTCTTCGCAGCTCGGCTCAGATACGGCATGAGCATCGACTCACCAGGGCCGTAGATCGCAGCCGGCCTGAGGATCGCCGCATCGGGTCGGATCCGCGTCACGAGCTGCTCAGCCAGAGCATGCGTCCTCGAGTAGGCGTCGTGGAAGTCGTTCGGGTCCTTGGGCCCGGCCTCTTCCCACAGATCCGCATGATGCACGATCGAGGAATAGACCGTCGTCGAGGAGATGTGCACGATCCGGGCTTTGGGGAATGCGTCGAGCACGTTTCTGGTGCCGGTGACCTTCACAGCGTAGAGCTCATCGTCATCGGCATTGACCTTCGAGATGCCCGCACAGTGGAAGACCGCTGTGGTCTTCTTCGCCAGAGTCTTCACCGCACCGTCCGCGGGTTCCGTGATATCCCACGCTTGGAAATTCACACCGGGGATCTCAGGATCGCGCCGTCCCAGGGCATAGACCGTCTCGTCCCTGGTCGCCAGGGCACGGGCGATGGCGCCACCGATGAAGCCGCTGGCTCCGGTCACGATTACCGCCACGTCTGATCCTCCATCATCGTCTGAAGCGTCTCATCCGGTTCATCCGAACAAGTTCACAGTCATAGGAAATCACACTGTCAGTCCCGATGCTGCCACTGAGGTTCTCTCTTGTGCAGAAATGCGTCGATTCCCTCTTGTGCATCGGCTGCGACGGCGTTGTGCGCCATCACCTCCGACATGTGCGCATAGGCGTCTGCCAGAGGCAGATCACGCTGTTCGTAGAACGCTGCTTTGCCTACTGCCACTGTAGCCGACGAGGCTGACGCGACTTTTCGCGCCAGCTCGGCAGTCGCTGTCTCGAGTTCGTCATCGGCAACCACATCGGAGACCAGCCCGAATGTCAGTGCATCGGCCGCACTGAGGAAGTCTCCGGTCAGCAGCATCCGCATCGCCGTCTTCGCCGGCACTGCACGGGTCAGCGCCACCATGGGAGTAGAGCAGAACAGGCCGATCTTCACCCCCGGCGTGGCGAATCGGGCCGACTGCGCAGCCACCGCCAGGTCGCAGCTGGCGACAAGCTGGCACCCAGCTGCGGTCGCCACGCCTTGGACCTGCGCGATGACCGGCTGTGGGATCGACTGAATCAGCTGCATGAGTTCAGAACAGACGGCGAAGGTCTCCTGCTGCGACTCCAGCTTCGCCCCGCTGATCTCCCTGAGATCATGGCCGGAGCTGAAGACGTGTCCTGCGGTGGACAGGATCACTGCACGGACGTCAGTGCGCTGCCCCACCTCGGCGAGGGTGTCGATCAGGTCATTCATCACGGAGCGCGACAGCGCGTTCCGAGTCTCCGGTTCGTTGATCGAAATCGTCGCGACTGCGTCGTTCGCCAGAGAGAATACAATTGAGTCAGACATAACAGCATTCTGCCAAAATATCGTTGGTCCGGCGCGGAAATCTGACGTGGATTTCCTTCGAGGTCCTCACCTGGCGCCCCTCGTGCAGACGATGCTCTCTGACGTCGATGTGTTTGTTCCGGTGTGCAGACATGCCACCCATACCGAGGGAGACGGCCATGACAACCCTGCTGATGATCATCGGGTTCGGTGCCGCAACCAGCGTGGTCGTCGGCCTGGGACAGAAACTGCGTCTCCCCTGGCCTGCACTGATGGTGGTCATCGGCATCGCCGGTGCATTCATTCCCACGTTTGCCGAAATCACCATCGAGCCCGAGCTCATCCTCCCCCTGTTCCTGCCTCCGCTGCTGTTCGCGGCCGCACAGAAGACGTCATGGGCGCTCTTCGCCATCCGCTGGCGCACGATCCTGGGCATGGCGGTCGCCCTGGTCGGTGTGACGGTGGCAGCCGTAGCCGGGACCGCGGTGCTCCTCATTCCCGGAATCACCATCGCCGCCGCGGTGGCGCTGGGAGCCATGCTCGCCCCGCCCGACCCTGTCGCCGTCGATGCGGTCGCAGGAACCGTGTCGATACCTCGGCGGATCATGTCGACGCTGCAGAGCGAGGGGCTATTCAACGATGCTGCGTCGCTCGTGATCTTCCAGACTGCGATGGCGGCGGCCATGACCGGCACCGATGTCGACTTCGGGCAGCTGGCCCTGTCCTTCCTCATCTCTGCGATCATCGCCATCACGGTCGGCCTCGTCGTCGTGTTCATCGTGTGGTGGGTGATGGAGAAGATCGACCACACGATCGCCCGCTCCTCACTCATGCTCATGCTGCCCTTCGGCGTCTACCTCATCGCCGAGCACCTCCATGCCAGCGGCGTCATCGCCGTCGTCGTGGCCGCTCTCGAGGTGCGCCGACGCGACGTCGAAGCCAATTCAGCCGAACGTGTCACCCAGGCTTCGACGTGGCAGGTCCTCGAGATGCTCATCACCGGCATCGCCTTCGGCCTCATCGGCCTCGATCTGCGCATGGTCGTCGAATCAGAGCATGCCGACCTGGGTCGAGCAGTGCTTGTTGGGCTGGGCATCGCGCTCATCGTCATCGCCGTGCGATTCGGCTGGCTGCTCATCGGAACCGTGCTGGAGAACAAGCGCCGGGAGGAGGATCCGGATGCCGCACCACTGAATATCCGGGATGCCACCCTCATGACTTGGGGCGGAATGCGCGGCTTGGCGACGATCGCTCTGGCGCTGTCGATTCCGGCGACCACCGCGACCGGTGAGCCGTTCCCCGGCCGCTCCTACATCCTCGTCGCAGCCGCCGTGATCCTGCTGGTCACCTTGGTGCTGGCAGGGCTCACCTTCCCCACCATCGTCAACGTCCTCGGCATCGACGACGAGGCGGAGAAGGAGCGAGCGGACACCGCGGAGATCGCACGCCGTGCGTACAAGGCAGCGCTCGTCCAGATCAAGAACGACGACAGTCTCCCTGACGAGGTGGCCGAGCCACTGCGCGCACGCTTCAAGGTCCTCTACTCCCAGCTGTTGGGGACCTCTGACGACCAGGTCAGCTCGGAGCAGGCGGCGACGCTGAAGGAGAACCGCGAGGCGATGGCGAAGGTGCAGACCAAGGCGCTGCAGTCCGCCCGCACGGAAGTGCTCAAGGCCCGACGTGAACGCGGCACCGATCCGGAGATCGCCGACAGAGTGCTGCGCCGCTTCGACCTCCAGTCAGTGCTGTTGAAGTGACGTGCGCCGCCCCTCACCGTGTTGATGTGCGTGCCGAGAAGACTCAGATTCTTTCGCCATTTCAAAGTTGAGTGGAATAGACTCAACTTTGTCGGTGTTTGACTCTTCGAGAGCAAAAGCTGTTCACAGAACAGCTGCGAAGAACATTTGTGAAGGAGATGCGCATGGACGCACAGCTGACAACCAAATCACGCGAAACGGTGCAATCCGCCGTCAACGACGTCGTGGCTCGGCGGAACAATCAGGTCGAGCCCGCCCACCTTGTCGCAGCCCTGCTGGAACAACCGGACTCGCTGGCTTCGAACCTGGTGACGAAGGTCGGTGCCGACACACGAACCGTGCTGGCTGCGGTCCGCTCGGCCATCGATGGATTCCCTACCGTCAGCGGTCAGACCGTGTCCCAACCGGGGCTGTCACGGGCGGGACTCGAGATGATGAATCTTGCGCAGGAGGAGATGACCAGCCTCGGCGACCAGTTCGTGTCGACAGAGCACCTGCTGCTCGCGGCCGCCGCAGGCAAGGACGGGGCAGGTGAAGCCCTGCGCCGCAATGGTGCCGGTCGCGATGCCCTGCTGGCCGCTCTGCCCGAGCTGCGCGGAGGCAAGAAGGTCACCTCGGAGAATCCCGAGGACACGATGCAGTCGCTGGAGAAGTACGGCGTCGACCTCACGGCGACCGCACGAGTGGCCAAACTCGACCCGGTCATCGGACGCGACAAGGAGATCCGCCGGGTCATCCAGGTCCTCTCACGCAGGACGAAGAACAACCCTGTCCTCATCGGCGAGCCCGGCGTCGGCAAGACCGCCGTCGTCGAAGGACTGGCCCAGCGGATCGTGGCCGGAGACGTGCCAGAATCCCTGCGCAACAAGACGCTCATCAGCCTCGACCTGTCCGCGATGGTCGCCGGCGCGAAGTACCGCGGCGAATTCGAGGAGCGGTTCAAGGCCGTCCTCGAGGAGATCAAGAACGCCGATGGTCAGATCATCACGTTCATCGATGAGCTCCACACCGTCGTCGGTGCCGGCGCCACCGGAGACTCCGCCATGGACGCTGGCAATATGCTCAAGCCGATGCTCGCCCGCGGTGAACTGCGCCTCGTCGGCGCCACCACGCTCGATGAGTACCGCGAGAACATCGAGAAGGATCCGGCTCTGGAACGCAGGTTCCAGCAGGTCTACGTCGGAGAACCCAGTGTCGAGGACACGGTCGCGATCCTGCGTGGACTCAAGGAACGCTACGAAGCCCACCACAAGGTTTCGATCAACGACGGTGCACTCGTCGCCGCGGCCACCATGTCCAATCGCTACATCACCGGCCGCCAGCTGCCGGACAAGGCCATCGACCTCGTGGACGAAGCCGCATCCCGGCTGCGCATGGAGATCGACTCGGCTCCGGTCGAGATCGATGAGCTCCGCCGCACCGTCGACCGCCTGAAGATGGAGGACATGGCCCTGTCCAAGGAAACGGACACGGCTTCGAAGGAGCGCCTCGGCACCCTGCGTGCAGATCTGGCCGATCGGGAAGAGGAGCTGCACGGCCTCGAGGCCACTTGGGAATCCCAGCGCGCCGGCCTCAATCGCGTCGGTGAGCTCAAGACGAAGCTCGACGAGCTGCGCTCCCAGGCGGACCGGGCTCAGCGCGACACCGACCTCGAGACGGCTTCGCGCCTGCTCTACGGGGAGATCCCTGCGGTGCAGAAGGAGATCGACCTCGCCGAGGCGGCGGAGGCGAATGCCGAATCCGAGACCGATCCGATGGTCAGTGACCGTGTTTCGAGCAACGACATCGCCGAGGTCGTCGCGTCCTGGACGGGCATCCCCGCAGGTCGTCTGCTCCAAGGCGAGATCGAGAAGCTGCTGGGCGCCGAGGATGTGCTCGGCAAGCGTCTCATCGGCCAGAAGAGTGCCGTGAGCACGGTCTCCGATGCGATCCGTCGCTCACGTGCCGGCATCGCCGATCCTGACCGCCCGACGGGCTCGTTCCTGTTCCTCGGCCCCACCGGTGTCGGCAAGACGGAGCTCGCGAAATCCCTCGCGGACTTCCTCTTCGACGATGAGAAGGCCCTGATCAGGATCGATATGAGTGAGTACGGAGAGAAGCACACCGTGTCCCGTCTCGTCGGTGCGCCTCCGGGATACGTCGGGTATGACGAGGGCGGTCAGCTCACCGAGGCTGTGCGTCGTCGCCCCTACTCCGTCGTCCTTCTCGACGAGGTGGAGAAGGCGCACCCGAGCGTCTTCGATATCCTGCTCCAGGTCCTCGACGACGGTCGCCTCACCGATGGTCAGGGACGCACGGTCGACTTCCGGAACACGATCCTCATCCTGACCTCGAACCTGGGCTCGCAGTTCCTCGTCGACAAATCGCTGAGTGCCCAGGAGCAGAAGGATGCGGTGCTGGGCGTCGTGCATTCGACGTTCAAACCCGAGTTCCTCAACCGCCTCGACGACATCGTGCTCTTCGACGCGCTGAGCACCGAGGAACTGTCCTCGATCGTCGACCTGCAGATCCAGCGACTGGCGTCTCGCCTGACCGAGCGGCGGATCACGCTCGAGGTCACCGATGCCGCCGAGGACTGGCTCGCCCTCGAGGGCCATGACCCCGCCTTCGGCGCCCGCCCCCTGCGCAGGCTGGTCCAACGCGAGATCGGAGACAAGTTGGCCCGCGGGCTTCTCTCCGGCGACGTGGCCGACGGCGACGACATCGTCATCGGCCTGCCCGAGGATCCGGAGACCACCGGCCTGGAGCTGCGCCCGAAGCGGTGATGCTCCGCGGGGTTCGGTGAAGTGCGGGGCCTGAAGCGCGGTGCGGGGCGTGAGGCGCTTGCCGAAGCAGAGCGTACAGGCACCCAGTGACAGTCGAAGTCAGAC
>NZ_JBHFIH010000017.1:0-110018 GCF_057334195.1 Brevibacterium sp. AGC70 | reverse complement strand
GAGTGGGTTGCAACCCACTCAGTCTGACTTCGACTGTTGATTCACCAACGTTTCCGCAGACCGCGAGCCTCAGATGCAACGCACTCACGACGCTTACGCGGTCAGCGCGATGACTTCGCCTTCGCGCGTTCCATGCCGTCGGTCGTCGACGCCCACCAGCGCCCCACCAGCCTGTGGAGCTTTTCGAAGCTGCGATCGCGGATGAAGATGGCGTCGACGGCGATCATCGTCAGCGAGAACCAGGGCAGTCCCATCAGCAGGGCGATTCCCAGGTGGAAGGAGAGGATGCCCACCAGGCCGACGATTCGCGTGTAACGGTTGAACAGCATGAACGGGAACGCGCACTGGAACAGGACCGAGGCCCACGAGACGGCGACGACCATCGGCCCCCAGGCCGTGAGCAGGTCCGAGAGCACCGGCCAGGTTCCGAACTGCTGGGTGTGCAGCGGGTTGTACACCGCGAATCCGTGCTGCCAAGCGGCCCCGCCCGCCTTGTACAGTCCACCAGACATGTAGATCGCACAGACTTGGAAGGCCAACACGACGATCGCGAGGTTGTTGGCCATGATGAGGGCCCAGCGGTAGCTGCCGCCGTCGGCCTCGGGGAACTCCGGGTTCTGCTGTCTCTTTCGTCTGGCGTCCAGCGACCACCGCCGTGTGGTGTCGGCGAAGAGCATCGCGATCATGAACATGCGATAGGCGTTGTCGCCCTGATCACCGGCACCGTCGTTGAGCTCGATGAAGCTCACCCACAGGACCAGGTAGAACGGCAGAACGATGCGGGTCCGCCATCCGAGGATGATGACGACGGCGAGAATAGCCAGACCGATGATCATGGCGGTGAACAGCGGCGGGTTGGTCACCGCTCTGTGGAAGAGCGAGAACAGCCAGATGTTCGGGAAGTCGCTCTTGGGTTCTGCGATCTCCCCGTTCCAGGCGCTGCCCACGCCGAAGGCATAGTGCCTGGCATTGAAGTTCGTCAGCAGCAGGCCGAGTCCGGTCACGCCGATGAGGATACGAGTCACCGCGAGGCCGTATGTCGCGTGATAGCGACCGGTCAGCATCTCCTCCAGCCAGTTCCAGCCCCGCGAGATACTCCCAAGGACGCGGGAAGAGATCGGAATAGGCTCGTTCGAATCCGCTGCCGTCTGCGAGGTCGCACCTGATTCAGCCGTCAGGTTCTTGCCAGGCGCTGCAGCCTTCGTCGACGCTGCTGTCTTCGTCTGCGCTGTCTTCCCGGACTGCGATCCGTGCACGCCGATGTCTTCACCTTTGACTTCTTCACCTTTGACGCGGGTGTCTTTGTCACTGCTCATCTGCGCACCTCACTTCGTCGGAGGCACAGAAGTACTTCGCGAACTCCTCATCGGACTGGTGTGGTTCTGTCACCAGTGCTCGCCAGCCGACCGGAACCGGCTGAACGTTCGGCCGTTCGGCACCGTCGTTGTTGCGCTGTGCGAACGGCACAACATTCTGTCTCGACGCCTGGTACTGGACGCGCTGAACGTCCTCGCCCCAGATCGCTTTGGCCACCTGAGTCGCATAGGCGGTGGCCAGGTGCTCGCTCTCCAGATATCCGTCAACGGCGCCGTCGGGATCGTCGTACTCTTCCAACTTCGTCGTCAACCGGTCGACGGAATCAGCACCTTTGAAGTAGTCGAGCTTGACGATCGCCTTCTGGTCGTTGGGCAGGTCCTCCCACGATCCCTTGATGTCGGAGGCGACCCCGATGCCCAATCCGGCCGAGCGTGGCGGGAAGAGCTTGTAGGTCGAATGGTCGAGTTCGACATCGGTGGCGCGGACCCAATCAGTGACCTCTTCTCCACCGTCGGGAGTCTTCACGACCGCGCGAACATCGAAGTAGTAGTCGCCATTGATCGGCTCGGGAGCGAAGACGCTCCATGACTGCCCCCACAACGGAATCATGTACTCGGAGAGGAGGTTCCCCGGGAAGACTTCCCGCGCCGTCGACGACGGAGCTATCCAAAGGAAGCTTGCGAGCAGGTGAAACGCTGTCAGCAGCATGGCCACAACCATCAGCACGCGTTTGACGACCGGCCGCTTGGCGGCCTTCGTCTCAGTCTTGTCTGTGTCCATCTCAGTCCTGGAATCTGGTGCGCCACTTTGCGAAATCCGCCTTGACCAGAACTGGACTGCTCAGGATCTCCCCAGTGGCTAGGGTGCATTCATACAGACTCTAGGGTACGTCAGTGAATCCGGAAGTTCAGCCCGAGCATCCCCTGTGTTTCACGAACCCGACCTGCGCGAACAGCTGTGGGAACGCATAACTGGCATCAACCGGAGCCGGCACACGGGCAGCACTGGGCATGACTCCGGGTATGACCCGGGTAATGACGGTGAAATGACTGCACTCAGCGCTGGCTGCGCAGCCAGTCCTTGACTGCCTCCGTACTCTCCCCCAGCTGCGGGGGCGCGAGATCGTAGCTGGGCGGGGTCTGGGACAGACGGATCGGATTTGCCACCGTCGGGATCACACGTTCCCCGGCCCCCGCCTCGGCGACGGGCTCGAGACCCAGAGAGGTCGCCAGGTCGACGCCCTGGGCGATCGTGTTGATCGGAGCGCACGGCAGACCAGCGGCCGACAGGATGTCGAACCATTCCTGATTCGTCTTCTCGCTCAGCGCAGCGATGAGTTCGGGCTCGAGTTCGGCCCGGTTCTCATTGCGGTCGGAGAAGTTCGCGAAGCGTTCATCCTCGGCCCACTCGGGATGGCCCAACACCGCGGCCAGGGACCGAAACTGGTTGTCGTTGCCCACGGCGATGATGATCTGCCCCTCGGCGGTGGGCATCGGCTGGTAGGGGTACAGGCTCGGGTGGGCGTTGCCCATCGCCTGCGGGACGACACCGCCGGCCACGTACGCTGAGGTCTGGTTCGCCAACCCCGACAGTGCCGAGGACAGAAGATTCGTCTCCACCAGCTGCCCTTCACCGGTGTCCTTGCGGTGGGCGAGCGCGGCGAGGATGCCGACGGTCGTGTGCAAACCGGTGAACACGTCGACGACGGCGACCCCTGCCTTGACCGGGCCCGACTCCTGCGAACCGGTCACGCTCATGAAACCGGACAGTCCCTGGATGAGCAGATCGTAACCGGGCTGCGGGTTGTCCCTGCCGAATCCAGTCACCGAGGCGTAGATGATGCCCGGATTCGCGGCCTTGACGGCGTCGTAGTCGAGCCCGTACTTCGCCAGCCCGCCGGCTTTGAAATTCTCCACCAGAATGTCGGCCCGTCTGGCCAGCTCCTGCGCCAGGCCCAGCTCCTCATCGTCCTTGAAGTCAAGGACCACGGAATGCTTGTTCCGATTCGCCGTGAGGAAATACGTCGCATCTTCGCCTCGCCGAGGTGGCGCCCAGTGCCGTGTATCGTCACCGGTCCTGCCCTCGACCTTGATCACTGTGGCACCGAGGTCGGCAAGCATCATCGTCGCGTAGGGCCCCGCCAGCACCCGCGAGAAGTCGGCAACGACCACTCCCGCCAACGGACCGGTCCCGGACCGACCGAACAATTCCTGCAGATCCTGCTGTTCCACGTGCTGCCTCCCATGGCGCGTTCGAACCCTGATTTCCAGGCGTCCTGTCTTCCACGCCAGACTATACGGACTCCCCCCGCCGCAGACGGGTCCCGGGAGGTACGGAATCCGTTGACCCCCACGAGCCGAACCTCGCTACACTCGGGACAAGCCAACTGCTGTCTGCGGCACCGGGGAGGGTTCACTGCGGTGCGAGGCTCAACCGACCACGAGGCTCAACAGTCAGCCAGACTCGAAGGGATGAACGATGACGTTTCACATGCCCGCGGAAACCGCTGCCCATGACCGCATCTGGATGGCATTCCCATCTTCCGGCTATGCCTTGGGCGACACCGAGGACGAGGCCGAAGCCGCACGCCGCACCTGGGCCGCGGTGGCGCGTGCCACCAGCGAGTTCACTCCGGTGACCGTCGTCGTCTCGACCTCGCAGACGGACAATGCCCGCCGCCACCTCGGCGAGGGGATCAGCCATCCGATCACTGTGGTCAATGCCGAACTCGACGATGCGTGGATGCGCGATATCGGACCGAGCTTCGTCGTCGACGACAACGGTGCACTGCACGCGGTGGACTGGGTGTTCAACGGCTGGGGTGCCCAGGAGTGGGCAAAGTGGGATCACGATCAGCACATCGGGCGCTTCGTCGCGAACCAGGCAGGCGTCCCGATCGTGGATTCCCAGCTGCGCAATGAGGGCGGCGGCATCCACGTCGACGGACAGGGCACCGTGTTGGCCACACGCAGCGTGCAGTTGGATCCGGGCCGCAATCCCGACCTGACCGAGGCCGAGGTGGAAGCCGAATTCGCCCGTACCATCGGGGCGAAGAAGGTCATCTGGCTCGACCACGGCCTCTACCGCGACAACCAGACCTTCGGCACGCGCGGCCATGTCGACATCGTCGCGGCCATGCCCAGCCCGGGCGTCATCCTCATCCACGATCAGCGCAATCCCGAGCACCCGGACTTCGAATTCAGTCAACAGCTCAAGACCCGATTCACCGCCGAGACCACTGCCGAAGGCCAGCCTTTCCACGTCGTGCCGATTCCGGCCCCCGAGGTGCTGCGCGATGATGACGACTGGGTCGACTACTCCTACGTCAACCATTTGGTCACCAATGACGGGGTCATCGCCTGCACCTTCGACGATCCGATGGACGCCGAAGCGGTCGCCGTCCTGGAGAAGGTGTACCCAGGGCGCAAGGTCGTCGGCGTCGATGCACGCGAACTCTACGCCCGCGGCGGTGGGATCCACTGCATCACCCAGCAGCAGCCCACGGTGGACTGAACGCCGTAGAGCTGTATCTTCTCCACAAATCTGAGACGATGTCCTTTCACTGTGGAACCATCGGCAGTATAAGGTGGTGAACCAGGGCACTGTGCCGATGCGCACGATCGTCGATCGTCGTCGGTCTGCGCACTCACACGTGTTGCATGCAGTCACGGCAAGCTGAGAAGGAGAGCAGGAAAATGAAGAAGCGATTGATTCTCCTGGCAGGTCTGGGAGTCGGATACGTGCTCGGATCACGCACCGGACGTCAGAGCTACGAAAAGCTTAAGGCCCAGGCACAGGATCTCTGGGCCGACCCGCGAGTGCAGGACACCGTCGAGAAGGCCAACCAGTCGATCCGCGACAAGTCACCGGCCGTCGCCGATGCCGTGCAGACAGCAGCCGACAAGGTCAACTCCGCCGCAGGAGCCGGTGCGGCAGGAGCAGGTGCAGGCGCCGCGGGCAGCAAGTCGGCTGGGACCCCAGGTGCCACGTCCACCGGCACCCCTGAGGTCAAGGACGATGTCGTCGCAGACCCCATGCGCGATCTCGATGACGAAGGCCCATCCGGACTCTCCGAAGACACCTGAGGCTCTGAGAAGACAACGCTCCCGCACACTGATCGGTGTGCGGGAGCGTTGTCATATCCGGTGCAGTTCAGAGCAGCGAGCTCGTGAGCCTGGCGACGTTCTCCACATACTTGTGCAGCAGCGGCCGACCGTTCCAGCGTTCGGCGTCGAGCTCGACGGAGTTCGGCGCGTACCGCTGCGCTTCGAGGTCGTACATCCGCTGGGTGAACTCCTTGTCGACGATGAACATAGTGACCTCCATGTTCATCGCGAACGATCGCTCATCCATGTTCGAGGATCCGATGATCGAGACTTCATCGTCGATCATGAGGAACTTCGAATGCAGAACGGTCGGGGCGTGGTACAGGAAGATCCGGACACCGGCTCGCACCAGATCAGCGTAATAGGACTGCTGGGCCCGTTGCGTCACCCAATGGTCGCTCGTCTCCCCCACATACAGGCGCACGTCGACCCCGGACCGGGCCTCTGTCGTGAGCGCGTGCATGAGCGATTCGTCGGGCACGAAGTACGGTGAGCAGACGACGACGCTGCGGTTCGCGTTGTAGATGAGGTGGTTGAACAGACGCAGATTGTTCTCGTCTTCGAACCCTGGTCCCGACGGCACCACCTGCGCCTGGATGCCGCCGTTCTGCGGTGCCCGGGGTTCCTCCTGCGAGGCTTCGTCGAAGAGTTCCCCCGTCTCCGAATACCAGTCCGTGATGAAGACCGCATTGAGTTCATCGACGACTGGGCCGCTGCACTTCAGCGACAAGTCCATCCATTGGAAGCCCTTCCGCCGGTTGCGTCGCTTGTTATAGGACCGGTCGATGATGTTCTGCGACCCGGTGAAGGCGACCTCGCCGTCGACGACGAGGATCTTCCGGTGGTTGCGCAGATCGGGTCGCTGGTATTCGCCCTTCCAGGGACGGATCGGCAGGGCTCGGCGCCACGCCACTCCCGATGAGTTGAGCCGCTTGACCAGATCCGAATAGCCGGGATATCCCAGTGACCCCAGATGGTCGATGAGGATTTTCACCTGAACCCCGCGCTCGTGCGCGGCCAGCAGCGATTCGAAGAGCCGCCTCGTCGTGTCATCGATGGCGACGATGTAGAACTCGAAGTGAACGAACCGGGTGGCCGCATCGATCTGGTCGGCCATCGCCTCCATGCAGGCATGGTTGTCGATCTGCAGGTCGAAGGCGTTGCCGTGCGTCATCGGCAGCGCGCCCAGTTCGAAGTTCAGCTGCGCTGCGGTGCTCAGCGGTTCGGTCATTTGGGCGGAGTCGCCGATGATCGCCCGATCATCGGTCTGGTCCCGAAAGATGTCGTTGACGAGCACCTGCTTGTCCCGCCGCCTCTTCGGCAGCTTCGCTGAGCCGAGCAGCAGGAACGCGAGAATTCCGACGTAGGGGATGAGGAAGATTGCGAGCAGCCAGCCGAGCGCGACTGATGGTCTGCGGTTGTGCGGAATCCAGCCCAGCGCAACGATGCGGATAATCATGTCGATCGCCAGAAGTGTGAAAATCAGCCAGTTTGGCCACGCCTGATCGATTGAGAAGAAAAGATAGTTCTCCAATCCGGTCATGTCCTTACTCTTCCGGTCTGCGGGCCGTCAACGCCGGGTGCCGCGCTCAGACTCTCAGGCACCAGAGCTCAAGCTGCCTTGAGAAATTCGCCGTCGGCCTCGTCTGGCACCATCGTATCCTGCCGCATGATTCCCAAGGAGATCGCCCTGCGGCCCACCCCGCCTCCGCCGAGGACAACAGTCACAGTCATAATGGAAGGTGACGACCAGACACAGAGGCGAAGGTGCTGACAGTGATTCGAGATATCTCCCCCGAGGGGTCCGACCGTTCGGACCTCGCCGATTCCTCCAGCCGCGGACCTGATGTGCCCGACCCTTCGGCCGTGCCGATCAAGCCCGCCGTCAGCGTGCTCATGATCCGCGACGGTGCCACCGGGCTCGAGGTCTTCGTCCAGCACCGGGTGTCGACGATGGACTTCGCCGCCGGCGTCGTCGTCTTCCCCGGCGGCCGCGTCGATCCCATCGATGAGCAGACCGCAGCCTCCATCGCAGTCCCCGATCCGCAGAGTCATCAGGCAGCGTGGAAGGACTCCACCATCGCCGAGGTGGCCGATGGTTGGCGCATCCTGCTCGCCACCGCTGTGCGTGAGGTCGAAGAGGAGACAGGAGCCGTGCTCGACCCGGCAGGGCTGAAGCCGTGGGCGAACTGGGTGACCCCGGCAGGGCGCCCGAAGCGATTCGACACCTACTTCTACGCGCTTTCGGCCGGCGACCTTGAGTCGGCCCGTCATCAGACCACCGAGGCGCATTCGAGTGAATGGATGTCGGTGGCTCAGATCCTGACCGCCGAAGCCGAGGAGCGTCTTAAGCTGATGCGCCCAACACTCGTGCTCATGCGCGAGCTCGACACGTTCGACACCGTCGCCGAGGTGGTCGGATCCGAACGGAGCATCGACCCGGTCCGCCCGGAGTTCCCCGGCAGACACGGCTGAGCCGCGCCAGCCCGTCGCGGGTGAGCAGTCCGCACATCACAACTGCCTCGCTGCGCCTCAGCCCTTCGTCCGATTGGCCATGCGCGCCAGTCGTTCCGTGACGACCTCGCGCTGCTCGTCGGTGCCGATGAGGGAGGCCAGCGCCTCCTGCTCCGCATCGAGACCCGTGGCCAAGTCGGCCTCATAGGAGAGGTCGACGAGCTTCTTCGCCCACACGAGTGCCGAACGTGATTTCCCCGCGATGTCGGCGGCAAGTTCGAGAGCTCGCTCTACCGGGTCCTCGGCCAGCTCTTCGACGAGACCGATCCGCAGCGCCTCCTCGGCGCCGATTGCCTCGCCTGTGGCGATGAGCTTCTTCGCCGTTCCGGGCCCGACCAGGCGCGGCAGCAGCTGGGTCCCGCACATGTCCGGGATGATCCCCCATTTGATCTCCATCAGCGAAAGCTGGACGTCGGGTCCGGCGATGCGGATGTCCGTGCCCAGCGCGATCTGCATCCCGCCGCCGAGCGCCGGACCCCTGAGCCCGGCGATGACCGGAACCTCGATCAGGGACCACACGTGCACTGCCTTCTGCGCCAGTGCCCGAGCGGACCCGAGCCGCTCACCGACGTCGACGGCGCCTTCGGTCGATGACTCGGATCCCGCACCCGCCTCGGCGGAGGTCGTCGCGGTGCCTTCCTCCGCGAGCCTGGACATCTCGGTGAAGTCCAGGCCAGCACTGAATGCCCGCCCGCGACCGGAGAGCACGACGGCCCTGACCTCAGTCGATTCCCTGAGCGCGAGGCCGACCTCGACGAGGTCCTCGAACACCTCTCTGGTCAGTGAGTTGAGCTTCTCGGCGCGGTCGATCTCCACATGGGCGACCCCCCGGTCGATCGTATAGGTGACGTTCGAATGTGCTGCGTGGGGCATGAAGTCCTCCGGTTCCAAAGCTGAACGAATGATCAGCTGCGTTTCTTGAACCCTATCGAAGCCCCGGTCAACGTCAAGATCAGAACGGCGAACAATGAGGTCATGCACATGACGACCACGCCCGGCCACGCGAAATCGGTGAACAGAACCGCCGACAGCCAGGCGCCCAGGCTGGTGCCCAGATAGTAGACGGTGAGGTAGATGGCCGCCGATCGGGTGGAGTCGACACCGGGCCGTGAGGCGCTGGCTGACGCGGATGCGCCCGTGTGGCCGAGGAAGAAACCGCCGGTGAGCAGGGACATGCCGATGACGATCACCGGCAGATTGTCGACGAGAGTGAGTCCGGCGCCGACAAGCGCTGTGACCATGCCGATCAGCGTCAACGAGGTGCGCGAGAGTTTCGTGACCAACCGACCGTAATACGTGGTGACGACGGTGCCGACGAGGTAGATGAGGAAGAACAGTGCGACCGCACCTTCGCTCAGTCGCCAGGGATCGTGCTGCAGCCGAGTGCCGAGCATCGTGAAGGACCCGCCGAAGACGATCATGCACAGGAAGCCGGTGAGGTAGATCCGCCACAGCCCCGATCCCAGCGGAATGATCGCCCGCCGAGGCGGCTGTGCGGTCTCCGCTGTCTCCGACGGTTCCGGCGTGGTCGCCGACTCCAGCTCGGTCGCCGACGATTCGCGGGCGGCGATCACTCGTGAGGTGGTGAAGAGATCGTGGCGGAGCAGCCAGACCACGATGAGCCCGAAGACCAGAGAGACTGCCGCGGTGAACGCCAGGCCGCCGTGCCAGCCGAGGCCCTCCGCGGCAAGACCGGTCAGGAGCCGGGAGGCGAGTCCGCCGATCGTGTTGCCGGCGATGTAGACGCCGATCGCGCCGGGCAGTGCCTTCGCCGGCAGCCGCAGCGAAAGATAGGCCATTGCGGTGGCAGGCACCGAGGCGATCGCCACGCCTTGGAGGAAGCGGACGGCGATGAGCAGTTCGGGGCTCGGCATGAACGGCAGGATGAGCGCGAGGATTGCGGCCAGGACCACGCCGCCGGCGATCTGCCTGGCATGCCCGATGCGCGGGGCGAGCATGGAGAACGGGATGAGGAAGACGGCCATGGCAACATTGGTGGCAGAGACCGTCAGGCTCGCGGTGGGAGCGTCGATGCCGTAGGCGCCGCGGATGGCGGGGAGCAGTCCCTGCGTCTCATAGAGCACGAGGAAGACCGAAACTCCGGCCAAGAACACCGCCACGATGGTTCGCCGAGTACTCGTCGCGCTCGGCTCACCAGTACTCATAGACCCAACGCTATGCCGATACTGGGGAAAACCCCAATGCGCGAACACTCACCCGTTTCCTAGGCTGTACTCAGGTCCCCCACCTGACGTCCATCCCCCGGTTCTCCGCGGCACGTCGATCACATCACGTCGATCGCTCCACGGAGAGCGGCGACGCAAGAGAAGGAGAACACCGTGTCCGTGTCGCCTCTGGTCCCCGAACTGCCCTCCATCGGCCCCTTCGATTCCCTTGACTCCCTTGAACGTCCGGGTTCCGTGAAACGACCGAACTCCGACAATGAGGCCGAGCACAACCATGCCAACCGCTCCTTCTTCGTCACCTGGCTCCTATCGCTCCTGCTGGGATTCCTCGGTGCCGACCGCCTCTACACGGGACGTTTCCTCACCGGCGGGCTCAAGCTGGTCAGCCTCGGCGGACTGGGCCTGTGGTGGGTCATCGACCTCGTCATCGTCATGGCCGGCGGACTTCGCTACGACAACCGCCCCCTCCGCGGTTACGACTCCTGGAAGGAAGTCGCGTGGATTGCCACAGGGTTCCTGCTCATCATCGGCTACTCCCTCCAGCTCGATGAACTGGTCCAGGCGCTGCTCACACGACTGTTCTGAGTCAGACGCTCGGAAATTTAGCCCACCCTTTCCTGAAATCCCCGTGTTCTCGGTTTAGGCTCGCATCAAGCACAGACCGAAGAAGTTCAAGGAAAGGTCGGTACCCCATGGTCAGCCAGCTCGGAGGAGACTCAACAGGGAAGCGCGTGGCTCAGGCCGCTGCCGCCGTCTCAGCGCTCGGCCTCGGCGCCCTCGCCGCCTGGGATGTGACCCAGAAGAAGCATTCGATCCTCCGCAACTATCCGGTCGCCGGTCACGCACGGTATCTGCTCGAGTCGATTCGCCCAGAGATCCAGCAGTACTTCATCGAGCGGAACTGGGATGGCCGTCCGTACAATCGCAACACTCGCGCAATAATCTACGAACGCGCCAAAGGCAAGCACTCCGAAAGCGCCTTCGGCACTGAACGCGACGTCAATCGCACGGGCTACGAGGCCCTCATGCACTCCACGGTTCCGATCACGAACTCCCCGACTCCCCCGCGGATCCGTGTCGGCGGTGCGGAATGCACACAGCCCTATGACATCTCGCTCCTCAACGTCTCGGCCATGAGCTTCGGATCGCTGAGCGACAATGCGGTGCGCTCGCTCAACAAAGGCGCCGCCCTGGGTGGGTTCGCCCAGGACACCGGAGAAGGCTCGATCACGCCCTACCACCAGGAGTTCGGCGGCGACCTGATCTGGGAGATCGGCACCGGCTACTTCGGCTGCCGAACCCCCGAGGGCGAATTCGCTCCGGATGTCTTCGCACAGAAGGCACAGGACCCACAGGTCAAGATGGTCTCACTCAAGCTTTCCCAGGGCGCCAAGCCCGGCCTCGGCGGCGTCCTGCCCGGCCCGAAGGTCACCGAGGAGATCTCAGAGATCCGCGGCATCCCCGTCGGCAAGACCTGTGTCAGCCCGCCGAACCACACCGTGTTCTCGACGCCGATTGAGCTCCTGGCGTTCATCGAGCAGATGCGAAAGCTCTCCGGCGGCAAGCCTGCTGGTTTCAAGCTCTGTGTGGGTTCGCGCACCGAATTCCTCGGCATCTGCAAGGCAATGCTCGAGACCGGCATCACTCCCGATTTCATCATCGTCGACGGCTCTGAGGGCGGCACGGGAGCGGCACCGCTCGAATTCGAGAACCACGTCGGCCTGCCCCTGACACAGGGCCTGATGATCGTGCACAACGCGCTCATGGGTGCGGGACTGCGTGATCGCATCAAGATCGGTGCGGCAGGGAAGATCGCGGCCGGCTCCGACATCGTCAAGCGACTCATCCAGGGTGCCGACTTCACGATGGCAGCTCGCGCCATGATGATGGCCGTCGGCTGCATTCAGGCTCAGGTCTGCCACACAGGCAAGTGTCCCGTCGGCGTGGCCACGCAGGATCCCCGTCGAGCTCGCGCCATCGATGTTCCCGACAAGTCGACCCGCGTGAAGAACTACCACGACGGCACTGTCACCGAGGCCGTGCGCCTGATGGCTTCGATGGGCGTGGCCCATCCTGATGAGTTGGAACCGACGATGCTGCGCCGCAATGTCTCGGAGTCTGAGTCGTGGTCCTACGCTCGGCTCTACGACTGGCTCAAGCCCGGCGAACTGCTCAACGGCGCTCCTGATGACTGGGCTGCCGACTGGGAGACGGCACAGGCTAACTCCTTCGCCATCCCGCACGGCCGCAGCCGCTGAGTCATACCTCGAGCCTCGGCAGAGCTGTATTCAACTGAGATAACAGGAGATCGCCATGGCAGCCCTCGTTCTGCTCCATTCCGCACTGGGCAAGACTCCCGGCATCGAAGCGATCGCCGATCGCTACAGAGCCGCCGGGCACACCGTGCTCGCCCCTGATGTCTACGAGGGACGCACATTCACCACCGCCGAGGCCGGGGTCGGCCACTCACAGGACGTCGGGTTCTCTCAGCTCGTCGATCGGGCTGCCGCGGCCTGTGCTGACCTGACTGGTGAGATCGTCTTCGCCGGGCTCTCCCTCGGTGCCAGCATCGCCCAGCAGTTGGGCAAGAACGACGCGCGGGCACGCGGCGCGCTCCTCTTCCACGGTGGCGGCTTCCCCAAGCCCACCCGATGGCAGGAGAATGTGCCCGTCCAGATCCATTTCTCAGTCGATGACGAGTGGAGAGACGCAGCGGCGCCACAGACTCTGTTGGAGTCGGCTGCCCGAGCGGGGGCACAGGCGGAGTATTTCCTCTACCCGGGCGGGAGTCACCTCTTCAGCGATCCGCTGGTCGCTGACTTCCGAGAGGACAGCGCGCAGCTGCTCCTCGACCGAAGTCTGGCGTTCCTCGACCGATCCTGAGCCCGGCTCGCCTCAGCCCATCACCAGGCCATTGTCGACGACGAGGTTCTGACCCGTCACCGCTGGTTCTCACCTCAACGAAGGCCCAAGCCACCAAGACAACCGCCCACCAATCCCCTCTCTCACCCAACAAACGTCGAAAGCGGACCGTGGCGCCGAGAGCCGAGCGCACCGACCAAAGCCGACTCCCTGAAGTCGCCCGACGGCGCTCCGGTCTGCTCTCGACGACTTCCCGGCTATAAATGGAGCGGGATCTGTGGATGTGTTGACGTCTTTTTGTGTTGTTTAATTGCGTTTGATGTGGTTTGATGCCATTATCTTTAAATGGTTCAGGTTTACATCAAGCAGAACCTGCTCAGATTCGGCTTGACCGACGACGATGTCCGCCGAGCGCAGCAGTGTTGCCTGCGAAGAATTCGGCGCGGGCACTATGCCGTGGTCAGCCCCTGCAATTCACCGCAACATGCCGTTCTCCACTCGCCTGGCGCTGCCGAGCCGATCTCTTATCCCAAGACTTTTGGCGACATCCGAGACCGGACCGAAAATCTCAAGCCATTGATTCGTTCGCGACTGCTCGAGCTCCATTCCGGTGATGTCTACTCCCACATCTCTGCCGCACTGATTCACGGCATTCGCCCGCCGTTCCCTGCAACCGACCAGGCCGAGATCATCCGCACCGGATACCACGAAAACTTCCCCACATTGCGCATCTATGACCGCACGGTTCCCCTGACGGACCGGATCACCGTCGGCGATTTTGCGGTCACAGGTCTGTCGCGCACACTTTCCGACATCGCCCATGACTACCCGCTGGAGATTTCGGTTCCGATGATTTCCGAGGCCCTTCGGGTCGGCAACATCAGCAAGCCCGAGCTTCTCGAGCAGATGAAGATTCGGCGAAGAGGGTGCAGAGTTGCGCAACAAGGCCTCGCACTGTCCGATCCGCTGCACGAATCCCAGGGCGAGTCACTCTGTGCAGTGAAGTTCCACAGATTCTCGATTGCATATATGTTCCCGCAGGTAGCGGTGCACGATCGCACTGGGAAATTTCTCGGCAGATGCGACTTCAAGCACGCACGACTTCCGCTGATCGTGGAGTTCCACGGTCTGGGCAAGTACTACCTCAATGAGAATGGACCAGATCGAGCAAGCAAGGACAACCACGCTCGGCACATGCGGCTCGCCAATGCCGGGTTCGCGGTATTCAATTTGGTCTGGGCCGACCTCTTCCGCAGCGACATGTTTTCTGCCATCAAGAAACACATTGCCGAAAGCCGACCGCGCCGTTGAGGGCCGACTCCCTGAAGTCGCCCGCCGCCGCTGGAGTCGGCTCTCAACGTTAGGGTCGGCCCTCGCCGGCGGGATCGGCTCCGGCGACGATTCAGCTGAATGTGTTGGGATTGCCGTTGGCGCCTCAGCCCATCACCAGGCCATTGTCGACGACGAGGTTCTGACCCGTCACCGCTCGTGAGGCCGGTGATGCGAAGAACACCACCGCCGAGGCGAATTCCTCCGGAGTCGTCACATGTCCCAGCGGAGTCTGGGCCGCAATCTGGTCGAAGACCTCTTCCGGAGTCGCCGAGGAGGCATCGGTGGTGCGCAGCAGCCCACCGGAGACCATATTCACCCTGACTCCCGCTGGCCCGAGGTCCTTGGCGAAGGTCCTCGTCAAGGACAGCAGGGCTGCCTTCGCTGCGGTGTAGTCATGGTAGGGCACAACGGGGTTCTGCACGAGGTTCGATCCGATGTTGATGACCCGTCCCGAGCCGATTTCGCGGAATCCGCTCATTGCCGCCTGGACAGTGTTGAGCGCCGCTCCGACGGCTCCACGGAACTGGTCGGTGAAATCGGAGAAGTCGATTTCGTCTGCCGGCTGCCGTTCCTCGCCGTTGAAGGAGAAGTCGACAAGTGCGTTGTTGACCACCGTCGACACGGGCGCCCCGAACTCGGCGTGTGCAGCTGCGAGCATGGCGTCGACTGCGCGCGAGTCGGTGACATCGGCCTCGATGGCCACTGCACGACCACCGCGAGCACGGATGGCCTCGGCGAGCTCCTCCGCGGCCTCGGCAGAGTAGCGATAGTTGATGACGAGCGCCGATCCCTCATGAGCAAAGGCCTTCGCGATGGATGATCCGACCCCGCGGCCGGCCCCGGTGACCAGGACGATCTGCTGGTCCAAGGGCATGGCCGATGTCGTGAATGCCTGGGCGTTGCTCATCGCGATTCTCCTTCGAATGCTGGGCGGTCCTCGGCGGTGCCGAGGTCATATCCGGTGGTGATCTCACCCTACCCGCGCGTTGGGGCACCGATGCCATTCTCGGGTGCGTCTTCGCCGGTCTCCGGGTGTGTTGCGGCGCTCAAACGTGATTACCTGGCCGATCCTCCTTAGACTGAGCACACGACCATCGTTGTCCATCCCCAGGAAGTCCCTCATGAGCGAGCTCGGAGCCAGCATCTCAATCGGAGTCCTCGCAGCACTCGTCGTTCTCATTATCTACCTGATCGCGTCGCGTATCGGGCGATGGCAGCCGGCTCCGCAGCGTCGATCCCAGGGCGGACAGGCGCCGCAGCAGCCTGGGTACGGCCCCGGTGGCTACGGTCAGCAGGGATACGCGCCGGGCGCGCGACCGCGAGGCGGCACCTACGACCAGTCGACGCGTGCCTACAATCAGCCGACGCAGGCCTACGATCAAACGACCCGCGCCTATCCCCAGCAACCCGAGCGCGTCTACGGTATGAGCGAGGACGAGACTCGTGTGCTTCCCGCGACAGGGGCCGACACCGATTCGCGGGCCACGAAGGCGGAGCTCAGAGACAACATCGGCCAGTCGGGGCAGATGGTCGAGACGAACCGTCGCGCGGCCACCTCCTCGAACGGTGACACTCTGGCGGTGTTCACGTATATCTTCGGCGCTGCCCTCATCGCCGTCATCGCGTTCGTGTTCTTCAACAATCTCCTCCTCCCCGCTACGGTCGGCGCACTGGCCGGCGCGATCATCTGTGTGGCGTTGGCATCGACCTACACGCTGAAGTCCCTCGATTTCTGGCCGGACAATTCGACGATCACGATCATCAATCTCCTCGTGGCTCTTGCCGCCTCCGTCGCCATGTTCATCGGCGCCGAGCAGACCGAACGCGACGGATTCACGCTGGGCCGCATCACCGATTCCTTCGCCGCATTGCCCTTCAGCGAAGGATTCACCGGTTTCGCCACCGCCATCGCCGATCGCGTCGTCGAGTTCTTCCGCGAATTCGGGTTCATGGGCTTCATCTTCCTGATCCTCATGGGCGTCGGCTGCATCATCGTCTTCACTCTGGCGGCCAAGTCACTCATCGACGTCATGGACTGGCGCATCTTCGTCCAATTCGGACGCTTCGTCACCGACCGTCCCATGTCCCATTCGCGTGCCGTTCGCTTTCAGTCTTCGAAGGTTTCGCACACCGTGACGTCGATCATTCTGGCCGGGATCGCGGTCCTCTGCGCGACCGGAATGGCCTATGACGGATTCACCTGGTTCACTCGCTGAGAAACAATTCAGCTTGAGGGATATAAGATAGTCTCCGGACTTCCCCGTCGTGGCGCGCTTCAGGAGTGCGTCGCATCGGCCTTCAGCAGACGACGACGAACGACCCGCAAAGGGATGAGAACCTCAATTGGCGAATGGCAACGCAACATTCCGGCACTCGAACGTGGCGCTTCTCGGCCTGACTGAGATCCTCGCCCCGAACGAAGTGACCTCTCAAGAATTCGACGAGCGCCTCGCCGATACCCTGTCCATGCTCAACCTGCCGACCGGGCTGCTGCAGCGCGTCGCGGGAGTCTACGCGCGACGCAACTGGGATCAGCCGAATCAGTTCGCCGACGGTGCGATCGCCGCTGGCAAGAAGGCCCTCGCCGAGGCTGGGGTCTCCCCCGACTCGATCGGACTGATGGTCAACACCTCGGTCACGCGTGAGCACCTCGAGCCCTCTGTGGCCGTCGGCGTGCACGCCGGCATCGGCCTGGGCACGCAGGCGATGAACTTCGACATCGCCAACGCCTGCCTGGGCTTCGTCAACGGAATGACCCTGGCCGCGAACATGATCGACGCCGGCCAGATCGAATACGCTCTCGTCGTCGCCGGCGAGGATGCCTCCCGCGTCCAAGAGGCCACACTGCGCCGACTGACGCGCCCCGGCATCAACCGCGAGGAGTACCTCAACGAGTTCGCCTCCCTGACACTGGGATCCGGTGCCTCCGCCGCCGTCCTCGGGCCAGCCGACAAGCACCCGGAAGGCCACCGCATCCTCGGCGGCATCACCCGCGCCGCGACCCAGCACCACGAACTGTGCGTGGGCGATCACAACGGAATGTTCACCGACACCAAGGGTCTGCTGGCCGGCGGCATGGAACTCGTCGTCGCCGCGTGGGAAGAAGCCCACGAGGATGGCTGGAACTGGCGCGACATGGACCGCTACGTCATGCACCAGGTCTCCGACGTGCACGTCAACTCGATCACGAAGGCCGCGAACCTCGATCCCGATCGGATTCCGGTCACCTATCCCGAACTCGGCAATGTGGGACCTGCTTCCCTGCCGATCACGCTCAGCCGCGAGGCATCACACCTCAAACCCGGCGACCGCATCCTATGCATGGGTGTCGGGTCGGGACTCAACACCGCAATGACCGAAATCGAGTGGTAGAGGTTCGATGATAATTCCTGCACGGCCGGCTCAGGCTCCCCCGAAGCTGCCCGAGTGGGACCCCGCCTGGTCCCGAATCGTCGAGGCCAAGACATCCGACGGGCCGCATTCCTTCCATGTCCTCGACACCCTTGAGGTGCTGCGCGCCGAAGGGCTTGAACCCAGCGGCACGATCCTTGCCCTGCACGGCAATCCGACCTGGTCGTACCTGTGGCGACACCTTGCCCAGGCGACGGTGGACGCTGCCCGTTCCGGCGGACGAGTGTGGCGGCTCGTCGCCCCCGACCAGCTCGACATGGGCTTCTCGGAGCGGCTGGCGCATGAGTCTCTGCCGACTCCCCACGGCACCCAGGTGCGCCGGATGTCCCAGCGCATCGATGACTTCGATGCCGTCGTCACGTCTCTTCTCGCCGAGGTGGCCGGCAGTTCCGCACCCCACAACGAGGCGGCAGGCGCCGCGAGCGCCGCACCCGACGACGCAGCCTCGTCGGCCGATCATCCGATCGTGACGATCGGTCATGACTGGGGCGGCGTGCTGTCCCTGGGGTGGGCGGCACGCAACACCGACCTGGTCTCCGCGTCGATCAGCTTGAACACGGCCGTCCACCAGCCCGAGGATGCCCCGATACCGGCACCGCTGCGGGCAACCTTGGC
This sequence comes from Brevibacterium sp. AGC70, assembly GCF_057334195.1. NCBI lineage: Bacteria > Bacillati > Actinomycetota > Actinomycetes > Micrococcales > Brevibacteriaceae > Brevibacterium > Brevibacterium sp. AGC70. The sequence continues at coordinate 91,675 of NZ_JBHFIH010000017.1, read as the reverse complement.
CGGACCCATGCTGCCGACCGCCACCGTGGTCACCGACGGATTCCTGCGGGTGACGATGGGCCTCGGCGATCTCGACCCGGAGATCAAAGACGCCTTCCGCTCCCCTTATGCGAACGCCTCACAGCGCCACGGGATCGGCGGCTTCGTCGCCGACATCCCCGTCAACGAGAACCACCCGTCCTACTCGGAGCTGCAGCGCGTCGGTGCCGATATCGCGGCCTACGAGCACCCTGCTCTCCTGGTGTGGGGACCGAAGGACCCGGTCTTCCTCGAACGCTATCTGCGTGACCTGCGTCAGCGCCTGCCCCAGGCCGACGTGCACCGCTTCGAACTGGGCTCCCACCTAGTCAGCGAAGACTACGACGTGGCAGGCGTCGTCATCGACTGGCTGAAGACACAGTTCCCCGTCGGCGATGCTGGAGCAGACGCCGCCTCCGGCACAACTGCTGCCGAGAACACGTCTGCGGCAGCCCCTGCGCGTGGAGTCACCGCGATCCTCGACGCACGCCACGACGACGAATCCATCGCCTCGGTGGACTTCGCACAGAATCCTGCGCAGCAGATCACCTGGCGTCATCTCTGGCACGTGACGACGAGCATCGCAGGCGGCCTGCTCGAACTCGGCGTGCGCCCCGGAGATCGGGTCTCCATGCTCGTCCCGCCCGGCAACAACCTCACTGCGGCCCTCTACGCGTGCCTGAAGATCGGTGCCGTCGCGGTCGTCGCCGATGCCGGACTGGGGCCGAAGGGCATGACCCGGGCGACCACCTCGGCGGATCCGCAGTGGATCATCGGGGAACTGCCTGGACTCGGCCTCGCCCGTGCCTTCAACTGGCCCGGCCGGCGCATCTCCGTGTCCCCTCTGGGACCGGTGCAGGCCAAACTGTTCAAGGTCGAGACCAGCCTGACCGCGCTTTCGCGCACCACACACCACGCGCAGCTGCCCACACCGGCAGCCACCGACGATGCCGCGATCCTCTTCACCTCCGGATCGACGGGACCGGCCAAGGGCGTGCGCTACACCCATGGCGACATCTCCGCCCTTGCAGCAGTCCTGACCCGAGTCTTCGACGTACACGAAGGCACCGGCCTGGTCGCCGGCTTCCCACCCTTCGCTCTCCTGGGACCGGCCATCGGGGCTACCTCGGTGACTCCGGACATGTCCGTAACCAAACCGAAGACACTGACGGCCAGCGCCATCTCCGATGCGATCATCGCCGGTCATTCCACGATGGTCTTCGCCTCACCCGCTGCGTACAAGAATGTCGCCGCCACCGCCTCTGACCTGGATGAGGAGCAGAGGGCCGCATGTGCACGGGTCGAGCTCGTGCTCTCGGCTGGGGCTCCCGTACCGCTTGATCTGATGGATTCCATCGCCGAGGTGTTCCCGAACGCGAGCATCCACTCGCCGTATGGGATGACCGAGGGCCTCCTACTGACCGACATCGACCGCGCCGGTGTCACCGCGGCGGCTGCCACGTCCAATCTCGGCGTGTGCGTGGGCCGACCCATCGACGGCGTCGAGCTGGCACTGGCTGCGATCGACGACTCTGGTTCGTCTGCAGACACGCTGGAACAAGGCGTTGAGGCACAGGGCCACCTGGGCGAGTTCGTCGTCAGCGCCGCCCACATCAAGTCCGGCTACGACAATCTCTGGGCGACCACCGCTGCCTCGGCTCGGGATGACCTCGACGGTCGGACCTGGCACCGGACGAACGACATCGGCCACATCGACGCCGAGGGCCGAGTCTGGCTCGAAGGCCGTCTGCAGCATGTGGTCACCACACCTCGCGGGCCGGTGGGCCCCGGTGGTCTCGAGGCGCTCATCGATTCCGACGAGCAGGTCAGGCGCAGTTCGATCGTGGGCATCGGCCCGACCGGGACACAGTCTCTGGTGGCCGTCCTCGATGCCGAAGGCACCGATCTCTCCCCTGGCCTGGCACCGTTGGACCTGACGTCGAGACTGCGGGAGCTGGTTGCCGAGGTCCTCGGACACGACCTCACCGCGGTGCTCGTCGCTCCTGCGTTCCCGACCGACATCCGTCACAATTCGAAGATCGACCGATCCCGGTTGGCCACCTGGGCCGATCACGTCCTATCCGGCGGTTCGGTGCGTACCAAGGTCTGAATCCCGACCGTCTGAGGAGTCCTCATGAAGATCACCGTCACCGGGGCCTCCGGGCTCCTGGGTTCGTCCGTCGCTCGCGCACTGATGGCAGGCGGCCACCAGGTCACGACTCTGCAGCGTCGCCCCTCCTCGGTGGCTGGCGTCCATGATGTCATCGGGTCGGTCACCGATCCGAGCAGTGTCACCGAAGCCCTCACCGGCGCCGAGGCTGTTGTGCACTTGGCGGCGAAGGTGTCAATGATGGGCGACCCCAGTGAGTTCGAGGCCGTGAACATCGGCGGCACGCGCACCCTCGTCGATGCTGCGCTGGCAGCGGGTGTGAAGCGGATGGTGCATATCTCCTCACCGTCTGTGGCCCACACCGGTGATTCGATCATCGGCGCAGGAGCCGGTCCGGCCTCACCTGAGCAGGCGCACGGTGAGTATGCGCGAACCAAGGCCGCCGGTGAACTCATCGCCCTGGACGCCGACTCCGAGGACTTCAAGGTCCTCGTCCTGCGCCCACACCTCATGTGGGGGCCAGGCGACACCCAACTGACGGAACGCGTCATCGATCGCGCACGGGCCGGCCGGATGCCGGTGCTGGGGTCGGGTGCACCACTCGTCGACGCCCTGTTCGTCGACAATGCGGTCGAGGCAATCGTTGCCGCCGTCGACGCCGTCACGTCCACGCACGGTGAATCGCTGGTGGTGACGAACGGTCAGCCGCGCCCCATCGGGGAGCTCATGTCACGCATCGCCATCGCCGGCGGCGCCGGGGTGCCGAAACTGCGCGTTCCCGTGGGTCCCGCGCTGGCGGCCGGATCCATTGTGGAGAAGGTGTGGGATCTGGGCGAGCATGACGATGAACCTCCCCTGACGAGGTTCTTGGCCGAACAGCTGTCGACTGCGCACTGGTTCGACCAGCGCCGCACCCAGGAGGTTCTGGGGTGGACACCGCGAGTCAGCATCGAAGAGGGACTGAAGATCCTGGCAGACCACTACCGGGGTTGATCAGCGAGGTGGTATCTGGTGTCTGTCGATCTGGATCGCCTTGGATGGGCACAGGAATTCTGCTTCATCGGCAGCCTCCCATTCCGATTCGGGCGGGGCGGAGTCATTGAGATGGGCGAAACCGCCGTTGCCCTCCGGGTTGGAGAAGACCTCGGGGGCGACGAACCCGCAATTGCCTGAAGCAACGCACATGCTCGCATGAAGAGTGATCTTCATCGGAACTTTCCTCTCGTGGCCTGCGGCGTTCGTGTCTGTTCGGTCGGAGCTCGGCAGGAGCCTCAGCCCCGATAGCGTCGCACAAGAGGACACGTATAGGGGTCCTGACCCTTCACACCGACCTGACTGAGATAGGCGATCACCGTGGCCGCAGCCTCGGTGAGAGTTCTCTCCGTATACGGTATGTCGTGCTTGGCGCAATGCTCACGGACGATCTTCTGCATCACGGGAAGACTGGGACGCGGAGCCGCCGGGAACAGGTGGTGTTCGATCTGGAACTGCAGGCCGCCCAGCAGAAACCGTGCCACCGGCCCGTCTTTGATGTTCCGGGACATGACAACCTGACTGCGCAGGAAATCAATATGCATGCCCTTTTCCACAGTGGGCATTCCGATGTGATTGAGCGCGAAGGCACCGCCCAGCAGGATTCCGAAGAATCCGACCTGGACCCCGAAGAACGCGCACGCCATTCCGAACGGCAGCACCAGAAAGAGCAACGTCAAGTAGGCACCGAATCGGATCGCGATCAGCACGATCTCCGTCACCCGGTGCGGCACGTTCGGGGCAGTGAGTAGAGTCTTCAATGACGCAAAGTGAAGATTCGCCCCTTCCAGAAACAGAAGCGGAACGAAGAAGGCACCCTGATGACTGGCAAGGAAGGCACCGAACCCCCTCCTCCGGCCGGCCGCATTGGGAGTCATGGCAATCAGGTTGGACTCGATGTCCGGGTCCTCACCCTCCTGATTGGGGTAGGCATGATGCGTATTGTGCTTGGCCATCCACCAGCTGAAGCTCAGTCCCATGAACAGTCCGGCGATGATGCGCGACGTCCACTCGTTGAGCTCCCTGGACGCGAAGACCTCACGATGAGCGGCCTCATGCGAGAGGAAGCCGAGCTGCCCCATGACCATTCCGATCAGGCCGGCAGTGATCAGCTGAAACCAGGTGGCGCCGAAGATGACGACGGCGGCGAGCAGAACCGCCAGCGCCAGCAGCCAGATGATGATTCTGGTGAGATAGAAGCCCCGGCGTCGTCGCAGCAGGCCGGAATCGTGGATTGTCCCGCTCAGCTGTCGATACGATTCGACATATCGTTCAACCGCCATGGCCGCCCTCCTCGTCCAGAAAAGGCCGACGGGCTGCACCTCGTTGCGCCCGTCGTGGAGATCCGTGCGCTGTCTCTAGATTTTAGATCGGTCGACTGCCCACATCAACGGGCGATCGCGTCGCACTGCGAAATCTGGGAAACCTCTTCAGTACTTCGAGGTTCCGTCATTCGCAGAAGGGTCGTCGGTATCATCGACGCTCTCGAGTTTGTCAGCCGGTGCGGGCTCCGAACCGTTCAGCGCATCGACGGAGATTCCCGGTTCGCCGGTCGGAGGGTTCTCCAATGACGACCCCGCCGTCTCTGCATCGACTTCATCCTCTGTCCGATCCCTCGGCTCATTGACCGTCGACTCATCGTGCCTGAGACTATCGGGCTCTTCTGACCTGCCGACCTCTGGGACTTGCGACCCGCTGTCGTTTGACCCGTTGCCGTTATGGTCGCTGCTGCGTTCGGTGTCTTTGGGTTCGGCTTCGATCGAGGACTCGTCTGCATCCGGTGACACCTCAGCCTTCTTCGCCACTGCTTCGTTCGCCGCGGGTGGTATCGGTGGGACCTTCGGCTCCGTGGAAGAGGCTTTCGCCTTCGCCCCTGATCCTTCGTCATCATCGATGCTCACGCCCGCATCGGCAGCCAATCGAGCACGCCTTTCGGCGCGTGCATTCGCGCGCTCCTCCTCGCTCATCGCGGGCGTCGCGGGAGCTGTGTCCCTGTGGCTCGGCTTGACGACTTCCCAAATCAGGAGGACGACCACCATAGTGATGCCGACTATGGCACCCATCAGCAGCGAACCCCACGGACGGGGCATGGAGAAGAGGTCGGCAAAGAAGTTGATGCCGAACAGGACGCCGATTCCGATGATCAGAGCAACGAGGTATCTCATGTCTCCATTGTGCCTTGTCTGCGAACACAATCAGGCGAAGTCGGCAGATATCTGTCGTGAGCAGTCTGAGCTCAGCCAATTGCTGTGGCGACCGTGCAGTTGGCCGGCCTGTCCGAACCACCACCGGACGCAGATCGGTCGGGCCCGCTGCGGAGGCGGGGCTGCCCTAACCTCCAAACGGCTCCCGCACAACCATCGCGGTCCCCACAATCGCCTGACCCCGCGCCCCCTGGCCGCTGTGCCATGGGTCACAATGGAACCATGAACACCATCGCACAGGACCAGTCCCCCAGCTACGACGATGTCATCGCTCGCATCGATGCCGATCCTGAAGAGTTCTGGCTCGACCAGGCCAAGCGACACATCGACTGGGTCACCGAACCGACTCGCGCCGTCGACGACGCGAACGCCCCCATCTACCGCTGGTTCCCAGACGGCGAGCTCAATGTGTGCTTCAACGCCGTCGACCGCCATGTAGCGGCCGGACGCGGAGATCAGGCGGCCATCATCTACGACTCGCCGGTCACCGACACAATTCGCACGATCACATACTCAGAACTCCTCGATGAGGTCTCCCGTTTCGCCAGGGCGCTGTCCGACAAGGGCGTGGTCAAGGGCGATCGGGTCATCATCTACATGCCGATGGTCCCCGAGGCCGCCGTCGCCATGCTCGCCTGTGCCCGCATCGGAGCGATCCACTCGGTGGTCTTCGGCGGGTTCGCCCCCAACGAGCTGGCTGTTCGCATCGACGACACCTCTCCGAAGGCCGTCATCTCCACCTCATGCGGGGTCGAGAAGAGTCGCATCCTCGAGTACAAGCCCATGGTTGACGAAGCGATCGACATCGCCGAGAACAAACCTGAGTTCACCGTCATCGTCCAACGAGACGAGCACCGCTGCGAGATGGGCGAGAACGATCTCGACTACGCCGAACTGCTCGCGAACACTCCCGAGGGCATTGAACCGGTCACCGTCAAGGCCACCGATGAACTCTACGTCCTCTACACCTCCGGCACGACGGGCAAACCGAAGGGCATCGTGCGTGATTCCGGAGGCTACGCGGTGGCATCTGCGTTCTCGATGCCCAATGTCTTCGGACTCAATCCCGGCGACACGATGTTCACCGCATCCGACGTCGGCTGGGTCGTCGGCCACACCTACATCGTCTACGCGCCGCTGCTGGCCGGAGTCACTTCGGTCCTGTTCGAGGGCAAACCGATCGGCACACCCGATGCGGGCACCTTCTTCCGCATCATCGAAGACCACGGGGTCAACGTTCACTTCACGGCGCCGACGGCCATGCGCGTCGTCCGCAAGGAAGATCCGAACGGCGAGCTCATCAAGAAGTACGACCTCTCCAGCCTGCGGGCCTCATTCCTCGCCGGTGAACGCCTCGACCCGGGCACCTATGAGTGGACGACGAAGATCCTCGCCGAGGCGACCGGTCGGGACATTCCCGTCGTCGACAACTGGTGGCAGACGGAGACCGGCTGGCCGATCGCGGCCAATCCGCTCGGACTCACTCAGTTCCCCCTCAAAGCCGGGTCCCCGACGAAGCCGGTGCCGGGCTTCCAGGTCGAAGTCCTCGATCCAACCGGTCAGCCGAAGCCGGCCGGCGAGGAGGGCCTCATCGTTATGAAGCTGCCCCTGCCGCCGGGGACGATGGCCACCGTCTGGGGCGATGACTCCAGATTCGTGTCCTCGTATCTGTCCGCGTTCGACGGCTACTACCTCACCGGCGACTCGGGCTACCTCGACGAAGACGGATACGTCTTCGTCATGGGCCGCACCGACGATGTCATCAACGTCGCAGGCCACCGGCTGTCCACGGGCATGATCGAGGCCGTCATCGCCTCCCATCCTGCGGTCACGGAGACCGCCGTGATCGGCGTTCACGATGATACGAAGGGACAGAACCCGCGCGCACTGGTCGTTCTCGGTGATTCCGCCGAGGCGACCGATCCTGATGCGGTCATCGCCGAACTCGTGGCGCTGGTGCGCAAGGAGATCGGCCCCGTCGCCGCCTTCAAACAGGTCGATATCGTCTCTGCTCTGCCGAAGACTCGGTCGGGGAAGATCCTGCGCAAGACGATGCGCGAGATCGCCGACGGCGTTGACTCCCCGGCCGTGCCCTCGACGATTGAGGACCCTGCAGTGCTCGAGGCATTGGAGTCGGTGCTCCAGCGCGGCTGAGCACTGACTCCCCTGAGTCCTTGAACGTTCAGGACCGGACACCGCGCTTGTAACCTGCTGCGAATCCGTGGTCGAAGGCAGCCCCGACCATCCTGCCCATGCCTCGGCGTCGGCTGCCAGCGCGGTGGTCATGTCCGCGGTGGCCGTGTCCACAGTGGTCACGGGCTTGATAGTCACGAACATCGTGGTCACGACCTCGGTGATCACGACCTCGGTGGTCGGCGCCGCGAGTGCCTGGTCCACACTCTTCATGACCGCGGTGGTGGACGAAACGGCCTTCGTCTGCGATGCCTTCACCCCATTCCTCGCGTGAGTCCCAGCCACCACGCGAGGCCCACTCATGACGCTGGCCCCGGTCGCGGCGAGGACCGAATCCATGTCCGCGCCCGGGTCCGAACTTGGGCCCGAACTCGGGTCCGAACTCGGGTCCGAATTTTGGCCCGAAGCCGCGCCGACCGGCGAATTCTCGGCGATCATTCCATTCATCGCCTGCGCCCCTTGCGTCCCTGCCGAGCGCGTCAACGATTTTGCCCAGATTCTCTGTCAGAGATTCAAGCTCCTCATCCGACAGCGCCTCGTCGATCACCGCATCGACCTGTTCACGGATCGCCTGGCCGCGGCTTCCCAACTCCCCCGCAGCAGCCGCAGCAAGGACCTTTCGGCGCAGCAGGCGGCTCGCCTGCTTGAGAAGGTCCGACAACTCCGGGGTCTCGGCACGCATGTCGGAATCGCCACTCTCGGCAGGGCCGGCCTCGTCGAATTCGTGTCCATCATTCATATTCATGCTCTCCTGACTGGGAATATCACTTCGATCACCTGCACGGTCCTCGCGACCTTCTGGGCCGCTGCCGGTGTTGGCGTTGTTGTCATTCTGTTCGCTGTTGCTGTGCAAGTTCATGTCGTCTCCTTTGTTTGTCATCTGACATGTACATGTAGCATGACATGCATTTAGAGTGCATGTCAATCAACATGTAAAATCGGAGCATGAGCAATCAGGGAGACAGCGATCAGGGCACGGACAATGCCAGTCAGAGGATCGCCGAGGCGCTGACACGCCTGCAGTGGAGGCGCGGCCCCGGCGGTGGCCCGCGCGGATTCAGACCGCCAGGCGGTGCGGCTGGTTTCGGTGGCCATCCCGGGTTCGGCGGTCCAGGACGGGGCGACTTCCCGTTCGGTCGCGGCCGCCATCCCCACAGCAGCGGGGATGAGCGTCCCCCACAGAGCCAGCACGATCGACACGAAGAGGACGCACGCGAGGATGGCGGTGATCGCGGTCGGCATGAGGACGAACACGACTGGAAGGGGAGATTCGGCGCCCACTTCGGCGGGCGAGCGCAGCTGCGACTGCTCATCGCCCTTGCTCAGGCCGACCGATCGCTTGGCGTCAGTGCGATCGGCGAGTCCATCGGCGTCGACCAGCCTCGCGCCTCCCGCCTCGTGTCACAGGGCGTCGAACTGGGGCTGCTCCAACGTGAAGCCGATCCCGATGATGCCCGTCGCACTCTCATCGCGCTGACGGAGAAGGGTCGCGCGATCTCGAACAGGTTCCGGGGAGCCCAACGTGAGAGTGTCGATCTGGCCCTTGACGGGTTCACCGATGAGGAGCGTGCACTCCTGGCTCAGCTGCTCTCACGCTTGGCAGATGCGTGGCCTCGGTGAGGAGCTTCTCGCTTCAGCTTTCGGCGAGTGTCTTGAGCCTCTCAAGCGACGCCAGGAGATTCTCGGACGTCGTCGACTGCGCACGAGGCAGTCGCAGGGGGTCTCTCAATTCGGTCCAGTCATAGGTTTGGCGAACCAGGCTTGAGCGTTCTCCTGTTGCTTCGATCTCCCATGTCCACTTCTGGCCGAACGGTTCACCACCGACTTCGGAGGGCTTCCAGGCGATGAGCCTGCCCTCCTCGAAGGCCACGATATGGTTCTCTCGATCCACACCTTTGGTCAAAGTAGTGATGAAGGATCCGCTGGCGCTGGTCGGTCGCTGACCTTGGGCGGCTGTGCCCAGATTGTCGTTGCCGTCCCATTCGGGCTGGCGGACAGGGTCCGCGATGAGGTCGAAGACCTCCGAGGCGGGTGCTGCGATCTCGATTTCCGCACTGACTACCTTAAGCGCCGGGTCAATCGTGTCGAAGATCTTGGCGTCGGGGGCAGCCTTCCCCTCAGTGGTAGCAGGTGAGTTGGATGTCGGTTCGGTCATGGGGTTCCGCCTCTTCGCTGGTGTCCGGTTCCGACGGCAGCTTCGCCCCGCCGTCATGCAGTCGCCGTCAGGATACACAGCTTTCTGCTCGGTCCAGGTATTTCCGTGCCGGCGAATCCGGAACTGGCGCTCAGTCCTCGAGTGCCTGCTCCTGACGTTCGGCTCGCAGCTCCGCGGTGCTGAAACGAGTGAAGAGCCGCGAGGAATCGCTGGACAGCGACAGCAGCACGGCGACTTGCATGGCGATCGTCGTCAGAGCGTACATGTTGGTCGCGAGGTCGCGGTCTCCCGTGAAGTAGTTCGTCATCGACACGATCACGGACACCGTGGAAAGAGTCAGGATCCACAGTCGCGCCCGATTGCTGCCGCGGAAAACGGAGATGCTCGCGATCACCTGCAGGCATCCGATGAGGAGGCTGAGTCCGATGAGAACTCCTGCCACGATCCGTGTTGCCGTTTCATCGGCGAGGGTTTCGATGTCTTCGCTGTAGTCAACGACCTCGGTGCGCAGTCCATCCCAGTCGAGCACTGTGCCCAGCACATCCCACGCCTGAAAGATGAGCAGGACCAGGACGAGGGCGGCACCGACGACCGTCTGCAGCGGCCGCTTGTGCCACAGGGTCTTCGTCACTTCTCGGACCGACCGTGCGTCGGAATAGATCTGAGTCGCATCGAGGGCGAGTTCGAGTCGGTCAGGAGTATCTGTTTCGTCGGCGGCCACCTCGGTGACTTCGATGATCGGCAGATCCCCGTCCGTGATGATCGCGTCCCCACCGCCGTTGCGTGAATGATAACCAGTCGAGAAGTCCTGAATGTGCTGGACGACGATCGCCTCGTCGGCCGAAGCCACCGTGTCGACGATGTAGTCACGTTCGACATCGGTGTTCTCTTCGATCTTGTGGGTGAACTGCAGTGTGAATAGTGAGATCCCGACGCTCTTGTCATAGGTGCCCGCCGCCAACCAGTCCGCCTGATGCCCACCGGGCAGCATCCAACCGGCGGGACACTTCCAGAACCGCACATGGTGACGCTGGCCGGGGTCGCCGTCGACCTCCTGCTGATAGGCGAAGTCCTGGCGCCTGCCGAACAGCAGCAGGGGCGAGACCGGCGCCTTGGGATAGCTTCGCCGCGTCAGAGTTGACCTGATGATCTCCCAGGTTGAGGCTGGTGTGATGCCATCGGCAAGAATCCAGCCCGCGGCCTTCATCGCGTGATGGATCTGCGTTTCATCACCGCGCCATGCGAGGTTGACCGGGTCACCGAGCAGTCCGTCCGAGGTCCGTGCCCGACCGATGAAATAGTTCGGGACGTAGATCTGAGAGAGGATGCGATGCAGCCGTGGAAGCGCCAGGTACGAGACCACTCCCCAGAACACGAGGAGGGTCAGCACCTGCCACCACCCGAGCGAGAACCCCTCGAGCAGGATCAGCATCGCCAACCACGTTGATGAAGCACCCCCGAAGAGGAAGAAGAGATAATCGAGAACCCCGGTGACGGTGAAACGATGGCGCCGGAATGCGAACGGCTGCCTCTGCCGTCGCTTCAACGAGGCATCCGAGCGGTCGGGCCCAGGTTCGGGCGTCGTTATTCCGGAGGTCATGGGACAAGTTTAATGATCGCGGCGGCGATTCAGGGTCGCAGTCGCCGTCGCCGCAACCTCAAGATTCTCGTCGGTGCTGAGTTCGGCAATGAAATCATCGACCTCGGCACCTGGAATCTCAATGAGGACCTGCAGCACTCGGAACCGCATAGTCGCCTCTGGCGACCGCGCATGCCGCCGCAGATCCGACATGATCCGCGCCGCGACCTCAGCACGCTCCCCTTCTTCCGGAGCGTCGTTGACGAAGGCAGCGAGTGCCTCGGCGGCCTCGATGTCTTTGGGGCCCTCCATCGCGATTTCGAGCAGGTCCGCGACTGCAGCGAGATCCCCCATCTGCCCCAGAACTAGAGCGGCGCCGCTGCGCACTTGAAAATCAGTGTCTCCGAGGCCGGAGTGCAGCGCCTCGGTGATGGCCGCCTCAGCGACGGGCCCGAGCTCGTCCTTCGCTGTATTGCGACGAATCTCGTCGAGCGCTAAAAGCGCGTTGCGACGAACGTCGACGGAGAGGTCGTCCATTCCCTTCGCCAGATAGCGGACCGCTTCGGGCCCCGACTGGACCAGGGCCCAGCGCATGGCCCCGGCAGCGTTGAGCACAGGTTCGTTGAGAACGGCTGCCGACAGGGACTCCACGGGCACAGTTCCGTCGACGCCGCTGCCCAGTGCCGCCTTATGCCGCTGGATGACGTCGCCGGATTCCAGCGAACGCAGGAGATCGATGGTCAGCAGCAGTGCCTCCCCATCGGCATGGTGGAGACGGTCGATGCGCTCAAGATGGGAGAGCAGCTCCTGTTCGGCTGCGATGCGTCGCCTCGACGTCTCGACCAGCTCGCGAATCAGTCGACGCGGATCGAACGCAGGATCATCGAGGAGGGTCCCGATCTCTGCCAGCGACATTCCGAGCTTGCGCAGCCCTTCGATGTGGAAGATGCGTCCGATATCGGCCGCGGAATACTCCCGGTACCCGCTCGAGGTGCGCCCACTGGGATCGATGAGCCCCAAGGATTCATAGTGCCGCAGCATGCGGGCGCTCACGCCTGACCGTCTGGCCACCTCGCCGATCAGCATCAGCACCCCTCTCCCTCTTCCACTATAGACAGCTCACGCTGTCGCGGCTGCGCCATCAGCGCATCCAGTTCATGAGAAAGGAGCCCGAGGTGCCACACGCAGCACTGCGCGAGCTTGCCCCGCCCGGCAGTGCCGCCTCGGTCGACCCTTCCCGAAATCGACCTATGCTGACGCCTCGGACCCCAGTGCGACCACGCGCTTGGCTTCACCCAAGGCGTGAGCGAAGCCGGCATCCGGGTCGGTGAACATATCCCGAGTCGCCATGGCGTGTGCCCGCACTGTTTCTTCCTCTGCCTGCAGTCTTCCATCGAGCACTGACACGAGATCCTCACCCAGAGAGACGATGGCTCGGCTGAGGCTCTTCTGTGTTTCCATGTCACCCTTCCCAAGCTGTGTGACCAGGGACAACGCCAAGCGCTCTCGATCATCACCGGGGACAAGTGTCGCTGCGGCCCTCCACGCACTGCGGGCCACCTCGGTGTCGGCATGAGCGATCAGCCTCTCTCCGATAGCTCCCGGGTCCATGGCCTCCCAGCCGCGGGGATCACCGATCTTCGACAATGTGTGCAGCGCCTGACTCTGGGCCTGAGGCACATCGGAGCTCAGCTCGACGATGAGCAGCGGCACAGTCGCCTCGGCGGGCATCCGAGTGATCGCCCAGGTGAGCATGTCGCGAACGAAGAAGTCCGGTTCGACTCTGCACCGCTGGATGAGAACGCCGAGGTGCCGGTCCTCGGCAGTGGTCCCGACGGACAGCGCCGCCTGCAGTCGCTGCTGCGGGTTCGACGACCATAAGGCCGCGATGACGGGCTCACGTTCCGCCCGGGGCTGCGACTCAGACAGGATCGTCGAATCTGCTGTGTGTGGATTGGTCATTGTGTCCACCTCCTGGGAACCAGTGAAGTCCCTGACATAGTGTCAAGGTCAAGCCCCCGGTCTGCATCAGCCGCGCCTCGTAGAATCAGATCATCAGTGCCGCCGGATCGGAATGTGACATGGACAAGATCGACGTCAAGAAGTCGATGCCCAGCTATCGTGCCAGACACGGATCCTTCGAACTCGTGGAGGTGCCGCCGTTGCAGTACCTCATGCTCGACGGACACGGAGACCCGAACTCTTCACCCGACTTCGCTTCGGCCGTCGCGACGCTCTATCCGCTGGCATATTCACTGAAGTTCTTCAGCAGGAACGAGCTGGGCCGCGACTACGTCATCCCACCGCTCGAGGGGCTGTGGTGGGCGGAGGACATGTCGACCTTCACATCTGCACGCGACAAAACCCAATGGGACTTCACGCTCATGCTCCTGGTGCCCGATTGGCTGAACCGGTCCCATCTCGATCACGCGATCGCTGTGGCGACAGGACGCAGGCCACTTCCTCGCCTCGACGACGTCCGCTTCGACATTCTTCGGGAGGGCACATGCATGCAGACCCTGCACATCGGACCCTTCGACGACGAGGCCGCTGTGCTCGACCACATGCATTCAGCTGCGATCCCGGCTGCAGGATTCGAGATGACGGGCAGACACCACGAGATCTACCTCAGCGATCTGCGCAGAAGCGCCCCGGAGAAGTTGCGCACGATTCTGCGTCAGCCAGTGCAGACCCCGCCTCTCGGCAACCATGCCGACGAGTGAACTTCCCCGACACCCTCACTCGCCGTTGGACCAATGCCCGCGGGAGGCCGGGGCACTGCTCGGTGCGCCGGCCTCACCCGTGTCCGCGCCTGAATCCTCACCCGACCTGTCGAGGCCGGCGCCTACCAGGACCACCGCGACGACTGCGACGGCAACGACCACCATGATGACTACCGCAATCACACCCACCAGGCACCCGAAGAGTCGAGATCTCGGGTTGCGTCGTCTCACGAAGATCATGGTCCGATCTTAGACTGCACACTGGTCGGTTCGCCCTGAGGAAATGACGCAGAGTCGGAACATGAGGCATCGTCGCCGACACACACCAAAAAATTCACTTCCGTGACCTTCCTGTGACAAAAGGCACGGCGTGGACACATGCATCCCTCAGTTTGTTGCATTATCGTTATATTCATGGCTGGAACGACTCGACACCGCAAGGGCTCTCGGTCCGTGCTTCGTGGTGCCCTGATCGGTTTCGGGGCAGTGGTGGCAGCATTGGTCCTTGCCGCCGTCGTCATCATCAACTCACCTGTCTCGTTCGGCTCGACTACGATCAGGCAGATGCAGATGGCTTCAGTGAATCAACTGACCGAACAGCAGATCGACAATGCCCGACTGATCATCGGCATCGGTCGCGGCGGCGACTTCGATGACCGTGCAATCAGAATCGCTCTCATGACCGCACTCCAGGAATCCTCGCTGCGGAACCTCGAATCTGGTGACCGCGATTCGATCGGTCTGTTCCAGCAGCGCCCTTCGCAGGGTTGGGGTGAACCAGAGCGCCTCAACGACCCCATCTTCGCCACGAAGTCCTTCTACGGAATCAACCCGGACATCGAGAACCCGGGACTCGTGCAGATCGAAGATTGGCATACGATGGCCCCCACCGAGGCGGCACAGGCCGTCCAACGGTCCGCCTTACCTGACGCCTATGAGCAGTGGGAGTCTCTGGCCGACGATCTCATCGGCAGTCAGGACGACGTCGAAGCCCTGAGCTGAACGGTGAGTTCGCCGCAGAATTTCCGGTAATCTCTATCCATGGCCTCCACTTCAGATTCCACCCCGGTCAATGCCGCAGTCAAGCAGCTCCTGCGCAACCCCGAGGGCAATCTCGAAGCCATCTCAGAGACCGCAGACCTATTCAAGGCACTGGCCACACCGTCGAGGCTGAAGATGCTGTTGGTCCTCGCCCACGGTGAGGCGACAGTCACGCACATCGTTGAGTCCACCGAGCTTTCACAGCCCCTGGTCTCCCAACACCTGAAGTTCCTGCGCGGCCTCCACCTCGTCGGGGTCAACCGAATCGGCCGCGAAGCCTACTACTCACTCAAGGACGACCACGTCGCTCACATCATCCTCGATGCCCTGGCCCACACCGTCGAAGGTCACGAGCACTGAACTCATCGATCGTCGGGCCTCGCTCCGGCGTCAGCGTCGTCTGCGCAGCGCCTCCGGGCCACCACCGACGACCCAGACGATCACAACGACCAGCACCGCACCGATCCACTGTGCCGACTGCAGCCGTTCTCCGGCGATGACCGAGCCCAGGACCACGGCCGACAGCGGTTGGAGCAACATGAGAGCGGCGGTCCGCGACACCGACACCAGCGGGCTCGAGATGCTCAGCAGCACCCATGACAGAGCCTGGCCGAAGACGGCCAGCGCCACCATCCACGCCCACCCGTCCCAGCCCAGGTCGAAGTCGAGCCCGCCGAGCGCGACACCGGCGATCGCCGTCATCACTCCCGCAGCAATGGTGCCCACCGCCACGGGTGCGACCACGAAGTTCGGTGCCGCCTTCCGACAGTGGTGGATGCCGAAGATGTAGACGCCGTAGAGAATTCCGGAGAGCACTCCGAAGATCGCGCCGCGCACCGGGTTCGCCGCTCCCTCGTCGGCGCCGAAGATGCCTCCGGTCAGCAGCATGCCGATGATCATGATGGGAATGCACGTGATGAAGAGCCACCCGGGCCGCGTTCCTCCGAAGACCCATACCAGTGCCGGGAACACGATGACCTGAACGCTGATGAGGACAGTGGAGACGCCGACTCCAGCATCGAGGACGCTCTGGGCCCACAGCACGTAGTCGATGCCCAGTGCCGCACCCGAGGCAGCTGCGACGATGAGTGCCCTGGACGGCAAGAGCCCATAGCGTCGGAGCTCGATGATCGCCAATGGCGCCAGGACGATGACAGCGATCCAGCAGCGCAGAAATGCCGCGGTCGGGGCACTCGCCTCGGCAAGGATGACGAACAGACCGGCCGAGCCCAGGAGCAGTGCAGACACGATGACGCCCAGTGTCGGCAGCCCCGAGGGCGACGGCTCTGAGGCGGCTGGTGAGCCCGAGGACGCAGGCGGCTGCCCGGGCGGTTCCGCGCCATGGGCCGCGGCCGAGTTCGGAGTCATCGCATGAAGTCGAGGATCCGGTCGAGCGCCTCGGCGGTCTTGTCCGCACCGACAGCCAGCGACAGCCGCACCGAGCGCGACCCGTTGAGGGAGTCGAAGTCATCACCCGGAGCCAAGGCGACTCCGGTGGTCTCGAGGAGCGCCTGGCACCAATCGGTCGCGGTGACGATGGCGGCGTTCGACCGCTGCAGGATCTCGTCGATGCGGGCATACATGTAGAACGCCCCATCGGGCGGGGCCATATCGGAGAACCCGAGGTCAGCAGTGGCGTCGAGAACGTGCTTGCGGGCACGGGCGAAGGATTCGACCGCCGCCTCGCATTCGGCATAGGACTCCTCCGTGAAGGCCGCCACGGCCGCATATTGGGCGGGAACCGGGGCACACAGCGACAGATTCCCTGTCACGTTCTGCGCAGCGTGAGTGAGCTCTTCGGGCAGGATCGCCCAGCCGAGTCGCCACCCGGTCATCGCCCAGTACTTCGAGAACGAAGAGATGACGATGGCACTGTCATCATGGGCCAACGCGGTCTCACCACGCGTACCGATGTAGCTGATGCCGTGATAGATCTCGTCGGAGATCACCTGCACACCGTGTTCGGCGCACCAGGAGATGAGTTCGCCGAGGTGCTCGCCCGAGATCATCGTCCCCGTCGGATTCGCCGGCGAGGCGAGCATGAGTCCCTTGAGCGGGGCCTTCGCATGTGCCTGCTCGAGGAGTTCCACGGTCGGTTGGAAGCCATGGTCTCCACCGCAGTCGAGTTCGACGATCTCGCAGTTCAATGCGGCGAGGATGTTCTTATATGCGCCGTATCCCGGGCGGGCGAGTGCGACTCTGTCACCTGCGTCGAAGCAGGTCAGGAAGGCCGTTTGGAAAGCACCGGAGGAACCCGTGGTGATGGCGATGCGTTTTGTGGGCACCTCGACGCCGTACCAGTCACGGTAGTGCCCGGCGATGGCTGTGCGCAGTTCGGGGATGCCGAAGATCGGTGAGTAGCCGAGGTTCGTACCGTCGGTGACCACCTCGGCGGCTCTCCTGCGCACCGGCCCCGGTGCACCTTGGGTCGGTTCGCCCAGGCACATGGCGATGGTGTCCTGGCCTTGGCGCGACATCTCCTGGACCTTGGCCACGATATTCATGGCGGCGAAGGGCTGGACGAGTCCGGCCCGGTCAGAGACGCGGGATGCGTTCGTGTGAGTGCTCATTGTCATTCGTCACTTCCTCTCACGCGGGACGCGTCCCATGAGGTAGAACTCGGGGTTGGGCATCATTCCGCCCACGTGTGCCATGCGGTTGGACAGGCCGAAGAATCCGGTGATGGCACCGATGTCCCAGGCATCCTCGTCGTCGAATCCGTGTTCGGCCAGGGCTGCGAAGTCAGTGTCGCCGAGTGCCCAGGGCTGTGTGCAGACCGTCATTGCGAAGTCGAGCATCGCCATCTGACGGTCGGTGATGTCGGCCTGCCGGTAGTTGACGGCCACTTGGTCTGCGACCAGGGGCTTCTTCTCCATGATGCGCAGCACGGCTCCGTGGGCGACGACGCAGTAGAGGCAGTTGTTGACCGCCGAGGTGGCCGTGACGATCATCTCCCGGTCTCCTTTGGTCAGGTTCCCGGTCTCCTTCTCCATGAGAGCGTCGTAGTAGGCGAAGAATGCACGGAACTCGGCCGGCCGCCGGGCCAGGGAGAGGAAGACATTGGGCACGAAGCCCGATTTCTCTGACACGGCCAGGATGGTTTCGCGGATATCGTCTTCGACATCGTCGATGTCAGCGTAGGGGTATCGCATACTGCTCATGCTAACCGCCAGGTCGGTTCCTGCGTGCCCCGGGTCACGTACAGGGCTGGGTTGCTGTTGTGCTGAAGGCTAGGGTGAGGAGCAGACCATCAGCGACGACCAGAAGGAGTGTCAATCATGAGCGATGAGAATACCGGTTCGACGGGTGAGATCCAGCTCGACAACGGAGTCTTCCGCGTGACCAGGTGGACGATCCAGCCTGATGGGGTCATCCCGATGCACAAACATGAGTATGAGTACGTCGTCATTCCGATGGTCACCGATGCGATGCACGTGCGGAACTCGGATGGCACGTCGATCGTCGCTGACCTCGAAGCAGGAGTCAGCTACACACGCGCCGCAGGGTCCGAACATGAGGTCTCGAATCCCAACGGGACCGACGACATCGTCTTCGTCGAGGTCGAACGCCTCTGATGCAGCGAAGTCGAACGTCTCTGACTCAGACTGGCACGTCCCAGGTATGGACTGGGTCGCCGGAGGCCTGGTTCGCCACGTAGGCGTCCATCATCTGCTTGAGTCCTTCGCGGCGCTCCGGTGAGTCCGGCGCACTGTTCGAGGCCAAGCGGTCAAGCATCTTCAGCTGCCAGGTCGCACCGTTGGTCCGCTTCTCGGCCCGGCCTTCGATGATCGACATGTATTCTTCGATGACGTCCTTGTCGATGCCCAATCTGCTTAGTCCCCTGCGCGCCTGCGGAATGAGAACATCGAGGACGAGGTCCGCGACATCGATGTGGCCGATCTTCGGCCAGGTCACGCGCGCATGTATGCCGTCCTTGGCGCAGGCGAAGAAGTTCTCCTCCGCCTCGCTGAAGGACATCCGCGACCACACGGGGCGGTTCTCTCCGACGAGGAATTCGGCCAGACCGTAGTAGAAAGCGGCATCGGCGACCATGTCGACGGGCGTCGGTCCGGCTGGGAGCAGTCGGTTCTCCACACGGATGTGAGCTCCGGAGTCCGAGGAGTCGTAGATGGGTCGGTTCCAGCGCCACACGGTGCCGTTGTGCAGGTTGAGTTCGTAGAGCTTCGGAGCATCGGCCGAACTGAACTCGACGAAGTCCTTGATCTCGGGCAGCAGCGGTGGGAAGTAGCGGACGTTCTCTTCGAAGAGGTCGAAGACACTGGTGATCCAGCGCTCCCCGAACCAGACTCGGGGCCGAACTCCCTGATTGACGAGTTCCGGGGTGCGCGTATCGATGGACTGGGTGAACACCGGGATCCGGGATTCGTGCCAGAGCTTGCGACCGACGAACAGCGGGGAGTTCGCACTCATCGCGACCTGGGCTGCTGCGATCGCCTGGGAGGCGTTCCACGCCTCGGCGAACTTGTTGGGTGCGACCTGCAGGTGCAGCTGCATCGAGGTGCAGGATGCTTCCGGGGCGATATCGGAGAATTCGTGCTTGTACGTCTCCTCGCCGTCGAGTTCGATGCGGACGTACTCACCCCGAGCATCGACGATCGAGTTGCTCAGCGCCTCGTAGCGATTCTCTTCAGTGATCCATGTCTCTTCGGTGAGGAACTGGGTGCTCAGGGTCGGCAGAGTCCCGATCGATGCGACCTTCAGCCCTTCCGCCTCGGCGGCCTCCTGGGCTTTGCCCAGCCGGTGCGCCACGCCCGCTTCCAGAGTCTTCAGTCCACGACCGGCCACTTGCAGCACCGGGTGATTGAGCTCGAGGTTGAACCCGCCGATCTCCGACTGGTACTCATCGTCGAGGCGCTCGAGGACCTTCGTGTTGTTCAGGCTCGGCTGATTGTCCGAGTCAACGAGGTTGAGTTCGAGCTCCAGACCGATCGTGCCCGCGGACTTGAACTCCGCATGGCGCAGATACGTGTCGAAGAGCTCGAGGTTCTCCGCGAGCTTCTCCCGATACAGCGTGCGTTCTTCCGGCGTGTACCGCTTGGAATTGACTGCCTCACCCATGGGACAAGCAAACCACAGACTGGCACGGTTTGCGCGTGTGCGAAATCCGACTTTTCTCAGCTCGGATATGGCTGAGTCACGTCGCATCATGCGGACGCCGCAACCGCCCTTGCAGGCCACATCGTAGAATCGGCGCATGACCACCTCACTGTCTTCAGATCTCCAGTCCGCTGACCTCGTATCGAAGGCCACCGACCGCCTCCCCCTCATCCTCGATGACATCCGACGCGTCATCACGAAGGAGACGCCTTCGCACGACAAGGAAGCCGTGGCCGCAGGGGCCCAGGACTTCGTCGAACTGCTGCGCGAACGACTCGGGGCCACCGCTGAGGTCATCACCGTCGATGACACCGCCCATGTGCGCCTGCGCTTCGGTTCGGGCCCGGCCCGCGTCGTCCTCCTCAACCATCAGGACACGGTGTGGCCGCACGGGACCTTGGCCCGCAAGCCCTTCTCCACCGATGAGGGGGTTCTGCGCGGGCCGGGCAGCTTCGACATGCTCACCGGGGCGATCATGAGCATCCACGCGAGCGCGATTCTGCGCGAGCACCTCGGCGAGGGCGCCCTTGAGGGACTGTCGATTCTGGTCACCGGCGATGAGGAGATCGGGTCGATCTCCTCGTCCGAACTCATTCGCGCCGAGGCGGCCGAGGCGAAGGCTGTGTATGTGATGGAGGCGAGCGCCGGCGGTGCGCTCAAGCTCGAGCGCAAGGGCACGAGCAACTACACTCTCGTATTCACGGGCAAGGCCTCTCACGCCGGGCTCGAACCGGAGAAGGGGATCAACGCGGGCATGGCGCTGGCCCTGCACATGCCCCTTGTCGCAGATCTTGCCGATGCTTCGGCGGGCACCTCTGTGGTCCCGACCGTGATCAGTGCGGGCACCACCTCGAACACGGTTCCCGCCGAGGCGCGCGTTGATGTGGATGTACGTGCTCGCACGGCCGCCGAACTCGATCGAGTCGATGCAGCCATGCGTGAACTCGCCACCCGCCCGCAGCTGGAAGGCTCGTCGATCGAGGTCATCGGCGGAATCAACCGTCCGCCGTTCGAACGTGAGCAGTCGGCTGAACTCTTCGATCGTGCCACTGCCCTGGCCGCTGAACTCGGCCTGCCCACTCCGGAGGGCGTGTCCGTGGGCGGCGCTTCGGACGGCAACTTCACTGCCGGTGACGGCATTGCGACACTTGACGGCCTGGGCGCCGTGGGCGATGGCGCGCATGCGGAGCACGAGCACGCGGTCATCGCTGAGATCGCCCCGCGCACAGCTCTGCTCGCGGCCCTCATCGCCGATCAGCTCTGATACTGACTCCTCTGGTCAGCTCCAGGTCTGCAGCGAGCCGGAACACGCAGGGTTGAAGCGAGCCTCAGCGCGCTGCGCTGACTCGGTCAGTCACCTGACCGGATAGCCCGCGACCCGCATGTCCTCCGGGTTCTTCGTGCTGAAGAGCCAGTCGCGGAAATGCGGGTCGGGGACGATCTCGTCATAGGCGCTGAGGTGATCGTCGCCGACAAGGTAGTAGTGGTAGTCGAAGCGGTCGAGGATGCGCATCAGCTGCTCGGGCTGCGCTCGGTCGTCGAGAACCTCGCACAGGATGTCCGGCTGCAGTGTGCCCAACAGTTCCCGACCGTTGTCGAGGACGTCGTTCTCTGCACCTTCCACATCGATCTTCACGGTCACCTGCGGACGGCCGGGCGGCAGATCCGGGAGGAGCTCGTCGAGCGAGGTGAAGCGCACCTGCGCACCGGAGTCGAAGTCCATGCCAGTCCCATAGAACGACGGCAATGCCGATCCTCCGTCGCCGGTGGGCACCTGCATCGTGGTGTCGGGCTTGCCGACGCCCGTCGGATGAACAGTCACCCGTTCACCGAGGTGATTGCGCGCGACGTTCTTCTCCAACCCGGTGACGACGGCGGGGATGATCTCGAACGAGTGGGCGACCGCAGTCTGATTCGCGGCCAGCACCGCCATCGTGAAGACCCCGGTGTAGGCGCCGATGTCGAGGAACACGTCCGCGTCGCGCGACAGTTCGACCATGAGGTCGAGCGCGAAGGCGTCCTCTGCCTCCGTCCGGCGGCCCTTGCCCCAGTAAAACTCCTTGGCGATCTCGCAACGGAACGGATCGACGAGGTAGAAGCCTGCGCCTCCGGCACGCCCGCGGACCTCGGTGAGTCCGATCGGTGCGGGCAGCCTGCCGACCTTGATGCCGTTGATGTGGGGCGCCACCGTCCTCAGCATCGGGTGGAGATACGGCTGCGCAAGTGCAGCCTTGACTGGCAGTTTGAGTCCGAACCACTTCTGCTTCCGGCCCTTGAGCGACCGCAGGTAGTCGTTCACGTAGCTCTCCCTTGAGTTGAGCGGGATCTTTGACTCACAGTACCAATGTCGGACGCACGCGCTCCAGCGGCAGACCGGCGCGTGGGACGGATGGTGCGAGCACGCCGGTGACCACAAGGAATCCTGTCGGAGTATTCCGAAGGAGACTCATGTCAGTCTCGCCGCTGGAATCGACCATTCTGGTCCATCGAAATCGCCGCGGTCCGCGCTTCGCATGTCCACTTCTGTCCCATACTCCAATGCCCGCCGAGGCGGTCCTGCGAGTGGTTATAGGCTGGGTCATAGGATCATCAGCCCCGAACACAAAGAAGGTGCATGGCGCATGAAACTCAAGTCAATCACTCTCCACCAGGTGTCCATTCCCCTCGTCACCCCCTTCGAGACCTCATTCATGCGGGAGACGGAGAAGGACTGCTACCTCGTCGAGGCCACCTTCGACACCCCGAAGGGTGAGATCACGGGCTGGGGTGAGTCGGTGGCGATGATCTCCCCGCTCTACTCTTCTGAGTACGTGGCTTCGGGCATCGATGTGACGAAGCGGTGGCTGGCTCCGATCCTCTTCGACGTCGACGATCTGACTGCGGAGACCGTGTCCTGGCACCTGCGTCACGTGATCGGTCACCCGATGGCGAAGTCGGCGCTGGAGATGGCGGTCATCGAGGCCCAGCTCAAACTCAATGACCAGTCCTTCAAGACCTACCTGGGCGGCGTCGTCGACTCCGTCCCCTCCGGAGTCTCCGTGGGCATCCAGGATTCTGTCGAAGAGACGGTCAGAGTCATCGGCGGGTATCTGGACGAGGGATACGCCCGCATCAAACTCAAGATCAAGCCGGGTAAGGATATTGCCCCGATCGCCGCGGTGCGCAAGGCCTTCGGCGACGACTTCGGCTTCCAGGTCGATGCCAACGCCGCCTACACCCTCGTCGATGCCTCCCACCTGCGCAGACTCGACGATTACGGCCTCCTCCTCATCGAACAGCCCTTGGGAGAAGCCGACATCCGCCAGCACGGCGAGCTCGCGAAGCTGATGGAGACTCCGATGTGTCTGGACGAATCGATCGATTCCGCTGAAGCCGCCGCCGATGCGATCTCCATGGGCGCGGCAGCCGTCATCAACATCAAGCCCGGACGCGTGGGCGGCTTCATCGAGGCGAAGAAGATCCATGATCTCTGCGCCGCACATGGTGTGGCAGTCTGGCACGGCGGAATGGTCGAGACCGGTTTGGGCCGTGCCGCCAATGCAGCATTGGCATCACTGCCCGGCTTCACCTTGCCCGGAGACATCTCCGGATCGAATCGCTTCTTCCACGAGGACATCACCGAAGAGATCGTCATGTACGACGGCAAGGTCGACGTGCCCACCGGCGTCGGCTTCGGCGTGTCGATCGACCCCGCGAGGCTCGAGAAGTTCCGCACCGATTCGCTGCAGATCCTGCCGCAGAGCTGAGCCGCTGGGTAGAGTCCAACGGTTGGTAACTTCTGATCGAAAGAATCGGGCGGATTCGACCAGAAGTTACCAACTGTTGTTCCTCGCGGCGGCCGATCACCGCAATGAGCGACAACGGCAGCTGGGGCCAGCGGATGCAGTGGGGAGGAGTGGCTCCGACACTCGGGCGTACGACTGCTAACGTCAGGGTCTGCGTCTCCGGCAGGGGCCATCAGCCTCAGGTGTGGGTGTGCGTCTCCTGGGCCGCGTCCTTCGCCCTGTCGAACTGGAACGTCGAGTGTTCGATCGCGACCTTGAAGTGCTCAGCCAGGCACTCCTGGAGCGCGATGAGTATTCGCGGGGCATGACCGTCGTAGAAGCATTCGTCGGCGAGGACCACGTGGGCGGTGAGCACGGGGAGGTTCGAATCGATGCGCGTCACGTGAAGGTCGTGGACCTCTTGGACGTGCTCGACTCCTTCAATGTGCATCTTGACCCTGTCGAGGTCGAGTTCCCTGGGGGCGACTTCAAGCAGGATCGATCCGGTCTCCTTCAGGATGGAGAAGGCTCGTGGGACGATCAGCGCGGCGATGAACAGGGCTGCCACGGCATCGGCGCGGGTCCAGTCGAAGAGCCAGATGGAGACGGCGGCGAGGATGACGGCGACGGATCCCAACGCATCGGCGATGACCTCGAGGAACGCGGCCTTGAGGTTGAGCGACTGCTCTTTGGAGGAACTGAGGATGATGATCGACACGATGTTGCCGAGAAGTCCGACGACGCCGAAGAACATCAGTTCCGGGCCCGGCACCTCCGGAGGGACGAAGAAGCGACGGATGCCCTCGATGAGACTGTAGACGCCGAGCCCCAGCAGCAGAGTCGCCTGCGCTCCGGCGGCAAGCACCTCGGCTCGGCGAAACCCCCAGGTCTTCTGACCCTTCGGCGGCTTGCGGACCAGGGTGGCGGCGAAGAGTGCGATCCCGATGCCGATGAGGTCGACGGAATTATGTCCGGTGTCGATGAGCAGCGCCAGACTGCCCGTCATGATCGAGCCGATCACCTGGAAGACGAAGATCAACAGGACGATGCCGAAGACGATCGCCAAGCGTCGACGCGATCCTGAGCTGTGCGAGTGATCATGAGCCATGGAAACCTCCTTCATGGTCACATTAACATATGCGCATGTCTTTATGAATGAGTGCGTCATCCCTCGAACTCAGCGCGTACCGGTGCCCGCTGCCCGTCCCGCTCCAACTTCAAACTGCCGCCGAGGCGGGCCCGCGCAGCAGACCCGGACGCAGAAAGCGTACGTGCCCGGCATCTGCTGCCAAGCACGTACGCATCAGTTCCGCACACTGCCCGAGGGTCACCGCCGGGCAGTGTGAATGCCGATCACGGCACAGACTATTTCCTGTCGGGACCGCCCGTCCCGTCCGAATCGCCGTCACGACCGTCGCGTCGGCGCAGCGCCTCGGCGATGTAGGACTGCACGTCGATTCCAGTGGCCTTCTTCACGTCATCGCCGATGTGCGTGAGGTCGAGCTCACCGTTCTCGTCGAGGTAGTCCTTCGGGTCGAAATTCCCACTCGACCATGCACTGGGATCTCCCGAACCAGTGGGCTTCGGCCCCCCGCGACCCGAGCGATCTCCGCGACCTGAGCGATCCCCGCGACCCGGCTGGCCGCCGTGGCCCTCGGAGATCTCGCCTTCGACGACCTGATCGTTGTCGTCGGCTCCACCGCCTGCAGAACCCGAACCGGCGAAATCACCCGCATCGTCGAATCCGGTCGAGTCATCCCTGCCCCAGCCGGTCGCGGACTTCGATCCGCCCTGGTTCTGGGCCTTGCTGACCAGATCGCTGAGGTCGATGCCGGTGGTGCCGCGCACGACCTCGAGCACCTGAGCGAGGTTGTTCGATACCGAGTTCGCGAGCTTGGACTCACCATCGGTGGACACGATCGAGAGGTCCTTGATGTTCGCGTAGGGCGCGACGAGCTCGCCGGCGATGGTCGGCAGAACTTCGAGGACCTTCGACAGCACGGCGGCATCGTTGAACTTCTTGTAGGCCTCAGCCTGAGCCTGGAGGGCTCCAGCTTCTGCCTCACCGCGCGCCCTGATCGCATCGGCCTGAGCCTCGCCCTCGAGGCGAATGGCCTCAGCGTCCTTCGAACGACGATGCAGCTCGGCGGCTGCCTCGGCTCGGCCCTGGGCTTCGACATCGTAGGCTCGCGCGTCAGCTTCTGCCTGCTGGCGGTACCGCTCCGCATCGGCAGGACGCCTGACCTCGGCATCGAGCTGTTCGGCACGCAACTCTGCGGCTTCCTTCGCGACGATTCGGTCGCGTTCGAGCAGCTTCTGCTTCTCCGCCGCGTTCGCCAGCGGACCGGCGTTATCGGCACCCGCCTGACGCTGATCGGCTTCTTCTTTCAGCGCCGCACGCCGCAGCGCGAGCTGCTGCTGCTGTTCGGCGATTGCCTGATCTGTCAGAGCCTGCTGCTTCTGGGTTGACTCGTTCTGCAGCGCCTGCTCGACGGCCGAGGCGCGACTGGCGTTCGCCTCGGCGATGGCGGCATTCTTCGCGACCTCCGCCGCCTGCGGGCGACCCCAGTCCTTCAGGTAGCTGCCCTCGTCCTCGACCGCAGAGATCTGGAATGTGTCGATGACCAGACCCTGGTTGTTCATCGAGTGCGCTGATTCCTCCTGCACCTGCGAGGCGAAGGAAGCGCGATCCTGAATGATCTGCTCAACAGTCAGCGTACCGACGACGGCACGCAGCGTACCGGAGAGGATCTCTGTGCTGTAGGGCTCGATCTGATCCTGCTGATCGAGGAAGCGCTGTGCTGCCTTGCGCACGTCTTCCTCGGTGCCACCCACCTTGACCTGCGCAACTCCGTGCAGGCGCAATGCGATGCCGTTCATCGAGATGCCGTCGATCGCGACGGCGATCTGACGTGAGGACAGCGACAGGATGAATGCCTTCTGCACGATCGGATAGACCACTGAGCGCCCACCGATGATGATGCGACCGGTACCGCCCGAACTGCTGGCATTGCGGCCGGTGATGATGAGGGCCTCAGACGGGGAGGCGATCTTGATCGAGCGCATGATCACGAAGAACGCGATCAGGGCGATGATGACTATGACACCGATGACTACGGCGCCCAGGATGAAATCCACTTGAGCCTTTCCGAGATTCTGGATTGGAAGGGACCAGGCGCAGTGGGTCCACAGCGCCCGTTGTGTTCATCCTATGCGAGTCTGCATGTCCTGGACAGGCCCGCCGAGGCTACGCGTCGTTCACTTGCCCCATTCGCCGGGAGGACCGAGGAACAGCAGTCCGCTGAAGATGATGATGACGAAGATGATTCCCACACCGATGGCCAGGAATGGTGAGCGGATCGCCCAGGAGGTGAGCTGCTCGAACCAGTTCCGCGGGGTACGACCGTTCGCGCCCAGCCCCCAGTCACCCTCCAGGGCCCCAGTCTTTTCCACGGATCGTTCGAAGGGAATCGTGGCGTAGGGAATGATGGCCGAGGCCAGGCCTGTGGCGATGCGCTTCTTGCTCCACATCTGCGAGGTGCCGACGCCGATCACGGCGATGACGAAGCAGATGAAGACGAACCCATGGATGCCGCCGCCGATGCGCACCCCGATCTCGGTGATATGGGTGTATTTGAGGATCATGCCGATGATGAGCAGTGTCCAGGTGATGGTCTCTGCAATTGCGAAGGTCTTGAAGAAGAGTTTGGGAGTCACGAACCAATTCTGCCTGACCAAGATGAGCGGGTGCTGAAGGCTGTGAATGGGCACGCGGGCCGGTGAACTTTTTCAGTCACCGGCCCGCGTGGCATTCGGGGGATGCTCAGGCCTTGCGGCGGCGAGCTCCCATTGTCATGATCACGCCGAGCGCCATAAGTGCGCCGGCCGAGATCACCAGGGGCAGGGCTTCATTGCCTGTGCGCGGCAGGTCTCCGCCGCCGTCACCGGCGCCCGGGCCGTCGCCGTCCTCGGCGAGGACCTCGAAGGAACCGGACAGCGGGTCACCGCCGTCGCAGTCGACCGTGACGTCGTACTGTCCGACGTAGGTTGCGGCCTTGGACTCGTCGAGACCGCGTACGCCGAACTTGGCCACGGAATCGGCATCTGCCGTCGCAGCCTGCTCGAATTTCTCGATCTCGCCGTTCTGCGGCTCCACGGTCATCGTGGCAGTGGTGTCCGGGGTGCAGCCGGCGGCTGCCACCTGGACACCCTTCTCACCGACGAAGTCAGCCTGGTCGATCGTTGTCGGATTGATGCTCAGACTCCGCTCGCCCGGGGTCTGCGTCGGATCATCCGTCGGCGTCTCGGTAGGAGTCTCCGTCGGTGGAGTGGTCGGCGGATCGGTCGGGTCCGGCGCATCACTGAGATCGTAGGCGAGCGTGTGCACCGAATAGCCGATGGCCGGCGCGAAGATATCGAGAGACTCTTGGTTCACGTTCTCGATCGTGTCCGTGGGCTGATGGTAGTTGGTGTCGTGCTTGTCACCAACGGTTCCGCCGAACCATTCAGCTTCCTGCTCAGTCTTCGTTCCATCCGCACCGGAGAACAGGCCGCTGGCTGGGATGCCGTTGTCGATGAAAGCCTGGTAGTCCGAACGGCCCGAGAAGTCGGTTCCGACGTTGGGCTGATCATTATCGGCGAAGTAGTCGGTGAAGATCTTCTCGAGTTCCGCCGATCCTTCGGGCACATTGACGCCGTCCGGGATCGGCACATCGGAGCCGTCCGAATCCAAGGTGCCGACGATGTAGTTGTCGGAGCCGATCATGTCGAAGTTCATGTACGACTTGACCTTCGAGAGCTCGGCGTCGCCGAGGCTTTCGACGTAGTGGGTCGAACCGACGAGTCCAACCTCTTCCGCGGCCCACCAGCCGAAGCGGATGGCGTTGTCGGCTTCGGTCGGCTGCTTGGCCAGAGCCTCGGCGCTGGCCAGAAGTGCAGCTGAGCCGGACCCGTTGTCATTGACTCCCGGACCCTCGCGGACACCGTCGAGGTGAGCGCCGAACATCTGGACGTTGTCGTGGTCGCCGGCCTTGGTCTCAGCGACGACGTTCCAGGTCGTCGAGGTGGTGTATTCGGTTTCGAGGGTGAAGTCCGCCAGCAGCGGCTCTTCCTCGGAGGCGCCTTCGATCTTGGTCAGCAGATCGTTGCCGACGTTGTAGCTGACGCCGACTGTGGGCGCTCCATTCTCGACGCGTTCGCCGAGGGTTGCGTTGAGTGCCTCATCGGGGGCAGAGGTGTCGTTGTTGTAGAGGATGACCGCTGCGGCTCCGGCATCCGTGGCCGCCTGGGTCTTCTCTCCGAAGGAACAGGTGCCGCGGGCGACGAGGACGAGTGCGCCCTCGGCGCTGTCATCGAAGTCGCTGGCCTCGCAGCCGAGCTGACCGCCGGCCAGGTCGCTGTAGTCATCGTCGACCGGCAGCGCCACCGACAGATCGGTCAGCGGTTCTTCGGTGCCCTCGGTGTAGCTGGCCGGGGTGACCTCGACCTCCTCGCCGTCAACACTGACGGCGACCTCGCCGAACGTCTGGTCGTCGACCTCGAAGGCCTGTCGTTCGACGTCAAAGGCACCTGTTGCCTCAAGCGTCTGTTCGACGTATTCAACCGACTCCTCATAGCCGGGAGTGCCCAAGGCGCGGAACCCCTCATCGGCGTGGGAGGTCGAGATATCGGAGATCTTCTGCAGATGATCCATGACGGCGTCGCCGGTGACGCCCATATCGGTGTGCTCGGTCGGCCCCGCGTTCCCCGCCGCCAGTGCCGGACTGAATCCGCCGAGAGCCAGACCGGTGGCGGCGGTGACCGCCAACCATGTTTTGGTACGCAACTTCATAGAGTTCCTTTCGCTCCTCAGGTGCCAGACGAACCATGATTGCTTTTCGCACACGTTCGCGAGCGGGCATCTCTGACCGCGTCCGGTCAGAGACCGAACGTCACCCATGGGGTAATCGCAGCACACGAATAGCTGAACACGAACCTGATGCGCCGCTGCTGGCAGAAGTTCGCAACAGCAGCGGTGGCAACCGGTCGAGCTCAAGGGGAAGCTTGATTCTCACGTTTCGCAATGTCTTCGCCATTGGTAACGAAATACATACATCTATAACGAAACGGTGACACAACTCACATTGAGCTTTAATCTAGTCCATCCCCTGGACCTTTGAGGTAACGAATCGATAACAACCAATACTTCATCGATTGCGCAAGTATTGAATTCAAATGCCTACTCAAAGTAGAATCAGACCAGTGATAAACAACGAATCGACAACCCCCGACGCCGCCTATAAGCCCGATCGCCGGACGATCAGACGCTGGCAGCGATATCTTGCGAACGAGCGGCTCGAGGAGCGCGTCTACCGCAACCTGGCCGAGCGTCGCACCGGCGAAGACCGGGAGATACTCCTCGCTCTGGCCACCGCCGAATCCCGGCATCAGGAACACTGGATCGACCTCCTCGGCGAGCATGCGCAGAAGAAGCGGGCCCCCGATCTGGTCACCCTGAGCCTTGCGTTCCTGGGTCGAATGTTCGGGTCGGTCTTCGTTCTCGCTCTGGCGCAGCAGTCGGAGACGAGTTCACCCTATGACGACGACGAGGCGGCATCGGCAGAGATGGCCGCCGACGAGCGGATCCACGCCGAGGTTGTGCGCGCTCTCGCCGCCCGCTCCCGGGCCCGGCTGTCGGGCAATTTCCGGGCCGCAGTCTTCGGCGCCAATGACGGGCTCGTGTCGAACCTCGCGCTCGTCCTCGGTGTCGGCGCCGCCGGGGTGGGCAACCACGTCATTCTGCTCACCGGCGTCTCCGGCCTGCTCGCAGGGGCTCTGTCCATGGCGGCCGGGGAGTACATCTCCGTGCGGTCCCAGCGCGAGCTGCTCGATGCATCGACACCTGATCCTGAATCGCGCCACGCACTGGCAGATCTCAAC
The DNA here is from genome assembly GCF_057334195.1 of Brevibacterium sp. AGC70. Classification (NCBI taxonomy): domain Bacteria; kingdom Bacillati; phylum Actinomycetota; class Actinomycetes; order Micrococcales; family Brevibacteriaceae; genus Brevibacterium; species Brevibacterium sp. AGC70. The sequence goes on along the minus strand of NZ_JBHFIH010000017.1, from coordinate 60,820 downwards.
ATCGATGCCAACGAGCTCGCTCTCGTCTTCCGCGCCAGGGGCATGGACTCCCCCGAAGCCGATGCTCGAGCACATCGGACGATCGCCGCAGCCAAGAACAAGAACGCGGCTCCTCAGCTGCCCAGCCTCGACTCCGGCGTCGACCGCAACGAGCTGGGCACCGGCTTGGGGGCATCGCTGTCGAGCTTCGCCTTCTTCTCCTCGGGCGCCCTCATCCCGATCCTGCCCTACATCTTCGGCATGTCCGGCCTGCCCGCCGTGTTCCTCTCCGCCGGCCTCGTCGGCATCGCACTCCTCTTCACCGGCGGCACAGTCGGCCTGCTCTCCGGAACCGCTCCGGGACCACGCGCCCTGAGACAGCTTGCGGTGGGATTCGGTGCAGCGGCCGTGACATACGCTCTCGGCCTCCTGTTCGGCGTCAGCGCAGGCTGACCACGGCTTCTGCTGCGCACAGGCTGAGCGCAGCAGCCTCTCGGCGCAGGTTTTCCGAGAACCTAGACTGTCTGTATGACCGATACCCTTGTCCTGATCGACCCTGCCGCGTCCACCGTCGAGGTAGCCGATCTCGGCGACCCGCAGCTCCCTGTCACGGACCTGTCGGCCCATCGTGGCGACGGCATCTTCGAGACCGTTCTCGTGCGCATCGACCGCGGCGTGACCGTGGTGTCTCGTGATCGCCATTTCGCACGATTCTGCGCGTCCGCCTCGGCGCTGGGTCTGCCCGATCCGGAACCGGAGCTATGGGACCGCAGTCTCGACACCGTGATCGCCGAGGTGCGTGCAGCTGCTCCGAGCCTCACCGAGTTCGGGGTCCGCTACGCGCTTTCACGCGGAACCCAGAATCCAGACGGAAGCCAGAGCCCACGAGGGTGGGCCTTCAACGTTCCCGTCGACGAGAAGATCACGCGAGCACGCGCACAGGGCATCTCCGCCGTCAGCCTCGATCGCGGCTACGACGCCTACTTGGGAAGCAAGGCACCTTGGTTGCTCATCGGCGCGAAGACCTTGTCCTATGCGGTCAACCAGGCCGCCGGAAGATACGCAGCGGAGCAGGGCGCAGACGAGGCCCTGTTCGTCTCCCACGATGGAGTCGTCCTCGAGGGACCGACGTCCAACCTCATCATTCGCCGAGGCGACCGCCTTCTCACACCGAATCCGGAGGCAGGTCTGCTCTCGGGGACGACGCAGCGCCTGATCTTCGACCATGCGGGAGAGCTCGGGCTCAGTGCCGAATATGCAGACTTCGGCCTGGGCGACGTCATCGAGGCAGATGGTGCCTGGTATGTGTCCTCGATGCGCACAGCCGTGTCACTCAATCAGCTGGACGGGAACCCGATCCCGCGAGACGAGGTACTGACAACGCAGCTTCAGAGACTGATCATGGCCGGCTGACGCCGTCGGCCGAATCCGCTGCCGACTGCCTCGGTGCGTGCCGGTTCACTGCGGAACGTCCTGCTTCAAGTCGGCTCGTGTCGGGACGGCCTGTCTCGGAACGATTCGATGCGGAACGAGGAGACGGCACGACCACCGTCAGGACCAGCGCGAGGATGCATGCCCCGCAGCCGGCGAACCACAGGATCCAGAAGATGTCGGCGAGCAGCGGGAAGAGCCCCAGAATGAAACTCAGCGCGCCGAAGGCGAACAGCCCGGTGATGACCGCGACTTTCCATCTGCTGAGCATTCCAGCTCCTCTCGTGCACTGAAGCTTCAATCTATCGCTCGCATGCGCGCGCCACATCCCTCGAAAGTATGAAGTTCTGCCTCATGCTTATGAATGGGTCTCCTGCGCTAGTGTGGTCACGTACGGATTCGCACCCCAGCGACATCTGCGCGGCGCATCATCGCCGCAGGCACAACGTCTAACGAAAGGACACGAGCATGGGAAAGCTCGCATGGCAGGTCATCGGCGTCGGAGCGCCCATCGTGGCAGCATTCGCGGCTCGAAAGGCGTTGACCTTCACTTGGGAGAAGGCGACCAAACGACCAGCACCGAACAACCCCGTCGATGACGAGATTTCGATGTCCGAGGCTCTGGCCTGGACCATCGTCTCCGGCGTCGGCGTCGCAGTGGCACAGCTCGTCGTGCAGCGCATCGCCGCCAGCACCGTGCGCAACAGCTTCGGCGACGAGGCTCTGCCCAAGAAGTTCCGCAAGCAGATCGAAGAAGGCGTCGACTGACCAGGCGGCTCCGTTGAATAATCAGCATCGCTGATCGTTCGACCGGCTGATGGGTCGGAGCCGCTGAGCGGTCAGCCGTAGAGTTCGGCGATCACCCTGGCCAGATCCGCAACGGCGATCTGGCCGGGTGCCGACGCCTCCCCCAGCTGCGCGAACGTTGCGCAGCTTCCGAAGTCCGCGCCCATGACCCGACTGGTTCTGCCCAGCTGACCCATCGAGATTCCGAGCACGGGAACCTCAAGGGTCTCCGCCGCTCGCGCGGTGGCCCCCAGCAGCTCTGCGACGTCCGCCCTGCTCGCCGGCATCATCGCTATCTTCGCCACATCTGCCCCGGCCGCACCCATCCTCGTGAATGTGTTTGCCAACGCCTCCGCCGAGTCCGTTCCGGCGAAGTTGTGGTGCGAGGCCACCACCGGGAGGTCCTCGCCATGCGCCATGTCGATGAGTTCCGCGGCACCACGGCGATCGATTTCGACATCGAGTGCCCACGTGACACCCGCACTCGGTTCCCTCGGTCCGGATCGTACGGATCGACCAGACGTTCCGGCAATCCCGGTGATGAGTGTCGTGAGGATCTCCGTATAGACCTCTTCGCTCACTTCAGCGTTCCCGCCTTCGAACCCTGTCCGCAGCGTGATGAGAACCGGAAGCCCCGCCGCAGTCACATGCGGCGCCAAGCCCAGGACCGCCTCGGCGAGTTTCTGGGGAGCAATCGGGACGGCCCCGTGGCTGCTCTCATCCGCGACACAGTCGATCACGGGATCGATGCGCCATTCGATGACGTCGACGACTCCCGTGTCGGCGATGGCCCTGCACTGTCCTAGGATCTCTTCGGGCACGGTTGCCTGGACGGGAACGATGATGGCCGGGCGCCGCGAGTCAGCAGCCGTGGACGAATCGACAGCAGCCCGGTGACCTGCGGCATCATTGAGGAACGGCAATTGCTTCATGGCCCAAGCCTAGGTGCTTGGGCCGGCGCACCAGCGAAGAGGAACACCACGTGGAGACCAGGGACCAGATGACCATCACCGCTCGAGACGGATTTCCGCTCGCGATCCAGGTCAGGCCCACCCGAGGCACCTGCCCTGCTCCTTCTCCAAGGGCAATCGAACTCTCACGCATGGTGGGACGAACTGCGTTCGGACTTCGAACCCCAGTTTCGCACCGTCACCTTCGACTACCGCGGCACCGGCGGCAGCCGCGGTGAACTGAGTGAACTCTCGACTGCAAGCTTCGCCGCCGACGCCGCCGAGGTTCTCGACCATGTGGGCGTCACTCGTGCTGCCGTCTACGGGACGTCGATGGGTGGGCGAGTCGCTCAGATGCTGGCTGTGGACTTCCCTGATCGCATCGACGCTCTGGTTCTGGGGTGCACGACACCCGGAGGGCCCAATTCCGTCAGACGGCCCCGAGAAGTGGGCCAGAACCTGGCACGTCTGCGCGGTCGTGAACACACCCAGTACCTGTTCTCACTGTTCTACACCCCGAACTGGACAGCGGCCCCGAGGTACAGCAAACTCCTCGGCGATGACACGATGACCGCCCAGGAGTCTGCGGCACATCTGCGCATCAGTGCCCGTCACAATGCGTGGGAGCGCCTGCCGGAGATCGCTGCACCGACGCTCATCGTCCACGGCGACGAGGACCTCATGAACCCCGTGGCCAACGCCCACCTGCTGCATGAGCGCATACCGAACTCCCGTATCCGCATCACCCCTGGAGGTCGGCATGGCTTCTTCGAAGAGTTCGCCGAGGTGGTCACTGCGGAGATCATCGGGTTCCTGAGCGCTGGTTCTTGAACTCCTCTCTCTGAATAGTCGCTGACTCAAGGCCGTATCTCCTCCGAGAGCGGACAACCTCGTTCACCATCAAAAATCCGCATTGTGTAACAAATCGAATAAGGCTATACCTATATGCCTCAAGAGCGGTTTGTAACAATCAAGTAACGCATTGGTCTACATAACCCCAGGTCAGAGCGGCCGTCAAGTTCGCCGCTCCGTGTTCTATCGACAAAACTACTACCGAAAATCCTGAACAAAACTACAATAGGGAGTGAGATATCCGTGTGCGGTGAGGCGAGTGAGCGATCGACCCAGTTCGGATCGACCACCACCGCATCGCAAAACGGGGGTGAAGCCTCTCGTTCTTGCGGAAGTTCAAGAATGTAAGGAGGAATCACGTGAGCGTAGTCAAAGCGTCAAACGTGTACAAGGTCTTCGGCAAGCGTCAGAAGGAAGTCGTCAAGCGTCTTCAAGAAGGTGCAGATCGCGACGAACTCACAAAGCTCGGCACAGCGGCGGTCATCGATGCCAGCTTTGAGGTCGAAGCGGGTGAGATCTTCGTCGTCATGGGACTCTCCGGTTCCGGCAAGTCCACTCTTATCCGCACACTCAACGGGCTGTGGGCTCCGACCACGGGGTCAGTCGAAGTCCTGGGCACAGACATCGCCAAGATCGATGCGGCAGCTTTGCGCAAGGTACGCAGCGAACACATCTCAATGGTCTTCCAACACTTCGCGCTGCTCCCGCACCGGACGGTTCGCGACAACGCCTCCTATGCACTTGAGATCCGAGGGACGGAGAAGGCCAAGCGCGACGAAGTCGCGGACCGTTGGCTTAAAGCCGTCGGCCTCGAAGGCTGGGGAGACAAGTACCCCGAGCAGCTCTCCGGCGGCATGCAGCAGCGTGTGGGTCTGGCACGAGCACTCGCTGCCGAAACCGACATCCTGCTCATGGACGAGGCGTTTTCTGCACTGGATCCGCTCATCCGGCGCGAGATGCAGGAGCAGCTCGTGGAGCTGCAGGGCGAGCTCAAGAAGACCATCATCTTCATCACCCACGATCTCAACGAGGCAATGTTCCTCGGTGATCGGATCGCAGTCATGCGCAACGGGCGCATCGTCCAAGTCGGCACACCAGAAGAGATCCTCACCGATCCCGCCAATGACTACGTCGCACAGTTCGTCCACGACGTCGATCGTGCCCGTGTCCTGACAGCGAGCAACGTGATGGAAAAGGCACGACAGGTCGTGACCAACCAGAACGGACCTCGTGTCGCTCTGCGCAACATGCGTGAGAGCAATGCTTCGGCGATCTACGTCACCGACCGCCACCGCAGATTCCTCGGTGTCGTCAGCGATCGTGACTGCATCGACCATCTCCGCAATGGCGGGAACACCCTGGACGAGATCATCCAACCGATGACGACATCAGCATCACCCGAGGATCTGCTCATCGAGCTGTTCCTCCCGTCATCGGAGACCCCTCTTCCTGTACCAGTGACGAATGACGAAGGGCATCTCGTCGGGGTCGTCCCTCGAGCGACCCTGCTCGCCGCTCTGGGCAGCCAGAACGGGGACGGAGAGCAGACCCACGATGACGCCAACCTGGAGTGGACTGCACCAGTGGACACCGGACTCATCGACCAGATCCTCGCCGAGACGGATGATGCGTCAGAAACCGAAGCGGCAAGTGGGAGGGGCGATCTCTAATGGAGAACATCAGAATCCCAGTAGGAGTCTGGGTCGACACTGTCTTCGACTGGCTCAAAGACAACGTCGCCTGGTTCTTTGACTTCATCACCTTCCTCTTCACCTTCCTCATCGATTCACTCACCAATGTGCTGGTTGATCTGCATCCTCTCGTCATCATGATTCTGCTCGCGCTCATCGGCTGGGTCCTGCGGTCCTGGCAGATGGCGCTGGGGACGCTGATCACGTTGTTCTTCATCGTGACGATGGATCAGTGGGTGCCCTCGATGCAGACACTGGCACTGGTCATCATTGCCGCGGTCATCGCAGTCATCATCGCAATCCCGGTCGGCATCCTGGCGGCCAGGAACGATACGGCCTCTGCCATGATCCGACCCGTGCTCGACTTCATGCAGACCATGCCCGCATTCGTCTACCTCATTCCCGCTGTCACCTTCTTCAGCATCGGTGTGGTGCCCGGCCTTGTTTCGACGGTCATCTTCGCCTTGCCTCCAGGTGTGAGATTCACCGAACTCGGAATTCGCGGAGTCGACTCGGAGACGGTCGAAGCCGGTCAGTCCTTCGGTGCAACACCGGGGCAGATCCTCAGGGGCGTCCAACTGCCGCTCGCTACGCCGACGATCATGGCCGGCATCAACCAGGTCATCATGCTTGCTCTGGCCATGGCCGTCATCGCCGGCTTCGTCGGGGCCGCCGGCTTGGGCAAGAACGTCGTCGAAGCGGTCGCCAGCCAGAACCTGCCACTCGGCGTCGAATCCGGACTCGGCGTGGTCATCATTGCGGTCTACCTCGACAGAGTGACAGCCGCCCTGGGCACTGCGAAGGACTTTCCGAACTCACTGATCGCTACATTCCGCAACCGGAGCGCAAAGAAGAAGGCCACTGCTGCACAGGCCTGACCATCCCCAGCCGTCACAGACACAACCTGTCGAATACAAGAGAAAAGGAACATACAATGAAGAATAGATTCCTCACCACGTTCATCGCCGGAGTCGCGGCCCTCGGCCTAGCCCTGACCGGCTGCTCGCAGGAAGCGGCTAAGGACGACGGCGGAAGCGGTGACAAGGGCGACATCAAACTCGGCTACGTCACCGGTTGGACCGATGGCCAGAGCGTCTCGCTGTTGCTCGAAGACCAGCTCGGAAAGCTCGGCTACAATGTCGAGACCGAAACCTTCAGCGACGCCGCAGTCCTCTACGCCGGCATCGCCAATGGCGACGTCGACATGTACCCTTCCTCGTGGCCCGAGGTCACGCACAAACAGTACATCGACAAATACGGCGACGATCTTTCTGATGTCGGTGCATACTACGACAACGCTGTGCTCACCATCGCGGTGCCGAAGTACATGAAGGACATCAACTCGATCGAGGATCTCAAAGGCAAGGGCAAGGACTTCGACGGAAAGATCATCGGCATCGAGCCCGGCGCCGGTCTGACCGCGGCCACGAAGAAGATGATCCCCGATTACGGTTTGGACAAGGAGTACGAGCTCGTCACCTCGTCGACAGCAGCCATGCTCACCGAGCTCGGCAATGCCACCGACGCCGAAGAGGACATCGTCGTCACACTGTGGCGCCCGTTCTGGGCGAATAACGCCTACCCGGTCAAGGACCTCGAGGATCCGAAGGGCGCGATGGGCGAGGCGGAGAAGCTGCACTTCACCGGCACCAAGTCATTCGCCGAAGACTTCCCAGAGGCCGCTGACTACATCGGCAAGATGAAGCTCGATGACAAGCAGTACGGTGACCTCGAGGATCTCGTCGTCAATGAGCACAAGGACGATGGCGAAGCAGCCATTGCCGAATGGCTGAAGAGCAACCCAGACGCCTACGAGGGCGAGATCGCCGACGAAGAGAAGTGATCCAAGTTCAGGGAATCAGATCATGATGCCCTGAACCCATTCGAAAGACCCTTCGGCTCGTTCACAAGAGCCGGAGGGTCTTTCGCAGATTGGTGAACGAACTCAGCGCCGTGACCTTCAACAGCGCCCTATGGCTCGGCCGTAATAGTGCGCTGGCTTTGCACCGACAGGGAGGAGATGTATGACGATGAGTTCGTACGAGTTCCATGCCGAGGATGATTCTTCTCAAGCTACGACGGGCACTCCCGTCGGCCCCATCACCGTCACCAGCAACGGGCGGTCCATCACCCGAGTCACTTGGCGAGAGTCGGACACAGAATCCGGTCAGCTCGACGACACCGGTCTGGGCACTGCTGGCCCCGACGCTGACCCTCTTCTCGTCGAAGCACTGCGACAGCTTCGCGCCTACTTCGACGGAACCTTGACCACCTTCGATCTGCCCCTGGACCTGGGGCAGATCTCGGCAACCGCGCGGACGGTGCTCACCACTCTCGACGAGACGGTTGGACCCGGCACCACCGTCACCTACGGCGAGCTTGCCCGGCGCAGCGGGACGGGAATCCCCGCACGGGCTATCGGCAGCATCATGGGCCTGAATCCACTCCCGCTGGTCATCGCCTGCCATCGAGTCGTGGCCAGCGATGGGCTGGGCGGCTACTCCGGCGGTCGTCGCGGCGAAGGGTTGGCCACCAAGCGTTGGCTGCTCGAGTTCGAAGATGCACTCCCCCGCCCGTTGTTCTGAACAGCTTCACCTCTCGAAGAGGCTCTGTCCGATGTACTCCCCCTCCTGGACGCCCGGCGGAATCGCCCACACCGTCGACCCGATCGGCGTGGTCCACTCATTGAGCAGATCCACCTCGGCGAGGCGGCGTTGGATCGGCAGGTACTGCCGGTCGATGTCGGCTTGGAACGATGCGAACAGCAGTCCGGCTTCCTCCCCCGCCCCCGTCTCGTAGTTGAACGTTCGCCGGTGGATCTGAGTCTCCGGGCCCAGCCCATCGCGAGCCCTGGCCACATGCGAAGCCGCCGAGATCTTCGTCAGGCCGCGCTTGTCGACCGCGGTGAAGTCGGGAGCATCGAACTCGTCAGTGCCCGACAGCGGTGCGCCTTGATCGAGGGTCCGTCCCGTCGCGAACTCGCGTGCCGGCCGGTCAGCCCTATCCCAGGTGTCCAAGTTCATCGCGATATCGCGCAGCACCAGGGTCGTTCCCCCGCGCATCCACTCAGGCAGATGTGCACCGAGGTTGTCCGGCGGTTCCCCGCGCGCGGAGTACACCGCATCTTCCCTGCCGGTGCCCTGTCCCCAGATGATGCGCGCGAAGTCTTCGGATCCGGGACCGGGGTTGGCTGTCCCATCTAACTGTCCGAAGAGGTTCCGTTGGGTCTTCCCCTCTGCTTTGCTGCCGTAGGAACGGCGGAACCCATCCCTCTGCCAGGCCACCTCGGCGAAGGTCCGGGAATCCTTCCACAGCATCCTTCGTGCATGTGCCAAGGCCAGCGGATCGTCACCGCAGATCTGCAGGAGCAGATCGCCTGTGCACAGGTCCGGTTCGAGATCATCGATCGGAAACTTCTCCAGTGGACCTAACCAGGTGGGCACGGAATTCTGCCCCGCCAGCGTCACAAGGCCGCGGCCGAATCCGAACGTGACCGTCAATCGCGCCGGATCGTGGGCGAGTTCGGGTTCGGAGTCGGCCAGTGGGGCGCCGCCCTGCGTCAGGGCGGCGGCATCTGCGGTGAGCAGTCGCAGCCAGCGGACCACCTCGGCGGCGTCGATTCCGGGTTTCAGCGTCAATGCGAGGAAGTGCGCGTGAGCCTGCGGAGGAGTCTCCACCCCGGACTGGTGAGGGGCGTAGAACGGTTCGGTGAGCGACCCGTTGGCTCCGCTGAGATCCCGGGACGGCGAGTCCTCGGCACGGCCGCCAGCACCGGATCGTCCCACACCGAAGCCTGCGACGGCGCCGACCACTCCCGTCCCTCCGGCGGCTGCCACCGATGCGATGAGGCGTCGGCGGCTGAACCCGTGAGAATCAGAAGAGGCATCTCTGGACTCGGGCTCAGTGGTCACCGTTGTCCCCGTGGTCCATCTCGTCGTGGTCCATGTCCGTACGGTCCATGTCATCGTGGTCGGCGCCGTCGCCTTCGCCATCGGCCTCGCCAGGGGCGTAGTTCTCCTGCGCACCCGAATAGTCCTTGGCGATGGCGGTCACCGGGAAGCTCTGCTGATCGGCGGTGACGAGCTCCAACGAGATCTCCTCGCCGGGTTTGATCGGCTTCGCCAACCCCATGACCATGATGTGATCGCCACCGGGCTTGAGGCTCAGGGACTTGCCCGCAGGGATCGTGAAGCCGCCTTTCTTCTCCTGCATCGACATTCCTCCCGAGTTGTCTTCGAGAGTCTCGTGGAGTTGGACCTGGTCGGCGTCATCGTACTTCGCGGAGACGAGGTTGATGTCTTTGTCGCTGTTGTTCTCGAGTTCTCCGAAGACAGCGGTCATGCCGTCGTCGGCGGCCTTGACCCAGGCGTTGTCGAGACTCAGGGAGTCGACGCTGATCTGGGAGCTGCTGGCTTCTTCGGGCTCGCTCGCCTGGCTCTGGTTGCAGGCACTGAGGCCGATCATGAAGGCAACGGCCATGGTGGCCATCAGGGTGGTGTTCTTTCGCATTTCGTCTGCACTTTCAGCTTGTCGGTGCAGCCGGGCACAGGTCGCGACTTGCGATCGGACGCCGACGCGATCGGGCGCAATCAGGCGCATGGACACGATCGGGCACACGGTACTGCTCGTCCGCGACGGTGCATGGCTGTCACCAATGATGTGTGAGTCGGCGGGGTCTCCGCCGATGGTGAGGTTCTGAGTTCAGACGAGAGCGGGCGGTCCGCGTCGGTAGTTCGGGCCGACGACGGCAGAGGTGATGGCCTGTGGCAGATGGAACTCGCCCTGGACGAATCGGGTCGGGAATTCGGCCAGTACACCGACCGCCTCGGCGAGTGACCGAAGTGCGGTGGCGACCGGTCCCAGCGCCAGCTGCAGGATGGTGAGGATGATGTCTTCGCCGCGCTTGAGGGCCACTGCGGTGACGATGACCGCGGCGATGTGAGCGAGCACCATGGGCAGGCTCGCGCTCGAGCCGTCACCGGCCATGTGCGACATCGGATGGGACATAGACCCAGCCTGGCCCACGTCGAGGGCACCGGTCCCGTGGTTCATGTGCTGGTGGCCCATGGCCATTCCGGTCGTCGTTGCACCGGTGGCAGCGGGTGCGGCGGTGAACCAACCCATCGACAGGTGCATGAGGATCTGGCCCAAGCCGAGCAGTGATCCCAATGCCAGATATCCGAGCCGACGACCAGCGAGGATCATTGCGGCCCATAAGGCGAAGACGAAGACGATCACGATGCCGACGACCGAGGTCGTGCCACCGGCGCCGACGTGCATAAGCACGGCCAGCAGAGTCGTCATGAGCGCGGCGAAGAGAGCACGAACCGACTTGTTCGATCCGGTCATGCCCCTCCTCTCCTTGGGTTGCTCGCACAGATGGCACCGTGGCTGAGCCTCAGAAGACTCAAATCTTCTACACAGTGTAGAACCAATATGGCCTACGGCGCCAGAGCGACCCTGTCACCACCGAAGAGGAGCAGGTCCTGAGCTGAGCTGCGTTGCTCGGTGCCGTCGGAATTCACATCCTCAGCCAGGTGTCAGCGGTCTTCTTGATCATGGCTCCGGCTTCTTTGGCCGAGTCCAGCCAGGTCACGGGTTGACCTTCGGGGTCGATCACCGCGTCGGAGAGGACGACGACGTCGAAGTTGCAGACGAGAGCGGCCATCGCGGAGGCACGAACCGATCCCGGCAGATCGCCGGCGCCGGTGTCGTCGGGAGCGTCTGCGTCATCCGCGCCATCCGTGCTGCCTGCACCATCCGGGGCCGCTGCGTCGACCGGGGCATCTGCCTCGTCGGGAGCATCTGCACCGTCCGGGGCATCTGCACCCTCGGAATTCGCGACTGTGCTCACGTCCCCACCGGCGATGACGATGCGGTCAATGCCCATGTCGTGGAGGCCGGGGGCCAGGTCTCGGATGCCGTCGAAGACGTCAGGCTTCTCCGAACGCAGCACGAGGTCTTCTTCGTCGGGCACGAAGATGGACAGTTCCTCATCGTCGACGTCGACGAGTTCGTCCTTCGTCGAGGCGAAGATGAGGACACCGCCGACGGTGCGAGTACGGCCGACGATGTCGACTAAGATCTCGGCGTTGTCGTCGGAGATGTAACTGGCGTCGTCGGTGTCGATGAGGAGCAGGGCATCCATGTCTCCTATCGTGCCATGTTCTCTGTTCGGATGCTCATGTCCGCGTTCAGCAGCAGGTGCTCGGAGGGCATTCCCACGCGCAGCAGACTGAGCTCGTCCTCGGCGATAACCCCCAGTGCCCGCAGCGGCACCAGGCTCGCGGCCCGGACCGCCTCAAGCGGGGTCATTCCCACCTCGGTAACGGCTCTCATCACCGCATCTTCCATGGTCAGAGTGGAGCCGGCAATGGACCCGGTCGAACCGTCCTCGCCCAGCAGTCGCGCCACGGAATCCTCCACCTGCACCGGCAGAGATCCGAGCATGTACCGCCCGTCGGCCATCCCTGTCGCAGCCATGGCATCGGTGATCAGCGCGATCCTGCCGGGCACCAGGCTCGTCAGCATCCTTGCAGGAGCGGTCGCCACGTGCACTCCGTCGTTGATGAGTTCGAGCGTGACGTGTCCTGCCTCGATCGCGGCGAGGATCGGACCGGGCGCCCGGTGGTGGATGCCGGACATCGCGTTGAACGTGTGGGTGAGGATGTTCGCGCCCGCGTCGAAGGCACGGCCCGCTTCCTCGTAGCCAGCTGCGGTGTGCCCGATGGCCACGCTCACCCCCGCCGAGGTGAACCGTGAGATCGCGTCGAGCGCACCAGGCAGTTCGGGGGCGATCGTGATCTGGGCCAGCGTTCCGTCTGCAGCCGTCAGGATCGATTCGACCGCCTCGGGGGTAGGGCACGTGAGAACTTCGGGTGCGTGGGCGCCCTTGAAGTCCGGGGACAGGAACGGACCTTCAGCATGCAATCCGAGTACGCCAGGCTTCTCCCTCACGAGCCTGGCTCCGGTCGTCAGGGAGTCGCAGAGACCCTCGATCGTGTCCGAGACGAAGGAGAGGGCGAGCGCCCGGGTTCCGTGCCGGCGGTGGACGGCGAGCACCTCGTCGAGTCCGTCATCCCCGTCCTCGGCGCTCGAGCCGCCGGCTCCATGGCAGTGGATGTCGACATAGCCGGGGACCAGGTACGCGCCTTCTGCATCGATGGTCCTCACTCTCGCCGAGGTGCTCAGGTCCTGCCAGCCCGAACCGCGGCCGCGTGCGATGACGACTCCCCCGGCCTCGGCAAGCCAGTCATCGGCCGTGTCCACGGTGAAACCAGCCGGATCGCCGTCGAGGATGATGGCATTGCGGATGATGGTGTCTGCGGGCGTCGTCGTGTTCGCCTGGTCGCTGTCTGTCGTCATCGGTCCGATTTCTGCCTTCACCCCAGAGTGCGGACGCGTTGGGCGTCGATGTCGAGGACGTGCCTGTCGAGGAACGCCAGGACCGTGCGGTACCAGACCTCGGCATTGCCGCGACCGGCCACCCAGTGTCCTTCGTCGGGGAAGTACAGAAAGCGATGCTGTGTCTGCCCCTCCGCGTCCAGCGGCGTCTTCGACCGGGACAGCAGGTCGTACCAGAGTTCCTGCCCCTGCCCGATGGGCACCCGGTAGTCCTTGTCACCGTGGATGACGAGCATCGGCACCTCGATCCGGTCGGCGAACAGGTGCGGCGAGTACGTCCCCGACTGCTTCCGCATGGCCACGTCCCAAGAGGCGTTGTCCGTGGTCCGTCCCATCGACGTCGTGTTCCACAGGGAGGCGTGCGTGATGATGCATCTGAACCGTTCGCTGGTGTGCCCGGCCACCCAGTTCGCCATGTACCCGCCGTAGGATCCGCCGGCCAGAGCGGTGCGCTCGGCATCGATGTCGGGGCGTTCTATGGCCGCATCCGTGAGCGCCAGGATATCTGTGAAGGGCGCCCCACCCAGTTCCTGCTGACCGCGGTCGATCATCGACTGGCCGTAGCCGGTGGAGATCGCCGGATCCGGCAGCAGCACCGCGTATCCGGCGGCCGCGAACGGTCCCGGGTTCCACCGATACGTCCAGGAGTTCCAGGACCCCCAGGGCCCGCCGTGCGCGAATACGACGAGTGGGAACGGACCTTCCCCGTCGGGCACAGCCAACCAGGCTCGCACCTCGGTGCCGTCGTCACCAACGGCGGCCACCTCGGTGAGGGTGCCTGCCCCGTCGATGACGTTCGCCGGGTTGGCGAGCTCGCTGATCTGACCCGAGATCAGGTCGATGGCGATGGGCAGTGGTGCGACATCGATCGCCGAGGCGGTCGCCACGACCGTGATTCCCTGCACCTGCAGTCCTGCAAAGGCATATTTCTGCCCCGGACCGCCCACCAGCCGCCGAGGCTGTTCGTCGTTGACATCACCGATGAAGACACTGCCGCGTCCGTGGTCGTCAGCAGTTGCCACGATCGTCGAATCGTCGGCCCAGACGGGTTCGAACCAGTGATCGGCTTCGGGCCAGACTGGCTCCACTGAGCCTGTGTCGAGGTTGAGGAGCATGAGCGTTGCGGACAGGTTCGTCTTCGACGTCCAGAACTGCTCGCGAGTGACCAGGGCGTGGGTTCCGTCGGGGCTGATCGCCTCGACGCCGAAACCGTGGTCGGCGGCGGCCTCGACCAGCAGGCGGGGTGCACTGTGTTTGTGCAGGTCGAGCTGCCAGATCTCGCTGGCCTCGAGCTGACCCGAGATCGGCTTCTCGACCTGGACGAGAACGAACTGTGCTTCCTCATCAACGGCCCAGTCGACGAGTCGTCCCGGCGGCAGAGGCAGGTAGCGAAAGGTGAGTCCGATGGAAGCGGCTGTGGTCGAGTCTTCGCTGCAGCTGGTGGCCTCGGCGGCCGGGGTGGTGGACGTGGCACCGTCAGACGTGGTGGTCTCGGATTCAGCAGCGCCCCGTGTGGCGTCGGGGGTGAGGTCATCGTCGAACTCGTCGGTGATCTCGGTCAGGTCTGCGACCGCGAGGGTCTCCTGTCCCGGGCCCAGGTCATGATCCCAATGGCGGATGGGGAAACCCGCGTGGAGGATTCCGCTGACCTTCGATTTCCTGCGTTCCTGACTGTATTCCTGGTGTTCGTCCTCGTTCGCGGCCCAGCTGTGGACGGGGAACTGCACGATCATGGAGTGGCCTTTGACCTCGATTCGGGAGAATCCGCCGTCGTGATCGGCGAGCTTGCGTGCTTCCCCGGTCTCCGGCAGGGCCCAGAGGCTGGGGCTTTCGGCATCTTTGCCGTCTTCGCCGGTGCGCTTGGCCGCGAAGTACACGGTGCCCGAGTCGCTGACGGCGGCCGGGCCGATGGACTGATCGCCGCGGGTGATTCGGCGCGGTCGTTCACCGCTGATATCTGCCAGGTGGGAGAGGTAGCTGTTGCCCTCGGCATTGAGGAAGGAATACTGGGCGATGACACGGCCGCTCTGGTTCGTCAGGAGACCTTGGAGTCGGCGGGCATCGAGGAGAGTAGTCACAGCGTCGTTGATCGTCATAGAACCATCCTAGGATCATCGCCGATGGTCGGGTCTGCAGATTTCTATTTGAATCTCGGCGCGGGAACCTTTTCGCCGTCGATGGTGACCGTGGGCAGCATCTGCTTGAACTCCTCTGCCGCGTCCGCGTCCGTTTCGAGAGCGCGCATCTCGACGCCGATGTCGACGAGGCGCCCATTTGTCTGGTATCCGATCCGGGTCCCGTACATGACTGTCGGCTCCTGGTTGATCGCGAAGATCTCCGTCGGGCCGAGCACACCTTGGTAGGACCAGTAGGATCCGGCCGCGAGGCTGCCCGTGCGCTGAGACAGCACCGAGGAGTCCGGCTCCGCGAACGTGTATTTCTTCTTCGCATCGACGATCGACTGTGGGGACTCGTCGTAGCCCTTGCTGCAGGTGATGAGGATCGTGTCGGCGTCGGCGACGGAGGTGCCGCGGGAGAAGGAGTGGAAATCGTCGTTGGCCGATCCCTGGGTCCAGTCATCTGTCATCGCGAGGCTGACGTCGACGGGGCATTCATCGCCGAGGTTGACCGAGACTTCCTCCATCCCCTCGGGGATTCCGTCGTCAGGGGGTGCCGTGGTGGGGTTCTCGCCGGCCTTCTCCTGCACTGCCACACGGACGGGACCGGAATCCCGTTCTGCGGTGCGGATCTGCAGAGCCGAGCAGCCGCTGAGGGCAAGGCTGAACAGTGCCGCTCCTGCCACGACTGTTCGCACCTTCGCAGCGTGGGCCATCACCGTTCTTCCCTCGACCGCAACTCACGGCGGCTCAGTGGCTGCTGTCCCGAATCAGGCTGCTGTGCTTGAGGCGGCTGCGCCGGAGGCTGCGGCGGTTGCTGCTGCCAGGCCTGCTGCGGTCCCGGCTGGCTGCCGAACTGCACCCCGGGTTGACTGCCGTAATACTGCTGCGGTCCAGGCTGACTTCCATAGGCCTGCTGCGGTCCTGATCGGCTCCCATCAGGCTGCTGCGGACCCGACTGCGGACCGCCGGTACCCTGTATCGGCCCCGACTGGGGTCCAGGTTGGGGCTCTGACTCCGGCGCTGCCTGTGGGTTCCCGGGTGAGCGGCCGACGCCTGGGCCGGGCTTGAACTGGGAGTGCTGACCAGAGTCCGGTGGGAAACCGCCGCTCAGGGATTCTCCGGTCGACCTGTGGACGAGGTTGCCGTCGACTCGCTCGAGGCGTCGCTTCGAGGTTCTTCGCGGTGTCCCCAGGATCCGTCCCTGAAGCTCCGCCTCGTTAGGCTGCCGGGGAGGCAGGAAGCCGGGAGTCTGCCCCGTGTCGGGAAGCTGCACCGGCTGGACCGGATGAGATCCGGCCGCGGCATGCCCGACCTGATCGGCCATCGGCGGCACCGTCACCTGCGCGGCGTCGCCGAGAACCGGCAACACCATACGCACCGAGGTGCCCACACCTTCTTGGCTGAACAGCTGCACCGAACCGCCGTGACGGGTCACAATCGCCCGTACCAGTGACAGTCCCATGCCGGAACCGGCCACTGCACGAACGCGCGAGCCACGTGAGAGTTCGTCCCACACCTGGTCCTGCTCGGTCAGCGGAATGCCGCTGCCGGTGTCGGCCACCTCGACGACGACCCAGCGGTGGCTGTCGATGATCTGCTCATTGGCACGCAGTTCGACGACTTCGGCCTGAGAGGAGTATTTGAGCGCATTGCCCAGCAGGTTGAGGATCGCTGTCAGCAGCAGATCTTCCTCACCGGCGACGTCGGGCAGACGCCAGGGGGCACGGGCGACCGTGGCCACGATCATGCGATCTTCGGCGCCTGGTGCTGTCGATGCATCTTCAACAGCCTGGTGGATGAGCCGATCGAGATCGACTCGGGCGTATTCGATGATGCGCGTCTCGACGTCGGCGAGTTTGCGCAGGTCGGCCAGGAGGCGAGCGACCCGGCGCGAGGAGATGTCGACCTGTTTGGCTGAGGATTCGACTTCGGTGATAGAGCCGCCCTCACGGACGACGTCGCGGATGCTCGCGGCCGAGGTGCGCAGCGCGGTCAGCGGATTCTTCAGCTCGTGATCCAGTCGGATGAGCATCCGGTTGCGTTTGGCCAGGGAGTCCTCACTCGCCGCTGTCTCGATCGACTCCTTCAGTGCTGTCTCACGTCTGCGCAGATACCTCCAGGCGAAGAAGGCGCCGACGGCCAAGCCTGCCAGCACGAGGAACAGCAGGAGCAGGAACAGCCAGATCTGGATCTCGAAGACCAGAAAGTTCGTCATGGGGACCTCTGACCATCTTCGCCTCGGACCTCACCGACGAATCTGTAGCCCCGCCCCTGAACGGTGGCGATCCACCGAGGTTCGGCGGCGTCCTCCCCGAGGACTCGGCGCAGTTCGGCCACACGGGAATCCACCGCACGTGTGCCCACGGCCTCTTCGAAGCCCCACAGGATCTCAAGCAGACGGGACCGTTCGATGAGTTCGTCCTTGTGGACCATGAGGTATTCCAGCAGGGTGAAGCCCTTGGGGGTGATGACGAGTTCACGATTGCCCATCCATGCGCGCCTGCCCACACGATCGACGCGCAGGCCGAAGCTCGAGACCAGCACGGGAGCAGTGGCCAGGGGCGGCCCGTCTGTACGGGTCCGACGCAGCACTGCGCGGATGCGCGCCACGAGCTCATGTGGGTCGAAGGGCTTGTTGAGGTAGTCGTCGGCTCCCTCTTCGAGTGCCATCGCCCGTTCGACGGCCTCTCCGACTTGGGTCAGCAGCAGAACCGGGACCCAGTTCTCCTCCTGGCGCAGTCGTCGCAGAACCTGTCTGCCATCGGCACCGGGCATGAGCACGTCGAGGACGCAGACATCGGGATTGTGCCGGTGGATCTCGTCGAGGGCCAACAGGCCATCGCTGGCGGCGAGCACCCGAAAGCCTGAGCGTTCGAGGAAGGGGACAACGGCGCCGAGGACATCGGGTTCGTCGTCGGCGACCAGCACCAAGGGCTGGGGATCGTGCTGAGTGTCAACCGTCATTGTGGTCCGTTCCGCTTCCTCTTCTGCGTTCCCACGCGGCTTCCCTGGCTTCTGCCCGATCGACCGCCTCGGCGAGCTCATCTCGGTACAGCATAGAACGACGCAGGTGCTTGGTGCGATAACCGGCGCGTCCGACCATGTGCGTGGCCACGGGAATCGTGACGAGCTGGAACGAGATGACGATCGCCAAGGTCGTCACCGTCGACCATGCCGGGTACTGGATCGCAATCGCGACAGCCACCGTCAGCAGCCCCAGGATCTGGGGCTTTGCACTCGCGTGCATGCGCGAGAGGAGATCGCCGAAGCGCAGCAGACCCAGCGCGGCAGCCAGCGACAGCACCCCACCGAGGAGGATGAGCACCGCAGAGATGATGTCGAGGATCATCGACGTCCCCCTTCGTCGTCATCCGGTTCAGGTCCGGTGCGCTCACCGTCGTCGGAGTCCTCGGGTCCCGAGTCGGGTCCCGTGCCCATACCCTCACCCTCAGCATCCGAGTCGGGATCGACGCTGGGTTCGGCGCTGGGGTCGGTTCCTTGGTAGAGTCCCACGGTCACAGGCTCTTCGTCTTCCTGCACGGTGATCGCATCGGGTCCGTCGGCGACATCGGAGATTCCGCGGGCCACGTCATCGGGCCACTCCTCACCGACTGGGGATTGTGCTTGCTGGCGGGCCCCGGTGTCACTGTGCCCCTCTGCGTCATCGGCTGATTCCTTGGGCATGTGCCAGTCCGAGCTGGAGAAGTCACTGAGTGAGCCCACCTCGGCGCCGGGGGTCATGGAATCGGACTTGGACACGTACCGGGAGACGCTGACGGAGCCCACGAATCCGAGCATCGCCAGCACGATGAGCACGGGCAGGAGATCCGTACGACCGGACAGGGCCATGAACCCGCCCAGACCGCACATGATAGAGGCCAGCACGACGTCGGTGGCGATCATGCGATCGAGGATCGAGGGTCCGCGAACGATGCGGTAGAGGGCGATGATCACCGATGTGGCCAGCAGCACCGAGGCTGCGACGATGAGGGTGTCGAGAACGATCTGGCTCATCGGGCACCTCCGCGTTCATCGGCCATCGGATCGGGGGTGACCTTCAGCGCAGCGAGGTCACGATGGGAGCCGAGGGCTTTGATGAGCAGCTCTTCGATATGGTAGACCAGCTCTTTGGCGGCGAGGACCTTCTCCTCGGAATCGCAGTCGAGGACGTGCAGATAGAGGACGCCCAGCGCCCGGTCGCTGTCGACGATGATCGATCCGGGGATGAGGCTGGCAGTGTCGGCTACGAGTGTCATCAGAAGGTCCGAACTCGTGCGCAGGTCGCAGGCGATGACCGATCCGGCGCCCACCGCGCGCGGCCGGAATGCGTACCAAGCCACCTCGACAGAGGCGATGATGAGCGAATAGAGGAACCACAGTCCGTAGCTGAGGGCGTGGATGATGTTGAACCTGCCGGAGAGCACCACCGGCGGCAGGTAGAACACGCGGGTCACGAGGAATGCGAGGATGATGCCCGTGATGATGTGCATGAGCGACACCGCATCCCAGAGCATCACCCACAGCAGGACGAGGAAGAACACCAGAACGAGCTGTTGGACGAAGCTCCTGCGCTTCGTCATCCGAGGCCGGTTGGGACTCACAGGCCATCACCCCCGAGCACATCGCTCACGTAGCCAACCGGCGTCTGCAGGTTCTCCGCAGCACGGTTCGCCATGCCCCACAGCGGGGCCGCGAAGACGGTGAGGACGATGGAGGCGATGACAACCACGGTGGTGGCGGCGAACATCGATCCCGGTACGCCGATCTGTGATTTCCAGGGCTTGCCCGCGAGCTTCGCCTTCTTGCGTTCGGCGAATTCTGTGACGAGCTCTTCGTTCGGCTCCTCCGCATCCGCAGGGTCTCGCCAGAAGGCCAGGTTGAAGGTACGCCCGATGACGTAGAGGGTCAGCAGGCTGGTCACCGTGCCGGCGACGATGAGGCTGACAGCGAGCCAGTCGTGGTCGGAGAAGCCGGCGGCGAAGAGAGCAACCTTGCCGATGAACCCGGAGAACGGCGGGATGCCGGAGAGGTTGAGGGCAGGGATGAAGAAGATGATCGACAGCGCCGGGGACAGCACCAT
This sequence comes from Brevibacterium sp. AGC70, assembly GCF_057334195.1. Lineage (NCBI taxonomy): Bacteria > Bacillati > Actinomycetota > Actinomycetes > Micrococcales > Brevibacteriaceae > Brevibacterium > Brevibacterium sp. AGC70. The sequence goes on along the minus strand of NZ_JBHFIH010000017.1, from coordinate 40,527 downwards.
GAGGCCACCCAGGGACCTGGTCGAGGTCGACCCACCTCGCATCTCCACCATTCCTATGGCCAGGAACAGCGCAGTCTGGACGATGATGTGGTGGACCGTGTAGTAGATAGCGGCAGAGAGGCCGACGGTGGTCCCCAGAGCCACACCGAAGAGCATGTAGCCGATGTGGGAGACGAGGGTGAAGGACACGATCCTCTTGATCTCCGACTGGGCGATCGCGCCTAAGATTCCGACCACCATCGTCAATGCTGCCGCTATCAGGAGAGGCACTCGCAGAGAGGACTCGGAGAACAGCAGCGTCTCGGTGCGGATGATCGCATAGATGCCGACCTTCGTCAGCAACCCCGCGAAAACAGCCGTGACCGGGGCCGGAGCGGTCGGATAGGAGTCGGGCAGCCAGAAGGACAGCGGGAAGATCGCGGCCTTGATGCCGAAGCCGAGGAGCAGGAGGACATGCAGGATCATCTGCACATCCGGCGGCAGTTCGCTCAGCCGCTCTGCCAACTGCGCCATGTTCACTGTTCCGGTCGCCGAGTAGATGACGCCGATCGCTGCCAGGAAGATGATCGAGGACACGAGCGAGACGACGACGTAGGTCACGCCCGCCCGGATCCGCTCGGCCGTGGCACCGAGTGTCAGCAGCACATAGGAGGCGACGAGGAACATCTCGAAGCCGACGTAGAGGTTGAAGAGGTCACCGGCGAGGAAGGCGTTGGCGACGCCCGCGCACAGCACCAGATAACTGGGGTTGAACACGGAGATCGGAGTCTCGTTCGAATCGTCGTTGGCGTCCTGGCTGAGCGCGTAGATGAGCACGCACAAGGTGACCAGGGAGGATACGACGAGCATGAGCGAGGAGAGCCTATCGGCGACGAGCACGATCCCTGCTGGCGGCTCCCACCCGCCGATCGCCACTACCTGCGGGCCGTGGGCGTCGACGCCGAAGAGCATGATGAGGGAGATGATCATGCCCGCGCTGAGGATCAGGATCGACACGATGTTCTGTGCCCGCGAGTGCTTCGACAGCACCAGCGCCAAGCCTGCACCGAGAAGGGGCAGGAGAACGGGCAGCGGCACAAGCACGGGGAGGAGATCCATCATTTCTTCTCCTCCGTCTCGGTTCCTTCGGAACCTCTGCCGTCCTGGTTCGCCGAGGTGGTCCCGGCCCTGCCCTTGCCCGCACCGTACTTCGCCCTGTCCGTGCTGACCTCGCCGACTTCACGTTCATGTGGCTTGCCGTCGTCGTCGAGGTCGATGGCGCCGGTGATCGGGCTTTCGGCCTCATCACCGAACTCGGTGTCGTCGTAGTCCGTGCTCGCTTCCGCCTCGGAGTCGATCATCTTCGTGATCGCCACCCGCAGGTCGGCGGTATCATCCTGCAGCGAATCGGCACGGACCAATCGCCAGGAGCGGTAGATCATGGCCAGCAGGAACGCTGTGACCGCGAACGTGATAACGATAGCCGTGAGGATGAGCGCCTGTGGCAGCGGATCCGACATGCCCTCCGTGGACAGGTTCTTCCCGTCAGTCAGCGGCGGGACTCCCCTGCCTGCGGTGAGGATGATGAGGACATTGACTCCGTTGCCCAGAAGGATGAAGCCCAGCAGCACGCGGGTCAGGGAGCGTTCGAGCATGAGGTAGATGCCACAGGCGAAGAGGAATCCCATGGCCAGCACCATGATGAAGGGCACAGTCATAGCCGTCCCCCTTCCGCGCCGTTGTCCACGTCGAGGTGGTTGACACGGTCGAGGATCGAGGAGACCGCGTCGTGCTCAGCCTCGGCGCTGAAGTTCTCCGAGAGGTTGTACGACTGGTTGAGTCGATTGGTCAACACCATCTCATCGCGCTCCTGGTGCAGGTCCACCTCGGCGCCCAAGGATCTGAGGATGTCGAGCATGAGGCCGACGACGATGAGGTAGACGCCGATGTCGAAGAACGTCGAGGTTCCGAACGACAGGTGCCCGAGCACCGGAATGTCGCCCTCGAGATAGACGGACTTGAACACGGTGTCGCCCCAGATCCACCCGCCGACGCCAGTGAGCACGGCCATGATCATTCCGGTTCCCAGCATGCCCGAGGGGGTGAAGCGGGCCGCCTCGGCGAGTTCGAATTTGCCTCCGGCGAGGTAGCGCACGACCAGTGCCAGACCGGCCACGAGACCTCCGGCGAAGCCGCCGCCGGGATCGTTGTGTCCGGCGAAGAGGAGGTAGAGGGAGAAGATGAGGACAGCGTGGAAGATCAGGCGGGCGGTCACCTCGAGGATGATGGATCGGTTGCGTGGGGCCAGTGTGCGTCCGGCAATGAGCCAGGAGACTCGCCGCTGTGTCACATCCTCGCGCTGAGTGTCGTGGAAGTTGCCGATCTCCTCGGCGACCGGCTGGAAGCGCACCCGCCCCTGCAGCTCGGTGCCGTCACGGCGGGAGACGAAACGGTGGAGGTGTCCTTCACGGCCGCGGACGAAGATCAGTCCGGCGATGCCGGTGCCGGCGGCGACGAGGACCGAGATCTCACCGAGGGTGTCCCAGACGCGGATGTCGACAAGAGTCACGTTGACGATGTTCTTGCCGTGGCCGAGTTCGTAGGCGAGCTGACCGAAGTCCACGGAGACTGGGTCGCTGATGCGCACACCGGCGGCGATGAGCACAACCACCATCATGGTCACGCCGACTGCGGCGCCGATGATGGCGCGCCAGGCCGGGGTGAAGCGTCCGGTGCTCTGACCGATCCGAGCCGGAAGGCGACGCAGGACGAGGACGAAGACGACGATGGTGATGGTCTCGACGAGTACCTGGGTCAGGGCCAGGTCCGGGGCTCCGACGAAGGCGAAGTAGGCGACCATCGCATAGCCCGAGATTCCGGTGACGACCACGGCGGTGAAACGCTTCTTAGCGCGGGTGGCTGCGACCGCGACGATGATGAGGACCGCTGCGACTATGAAGTCGAGCGGGGTGTCGAAGAGTTTGAAATCGATGTTCCAGGTGTCGTTCGAGATCACAGCCAGACCGATGCCTGCCACGAGGACGAGGTAGATCACGCTCTGGTAGAACGGCAGCGAACCGCGCTGGGTGCGTGAGGTGACCCACAGGGCCAGCCTCTCCATCCAGTTGATCAGCTTGCTGTAGAGGTCGTGGAAATCCAGCCCCGAAGGCAGCGTCGACTGGACCTTGGCAAACGAGTCGCGGAGGAAGAAGAGGCCCAGGCCGACAGCAATGGTGATCGCGGACAGGGCCAGCGCAGGTTCGAGCCCGTGCCATAGGGCCAGGTGGTAGTCGCCGTCGCCGGGGTCGATGACCGGCAGCATCGAGGTCCAGGCTCCGAAGTAGCCGTCGATGAGCCCGGCGGCCGGTCCCAACGCCACGGTGAGCACGGTGAGCATGACCGGGGAGATGATGAGCGTGATCTTCTCATCGCGGCGGGCGATGTCGTCGACGCCCGCTTTGCTCGAGAACGCGCCCCAGACGAATCGCGCCGAGTAGGCCACGGTGAGCATCGAGCCGATCATGACGCCGATCAGCGCAATGATCGATGCCTTGTCCCCAGAGCCCAGCAGAGTCGAATAGACCGCCTCCTTGGCCACAAATCCCAGCAGCGGCGGCAGGCCGGACATCGAAGCTGCGGCGATTGTGGCGCAGACGGCCACGACGGGGAAGGCCTTCCAGCCACCGGAGAGCTTCGTCAGGTCACGCGTTCCGGCACGGTGGTCGATGATGCCCACGCACAGGAACAGACAGGCCTTGAATAGGGCGTGTGCAATGAGCATCGCCAGCGCGGCCTTGGTGATGTCGGGTGTGCCGAAGGAGGCCATCGTCGTGAGGAACCCGAGCTGGGAGACCGTGCCGAAGGCGAGCAGAAGTTTGAGGTCGGTCTGCTTCAGGGCCTGCCAGCCGCCGATGAACATCGTGAGCAGTCCCAGGGTGAGCAGGGTCTCCGACCACCCCGGGAGTGCGTGGTAGCCCGGTGCCAGACGCAGGATGAGGTAGATCCCGGCCTTGACCATCGCCGCTGCGTGCAGGTAGGCGCTGACCGGGGTCGGTGCTGCCATGGCGCCGGGGAGCCAGAAGTGGAAGGGCAGCAGCGCGGATTTCGAGACCGCCCCGACGAGGATGAGGATCACGGCCGTGACGATGACGGGCCCGGTGTCCAGCCCGAGACTCGCGCGCTCCATGAGCGTCGAAATCTGACCTGTTCCGGTCGCGGCCATCAGCAGGATCATGCCCACGAGCATGGCAAGTCCGCCGGCCGTGGTGACGATGAGGGCCTGCAGCGCGGCCTGACGGGAGCGACGGCGGGATTGGCTGTGGCCGATGAGCAAGTAGGAGAAGACCGTGGTGCCTTCCCAGAACAGGTAGAGCATGAGGAGCTCATCGGCGATGACGAGTCCGTACATCATTCCGGCGAAGGCCATGAAGACTGCGGCGAACCGGGCCAGGCCGGGCTCATCGGGCGGGAAGTAGCGGGCACAGTAGACGAAGACGAGGGCACCGACGCCTGTGACCAGAAGACTCATGATCCAGGAGAGTTCGTCGAGGCGGAAGATCCCTTCGAGGCCGAGTGCCGGAAGCCAGTTCATGCTCTCGACCAAGGGCGAACCTGCAGACCCGAAGATGTCGGGGACCTTGGCCAGGCTGAAGATCAGCGCGGCGAACGGCACCAACGCAAGGAAGAAGAACCCGTTGCGACCGAGGCGCCTGACCAGTGGGTACGCAATGACAGCAGCCCCGAAAAAGGCTCCTGTCATGACTATCACCGGCGGACACCTCCGTCATTTATAAGATTTGCCAGAATGCAGTGCTCAACAGTATTTTCGCACGACACCCTACGTATCTCCCAATCAATGAGGCCGTTCGCGGCAGTCATTATGAACACATTCTGCTCAGCTTCCACGCCCATTCCACGCAGGTTCTGCGCGAATCCTGCTCGAATCAAACCGTTCACCGCCGGCGGAGTCGATTTTGCCGCGAACCGGGGGCCTAGTCAGCTTCGCAACGGCCTGGGGGCTAGTCAGCTTCGCAACGGCCTGGGGGCTGCGGGCTGGGAACTGGAACCTGCGTCAGCTGCGGAGCTGGCTGCTCGTGACGAGGAAGCCGGCCTCATCCAGGCCGGTGCCGTCACAGCCGATGAGCAGTTCTGCTCCGATGCTGTCGACGAGGCCGGCCACCTTGTTGCGCATTCGCCGGAAACGACGGGTCTGGCCCGGCTGGTAGCGCTTCGAGTCGGTATCCATCCAGTGCACGTGGTACTCGATCAGCGGCATCTGAAGATGCTTGCCGATGATCGGCGGCACCCAGTCAGATTCCGATACGCGAATCTCGATCATGCCGGCCTTCTCACTGATCTCCCCGAGAGGGACGAGGAGCGAATAGCCGTCGAGGATGACCGGCGCCGAGGGATCGAAGAGCGGATCGTCGATCGTGGCCTGGGCCAGGACAGCCTCGTCGGGTGTCGGCAGCGCCTGCTGGAAGGCATGCGGAGCGTGCTTGCGGACGAGCGACAGCGCCACGTCGGGCTCGAGCCAATAGGACGAGTAGAGGTAGAGGTCGATCTTCGCCTCCGGGTCGGGCACGATGACCCGAGTCGGCAGGCCCGCTTCGTCCGCCAGGCGGACACCGGTGTGCAAGCGTGATGCGACGCCCAGGATGAGGCTGAGCATCCGCTCCTCCTCCCGGTTGGGCAGCCCTTCCGGGAACGCCTCATGGAGTCCGTCCGCGTCGCTGAACCAGTCCGGCGGCGGGACCGGTTCGCGATCTCGGGGGCAGTCGATGACTACCGCGTGATGAGCCCAGTCGGGAACCTCGAGCGCGGCGATCGCGGCAGCATCGAGGTCGACTCCCTCACTCAGGCGTGAGTGTCGGCTCAGCTTCAGCTGACCTCTTTCATCCAGGCGGGGCGCGAGGTCGGGAAGCCTGTTGTGCACGAGCGCGAGCACATCGGAGACCTCGACCCCTTCGTCGAGGAGAAGCAGATGGAAGCCGCGCAGGTCCGCCGAGACATCCGTGTCGCTGACACGCTCGGCGGCCTCACGCTGCATCCGCAGCTCTCGGCGAGTGGTCACATGTCCCTCCGATAGAAGTTGAGGTGAGAACGGGAGGCCGTGGGGCCCTGCTGACCCTGATAGCGATTGCCGGTGACCTGCGAACCGTAGGGGTTGAGCGCAGCCGAGCTGAGGCGGAAGAAGCAGAGCTGACCGATCTTCATTCCCGGCCACAGGGTGATGGGCAGAGTTGCGACATTCGAAAGCTCGAGAGTCACATGACCGTTGAACCCGGGATCGATGAAGCCTGCCGTGGAGTGGGTCAGCAGCCCGAGGCGCCCCAGCGACGACTTGCCCTCCAGTCGCGCGGCCACATCGTCGGGCAGAGTGACGAGCTCGTGCGTTGAGGCGAGGACGAACTCGCCCGGGTGCAGCACGAACGGCTCCCCAGGTGTCGCCTCGACGAAGCGGGTGAGCTCGGGCTGATCGAGACTCGGGTCGATGACCGGGTATTTGTGGTTGTCGAACAGACGGAAGTAGCGATCCAGGCACACGTCAACGCTGGCCGGCTGGATCAGAGAAGGGTCATAGGGGTCGAGGGCGATGCGTCCGGAGTCGAGCTCGGCGCGAATGTCGCGATCGGAAAGGAGAGTCACGTAACCGATGGTAGTCGCCCAGGGCTCAGGAGTGCAGTGGGCAGCACTCACGCAAGGGGCGAAATTGCTCACAGACTCCGCGACACACCGGATTTTGGTAACGACTCCATAACGATCAGTGGTGTTTTTGCTGGTTTTCTCCCGTGTGTCTCCCCACAGCCGATCGTGAATGCCTTAGAGTTAGGAGCTGTACGAACCCGCGCACGATGGTGCCTTCCTCTTCTTAAGCCAAGGAATGCCGGGAGTCCATCGTCTTTCGTGGGTTGACAACGAACGAAAGGCATTACTGTGAAGACCTCGCGTCTTGTGCTTGCCCCCGCAGTAGCCGTTGCATTGACAGGTCTTGCTGGCGCTCCCGCGTTCGCAGCGACAGCGTCCGCTCCGGTGCCGGCAGGCCCGCTCTGTGCACATGAAGATGCACAGCAGTCAACCGACCCAGATTCCAAGGTTCCCGACAGCTCGGACCCGCAGGCGACACTGTCTGATGCGCAGGTCACCCGGGCCGATATCGCGGATCGCAAAAAGGGCATCGGATTCTCCGGTACCGGATTCACACCCGACAACAAGGCGACCGTCACAGTCGTCGGCACCGACGGGTCCAAATACTCGCCAGAGACCAAGCTGACCGTCGACGAGAAGGGCAAGGTGTCCGGCACCTACTTCTTCTCCGTCACAGATAACGCCAAGGTCCCCTCCGGCGAATACTCGCTCTACCTCACCGATGAGAAGACCGAGAAGGACTCCTCGAAGGTCTCCTTCGAGGTCGTAGCCAGTGACTCGGACATCGACGAGGACGCCAAGGGCTCCGATTGCTCACCTGCAACCGGAGCGGCCCCAGAGCCGTCCGAGACCGCGACCGATGAGCCATCCGAGACATCGACTCCGACCGAGACCAAGTCTGAAGAGCCGAGCGAAGAGCCCACGGAAACCAAGGAAGCCCAGCAGCCCGCTGCGCCTAAGCCGACCGAGACCGAGACGAAGACTCCGGAACCCACGGAGACCGAAACTCGGACTCCCGAGCCGACCGAGACGGAATCCGAAACTCCCGAGCCGACGGAGACCGACGCCAAGTCGGAGGCCCCTGCTCCCAACGAGGCCGAGTCTGAAGCTCCGAAGGCAGAACCGTCGGAGACGACCGCTCCGGCCAGCCCCGGCACCGAAGACGGTGAGAAGAAGGCCGCGGCAACCGCGACCCAGGCGCTCATCATCGATCCGACCGAGATCAGCTCCGAGGACTTCCTCAATGAGGGCATCAAGCTCGGCATCACCGGTGCACAGCCGGGTGAGAAGATCACGATCACGGTCGAGCATGCTCAGGGCAAGGTCGATCGCTACACGATGACCAAGGAAGCCGACTCCGAGGGCAAAGCGACCTTCGGCGTGCAGGCGAAGGTCAAGGCTGTGCTGGGAACGTACAACGTCACAGCCCAGGCCGACAGCTTCGACAAGGCACAGGGCGGCAGCTTCACCGTCGTCACCAACGGCACCTCGGTCGACGAGGGCGGGCAGAACGGCAGCGACAGCGGCAGTGACCTGCCCCGCACCGGTGCGGAGATGACCGGACTGGCGCTCGGAGTCGGACTCCTCGTCGTCGGTGCCGCAGCCGTCGTCATCACTCGTCGGCGGATGACCGCCTCCGACGATCCTGCGGAGTTCTAAGATCCGTTGAACAATGAATTGTCCCTAGCGGGGCTGCACCTCGGCAGACACCAGATCGATCTCGGTCGTCTCCGAGCAGGGACAATGCTCGGTCTCATGGGCAGCACGGACAGCACCACTGAGGTGGTGCTGTCCGTTGCTGCGCGCTCCGACGTCGCACCTCCGCCGCAGTTCCCGACCGGGCTCCGGTCGGGTCTCATACGTGTGCGCAGGTGGGTCAGAACATATCTTCGCGAAGCCAATGCCGGATCTGGGGAGGCGGCATTGGCTCTGGCGTGCACGGAGTTCGGGGTCAACCCTGATGTCCTGAGGCGCCGGTTGGGCGAACTTGATGCCGGTGAGCGTGCGAGACTCGGCCTGGCCGTGGCATGGGCGAGCGGCTTGCCGTGGCTGACCTTCATCGAGCCCTTCGCATCCGTCCCCGGACATGTGCGCGCCGGTCTGCGCGGTCGTCTGGCCGATCTGGCAGCAGCGCACGGCCGCGGGATCGTCTTCACCTCGAATACGCTGACCGACTTCACCGTCGCCGAGGCGGGGGTGGCCGATATCGAGAAAGGCGAGCTTGTCTCGTTCGGCACTGTGGAACAGGTCGTCACGGAGCCCAGGGGCTCCCTGCCGGCCGAACTCAGCAGGGTCAACGTCTACTCCGGGCTGGCGCGCAAGGGCTGGCTGTCGATCGGCCACTCTGCGGTGAAGGCTCGGACCGAACTCGACGGGAAGGTCTTCGTCACTCTCGGTTGGCGCAGTGCTCTCCTGTCATTGGACGAACACGACCCGGCGTTCACCTCGCCGACGGTGTTCGAAGCCGTCGTCATCGGACTGCGCGATCACGGTTCCTGCCTGCAGGCGAAGCTGTCGCCGGTGGACACCGAGATGGGACTCGCCCTCGATGTGGACCTGGCCGACCTTGCCGGCGTGTCCGGAAGCGAGAGCGGATTCGGCGTGCTCCACCCCAGCCTCGGCGACTCGATCGCTGCCCTGCGTGCCAACGTCAAGGTCGGCACCCACGTCTTCGTCGAGGTCGACACTCAGGCACTGCACGCGTACTCAGTGGAATAGACCCCACAGGCACGCGTCTGACTCCCCTTCCCGCGCGTCCTCGCCGTTCATAGAGCCGAGCGGCGGGCAATTGGCATTACACTGAAATTCCTTCATCCCCCACCGATTCAGGAGAAGCAATGCGAACGTCGCGCAAGCTTCTGATTTCGGCGCTCCTGGTCATCGTCCTCACCGTGGCAGCAGTTCCCCTCCTCAACCTGACTGTCTACACTCCTGCCCGCGCCGCTGAAGCCTATATTTCCGCGATCGAGGACGCCAACGCCGAGCGTGCGTTCTCCTATCTCGCCTCCCCCACCCCATCATCGACTCTGGCGCTCAATCATGATGTGCTCTCTGCCGCCCCTGACCTGCCGCGCGACGCTGAGGCGACGACGGTATCGATGGACGGCGACCATGCGAAGGTCTCGCTGAGCTATGTTCTGTCCTCGCAGACGCAGACCGTGGATCTGTCGATGGTGAAGCTGCCGGCCACTGCCGGACTGTTCGACCGGTGGGCGATCGAACAGGAGAAGTGGCCGACCCTCGACCTGCAAGTCGAAGGGTCGTCAACGGCCACGGTCAACGGCTACGGAGTCGCCGCCGGAGAGGTTCCCGTGCTGTTCCCGGCCACCTACCTCGTCGGCTTCGATGCGACCTACCTCAGGTCGAAACCCGAACGCGCCGAGGTGATCGCGCCGACCGACACCGCCCAGATCGCGCTCTCGCCCGAGCCCACGGCAAAGCTGGAGGAGTCTGTCGGTGAGCAGGTCAACGAGCATCTGGCGGAATGTGTGAAGTCGAAGACCCTCTACCCCTCAGACTGCGTGTTCGGCTATGAGACGGACAACGAGATCCTCGGCGATGTGAAGTGGTCGCTGGCTCGCGAACCAGAGGTCAGCCTGACCGCCTCGGGCAACGATCTCGAGCTCACCCCGTCCACGGTCGAGGTGCGCATCCAGGGACGCTATCGCGACATCGTCACGGCGGCCGAGCACGACTTCGACGAGACGCTCTCCTTCGACATGGGAGGCTCCGTCATCGTCAAGTCCTCGCAGGTCCGCTTCGATCCGCGCCGCCTCGGCGACGTGACCGTGAAATAATTCCTCCGACGCCGGCCGGCATCGGCTGCATGCCGCGCTTCGAGGGCAACGACGGCCGCCGACCTTCAGGCCCCGCGGCAGTCGAGTCAGGCCCCGCGGAGGTCAAGGGTGAGTTCGGCCGGAGCGGTGGCGACGAGGTCGACCGGAATGCCCCAGTCCTGCTGGTAGAGATGGCACGCGGCGTGCAGGGGGATCTCTCCGCCTGGTTCGCCGTCGCAGGCGGCGGCTCGTGCGGTCACGTGCAGGACCCCTGACTCGAGTTCGGGGTTGATGACGATGTCGCGCTTCAGTCCTTCTGCGCCACCGTCCCCGGAGACGATCAGCTCTGGTGGTGTCGACGAAACCTGCAGATACGTGGGGTCTCCCCACCGGTCATCAAGTTTCTGACCTGCTGGAACAGTGAAGCTCACGGACACTGCCACTGGGCCCGATGAGATCTCGGTTGAGGGGCGCTTGCTGGTCAGCGCACCCTCGTCGACTCGCTGGGCGTCCTTGGGCAGCTTCACTCTGGTCAGGGCGTGCGAGGCTGATTCGACGACGAGGAGTTCGGCCGGCGCGGAGCTGGCAGCTTCGAGGACGAAGATGTCGGATGGTTCGCGCAGGCCGCGGGCCAGGGTCGAGACCTCGTTCGTGGTGAAGTCATAGCGGCGGATCGCCCCGTTGTAGGTGTCGGCGATCGCGATCGATCCGTCCGGCAGGCTCCGCACTCCCAGAGGGTGCTGCAGTCTGGCCACTGCGGCGGGACCGTCACGGAAGCCGAAGTCGAAGAGTCCTTCACCGATGAGCGTGGTCACGGCTCCGGTGTTCGGGTCGAGACGTCGGACCGCCGAGGTCTCCGAGTCGGCGATGAGCACGTCGCCATCGGAGGTGAGATCGAGGCCCGATGTCTGCGCGAACCATGCGCTGTCCGCATCACCGTCGGCCAGGCCTTCGTTCATGGTGCCCGAGAGCAGTCGGATCGACCCGGCTTCGGGGTTGAACAACCAGATGGTGTGATTGCCCGCCATCGCCACAACAACCTCGGCGGTGGCAGGGACGTAGAGGACATCCCACGGTGAGGACAGCTTCACGTCGAGGGCGGGGCCGTCGTAGCGGCCGAGTTCGCCGTGGGTGCCGACCACGTTGTCGATCGCGCCGACCATGTGCTGTGCTCCGGTGCCGGCGATCGTCGTCACGGTTTCGGTCTCGAGGTTGATGCCGCGCAGGGTGTGGTTGACGGTGTCGGCGATGACGAGATGGTATCCGGCCTTCGCTGCCACGTCCCCGGGAAGGACGGTGATACCGCCGGGTTCGCTGAAGGACGCCTGGGAGAAATCGCCGTCGTCCGCGCCGCGTTCGCCGGTGCCGATGCGCCGGATGATGTCCTGGCCCGAAGCATCGTATTCGACGAGGCTGTGGTGGCCCGAATCAGCGACGAGGAGGTTGCCCGATGGCAGTGCGGTGACCTTGCCGGGGTAGAACAGCTCGGTCTCCGGTGCTGGCGGCGGCACGTAAGGTCCGTCGCCGGAGTGCAGTGTGCCCTTCGCCGAGTGCTCCTCGATGAGTCCTTCGATGATCTCACCGAGGCCGGCGCCGTGACCTTCGCCCGACAGGGTCGCGACCAGGTAGCCCTCTGGGTCGATGACGGCCAGCGTCGGCCAGGCACGGGCGGTGTATGCCTGCCATGTGACGAGGTCGGGATCGTCGAGGACGAGGTGTTCGACCTGGTAGCGTTCGACCGCCTGGTCGACGGCCTCGACGGTGCGTTCGAACTCGAACTTCGGCGAGTGGACGCCGATGATGACGAGCTCTTGTGCGTACTTCTCCTCGAGCGGACGCAGCTCGTCGAGCACGTGGAGGCAGTTGATGCAGCAGAAGGTCCAGAAATCGAGCAGGATCACCTTGCCGCGCAGATCAGCCAGGCTCAGCTCCTTGCCGCCGGAGTTCATCCACCTGCGGCCGATGAGTTCAGGTGCACGCACCTTGACCTGGTGGGACGGCGCGGCGGCAGGCGCCGCGGACGCTTGGGAATCCTGCGGACTGGTGTTCATAGCTCTATCTTCACAGATTCGCCGCCGCGGCGGGAGGCCCGGTGTCATCATGTGACCAATGCCCCAGTCCTCAAACGTGACGGTCACCTGCGGGCGTCTCAGGTGTGGTCGCGGCTTGCCTCAGGAGTAGTCGCGGGAGCCGAACACACTGGAACCGACGCGGACCATGGTCGCGCCCTCGGCGATTGCGAGCTCAAAGTCGTTGCTCATGCCCATGGACAACTCAGTGGCGTCGGGCGACATGACTCCCGAGGCGAGGAGTTTCTCGCTGAGGTCTCGCAGGTCAGCATAGCTGGGACGGATCTCGTCCGGTGTGCGTCCGGGCAGACCGATCGTCATCAGACCGCGCAGCCTCATCCGTGTGTGAGCTTGCAGCGCCGCGATGAGCGCCTCGGTCTCCTCGGGCGCGATCCCGGACTTCGAGTCTTCCCGGGAGGTGTTGACCTGCACGAAGAAATCCACAGTCTGGTCGAGGGCTTCGAGACGGTTGTTGATCTTCGTCGCCAATTCCAGATTGTCGACGGATTGGATGCAGTGCGCATGGCGCAGGGTGTGATTGACCTTGTTCTTCTGCAGAGGGCCGATGAGATGGGCCTCGTGATCGAGATCAGCGAGGTCATCAGCCTTGCCGACCAGCTCCTGGACCTTGTTCTCCCCGATGAGGGTGAACCCATGTTCGAGGGCCACTCGGATCTTCGCGGCCGGTTGGGTCTTGGTCGCGAGCAGAACCTTCACATCAGCACTCGTCCGACCGCTAGCCTCGGCGGCGGTTGCCGCACGTGTGGCCACCTCATCGAGGTTGACTCTGATGGAGGCGATGGCCTCCGGAGAAAGCGCTTCTGGAGTGTTCTGGGGTTCGGACGTGTTCTGCGGTTCAGGAGTGTCTGGGGAACTCATGCTTCCAGTCTTACACGTACCCGCTGAAGTTGCAGGTCGCCGGCGAAGCGGCGCGGAAGCCGCGGTTCGTATGCGAAGCGGCACGGAAGCCGCGCTTCGTGGGCACGGTGCCCTGGTGCACGGCAAACGGTTGGTAAGTTCTCCACGAAACTCGTTCGTGGATCGAAGAGAACTTACCAACCGTTGGTGCCTGTCCGGAGGGTCGAGGCTGTCAGCTGCCACGCTCGTCACTGCGGTTAGTTGCAGCGGCGCTCATCGCAGGGGTGTTGCATCAGATCCGCCCGCTTGTCCTTATTCGGGCAGCCCCTCGGCCTTGGCGTCGATGTTCTTGATCAGCGCCGAGGTGTCGAGCCCTTCGAGGCCCGCGTCGACGAGCTTCTGCAGCTGAGCGTGGACGAGCTGCGCTGCAGGCAGGTCGAGGCCCTGAGTCTCCGCTCCTGCGAGGGCGAGGCCGACGTCTTTGTGCATGAGAGCCGTGGCGAATCCGGGCTTGAACGAGTTGTTCGAAGCCGCTGTCTCTGTCACGCCAGGAACTGGGTACCAGGTGCGCAGCGGCCAGGAATCTCCGGAGGAGACCGTCGCGATGTCATAGAAGACCTTGGGATCGAGACCGAAGCGATCAGCGAGCACGGCCCCTTCGACGACGCCTTGCAGGCTGATCGAGAGCATCATGTTGTTGACGATCTTGGCGGCCTGACCGGCTGCTTCGCCACCGGCGTGGAACATGTTGCCGGCCATGGGTTCGATGAACGTCTTCGCCTCGGCCACGTCCTCCTCGGTGCCGCCGAGCATGAACGTCAGCGTGCCTGCCTCGGCACCGGTGACGCCGCCGGACACGGGACCGTCGACGAACCGGAATCCGGCCTTGGCTGCTTCTGCATGCAGTGCGCGGGCGGAATCGAAGTCGATCGTCGAAGAGTCCACCAGGAGCGTCTTGGTATCTGCGTGGGCCAACACGCCGTCGGCCTCAAGGTAGACGGCACGGGCATGCTCCCCCTTGGGCAGCATCGTGAACACGATATCGGCTCCGGCAACAGCCTCGGCGATGGACTTCACAGGATTCACCCCGTGCTTGGCTGCCTCTTCGACGGCGATCTCGACGAGATCGAAGCCATTCACAGTGTGACCGGCCTTGACCAGGTTCGCTGTCATCGGACGACCCATGTTTCCCAGGCCGACCCATCCAATTGTCGACATAAAATGCCTCCTCGCATCATGTTCTTCAGGTGGTGCAGTGTTCCCACTCACATTACGCCAGTCACTCGGCCTGCACCTGTCGCGCAGAATCACATATTCCGCACCAGATATGTGCGTGCACGCAGATAGGATGGAACCACTATGGTTTCATATGCACCAGGCGGATCCGGTTCGCAGATCTCTCCCGAAGATCTGCTGACGTTGCTTGCCGTGGCACGACTGGGCAAGTTCACGGCCGCTGCGCACAGCCTGGGCCTCAACCACACGACGGTCTCCCGACGCATCGCGGCCCTGGAGAAGGCCTATGGCGAGCGGATGCTCGTTGCCTCACCTGACGGCTGGGAGCTCAGCGCTGCCGGACGTCACCTGCTTCCCGTGGCCGAGGACATCGAGTCCGCCCTGGGACGCATCGACTCCCACGCCAGCTCCACTCTGTCGGGGACGATCCGTTTGGCCTGCCCGCAGGCCTTTGCCCTCGAATTCGCGGTCCCGGCCCTGACCCAGCTGCAGCGCAGCCATCCCGGTCTGCAGTTCGAACTCATCACGGCCACGCAGCGGGCCCGGCAGTACCGCTCGGGTGTCGATATCGAGGTCGTCGTCGGCAGGCCGGACGCACCACGCAGCGTCGCAAAGCATATCCGCGACTATCGGCTCCAGCTCTACGCCTCCCGTGAGTACCTGGGGTCCCACACGATGCCGACGACGCTTGATGATCTTGCCGAGCACCGGCTCATCTACTACATCGAGAACTCGCTCCAGGTCGATGACCTCGACGAGGCTGGCAATGCGCTGCCGCGCGGCAAGGGGTTCTTCCGCTCCACCTCGGTGCATGCGCACGTGCTCGCCACATCGAACGGAGTCGGGATCGGGATCCTGCCCGACTTCCTCGCCGTGGGCAACAGCCGCCTCGTACAGGTGCTGCCCGAGGAATTCTCGAAGCCGGTCTCCTACTGGGCCTCGGTCCGCCACGAATCCCTGCGCAACGCAGGAGTCCGCAGCGTCCTCGAGGTCCTCTGAGTCCGACCCGGACCGTCTCTCCATCAGGCCTCAGCCGGTGCTGTACGTCTGACCTCAGCCGGTGCTGTACGTCTGACCACAGCCGGCGCGATACCTCAGGCCTCAGGCGGCGGACCAGCCGCCGTCGACACTGTGTGCGCTGCCGTTGATGACGGCGGCAGCATCGCTGGCCAGGAACAGTGCCAGAGCGGCGATATCGCCTGGTTCAGCAAGCTTCGGCACGGCAGAATGCCCGAGGAAGACCTGTTCGAGGACCTCGTCCTCGGTGATGCCGTTCGTCTTCGCCTGATCGGCGATCTGGCCCTTGACCATCGGTGTCATCACATAGCCGGGATTGATCGCGTTGCAGGTCACACCATGTGGACCCGCTTCCAATGCGGTCGTCTTCGTCAATCCCATGAGCCCGTGCTTGGCCGCCACATAGGCGGATTTGTTCGCCGAGGCGCGCAGCCCGTGGATCGAGGAGAGGTTGATGACCCTGCCCCATCCTTTGGCGTACATCGCGGGCAGCGCTGCCTTGGTCAGCACGAACGGCGCTTCGAGCATGAGCGTGTTGATGAGTCGCCATTCCTCGAGCGGGAATTCCGTGATCGGGTGGATCCGCTGGATGCCGGCGTTGTTGACGAGGATGTCGACGTCAAGGTCGACTCCATCCAGCGCCGAGGTGTCCGCGAGGTTGACCGTCCACGCCTCTCCTCCGATGTCGCTGGCTACGGCTTCCGCGGATTCCGCGTTGACGTCGGCGACGATGACGTGTGCTCCGGCTGCGGCGAACGCTTCGCTCATCGCCTTGCCGAGGCCGGAGGCTCCCCCAGTGACCAGGGCGCGCTTCTTGTTGAGATCGACCATTGCAGTCCCTTCGATCGTGTCGCAATTCGGCTGTTTTGTCGGTTGTGTTGTCGACTGTTGTGTGCTCCGCTGTCATGCATTCGGGCGGTGCCGACGATCATCGGCACCGCCCGAATACCGAACTCACTGTTGTGCGCTCGAGTTCACGAACTCACTGTTGTGCGCTCGAGTGCTGAGGTGTGAGTATCAGCGCTTCACCGCGTGACGACGATCCTTGTCCACCTGGTCCAGTGAACGCAGATCGATGCCCTTCGTCTCCTTTGTGAACAGAAGCGCGACCATCGAGATGATGGCGGCAACCAGGAGGTAGAACGCGATCGGCACCGAGGAGTCGAACTTCTGCAGCAGCGCAGTGGCGATGATCGGAGCGAACGATCCGGCCACGATCGCCGTGACCTGGTATCCGGTCGAGACACCCGAGTTGCGCATGCGGGTAGGGAACATCTCCGACATGATCGCCGGCTGACCGGCATACATCAGAGCATGGAAGATGAGCCCCAGCAGCAAGGCGAGGAAGATCATCGCACCGCTGCCGGTGTCGTACATCGGGAAGGCGAAGAAGCCCCACGAAGCGGTGAGCACGATTCCGATGCCGTAGGGCAGCTTGCGCCCGACCTTGTCCGCCAGCGCCCCGACGAAGGGCACGAGCACAGCGTGGATCGCGTGGGCGCCGAGAAGGAGCCCGAGGATCTCTGCAGATTCGATCTTGACCGCGATCGCCAGATAAGTGATCGAGAAGGTCACCACGAGATAGTAGTGGATGTTCTCGACGAAGCGCAGCCCCATCGCGGCGAAGACCTCACGCGGGTAGCGCTTGAAGACGGCCTTGATTCCGTAGTCCACGCCCTCTTCGATCTCCTCAGCCTGGACCTGTTCGAAGATCGGAGCATCGGAGACGCGGGTGCGGATGTAGTAGCCGATGAGCACGATGACGGCCGAGAGCCAGAAGGCCACCCGCCAGCCCCAGGACAGGAAGTCCTCGTCGTTCAGTGTCGCGGTGAGAACGAAGAGAACGCCGGTCGCGAGCAGGTTACCCAGCGGCACACCCGACTGAGGGAATGACGACCAGAAACCGCGCTCCTTGTTCGGCGCATGCTCAGCGACAAGGAGGACCGCTCCGCCCCATTCGCCACCGACGGCGAAGCCCTGGATGAGGCGCAGGAGGACGAGCAGGACGGGCGCGAGGTACCCGATCTGGTCGAAGGTCGGCAGACAACCCATGAGGAATGTGGCCGCGCCGACGAGGATGATGGACAGCTGCAGCAGCTTCTTGCGACCGTACTTGTCCCCGAAGTGGCCGAAGATGATGCCGCCGAAGGGTCGCGCGACGAACCCGACCGCATACGTTGCGAAACCTGCCAGGATCGCGTTCAGAGGGTCGTCTGTCGGCGGGAACAGAATGTGAAAGACCAGCGTGGCCGCAGTTCCGTAGAGAAAGAACTCGTACCACTCCACGACTGTGCCGGCCATCGAGGCGGCGACGACCTTGCGCAGCTGTGCGCGGACCGTCTTCCTCTCGGCATTATTCGAAGAACTCATGACTCTCCTTAATTTCCACGATCCGCATCACCATTGAATGCGCGAATCGACTTGCTGTGACGCCCCAGTCCGGTGAGATGTGTACCTACAAGCCCCTGCTATGCGGCTACAGGTCCACTCCCCTGACACGGACTGCGCTACGCCCGGTTGAATATGATCCTTGCAACAGTCTGCGCCATAAAGGCGCGCCGTGGGCGCTGGAGTGGCTCGAATTCGGGAATTTCTCCTACACATTCCCGCACACGAGGTGTGCAGTCATCTGCCGCACCCGGTGTGCAGTCATCTGCTTCTCAGACCACTGTTCGCGTCGCGCTGGGCCATGTTGGCGAGCATGTCGTTGTAGGCGCGAAGTTCCGCGTCGTCGGTGCGCGCTTCGCTGCGGTCGATGCGCCTAGCCTCTCGATCCGAGGACTTCGACCATTGGAAGGCAACCATAATTGCAATGAACAGGGTGGGGAATTCGCCGATGCCCCAGGCGATTCCTCCGCCCGTCTGTTGGTCTTCGATCGCCGAATAGCCCCAGTCGGCGCCGATATTGCCGAACCAGTCGCCCTCAATGAGGACTTCGGAGCTCATGATCGAGATCCCGAAGAACGCGTGGAAGGCCATCGTGATGAGCAGCATGAGCAGGCGCAGCGGATATCCCGGGCGCTCCACGCCGGGATCGATGCCGATGAGGGCCTGCGCGAACAGATAGCCCGCGCCGAGGAAGTGGATGATCATCAGCTCGTGGCCGAGGTGCCATTCGAGCGCGTACTTCATCACGCCTGAGTAGTAGAAGATGACGAGGGAGCCGGCGAAATTCACGCTGGCGAAGATCGGGTTTGCGAAGAAGCGCATATACGGGGTGTGAACGAGCCAGAGCACCCACTCGCGGATCCCGCGCGAACCGTCCGTGCGAGCTTTCGTTCCACGCATGAGCATCGTGATGGGTGCGCCGAGAACCATCGGCAGGGGCACGACCATGATCAGGAGCATGTGCTGGATCATGTGTCCGGAGAACTGGATCTCACCGTAGACCCTGGCTCCTCCGGAGGTGACGTAGACGAGGAAGATCATGCCGAGCAGCCAGCAGATCAGGCGATGGACCGGCCAGGAATCACCTCGGCGCCGGAGATTGACGAAGCCGACGATGTAAGCCGTCGCCAGACCGACGGCCACGACGACCCACAGGGGGTCCAGGGACCATTCGGTGAAGTATCGGGCAAAGCTCGGCGGAGGAGGAAGCGGCTCGCCGGTGAGGATCTCAGCCGGGGACGGGTCCCCCACCGGCTCCTGTGAAACAGGGGGTTGGGACCGCGACAGAGCGACCGCGAGACCCATCGTGGCGCCGAAGATGACGAACTCGACGATGATGAGCCGCCAGAACTCCCTGGTCGCCGAGGCTGTTGTGCCCAGACGGCGGATGACGAACTGACGGTGCCAGAACCCGACGAGACCGAGCAGGATCGTCGCGAAGGCCTTCGCAACGATCACCTGCCCGTAGGGAGTCATGACGTCAGCGAGGCTGTGGACGCGCAACAGCGAGTTCACCACACCGGAGAAGGCAACGAGGGCGAAGGCGATGAGTGCGAATGAGGAATAGCGTTCGATCGTGCTGCGCAGTTGGTTGGAGCGGGCAAGGTCCGAGCCCAAGAGGGCGATGACGAAAAGGCCGCCCAGCCAGATGGTGACGCCCAGCAGGTGCAGACCGATGCTGTTGACGGCTTGGGTGTGTCCGGAGGCTTCAGCGGAGTGTCCCATCAGCGCCAGCGGGATCATCACGCCGACGCCGAGCACGCCTGCCACCGCGATGCCGAGATAGCTGCGTGTGCCGAAGCACAGGGTCGACGCGACGGCGATGAGGACGACGATGAGCGTCCAGAGCTGACCGAAGGCGATCTGAGTCAGGAACACGCCGAGCTGATTGGAGAAGTCCAGATAGGCCTGTGCGCCGACAGTGTCGGCGAAGGTGAGGACAAGGACAGCCACAGCAGAGATCGTCCAGACCACCGATGCCACCTCGGCGATCTTCAGGGTCTTCTCCCAGAGCGCATTGAATGGGATCTCCTCGGTGGCGCCCGCCTTCGCGCCTGCAGGACTCGTCGTCCTGTTCCGGCTTCGCCCCTGGGTGCGGGGCAGGATGAGGAGGGCGAACATCAGTGCGCCCAGAGTCAGTGCCATCGAAATGTTGAAGACGAATTTCGCTGCCGGAAGACCGAATCGCACGTAGGGGCCGGGGTCGTTGAGGAGTGTTGCCTCCGCTGCTCCGGTGAAGAGCATCGCGGCCATACCCACACCGAGTCCGCCGATGACGACCAGGGGAACGGCCGCGCGAGACGTGAATCGGGTGACCGATGCGAAGACTTGAGTGCTCACTGGTGGCAGACCGCCGCTTCATTCATGATTCAAGAGTATCGCCGGAGTCTGAGACCGAGCCAACTGCGAGGCCCGGACGTGGTCGAGATCTCGGCGAGCAGACACGAAATGACCCGGACCAAAAGGCCCGGGTCATTCCACACTGATGCGCGAGGCTCAGTTAGGGCTGCCAGCGGCAGCTTTCAGCTTCGAACCAGCGGACAGCTTCACGGAGTAGCCGGCCTTGATCTGGATTTCTTCACCGGTCTGCGGGTTGCGTCCCTTGCGAGCGGCACGTTCGGTGCGCTCGACGGACAGCCATCCGGGGATGGTGAGCTTTTCGCCCTTGCCGACGACATCTGAGAAGACATCGAAGACACCGTCAAGAACGTCCGAGACCTGCTTCTGGGTCAGTCCGGAATTCTCTGCAACTTCTGCTACGAGCTCACTGCGGTTCTTAGCCATAAAAGTGTCCTCCTTAGGACAAGTCGGTCGGTTACCGGTCCGTTTTTCCGATAACGAACTTCCTCGAGATTACCAGCTTGACTTCGTGATGCCGGGCAACTCGCCGTTATGTGCCATTTCGCGGAAGCGAACACGGGAGAGACCGAACTTGCGGAGGTAGCCGCGTGGACGGCCATCCACCTGGTCGCGGTTGCGCACACGCACTGGTGAGGCATCGCGAGGAAGCTTCTGCAGTCCGAGGCGTGCTTCTTCACGCTGCTCGTCGGTGCTGTCTGGGTGTGTCAGCTGGCGCTTGAGCGTCGCACGACGCTCCGCGTAGCGCTCAACAATGACGCGACGCTGCTTGTCGCGTGCGATCTTTGACTTCTTAGCCATTTGCGCTCAGCGCTCCTCTCGGAAATCGACGTGCTTGCGAACAACTGGATCGTACTTCTTGAGTACCATGCGATCCGGGTTGTTGCGGCGGTTCTTGCGGGTCACGTAGGTGAACCCGGAGCCAGCGGTCGACTTGAGCTTGATGATGGGACGAATGTCCTGTGCTTTAGCCATCAGAGTTTCACTCCCTTGGCAATGAGTTCGCCGACGACGGCGTCAATTCCGCGCACGTCGATCACCTTGATGCCCTTGGCGGACAGGTTAAGGGTGATGCTGCGACGCAGAGACGGAACGTAGTAGCGCTTTTTCTGAATATTCGGGTTGAAACGACGCTTGGTGGTTCGTTTCGAGTGGGACACGTTGTGTCCGAAACCAGGGACGGCCCCGGTTACTTGGCAGGTTGCTGCCATGACTCTCCTCCAGTTCACAAGTTACCGACTCTCGAAACAAGCAGGTCTGCGTGGGGTCCACGCTCGCTTGCGCCGATGTCGGAAGACATCAACAAATTTTCACGAATGCTGCTCGGCCGGACTGATGTCCGACCGCTGACCAGGCTGCTGCCTGGCATGAGGCGTTCGCAATGAAAATTGTGTACGCCAAAACAGGTTTGCCCGTTCGGGCGAGATGTCTCACCAGCGCTGAAGCCGTAGCCTGTGAGAGATTGGCCGAAGCTGGAGTGCAGCGGTGGGTGAGCACCATGTTGGGCTGAGCAGATCCATCAATGATCGAACTGCTATGACACAACAGATAACAATCTTAGAGAGAAACAGGCCTTCAGAGCAAATTCACTGAAACACTGTCGCAGAACCTCGTCGGACGTGCTGCCGCTGAGGGCTTCGGAACGCACTGCGCCCGGATTCGCGGGCCCAACGCCACTTCCCGCCTGACACTCATCCCGCACGCATGTTCGCGCGCGCCATCCAGCAGACAACGCATCCTGCTCTGGCTCGTGTTGAAGACGTGTCGATGACGTGCCAAGGTAAGAAGATGATTGCCACCACATCTGGCACTCAGGAGGACCGATGAGCGACGTTCCACCGAGGCCGCGAATCCGTCCAGCGACCAGTGATGACTGGCAGAAGGGCCAACCGGATCGCGCCAGTCCGACCCCGTCGCCGGGCCACGAGTCCACCCAGAGTGCTGCCGACTTCGACAACTCGACCTATTACGAATACCTCGAGAAGCACACTGGCGACGTACCCGTATCCAAAAGTCGCACGCGCAATGTCTTCGCCCCCGCAGGCGCTTCCCCGTTCCAGGAACAATCTCAGAACTCCCCCGGTGCATCACTGACAGAACAACGGGGTCAAACCGGTACGCCCGGGCAGACAGAAGACCCCGGCCACAAGTGCGAGCAGCCCGCACATTCGGCACGCGCCGAACACGGCTACGATGGTCCGGCGTCCGGGCAGATCCCGCTCCAGACGGCACCGGCCCCGAAGAAGGGCAACGGGGCCAAGATCACCGTCGTCATCATCGCCATCGTCATGATTCTCGCGCTCCTGGCCTTCTTCGGAGTGCGCTGGCTGGCACCGTCGACGGGAACGGTGCCGGTCGACTTCGGCGGCGATGAGACCGGGTCCGCCTCTCCCTCCCCTTCCGAGACCCTGGTGCAGCCGACAGCAAGCCCGCAGGAGGCGCTGTCGACCTACACGAAGGAGGGCACCGCGAAGGCCGATGACCTCGAGGGGCAGTGGGTCACACAGGTCAGTGCTAAAGACGTCGGCCTGGAGGCCGACGGTAAGACCTGGAGTGCACAGGACATCGTCGACGAGTTCGAGGCCAACCGCGTCAAGTACCCGGGCGCGATCCTCATCCACAGCGGCGACTGGGATTCCTACAAGGACGACAACTACTGGGTAACCGTCATCGACACCGCCTACAGCGATCCCGAACCCGCACTCGATCAGTGTCGCTCCTGGGGCTTGGACCGCAACCACTGCCTCGCGAAACGTCTGGTCACGGACGGAAGCCCCACCGACAACAGCGCCTACCTCGACAAGTAGGGTCGGTTCACCCTCACCGCGTCATCGCCAACGCGCCGGCGCCGGGGCGCAGCGCTGGAGTTTGGGCGCAATACCGAGACAACGACGGAGCTCCGAGACACCTATGTGCGCACAGGTGTCTCGGAGCCCCGTCGTTGTCTCGAAGTCAGGGCGACTGCGGCGGTGACCTCTGCTTGGGAAGTCTGAACCGGCCTCAGGCCAGCAGCAGCGTCGGATCCTCGAGTCCGCGACCGACGTCGGCGAGGAACTTCGAAATGATCTCGCCATCGACGACACGATGGTCAGCGCTCACCGACAGCGTCGTGATGTCACGCGGAACGATCTCGTCACCGACGACCCATGGCTTCTTCCTGATCTGCCCGAAGGCCAGGATCGCGGCCTCGCCGGGGTTGATGATCGGAGTACCCGCATCGACGCCGAAGACGCCGACGTTCGTGATAGTGATCGTTCCACCCGACTGGTCGGCCGGAGGCGTCTTGCCCGAACGAGCCAGCGCAGTCAGATCCTGGATGCCCTGAGCCAGGTCGCTCAGGCCCATCGCGTGTGCACCTTTGATGTTCGGCACGATCAGACCACGCGGAGTAGCTGCAGCGATGCCGAGGTTGACGTACTTCTTGACGACGATCTCTTCGCCCTCGAGGCACGAGTTGATCCGCGGGTTGCGAGCAACAGCCCAGGCCACAGCCTTAGCCACGAGCAGCAAGGGAGACACCTTGACGTCCTCGCCCAGGAACTTCGTGGACTTGAGCTTACGCACGAAGGCCATCGTCTCGGTCACGTCCACGTCGAGGAACTCGGTGACGTGGGGCATCGTGAACGCGGATTCGACCATGGCCTTGGCCATCATCTTCGCCACGCCCTTGAACGGGATCCGCTCTTCGAGTTCGTCAGCGGAGACGGCCCCCGCCGAGGCGGTTGCGGCCCCGACGCTCGAGCCTGCCGCTGCGGTGGCCGCCGGGCCGGTGCCGCTGGCCGCGGCCTTGACGTCGTCTCG
Organism: Brevibacterium sp. AGC70; assembly: GCF_057334195.1. Classification (NCBI taxonomy): domain Bacteria; kingdom Bacillati; phylum Actinomycetota; class Actinomycetes; order Micrococcales; family Brevibacteriaceae; genus Brevibacterium; species Brevibacterium sp. AGC70. The sequence goes on along the minus strand of NZ_JBHFIH010000017.1, from coordinate 16,397 downwards.
GGTCACTTCACCGCGGGAACCGGTCGCAACGACCGCAGCCAGGTCGATGCCGAGATCCTTTGCGAGCTTGCGCACGGGAGGCTTGGCCAGTGGCTTGTTCGCCGAGGCTGTTGCTGGTGCCGTGGTATCAGCCGGCGCCGAGGCGGTTGCCGGTGCCTTGGTTTCAGCCGGTGCCGCTGCAGCTGGAGCAGCAGGAGCCGCTGGCACTGCAGGGGCCGGGGCCGCAGGTGATTGAGCTTCTGGTGCGGCGGCCGAGCTTGTCTGCGCCGGAACGCCTGCACCCTTGCGGGGACGGCGTTTCGACGACGCTGCTTTGGCACCGTAGCCGACCAGGGTGGCGCCGCCTTCGGCTTCACCTGCGCGTTCACTCGAGGCCTGTGCATCTCCGGCTGCAGGCGACGATGCTCCTGCGGAAGCGGAAGCGGAAGCGGAAGCGCCAGCAGGATCGCCGCCGCCGAAGCGGATAATCGGCGTTCCGACCTCGATGGTCTGGCCCTCATCGACCAGCAGAGCCTCGACCGGTCCGGCCTGTGGGCTCGGCAGTTCGACCAGAGACTTTGCCGTCTCGATCTCGACGAGGATCTGGTTGACGGTGACTGTGTCGCCGACGGCGACCTTCCACGACACGAGGTCGGCCTCTGTCAGACCCTCACCGACATCAGGAAGAGAAAATTCAAAAGACATATCAACTCTCCTTGAGTCAGTAGGCCAGTGCCTGGTCGACACCATCGAAGATGCGATCCAGGTCAGGCAGATAGTGCTCTTCCATCCGCGAGCCGGGGTACGGCGTGTGATAGCCACCGACTCGGATGACCGGAGCCTCGAGGTTGAAGAAGCAGCGCTCAGACAGGCGTGCAGCGATTTCGGAGCCGAGCCCCAGGAACTTCGGCGCCTCATGCGCTACGACGAGTCGACCGGTTTTCTGCACGGACTTCTCAATCGTTGCAAAGTCGATCGGGCTCAGGCTGCGCAGGTCGATGAGTTCGATGCTCTTACCTTCGTCGGCCGCGGCTGCGACGACGTCCTTGGCCGTGGGCATCAGCGGGCCGTAGGCCACCAGAGTGACATCGGTGCCTTCGGAGACGACACTGGCGTCGTGCATTCCCAGGCTGCCTCGGTTAGCGGTGTCGACGTCTCCGCGCAGCCAGTAGCGGCGCTTGGGTTCGAAGAACATCACCGGGTCGTCGCTCTTGATCGCTTCCTGCATCATCCAGTAGGCGTCGTGGGCGTTCGACGGTGAGACCAGGCGCAGTCCAGCGTGGTGGGCGAAGACCGTCTCCGGGCTCTCCGAGTGGTGTTCGGGTGAACCGATGCCGCCGCCGTAGGGCACACGGATGACGATCGGCATCCTCTCTTTGCCCAGGGTGCGGTTGTAGAGCTTAGCCACCTGGGTCACGATCTGGTCGTAGGCCGGGAAGATGAATGCATCGAACTGGATTTCGATGACCGGGCGATAGCCGCGCAGCGTCATGCCGATCGAGGTTCCCACGATTCCGGATTCGGCCAACGGCGCATCGATGACCCGCTGCGGACCGAAGTCCTTCTGCAGACCCTCGGTGACGCGGAAGACTCCGCCGAGCTTTCCGATGTCCTCACCGATGAGGACGACCTTCGGGTCGTCCTCCATGGCTTTGCGCATTCCGGCCGTGATGGCCTTTGACAGGGGAAGTTTCTCCATCAGGCCTCACCTGCATCGGCGAATGAGGCCTGGTATGCGAGGAATTCCGCACGTTCCTCATCGACGAGGGGGTGAGGTTCGGAAGTGACATGGGCGAACATCTCGACGGGATCGGGATCTTCCATTGTCATGCAGTTGTGGCGGATGCGCGCGGCGAGAGTATCGGCCTCGGCGTCCACCTCGGCGAAGAATTCGTCCGCGGTCTCCGTGTGGTTGTCGAGGTAGGCCTTGAGCCGTTTGAGCGGGTCGCGATCCTCCCAGATCTCTTCCTCTGCCCGATCGCGGTACTTCGTCGGGTCATCGGCCGTGGTGTGGGCACCGCGACGGTAGGTGAAGGCTTCGATGAGCATCGGGCCATTGCCGGCGCGAACTGAGTCCAGGCTGGCCCGGGCCACCGCGTACATCGCGATGATGTCGTTGCCGTCGACACGCAGGCCGGGAACGCCGAATCCCTCTCCGCGCTTGCACAGTGGTGCCGCGGACTGGACGTGGGTGGGTTCGGAGATTGCCCACTGGTTGTTCTGGCAGAAGAACAGCACTGGTGCGTGGAAGGCTCCAGCGAAGGTCAGCGCCTCTGAGACGTCGCCCTGCGAGGTGGCTCCGTCGCCGAAGCAGGCGATGGCGACAGTGTCGCGTTCCAGGTCACCGGTGCCGACATCGCCGTCCATGGACACGCCCATGGCGTAGCCGGTGGCGTGCAGTGTCTGCGAACCGATGACGATCGTGTACGTGTGGAAGCGGTGTTCCTGAGGGTCCCAGCCGCCGTGATCCTGGCCGCGGAACATGCCGAGGAGAGTTTCGGGTTCGACACCGCGAGTGTAGGCGAGGCCGTGTTCGCGATAGGTGGGGAAGACGAAGTCTTGGGGGCGAGCCGCCCGTCCCATTCCGATCTGGGCTGCTTCCTGACCGAACATCGGCGCCCAGAGGCCGAGCTGTCCTTGGCGCTGCAGGGCCGCACCCTCAGCATCGATGCGACGCACCAGGACCATATCCCGGTAGAAGCCGCGCAGATCCTCATCGGTGAGTTCTGCCGCGAAGGCGTCATATTCACCGGATTCGACGCGATTGCCGTCTTCGGTGAGCATCTGGATCATCCGAGGTTCCGACGACTGACTGTGGGCAGTCCCGGTTCCCACTGAAATGTTGGAGGTCATTCCAGTTCTCCTTTGTTCAAGGTCCAAGCGCACCGGAGGTGACCAGTGGCGGACGGTGTCCTGAGGACGGGACCTCTGGTGTGAGTTCTCGCCCTCGAGTGATGTGATTCACAGGTGATACCACGATACCGAATCCACCGACCGCATGCCACATCGGCAACGTGCGTCGAGCGCCAATTGTTATGGTCGGGTTCAGCCTAGGATGTGAATTTCGGGCGTGTGGTTCACGTCCAAAGGCTTCCATGTCGAATTGTCGATGGTCGCAGAGTTGCTCCAACGTCCGACAAACGCACGTCCGAGCACTTCAGAGCCTTACCGCGCCGAGGTGGGACTCCGGTTTCGCCGAGGTGTGGCTCCGGGTCCTGTGCCCGCTCTTCGTCGCCGCCGGCCCGATCCTAGCCAGCGGCGTGTTCATCTGCGTCTCCCCTGGTAGTCCCTTGTCTGCTTGAGATCCCCGGTGAAGAATCCTGAGTTCGTCGCGGTGAATCGGTTGAGACCGGCATGGCCGCCTGCGAGCATCAGCCCGATTGAGGCGGTGTAGGCGGCCGAAGAATGTGCTGCCCCGGCGGAGGAGAACAGTTCGTCGAGTTCGGCATCGGTCTTGCCCTTCAGGTTCGGAGCCTGGCGCAGCTGCTCGGGATCGTAGTTGACGGTGATCGTCGACCAATGGTCTTCGGCTGGATTCTCGTTGCCGTCGAGGTCGGGGACCAGATCCTGTTCGTGCTCGATCGAGAGAACGTCGATGCCCTCGTCAACCGGGAAGTCTGAAATCGGTGCGCCCACGGTCACCAGCGCGGTGACGTTCACATCGGCCAAGAACGCCGGGTCGGCGGCCAGGGAACCGGCAGTGATTCCACCCTGCGAATACCCCACCAGCATGACCTCGGCATCAGAGCCGATATTCGCATCGGCAATGGCCTGGCGGACCATCTCCGCCATGACGGTGTCATTGCCGGCCATCGCCTGCACGTTCGTCGTGAGATCGGTGGTGTTCTGCCCGGGCTCGGGCGACCAGTCGGTCGTTGCGGGAACGTAGACGATATAGCGGGTAGTGCCGTCGGGCGAGACGATCTCTTCGATCCGCACCTGCCCGGAGTCGACGCCGCGGTGGCGGTCTGCCTCTCGGCCGTAGAGGTCCTCGAGGTCGCGCGGCGGTTTGTCATCGGCCGGGGTGATTCCCTTGGCCCTCCACACCTCCACGTCCGAGGGCAGGAGCAGTCCGAACATGTTCGCACCTCCCAGGATCCATGCCGTCATCGACGACGAGTCATGTGGCCACAGCGCGTGGTCCCCCTCGACGGCCAGCACCATCGGCGGCAACCCCATGAAGCCGACGACGATTCCAGGCAGCACGTGTTCGATGATGGCCCCGGAGACATCGGAGTTCTCGAACACAAGGGCCACGAAGGCTTCCTTGGCCGCCGCCTTCGTCTGCGCCAGGTCGATGCCGAAATGTTTGGCCACGACATCGTCGAGGCCTGTTGCGTCGAGTAATTTCACTCCCAGGTAGATCGGTGCCCCGATCGCGATGCCGATAGGGATGGATACGGGCAGAGTGATCGCGATGACGCGACCGGTGACGTATCCGAAGTAGTCAAGGAGCCCACCGAATGTGTCGCTGATGCCCTTCTCTGCCTGCCTGTAGGCGAGGGCTGCGGCTCTGACGGCGAGGACGGTGGCTTCGAGTTCGATGAGCACGCGCGCCGACTGGTGAAGGTAGACGATCCGAGCGGCGTCGAGATTGAGCGCCGTGAGCGGAGCGGGAACCTGCGTCAGGAGCGTGGCAAGGTCGAAGTCGACCAGTGATCCTTCCGCGGTCAGATCACCGATGGTGCCGCAGATGCGCTGCAGATCGTCTCCGCTGGAATCTGCCCGGTCATCGATCTTCAGCTGCGAGCCGCCAGCCGTTCGGGTCGCGATCACGGCCGGTGGCCGGTCGTCGTCTGGAGCCGAGTCAGAATCGCCGCAAGCAGGACTCGCACAGCATTGGCTTCGAGGCTGTTCTCGGCCCCCACGGTGATCGTGTCACCATCGCGCTCGAGCGTCGGTCGGGCCCAGGTACCGTCAACCCGGTGCAGGACCTCCATGCCGGCGACTTTGGCCTCGCTCAGATAAGTCAGGGTGAGCACGCAGTCCTTCTCAACCAGAGAGCACAGCTCCTCGGTGACCCGACCGAGTTCGGAAGGCTCAAGGCGTCTGAGGAGTTCGAAGCCTTCGAACTCCTCGAATCCCTGGCCATGCAGCACCAGAATGGCCAGGCAGATGTCATCACACAAAGACACCTCTAGATGGGCAGTCTCATCCCCGGAGCTGATGACGATGGTCATTCGGGAACGGGTGAGATTGAGCTCGGCCGTGAACCCGGTCAGCCAGGCAGTGAGCACATCGGGCCCACGCTTTGAGTCCCTGCCTGCGGATTCCCCCAGCATCACCGTTTCCGTGATTCCCCTTCCGTCAACCGGAATCACGCCCGTTGCCCTCACCCCCGCCGAGGTGGTTTCGGATTCCGTACGTGGCATCAGCTCATGGGGCCAGAGAGTTCTCAGTCGCTCGGGAAGCCCGATGATCCGTGCGATGTCGACAGCACACCACGTGCTGCCCGACCCCGCGGCCGACCTGCTCGACCTGCTCGACCCGGCAGCAGACCTGCCCACCCGTGCCGCTGCCTTCGCCCCGCCTCTCATATCTGGATCCGACCTCCCACTGAGACGACCTGCAGATGCAGGTCGTAGGCTTCGGCGAGCTTGTCGGCCCTCTCTGCGAGAGTGCTGATCGAGTCCGAACATGTCAGCAGACGATCAGCGAGCATCCGCCCTGCCGGGGAGTCCCACCCTTCTACCTGCCGACAGGTCTGCGCCAGACTGCGCAGCTCGTCTGCTCGCCGCCTCCACCCGTCCCTGTTGAGTGCCAGCTCATCGGTGATCACTGCCCGTCCTCCCCTCCCAATTGGTGTCGGCTTTCACCGTACGAATCGGCATCTTCCACCGGAAGCGCCTCAGTTCGTCCTGTGGAAACCGGTCGGCGCTCCACAGGGTTCCGGCGTCGAAGTCACGCGCGAATCCACAGTGACAGGAGCACGAGTCGCACTGCGGATCTCGGACCTGCGCACGACCGCCTGGTGGTCGGTTCCGCGTCCCTGCCCGGCTCATGAGAAAATGGGGCCATGCCGACCGTTTCGCTTGCTGACATCTCGCCCGCCATTGCTCTCGGACCACTCGATGGCCGTTACCGCAAAGACACCGCTGACCTCGTCGATCACCTCTCCGAGGCGGCCCTGAACCGCAACCGGATCACCGTCGAGGTCGAGTGGTTCATCCACCTCGCGCAGAACTCCGTGATCGAGGGGGTGCGTCGCCTCACCGACGATGAGGTCACCGGGTTGCGTGCCTTCGCACAGAATTTCGATGCCGAGACGATCGCCACCCTCGCCGCCCATGAGGCCGTCACGGTTCACGACGTCAAGGCCGTCGAGTACACAATCAAAGAAGCGCTAGTCGACCTCGGCGCCGAGGACCTCAGCGAGCTCGTCCACTTCTGCTGCACCTCGGAGGACATCAACAACCTGTCTTGGGCTCTCGGCATCAAGGGCGCCACCGTCGATGTGTGGCTGCCCCGCGCGAAGGCGCTCATCGACTCATTGGCAGATACCGCCTCGGCGCTGGCCGAGGTCCCGATGCTCTCCCACACCCACGGCCAGCCGGCGACGCCGACGACGATGGGCAAGGAGCTCGCGGTGTTCATCCACCGCCTGCGCCGCCAGTACGAGCGGATCGAAGCGAACGAGTTCCTCGGCAAGATCAACGGCGCAACCGGCACCTACTCGGCCCACCTGGCCGCCGTGCCCGGCGCGGATTGGCCGAAGCTGGCCAAGACCTTCGTCGAAGGCAGCCTGGGACTGACGTTCAACCCGCTGACCACACAGATCGAATCCCACGACTGGGATGCGGAGCTCTTCGCCGATATCGCACGGTTCAACCGAATCGCCCATAACCTGGCGACGGACATGTGGACCTACATCTCGATGAATTACTTCAAGCAGATCCCCGTCGCCGGCTCCACCGGATCCTCGACGATGCCGCACAAGGTCAACCCGATCCGCTTTGAGAACGCCGAAGCGAACCTCGAGCTCTCCTGCGCGCTGCTCGACTCGCTCGCGTCGACCCTGGTGACCTCGCGGATGCAGCGAGACCTCACGGACTCGACCTCGCAGCGCAACATCGGCGTGGCCTACGGACACTCGGTGCTGGCGCTGAACAACCTGGTCAAAGGCCTCGAACGGCTCGCGATCAACGAAGAGGCCCTGGCCGCCGACCTCGATTCCAACTGGGAGGTCCTCGGAGAGGCAATCCAGTCGGTCATGCGCGCCGCCGGGCTGCAGGGCGTACCTGGAATGGACAGCCCCTACGAGAAGCTCAAGGAGCTCACCCGGGGCAAGCGCATCGATCAGGCCGATCTGCAGTCCTTCGTCGCGGGTCTCGGACTGCCCGAGGCAGAGACCGAACTGCTGACCGCGCTGACTCCAGCCACCTACGTCGGTGTCGCCGCGCAGCTGGCCGAATCAGAGGTCGCCGACTGGAAGGCCCGCACACAGGGTTGATAACGGTGCACGGAACTCACTGTTACCGAACGGTAGATAATAAGGTCGATCTTCACTAACCTTGTGCTCATGACGAGCACAATGATGAGTTCCGTGCGTATCCCGGTCACGCGCGGCCCGCACACCGATGCCGCCGGTGACAGAGGTCCCGACGGAAGCGAATCCGACCGGCAGAGTCACATCGTCGGCACGCTGCTGATGCCTCAGGAACCCCCGGTCGGGCTCCTCACGATCCATTCCGCCACGGCGACGCCGGCCCGCTTCTACACGAATTTCGCCGACTATGCGGTCACACGCGGTCTGGCCGTGCTCACCTACGATGTGCGAGGCGTTGCGGCCTCTGGTCCGGCACGGGAGCACACCCGGCTGCGGATGCGCGATTGGATGCTGCAGGACGCGAATGCCGTCTCCGCCTGGGCCGCGAGCGAATTCCCTGAACTGCCGAAGGTCGCTCTCGGGCACAGCCTCGGCGGTCATGCCCTGCTGCTGGGAAACGCCGCCGAAGACCTGCACGGAATCGTCACCGTGGGCACCTCACGAGCGGCACTGCGCGATATCAACCCACTGGCCGAACGGCTGAGGGTCGGTCTCATCCTCCGGGTACTCGGCCCCCTGATCAGTCCTCTCGTCGGCTACGCACCCGGCAGACGTCTCGGCCTCGGCGAAGACATCCCCACCGCAGCAATGCTCGAATGGGGCCGGTGGGTGCGCATGTCCGAATACTTCTTCGACGATCCGACCCTGGGAGCCTCCACTCGGATGGCCCGCCTGCGCACCCCGGTGCTCGCAATCGGGACCAGCGACGACAACTGGGCATCACCGGCACAGGTCGACGCACTCCTCGACCATGCCCGCCTCGCCGAGGTGGAACGACGTACCTTCACACCGCAGGAACTCGAGGTCTCCCGAATCGGTCATCACGGCCTGCTGAGACGCTCGGTCGCCGAAAGAGCCTGGCCCGAGATCATCTCCTGGCTGCTGGCGCGACTCCCCCAGAACTGACCTCACACCGGGACGAGGTCTCTGTCGCGGTCGACCTCCGCCAAAGGCCTGCCCGCCATGTTGCGCGCCAGGAACAGCGTCGGAACGCCTGCCACCACGACGATGACGGTTGCATAGATCGCCGGAGCCAGCGTCAGACCGGTGGAGGACATCAGTGCGGTCGCAATCAGCGGCGAGAGTCCGCCGAAGAGGACCGTAGCTACGTTGTAGCCGATGGCCATTCCCGAGAAGCGGCTGGTGCCGGTGAACTGCTCGGGGACCATGGCAGCCGCCACCGCGCTCCAGCCGGCTGCTGGCACGGCAAGGAATGCCACGCCGAAGATCGCGACCCCGGAGTTCCCGTCGGCCAGCAGCGCGTACGCCGGGATGGTGGTGAGAATGAAGACGGTCATCAGCACGGCCAAAGTCCTCTTCCGCCCGAACCGGTCCGAGGCGATGCCGAAGAACGGGGTGATGACGATCGCGACGACGGCGGCGATCGTGCCCAGTGCCAGGGACCCGGAGTTCTCCACCTGCGAGACCTCCTCGATATAGGTCGGCACGTAGGTGATGTTGAGGAAGTAGCTGACCGAACCGATCGAGGAGATGAGGAACGCGACGAGGATTGCACGGGGCTGCTGGATGAGGGCGATGAGCAGCGGGGAGCGACCACGCGAGACGACGGGATCGTCACCCTTAGTCTGCAGCTGCTTCGCCTGCAGCTGCTTCGCCTTCTCCGCCGCCTGCAGCCGTTTGAAGGTGTCGGTCTCCTCCATCATCCGACGCAGCGGGATCATCAGTGCAGCGAGCAGCGCACCGAGGATGAACAGGACTCGCCAACCCCAGGAGCTCATCGCCTCGGCCGAAAGGGTGCTTGCCAGCAGTGCTCCCGACCCAACCGCGAGCAGAGCCCCGACCTCACTGTTGGCCGCCGCCCAGCTGGCTGCGAGCCCGCGGCGCTTGCTGCCGGCCGACTCCATCAGGAAGACCATAATGCCGGTGTATTCGGCACCGACGGAGAATCCGGACAGGCAGCGGAAGAACACCATGCCGACGCCTGCCCAGATGCCGATCGTGTCGTACCCTGGCATGACGGCGATCCCGAGCATCGCGACGGCCATGAGCACAGCGGAGACAACCAGTGCGGACTTACGGCCGACTCTGTCACCGAGATGACCGAAGACCATGGCGCCGAGCGGCCGGAACAGGAACCCGGCGGCTCCGACGCCAAGGGTGAGCAGCAGCGAGTCAGGCCGATCGCCGAAGAACTCTTTGGTCAGGATGGTCGCGACGTAGAAGAAGATCGAGAAGTCGTACCACTCGACGATGGTGCCGAAGGCCGCAACCATCATCGATCGACGACGCCCTTTATCCTTCTCCGGACTGTTGGAGGCTGCGGGGTCCGACTGGGCCTGCGATTCGAAATCTGACATCGAGGATTCCATTTCTTAGGGAATGCTGCGGCACTCTCCCAATGACTCCGGATAGGGCAAGCCATCGAGACTTTCCTGCTACCTTACTGCTGGTGAGCGCCTGTAGTCAGGTGAAACGGAAATTCTCAGCTCGCGCGCGAGACCGGCCCGAACAGGGAGTCGGTGAATCGGTTTCCGAACATCGCCTGCGGATCCAGCCGACTCCGCAGCTCACAAAAGTCCTCGAAACGTGGATAGAGCTGACGCAGATCGCCGGCGCCCAGACTGTGGATTTTGCCCCAGTGCGGGCGGCCTCCATGACTCCTGCAGATCCCTTCGACAACACGGAAGTACTCGGCGAAGTCTTCCTTCACGAACCGGTGCACGGCGATGTACATCGTCTCTCGCCCGTAGGCCGTCGACAGCGGAACGTCATCGGCCGCCGCCGATCGGACCTCGATCGGGAATGAGATCGTCCACCCTCTCGACTCGATGGCGGCTCGGATCTCCCGGATCACCTCGGCGCCGGATGCGAAGGGGACCGCGTACTCCATCTCATTGAACCGCACCCGCCGAGGTGTCACGAAGACGTCGTATCCCGGTGCCCGGTACGTCCTGTCCGAGACAGCGGATTGGGCGAGCCGATTGATGTGCGGCACCAGTTTGGGCACTGCGGCGCCGAGCTCGACGGCAAGACGCAGGGCACCGTTCTCCACAACCTCCTTGTCGAGGAGGTTGAGTATCCGGTTGCGCACCCCTGCCTCGGCGAGGTGGCCCGGGCCGATCTCACCCAGACCGACTCTGGTGTTCGTCTTGGTCAGAGCGGTGTCGGTGTGCGGGAACCAGTAGAACTCGAAATGGTCGGCCGCACGCATCCGCGACTCAAGGTCGGCCAGCAGTTCGTCGACATCCGTCACGAGCTCCTCGGCGATGAGGTCAAAGGCCGGCACGCACTGCAGCTCGATCTCCGTGACGATGCCCAGCACGCCGAGCCCGACGCGGGCCAGGTCGAAGATCTCCGGCTCACTCGTTGCGGACAGGTTGCGGACGGCACCGTCGGGACCCATCAGCGAGAGACCGGTGACGGTTCCGGCGAAGCCGGTGAAACCGAGCCCGGTCCCGTGGGTGCTCGTCGAGATCGCTCCGGCGAGCGCCTGCGGGTTGACGTCGCCCTGGTTGGCCAGGGCAAGTCCGAACGGTGCGAGCAGGGCCGGGATATCGCGCAGCCGGGTGCCGGCGTGGAAGCGGACCCGCCGGCTCGCCTCGTCGACGGTGACGATTCCGCTGAGATGGTCGAGGTTGATCATGACGTCGTCACCTGCGGCGACGGGGGTGAATGAGTGCCCGGCACCGACGGGTCGGATACGGTGACCGGCGGCGGCCGCGGATGTCAGGACCTCGGCCAGCGCCCCCACCGAGGTGGGGCGCACGAAGGTGTGCGGATAAGCGTGGACGTGGCCGGACCAGTTCCGGAACAGCCTTCGAGCACTCATCACGCGCCCGCTCACAGCGCCCACCCCTGTCCGCGGTAGGTCGACCAGGTGTCGATGACCTGCGAACCGGAGACGACGAGGAATTCGTTGAAGTGCTCGGCGAGCTCACCGGCCTTCGCATGCCGGAACCAGACCAGGTCGCCGATGCGAAGGTCCTCGGTGCCGGGACCGGTGAGCGGGGTCTGGACTTCGCCCGCGCCCTCGAGGCCCGCATAGTCAAGTCCCTGCGGCCAGGCGATCGTCGGAACACGGTCCTCCCCTGGCACGCCGGAGGCGATGAAACCACCCTTGAACACCGTGACCCAGCCGGGTCCTGGCCGGCGCACAACGGGGGTGGCGAAGTACGCGGCCGGCTCGTGGTGGAAGTGGGTGTAGCCGTCGAAGAGTCCCGGGGAGAAGAGCCCTGAACCAGCGGCCAGTTCCGTCAGCGTGCCTTCGGCCGCACTGGATTCGAAGGACCCGGTGCCGCCGCCATTGACGAATTCGAGCTCGGTCAGTTCACGCACTGCGTCGATGACGCCTGAGCGCCTCACCCTCAGCTCTGCGATCGAGCGCTTCTGCATGGCGCGCACCATCACCTGTCTGGCCGTTGCCCCGGCGTCAGCGGTCCCGGCGATCTGCCCTTCATAGGACATCAGCCCGACGAGGTCGGCGCCGGGTCGAGCGATGACATGTTCGGCAAGATCGACGGCAGAGGCCGAATCTCGGATCGGCGAGCGCCTGGCCCCGATGTGGATCCGACTGCCGAGCACCCCCTCGCCGAGGCGGTAGGCCGCATCGATATCGAGGCACACGCGCACTGTCTGTGCTGCACTTTCGGCCGCCACGTCGCTGCTGGCCGCGCTGCTGCCGGCCACCTCAGCGTCGCCGGCCACCTCAGCGTCGCCCGCTGCCGCAGCCTTGGCACCTGCAGCCACGTCGTCGCCAGCAGCCGCAGCCGCACGGGCACTGTCGATGATGTCGAGGTGGGTGGGGCAGTCGATCATCAGGGTGATGTTCTGCGTGGCCCCCGCCTCGGCGAACATCTGTGTGAGGCTGCGCCGGTCCACTGTGGGATAGCCGACGAGGATGTCACGGACTCCGCGGGCATGCAGGACCAGCGCCTCCGGCAGGGAATAGGCCAAGACACCCGAGTAGCCCTGATGGGCGAGCGCACGGTCGATCGCAGCGGGAGTGCGCAGTGACTTCGTGGCGACGCGGATCGGCAGGCCCTGAGCGCGTTGGGCCAAGGCGGTGACATTCGCGTCGAACGCCTCCAGATCGATCACGGCGACGGGGGCCTCGACCCCGCTCAGGGCGTGACGCAGTTCACGTGAGACCATGAAGATACTGTAGCGTAAGTTAGTGGTTCCACAGGCCGCATTCCACCCATTCGCTGACGACACGGAGGCATGATGTACACGGACGCCACCAGCACCACCCCCTCGGACAGAATCACCCATGTCACGGATCGGCTCCGCGAATTCCTCGACAGCGATCCTTACGCCGAGGCGTCGGGCAGCGGCGATCCCATAGTCAGCCCAGACCCGTTCACCGGCCTCGAACTCCCCCGCTTCTCCATCAACACGCCGGCTGACATCGAACGGGCCTACGCCACCGCGCGCATCGCCGGTGAGGCCTGGGCCGCAAGGTCCCCCGAGCACCGCGCCCGGGTGCTGCTGCGCCTGCATTCTGCATTGCGTCGGCACGAGGATCTCCTCCTCGACATCATCCAATACGAAACCGGCAAGGCCCGCATCCACGCCTACGACGAGATTCTCGACACCTACAATGTGTGCCGTCATTACGGCGTGACCGCTCCCGCCCGTCTGCGCCCGGAGCGTCGCCGCGGTGCCGTTCCCGTCCTCACCCGCACCGAGGTCACCCGCACTCCCCTGGGCGTCGTCGGGTTCATCACCCCCTGGAACTATCCGCTGACTTTGGGCGCGACCGACCTGCTTGCGGCACTGGCCGCCGGCAATGCGGTGGTGCACAAACCCGACAGCCAGACAACCCTGACGGCCATTATCATGCGTCGTCTGGCCATAGCCTGCGGCCTGCCCGCGGAGGCCTGGCAGCTGGTTCCCGGACCCAGCAAAGAGGTGGGCCCTGCCCTGATGGCCGGTGCCGATGGGATCTCCTTCACCGGCTCGACCGCTGCAGGACGCTCCATTGCCGCCGAGGCTGCTCGACGTCTGCTTCCGACAGCCCTCGAACTGGGCGGAAAGAACCCGATGCTCATCCTCTCCGATGCCGATCTTCCCTCGGCCGTCGATGGAGCGGTGCGCGGGTGCTTCTCCTCGGCCGGACAGCTGTGCCTGTCCATCGAGCGCATCTATGTCCATGAGGATCTCTACCCCGAGTTCTGTGCCCATTTCGCCGAGGCGACCCGGAACCTCGAGCTCAGTGCCGACTACGCGTATGGGCCCGGAATGGGGTCTTTGGCTGGACCGAAACAGCTTGCCCGGGTCAGCGAGCACGTCGAACAGGCACGAGCCAGCGGAGCTCGGATCATCGCAGGAGGCCACCCGGTCCCGGAGCTGGGCCCGTACTTCTACCTGCCGACCGTACTCACCGAGGTCACCGAGGACGCCGAGCTGTATGCTGAGGAGACCTTCGGGCCTGTCGTCGCCGTGTATCCGGTCGCCAGTGACGCGGAGGCGATCGAACGGGCCAACGCTTCCGAATACGGCCTCAATGCCAGCGTCTACTCCCAGTCCCGCGGGATCGAAACAGCTCGGCAGCTCGAATCCGGGATGGTCAATGTCAATGAGGCATACGTAGCCGCCTGGGGGTCGATCGATTCCCCTGCCGGCGGCGTCAAGGCTTCAGGAATGGGCCATCGGCATGGCGTTGAGGGTCTCTACCAGTTCACGCACACGCACAGCATCGCCGAGCAGAATCTGGTTCCCATCGCCCCATTCGGCCCGATCGATCAGTCCCGGTTTGCTCGCACGCTGACGACGGCCTTCGAGGTCATGCGTGCCCTGCGGATGAAGTGAGATTCTTCCGCCTCGCGGGCAGGGTGAGGGCCTTCCTCAGTTGAGCTCTGTGAAGAACTGCTTCGCTACCGGCACAGCCGCCTCGGCGCCGAATCCGCCGTCCTCGACGAGGACGGCCACGGCCACGTCGCCCTGATACCCAGCGAACCAGGAGTGGGTGCGCGGAGGGGTCTCGCCACCGTATTCGGCGGTGCCGGTCTTGCCGTGGACCGGTTCGCCGGGGACGTCCTGCAGCGCATCGGCGGTCCCGTCGGTCACTGCGCGGCGCATGAGCTTCTGCATCGTCGTGGCGGCATCGGCGTCGATCGCCTGTCCGCTCTCGGTCTCACTGCCCCTGCCATCCTCGCTTTCACCAGAGACGACGAGGAGCGGATCGACCGTGTCTCCTGCGGCCACGGAGGCGGCCATCACCGCCACTGCAAGAGGGCTGGAGTTGACCTTGCCCTGGCCGATCATCTGCGCCGCGTGCGTCACCGCGTCATCTTCGCTGGGAACGGTCGCCATCTTCGCCTCGATTCCGAGATCGATGTCGTCCATGCCCAGGCTCGACGCCGCATTCGCCACATCCGAGGCTGAGACCTTCTCCGCGGCATCGACGAATGCGGTGTTGCAGGATTCGGCGAAGTCATCTTCGAAGGCCACCTCGCCCAGGACATGGTCTTCGGCGTTCTTGAAGCTCTTTCCATCAACCGTCGTGGTCTTCGGACAGTCGAGGGTCGTCTTCGCATCGACTCCTGACTCCAGGAGGGCGAGGCCCGAGGCGACCTTGAACACCGAGCCAGGCGCGTACTGCCCAGTCAGTGCCCGGTCCCAGGCGGCACCTTCGGGATCCTGGTTGGCCACAGCGATGATGTGACCGTCGCTGGGCCGGATCGCAACGAGAGCCGTGGGCTTCTTGCCCGTCGCGGCCGCTTTGTCTGCCGCCTCCTGCACGCCGACATTGAGTGTCGTGGTGATGTCCTCGCCGTCATGGTAAGGGAATTCGTGGACCAGCACAGGCTCGGCGGCCTTGCCCACGTCGGCATCGCTGCCCTCGCTGGTGCCTTCGTCGCCGCCGTCCTTCTCGTCGTCGGCGTCGGAGATGTAGATCGCTTCGCCGCCTGGCCCGCTCAGGTCTTCGTCGAAGGCCTTCTGCAGTCCGCTTTTGCCCACGACGGACTCGCCGGTGAGCCTTCCATCCGAGGCCTCGACCTCCTCGGCGCTGGCGGCTCCGGCCGTTCCCAGCGTCGGACCCGCGAAGCCCTTCTTCCTGCTCAGCGGCTGGGTGTGCGAGTTGAAGACGGTGCCGGGAAGGGAGTGAATCGTGTCCTTGACCTGTCTGTAATCGCTCTCGCGCAAGGTGATGACGGGAACGAACTGCTCAGGTTCGGCCTTGTCGATGCGCTCCTTGAGCGCCTTGACATCGATGTCGAGTTCGTCCTGAAGCGTGGTGAGCGTGTCCTGACCGCCGTTGCTGTTGACGCCCCCGGCTTCGTCGAGTTTGGCCGGGTGGATGCCGATATCGACGACGGGCCCCTCGGCCATCAGCTCTTCGCCGTCCTCACCGAGGATCGCGCCGCGTGCGCCGGGAGTCTTCTGCGAGACGAGGACTCGGCCGTCGTCGAGGTCCGGGTGAAGCACCGTGGGGGTGAGCTCGGCCGACCAGAGCAGCCCCCTTTTGCGCAGAGGAAGCTCGGAGGCGTATTCCCAGGGCTCTCCATCCTGGTTCGTCCATGTCCACTTCAGTTTCGCGACCACATCGTCACCACGCTGCTCGGTGCCGGTGAGCTCGACCGAGCGCTTCTTCATGCTCTGAGCGACAGTTCCGAGGACCAGTTCGTGCAGCTTCTTCGCCGTCTTCTCATCCGACCAGATACTCGAATCGATGGTCCCGCTGTTGAGGTCGGCGGTGGCGTCTTCGGCTGCCGTCTCTGCCTTGAGCGGCAATGTGAAGAAGGCGAAGGCGCCGGCACCGGCCAGCAGCACGAGGACGATTGCGATGGCCAGCCAGGTTGTGGACTTCTTTGTCATAGGTCAATCATCGATGCAGTCACTCGGGAAGTCCACTTGCCGGGGCGCGTGCGGGTGGGTGAACGTGCGGGTGGGTGAACGTGCGGGTGGG
>NZ_JBHFIH010000016.1:82145-97554 GCF_057334195.1 Brevibacterium sp. AGC70 | reverse complement strand
CGCGGCCCGGTACAGCTCCGAGATTTCGCCGAGTTCGGTGTGCACGCCGTCGCGGACCCGGACTTGGGCACCGCTGACAGTCATAGTCACATCCGCCGAGGTGGCCGAGAGGATGATCTGTTCACCCACCGATCCGAAGGTGCGAATGCTGTCGGTTCTCACTGCGATGAAGTCGCATGCCTTGCCCACGGCCAGTTCGCCGACGGGCAGGTCGAGGCTGCGCGCCCCACCCTTCGTCAGCGAGGTGATGAGCGCGGCAGGCGAGAATCGCCCTCTCTGGCCTGACCGCAGCCGTTCCCCGGCTTCCATACCCTGGGTCTCGCGCAGAGCGTCGAGGACGACGTGCTGATCGGAGCCGATCGAGATCGTCGCTCCGGCATCGGCGAGTTCGCGAGCTGGGCCGATGCCGTCGGCCAGGTCGGCTTCCGTGCACGGGCACATGACGATGTTTGCTTCGGCCCCTCCCAGCGTCGCGATGTCATCATCGCTGAGGTGCGTGGCGTGGACGGCCGAAAGATTCGACGCGACCACACCTGAGCGGTCGAGGACCTGCGTGGGTGTCGTGCCGTAGGCGGCTTGGCAGACGTCGTTCTCTGCAGGCTGCTCGGACAGGTGCACGTGAACGGGTCCCTCGAGTTCGGCGAATCTGGGCAGATTGGCAGCCGGGACCGCACGGATCGAATGGATGGCCGATCCCACATGAACGAAGCTCTCACCAGGGGCATTGACCGGGAACTCGGTGGCGAAGGCCTTGGACAGACCTGCGTGGCGGTCCATGTATCCGTCGATGCTCCCGTCACCGAAGCGAGCTTGTTCTTCCGAGAGATCGGTGTCGATGCCGCCGGTGAGATAGCAGGTGTCGAGGAGTCGGATGCGCAGTCCCGCCGAGGCAGCCGCTCGTGCCAGCGCCCGTTCCATCGCGTGAGTGCGGGGTTCGTCGCGCGCCGAAACGTGCCCGCGGGGACATCCCGACTCAGCATCGGTGCCCACACCGTACGGCGTCCCATCAGGTGCGTGGTGGACGTAGTGGAACTCCCCCACCGAGGTGTAGCCGCCGGCGAGCATCTCCGCGAAGACCGCACGCGCCACGGTTTCGTAGTTCTCCGGGTTCAACGTCGCGGCCACCGAGTACATGACTTCGCGCCAGGTCCAGAAGGTGCCGCCGTCACCGTGGGTGCGACCGCGCAGGATGCGGTGGAAGGCATGCGAGTGGGCGTTGACACCACCTGGCAGGGCGAAGCCGGGAACCACCTCGGCGATGGTGGGTGGGGTGTCGATTCCGGTCTCGACCGAGGTCAGGGTGCCGGTGTCATCGGCAGTGAGCAGGACGCCGGTGGCGACCTCTCCGTCGACCCAGGCGGTTTCGCACCAGAAGCGCGTGCTCATGATGCGCCCTCCACAGACTCGGCAGCACCCGAGCCGCTCACCCCAAGCTCCCCTTCGAGGACCTTGACCAGGGCGGAGACACCGGCGCGCTGGTCATCGTCCTCGCAGGCCTCTTCGGGTGCGTGTGAGACTCCGGTCGGGTTGCGCACGTAGAGCATCGCCGAGGGCACGTGCGGTGCGAGGATGCCCGCATCGTGTCCGGCACCCGAGGGCAGCAGCGGCGCATCGGGCAGCACAGAGGTCAGCCGGGAATTGAGTTCGGCGGTGAAGTACGTCGTCGGTGAGTACGATTCCTGGGAGATCGACACCTCAACGCCGACACCCTCGGCATGCTCGCGGGCGCGCTTCGAGATCGATTCGAGCACTTGTCTGACGACGCCGTCATCGGCGTGACGGATGTCGAGCCAGAAGCTCATGCCCGAGGCGATGACGTTGGTCCCGCCCGGGTGGATGAGGGTACGGCCGACCGTGGCCACGGCCTGGTCATGGCTGGCAGCGAGGACCGGGATGTCTCCGATGACGCGACTGCCGGCGACGACTGGGTCCGCGCGATGGCTCATCGGGGTGGTGCCGGCGTGGTTGCCCTGGCCGGAGAACGCGAAGTGCCAGCGCCCGTGGCCGATGATCGAGGAGCCGATCGCCACTGCCTGGTCGGTGTTGATGAGACCGATGCCCTGCTCGACGTGGAGTTCGATGAAGGATCCGACCTTCTCCAGCCGGGCTTCGTCGGTGCCGATGCGGTTCGGGTCGAGACCGTAGCTGCGGGCAACGTCGGCGAAGGTGTCACCGTTGGCGTCGGTGAGACCCAGTGCCCGGTCGGCCTCGATGGCGCCCGTGATGAGGCGCGATCCGAGGCAGGCGACTCCGAAGCGAGAGCCCTCTTCCTCGGGGAAGACGGCGAGCGCGAGCGGCCGCTGGGCGCGCTCGAGTGCTCCCGATGACTTGAGTTCGTCGAAAGCCGCCAGCGCCGAGGCGACGCCGAGGGGGCCGTCGAAAGCACCTCCGCCGGGGACTGAGTCGAGATGAGAGCCGGTGACGACAGCGTTGTCACCGGGCGCGGTCGCCCACGCCCAGGTGATGCCATTGTCATCGACCTCGGTGTCGAGGCCCCGGCGGGCCGCCTCGGCGAGGAACCAGTCACGGAGTTCGCGTTCGGTGTTCGAGAACCCTGCCCGCTGGTAGCCGGGACCACGTGTGTCACGGCCGGTGTCCTCGATCTGGGCCAGGAGGGAGACGACGTCGCTCATCTCAGTTCGCCTCGCCCGAACCGTTGACGCCGGCTGCATCCCGATGGGTCGTCGCCGCGTCGGTGCCGGAGGCTGCGGCAGCCGCATCGAGGTTGCCCAGGGCGGTGAACTCGGGGTCGTTGACCGCTGGTGATCCACCTTCGGGCAACCAGGTTCCGGCAGCCGAGGTGACGGTGTGCTGCAGCGGTGAGACCGACTCGGCAGCCGCGACGAGGGAGCCGTCCTTGACCTTGGCGATCGTCTCGGCCAGTTCCGGAGACAGGAAGCGGTCTGGGCCGGGACCGGGCACGGTTTCGCGGATCGCGGAGATCACGGCACCGGTGACCGGTGCCGGTGCGGCTTCGCGCATATCGCAGGCCCGAGAGGCGGCGTAGAACTCGATGCCGACGACGCTGGCGAGGTTGTCGACGACCTTGCGCAGCTTGCGGGCGGCCGACCAGCCCATCGATACGTGATCTTCCTGCATGGCCGAGGACGGGATCGAGTCCACCGAGGCGGGGCTGGCGTTGCGTTTGGCCTCGGAGACCATTGCGGCCTGGGTGTAGTGGGCGATCATCAGGCCCGAGTCGACACCGGCGTCATCGGCGAGGAACGGGGTGAGATTCTGGTTACGGGTGACGTCCATCATCCGGTCGGTGCGGCGTTCGGACATCGAGGCGACATCGGCGGCGACGATGGCGAGGAAGTCCAGGGCGTGGGCCAGAGGCGCGCCGTGGAAGTTGCCGTTGGAGGAGACCATGCCGTTGGTGAGCACGACGGGATTGTCGATGGCCGCACGCAGTTCGCGCTCGGCGACCTGCGCGGCAAAGGCGACGGCATCACGGGCGGCGCCGTTGACCTGCGGGGCGCAGCGCATCGAGTAGGCGTCCTGGACCAGGTGGGTCGAGTCGCGGTGGCTGGCGGTGATGCCCGAGTCCTTCAGCGACGTCAGCATGTTCGCGGCCGCCGCGGACTGGCCGTCGTGGGGGCGCAGGGCGTAGTGGAGTTCGGGGGCGAAGACGGCATCGGTGCCGAAGAGTCCCTCGATGCTCATGGCTGCGGAGACGTCGACGGCGGTGAGCAGGTTCTCCAGATCGGTCAGGGCCATGATGAGCATGCCGAGCATGCCGTCGGTGCCGTTGACCAGCGCCAGGCCTTCCTTCTCGGCCAGGGTGACCGGAGCGATTCCGGCCGCGGCCAGCACTTCGTCGGCGGGGCCGGCAACTCCGTCCGGTCCGGCGGCCACGCCTTCACCCATGACGACGAGCGCACAGGCAGAGAGCGGCGCGAGATCACCGGAGCAGCCCAGCGACCCGTATTCGTGGACGACCGGGGTGATGCCGGCGTTGAGGAGGTCGACGTAGGTCTGGAGCACCTCGGCGCGCACACCTGCTCGGCCGGTGGCCAGGGTGCGGGCACGAAGGAGCATGAGTGCGCGCACGACCTCGCGTTCGACGGGTTCGCCGACGCCTGCCGCGTGGGAGCGGATGAGTGATTTCTGCAGCTGGGTGCGCAGTTCGGCGGGGATGTGGCGCTGGGCCAGTGCCCCGAAGCCGGTGGAGACTCCGTAGACCGGCTTCTCAGCCTGAGCGAGCGCGTCGATGGCTTCGCGGTATTTGTTCACGCGGGCCAGGGTGGTCTCGCTCAGGGCCACCTTCGCATCGTGGCGGGCGACGTCGACCACCTGGGCGAATGTGAGGGTATCGGGATCGAGATCGATGAAGACTGACATCTGGGACCTTTCGGTTGAGTGAGTTATACGTGCGTGTGGTGTCATCAGACGGTGAAGAGGCGGGAGGGCCGGGCCCGGCCCTCAGCAGTTCAGACCTGTGGTCTGTTGTCAGCGACGAGTTCGCCGCCGCGGTAGACGCGTTCGACGAGTTGGACGCCGGGCCGGTAGGCCAAGTGGCGGTAGCTGGGCGCGTCGAGGATGGCGAGGTCTGCCTGAGCTCCGGCGCCGAGGTGGCCGACATCGGTGCGCTGCAGGGCGTTGGCGCCGCCGGCGGTGACGGCCCAGACTGCCTGTTCGACGGTGAAGTGCATATCGCGAACCCCGATGGCGATCGTGAAGGGGATGCTGTTGGAGAATCCCGATCCCGGGTTGCAGTCCGTGGCGATCGCCAGGCTGACGCCCGCCTCTACGTAGCGGCGCGCGTCGGGGTAGGGCTGGCGGGTGGAGAATTCGATGCTCGGCAGCAGCGTGACGACGGTGCCCGCCTCGGCGAGGGCTGCGAGGTCCTCATCGGAGGCGAATGTCGCATGGTCGACGGACACGCAGCCGAGTTCGGCGCCGAGCCTGAGCGCTCCCCCGTCGGTGAGCTGGTTGGCGTGCAGGCGCGGTTTCATGCCCGCGGCCTTGCCTGCTTCGATGATGCGACGCGTCTGATCCTCGGTGAAGGCGCCCTTTTCGCAGAACACGTCGATCCACTTGGCCTGGCCGATCGCGGCCGGAATGATCTCGTCGATGACGAGGTCGACGTAGGCTTGGGGGTTCTCTTTGAACTCCGGCGGCACCACATGGGCGGCGATGAGCGTGGATTCTTCGGTGTGGCGGTTGATGATGTCCAGCGCGCGCACTTCGTCCTTGACACTCAGACCGTAGCCGGACTTGATCTCGAAGGTCGTCGTGCCCTGCCGGGTGGCCTGACTCATGAGGTGGACGAGGTTGGCCTCGAGCTCCTCGTCGCTGGCGGCCCGTGTGGCCGCGACGGTCGTGGCGATGCCACCTGCAGAGTACTTTTCCCCCGCCATGCGCGCGGCGAACTCCGCCGATCGGTCGCCGGCGAAGATGAGGTGGTTGTGGCTGTCGACGAAGCCCGGGATGACGGCCTTGCCGCCCAGGTCGATCGTTTCGAGCTCCACACCGGCGCTCGCCGAGGTGAGGGTGCCGTTTTCGATGTCATCGTCGTTGACCACCTCGGCGGGGGTGGAATCGGCATCGCCGAGGTGGTCGTGAAGTGCGGTGTCCGCCTGAGCGGACGGCCCCGACCACAGAATCCGCCCCCCGCCTATGAGCACTGCGGCGTCCTCAACGACGTTCAGGGCGCCGAGTGTGTCGAGGTCATTGACGACGAGTTCGCTGATCCCGGTGATGAGCTGCAAGGGGGTGTCCTTCGCGATCGAGAGTAGTTCACTCTCAGTATGGACCGCGCAGGCTCACCGCTGAAGTGCGATCAAAGGAATTTGTCCGATATTTCAGACAGTTCGTGATCGGCGACTCATACCGCTGCATCCACGCTGTTGACGCGCTCGACGAGGGTCAGGAATCCGTCCTCGTCGAGGAATCCGAGGTCACCGGTGTGCAGCCAGCCATCTTTGAGCGTCTCGGCTGTCTCCTCGGGACGGCCGAGGAAGCCGCACATGACGGTCAGCCCGGAGACGACCACCTCGCCGACTTCGCCTGCAGGCAGGTCTCGGCCGTCCGGACTGCGGATGGCCACGGTGATTCCCGGCAGAGCCGTCCCCACGGTTCCGAGGCGGCGGGTGCCGTCATTGCGGTTGAGGGTCACCGCAGCCGAGCATTCCGAGAGACCGTAGCCTTCAAGGATGGGCACCTCGAACTTCGACTCGAACCGGGTGATCACGTCGACCGACATCGGTGCGGCCCCACAGATGACGAACTGCAGGGAGCTCGCGTCGACGTCGCGTTTCTTCGTGGCTTCAAGGGCCGAGATGATCGTCGGCACAGTTGAGAAATAGGTCGGACGCTCTTCCTCGACGACACCCCAGAAGGTTCTCGGATCGAAGCTCGGCAGCACATGGACGCTGCCGCCGAACATGAGAGATGAAACGGTGCCCGCGAGGAGCCCACGGCAGTCGAAGAGAGGCAGCACCAGCAGGCTGCGTGCATCAGCACCGAAGTCGATCCCAGTGAGGGTCGACCATGCCATGGCCGAGACGTTGGAGTGGCTGAGCAGGCAGCCCTTGGGCCGGCCTGTCGTCGGCGAGGCATAGACGATGAGTGATCCATCGCCGCCGCGAACGGCGAGATCACTGATCGGTTCGGCACCGCCGCGAAAGCATTCGTCGTCGACGGAGAGGAAGCTGAGGCCGCGGACGTCGGCAACCACCTCGGCGTGGGAGTCTCCGATGAGGAGCACGGCTCCGGAGTCGTCGAGCTGGAAACTGACCTCGTCGTTGCTCAGCGCAGGGTTGATCGGGGTCAGGACCGCACCGAGGGACCAGGTGGCGAACATCGTCGTGACGATCTCGGGGACGTTGTCCAGCAGCACACCGACCACCGTACCTTGACCGATCCTGAACTGAGTCCTCATGGCGACTGCGGTCGCGGCCACCGCGGATGCGAATTCGGCGTTGTCGAGGCTGCCGCCGGGCCAGCTCAGGCAGGGTCCATGAGGGTCGGAGCGGGCACGGTCGGCGGGGAGCCCGACCAGTTCGGCCACGGGGAAGGCTGAGGTCACAGCCGCCTCGGCGCCCCCCTGTTCGGCTCGAGCCTCTTCGTCTTCACGTGTCGACGTTCTGTTCCTGGTCGGCACGGAGGTCCTGTTCGAAGTCTGCATGGATCAAGCGTATGCAGGCATCGTGGCCAGCACACTGGTCGCACATGTCAAAGCATTCCCCATCCTTGGGTCAAAGCTACAAACAGATCTCCAGAGCTTTCGGTGAGCTTCTCACCAGAGCAGGAAGTTCGCGCTAGTCTTCTCCTATGGTCGCCTCTCCTTCGTGGACGCCCGGCGACGGGCCTGGTCCCACACCTGCCACCGCCGAGGTGATGGCGCAGCTCTCCCGGATCTCCGCGGAGCTGAGTCCGCGCGTGCCGGAGCTGACCCAGAGCGTCTACGACTATCTGGCCACGAGGATCGCCGAACTCAGAGAGGAGCGCACACTCCTCGACCTTCTCAGCGCGAGCATCGAAGGCAATATCGAGACCATCTTCCATGCGCTCCGGCATGGGATCGCTCCGGACAACCTCGAACCGCCGGTCGCTGCCTACGAATACGCCAGACGACTGGCACAACGTGGGATTTCAGTCAACGCCCTGGTCAGGGCCTATCGCTTGGGACAGCAACGGCTGCTGCAGGCCGCCTACGACTACATCACCACCGATGCCGATCTCCCGAACGATCTGGCCTCAGCAGTGTTCCAGCGGCTGGTCGATGAGGTCTCGGAATATATCGACTGGATGTCACAGAAGGTCGCCCTCCTCTACGAAGCGGAACGCGAGGCCTGGCTGGCCAACCGCACCACTGCACGGGAATCCCAGGTCAGAGGCATCATCGAAGGCGGGCACGTCGACGCCGCTGCGGCCGCGGCAACACTGGGCTACAGTCTCACCGCCCGTCACGTGGCGGTCATCGCCTGGACCCACCATTCGGCACCGGACACCATTGATGGCCTGGGCAGACTCACCTCCGCCATCAACGCCGTGGCCGCGGCAATGAGCTCCCCACGCTCCAGCCTGATCATCAGCCGCGACCAGGACACCGCCTGGGGATGGATCACGGTGCCCGAGAGCTGGCAGTACGAGGAGTCCCTCCGTGATCGACTTCGCTCGAGTGCCACCGACGCCGTGCGCCTGGCGCTCGGTTCCGCTCACACAGCGGCGCAAGGATTCCGACTTTCTCACCAAGAGGCCCTGCGAGTCCAGAACGTCTGCCTTGCCGGACGAACACCAGCGCCTCTGCGCTCCCACGACGAACCCGGAATGGCTCTCGTCTCACTGCTGTCCACCGACGTCGAGGCGGGCCGTGACTGGGTGCGCTCCGTCCTCGGACCGCTGGCGGAGGACTCTGCGGCCAATACCCGGCACCGCTCGACGTTGTTGGCATATATGCTTCACGATCTCAGCTACACGGCAACGGCAGCCGCGATGTCGATGCACAAGAACTCGATCCGGTACCGCGTGGAGATGGCGGAGGCGATCCTCGGCACGGATCTGGGATCGAATCGGCTCAACATCGAGGCAGCCCTCTATGCCCACAGCTATATCTTTGAGTCACGGGAACCAGTTCCGGACTGAGCGTGGGCGCGGGGCCTCACCGGCAGAATCAGCGGCCTGGAGCACTACTGCGCGGCGGACTCCTCGTCGCGCTTGTCGAGCTCGGGAATCATCGGAACGCGCATGCCGCGCTCTTCGGCAACCTCGGCAGCGCGGTCGTACCCGGCGTCGACGTGGCGGATGACGCCCATGCCCGGGTCGTTCGTCAGCAGACGGGCGAGCTTCTTCGCAGCCAGCTCGGTGCCGTCGGCCACGGAGACCTGACCGGCGTGGATGGAGCGGCCGATGCCGACGCCGCCGCCGTGGTGGATGGACACCCAGGTGGCACCCGATGAGGTGTTGACCATGGCATTGAGCAGCGGCCAGTCGGCCACGGCGTCGGTGCCGTCGAGCATCGATTCGGTCTCACGGTAGGGGCTGGCGACCGAGCCGGAGTCGAGGTGGTCGCGGCCGATGACGATCGGGGCCGAGATTGCGCCCTCGGCGACGAGCTGGTTGAACAGAAGTCCGGCCTGCTGGCGCTCCTTGTAGCCGAGCCAGCAGATGCGGGCCGGGAGACCTTCGAACTCGACGTACTCGTTGGCGGCGTCGAGCCAGGTGTGGAGGTGCTCGTCCTCGGGGAAGAGTTCCTTGAGTGCCTTGTCGGTGACCTCGATGTCCTTGGGATCACCGGACAGGGCGACCCAGCGGAACGGTCCGAGTCCTTCGCAGAAGAGCGGGCGGATGTAGGCGGGGACGAAGCCGGGGAATTCGAAGGCGCGGTCGTAGCCGGCCTTGCGGGCTTCATCGCGGATCGAGTTGCCGTAGTCGAAGACCTCGGCACCGCGGTCCTGGAACTCGACCATGGCACGCACGTGCTTGGCCATAGATTCCTCGGCGCGGATGGTGAACTTCTCCGCGTCCTGCTCGGCCTCTTCGTGCCAGTCATCGACGCTGACGCCGATTGGCAGGTAGGACAGCGGGTCATGCGCCGAGGTCTGGTCGGTGACGATGTCGACCTCTGCGGCCTCTGGACGGTCGAGGATCATCGGCAGGATCTCAGCGGCGTTGCCGACGAGTCCCACGGACAAGGCCTGCTTGTTCTTCTTGGCCTCGATGACCTTGGCGAGTGCCGTGTCCAGATCGGTCTCGACCTCGTCGAGGTAGCGCTTGGACTTGCGGCGGTCGAGGCGGGTCTTGTCGACATCGATGATGAGGCAGACGCCGCCGTTGAGCGTCACGGACAGTGGCTGGGCGCCGCCCATGCCGCCGCAGCCGCCGGTGATCGTCAGGGTTCCGGCCAAGGTGCCGTTGTAGCGCTTGTCGGCGATGGCACCGAAGGTCTCATAGGTGCCCTGGAGGATGCCCTGGGTGGCGATGTAGATCCAGGAGCCGGCGGTCATCTGGCCGTACATCATGAGACCCTCGGCCTCGAGCTCGCGGAAGTGCTCCCAATTGGCCCAGTCGCCGACGAGGTTGGAGTTGGCGATGAGTACGCGCGGGGCCCATTCGTGGGTGCGCATGACGCCGACCGGCTTGCCCGACTGGACGAGAAGAGTCTCATCGTCCTCGAGGTCATCGAGGGTGCGCACAATCGCGTCGTAGGCCTCCCAGGAGCGAGCCGCTCGACCGGTGCCGCCGTAGACGACGAGGTCTTCGGGACGCTCGGCGACCTCGGGGTCGAGGTTGTTCATGAGCATGCGCTTGGGCGCTTCGGTCTGCCAGCTCTTGGCTGTGATCTCGGTGCCGCGGTCGGCGCGGATCACGCGTGAGGGATCGTGCTGGGTGAAGCCGGGCTTCGTGGTCATGTGACTCTCCTTGTCATCGTGTCCGGCAGAGCGGAATGGTTCCGGGGGTTCGGCTGTGCGGAGATTGATTCCTCAGTGCCGTTGTCGTCCCTGACTACACAATCCATTCTGACGGCTGGCGGGATTTGCGAAAGTGGTCTGGATCAAGTTCCGTCCGAAATATCGGACATGCTTGCCGAGCTGGGGTTTGGCATTCCGCGCCACCTCCCCATCCATTCATTCCTTCTGCTTCTCAATACTTATGCAACATACTTCTCAATCGAGACGAAATCGATTCTGTAAGTAAAGACGAAAAGGGCATAGTGTGACGAGTGAAACACCGAATCTCCGAGCATCAGAGAAGAGGAACGACGATGTTCACTGCCCCTACCGCGGTCGTCGCGGGCACCGAGTCCCCGGACCTTCTGACTACCCGTACGCGGGCCCAGAACTGGCGCTCGAAGGAGATCGGAATTCCCGAGCGCGACCTCACCGACCAGGCTCTGGCCGATCTTGCGACGACGGCGGCCAACCTCGGCGACCATCCCTTCGAACGCACCGTCGCGGCGATCCAGTCAAGCCGCAGCGGTGACTACCCGGTCATCCCCGACATCACCTCGGCCTCCGAGGTCCTGCGCGAATTCCTCCGCGCAGGACGAATCGACGGCTGGCTCTACGTGCGCGAATCCGACGGTTACGTCCATCCCTACCTCGTGATGACCATCGCGGTCGAACACGGCGACAAGACCCGCGGACCGCGCGTGAAACTGACCCTCGAGGCCGACAATCCGACGGTCAAGCGCCCTTCCCGAGTTCCGCGCATCCTCTATTTCGAAGACACCGAGATCGTCGGCAAGACGCCCGAAGAGGCACTGACCGCTGCCGGCGCCTTCCGTGAGAATCAGTCGCTCAAGGACGAATACTCGACCCGCCTGGCTGAGTTCAAGGAGATCATCGAACACGGCTTCGGCTCCCAGTACATCTTCACCGGGCGCGCGATCCGCACCGACGACCACCGTGCGGCCAATCGCCGTGCCGGACGCAAGGTCGTCAACGACGTCGCCCCCGATGAGATCGCCGGCCTGCGCGGATCGACCCCCTCCGTCCTCTTCGACGAAGACGAGCTGGGAACGATTCCGCTGCTCACAGCCGTGCGCGTCTTCGACCTCGGCGCCCAGGACTACCTCGACGTCAATACCGGCGACCTCGATGCATACGCCTACGATCCGAGTCTGCAGGACAAGCTGGTCCTCCCTGACGAACAGCGTGAGCTGCTGACCATCCTCACCTCGGACATCGGCGTCTTCACCGGCGATATCATCAACGGCAAATCCGCGGGCAACGTCATCCTCGCCAAGGGACGTCCCGGCGTCGGCAAGACTCTGACCGCCGAGGTGTATGCCGAGGTCATCGGCAAACCGTTGTACTCGATCCACTCCGGATCACTGGGCATCACGCCCGAGGCCGTAAGGAAGAACCTCGAGGTCATCTTCGACCGGGCCAAGCGCTGGGACGCTGTGCTCCTCCTCGACGAGGCCGATGTCTTCGTCCTCGAACGCGGCCTCGATCTCACCCAGAACGCGATCGTCGCTGAGTTCCTGCGCACCCTCGAATACTTCGATGGGCTCCTCTTCCTCACGACCAACCGGATGAACGGGGTCGACGAGGCGATCCTCGCACGCTGCGCCGCCGTCATCGAATATCACGCCCCGAGTCCCAAGGATGCCCGTCAGATCTGGCAGATCATGGCCCGCGGCAACGACATCGAGCTCGACGCGGACCTCCTCGACCGCCTGGTCAGCGACTTCGTCGACATCACCGCCCGTGACATCAAGATGGTGCTGCGTCTGGCACTGCGCATCGCCGCCCACCGAGGTGCGGCGCTGAGCATGGACGACTTCATCCACGCCGCTCACTTCCGCGGAATCCATACGAAGGCTGAAGACTCCGCAAGCCCGACGCCGACGGCAGAACAGTCCGCTCCGGCCACGGCGGGTGCATCCATATGATGCTCGAGACCCGCCAGCTGCAGTACTTCGCCACCGTTGCCGAGGAACGCCACTTCGGCAAGGCGGCGGAGCGCCTCAAGCTGGCTCAGCCCTATCTCTCCCAGCAGATCCGCAAGCTCGAGCGACAGCTGGGCACCACCCTGCTCAACCGGACCACCCGCACGGTCGCCCTGACCTCGGCGGGAAGTCACCTCCTCGAGCAGGCCCGTCGAGTCCTGTCCGAACTCGACACCCTCGGCACCGAGGTCCAGCTCATCGGCGCCGGGCTCAAGGGCCCGCTGCGCCTCGGCTTCACCGGCTCCACAACTTATGGAGTGATGCCGCAGGTCGTGCGCCGCACAGCCATGGCCGCGCCCAACCTGCAGCTGGGGGTCAGCGGCGAGATGACCACGCCCCGGCTCGTCTCCCAACTGCTCGAACGCAGCATCGACATCGCGCTCCTGCGCTACAGCTCTCCGATGAAGGGGCTGAGCTACCAGGTACTCGGACATGAGACCTGCATCCTGGCCGTACCGACCGGTTCCCCGCTGGACGACCTCGAGTCGATCACAGCCGCTGAGCTGGCCGAGACGCCCTTGGTCGGCTACCCGGAGAACTCCGTGGTGTCGGCGGTCACGACGGCGTTCCTCTCCGAGCAGTCGGCGTCTCCCGACTACTCGATCCGCGCTTCGGAGACCTCGACTCTGATGTCACTGGTCGCCGCCGGGCTGGGGCCCGCCATCGTCCCCCGCACTGCCACTGCTCTGGAGATCCCAGGCGTCCACTTCCGTGAGATCGCCGAAGCGCCTCGGACCGAACTCGCTCTGGCGTGGCGAACAAATGAAGAAACCCAGACCGTCACTCGCATGGCCCGGATCATCACCGAGGTGACCTCCGACGTCATCGACGAAGAAGCAACCGATCCGGCTGAGACGCTGACCGATCCGGTGGACACGCCCGCCGAACCGAAGGAGAACGCATCGTGAAGATCACCCACCTGGAGACGGTGCCCTACCGGATCCCGATGAAGAAGCCGCTGAAGTTCGCCAGCGGCGAGGTCCATCACATCGAACATGTGCTCGTGCGCCTCCACACCGATGACGGCCTCGTCGGCACCGCTGACATCCCGCCGCGCCCCTACACCTACGGTGAGACCGTCGAGTCAGCCATCGCCGTCATCAACACGATCTTCTCCGACGCACTCATCGGCGCTGACCCCCTCGACCGCGCGGCGATCCATTCCAAACTGCATCGCACGGTCGGCAATCAGACCGCCAAAGGCGGCGTCGACATCGCCCTCTGGGACCTCATCGGCCAGGCGAATTCGACCCCGGTCCACCGCCTCCTCGGCGGGTTCGCCCCCTCCTTGGAGGTCTCGCATATGCTCGGCTTCTCACCCACCCAGGCGGTCGTCGACGAGGCCCTGTCGTTCACGGAAACCTACGGAGTCCGCTCGTTCAAGATCAAGGTCGGCCGCCGTCCGGTCTCCCTCGACATCGAACTCGTCGTTGCTCTGCGTGAGGCACTGGGCGCCGAGGCACTCCTCTACCTGGATGCGAACCGAGGCTGGAACGCCACCGAGGCCGCGCAGATGCTGGCAGGCACAGCCGATCTCGATCTTCGCTTCTTCGAAGAACCCAATGATGCCGACGAGGTGCTCACACGCCGCCAGCTGGTGACGAACTCACCGATTCCGATCGTCGCCGACGAATCGGCGCCCAACCTCGGCGATGCCGCTCGCGAGATCCAGACCGGCGGAGCCAACGCCCTGTCGATCAAAACCGCGCGGACCGGCTTCACGGAATCCCAGAAGATCCTGTCCTACGCCGAGGCCCTCGGGCTCGACGTGCTCATGGGCAACCAGATCGACACCCAGCTGGGCAGTGTCGCAACGGTGACCTTCGGTGCGGCGTTCGAGCACTCCTCCAGGTACCCGGCAGAGATGTCGAACTTCCTCGATATGAGCGATGATCTCATCGCCTCCCCGCTGGAGATCAAGGACGGACACATCCACGCACCCACTCTCCCCGGCGCCGGCACCGCCGTCAACGAGGACAAACTCTCCCACTACCGCACCGACAGATAGCTTCCCAAGTCCGGTGAACCAGCCGGACCTGAGTGATCCACAGAAACTGACGAACACCACATCAACAAAGGAGCAGACATGTCAGAGAACAATTTCACACAAGAAGCCACCGCCAAGGCAGCGGACTCAGGCGCAAATGCCTCCGCACGATTCCGCGAGCGCCAGGCTCAGGCCAGCGGCGGAGTCGTCAACCATGAGCGGGTCGAGCTCCTGGCAGGCAAGGCCATCAAAGCTCTTACCGACATCGTCGAAGAGGAGCAGGTCAGCTACGAGGAGTACAACGCACTCAAGGCCTGGCTGATCCAGGTCGGCGAAGACGGCGAATGGCCTCTGTTCCTCGACGTGTGGATCGAGCACGCGGTCGAGGAAGTCGCCAACCAGGACCGTGAAGGTTCCAAGGGCACCATCGAAGGGCCGTACTACCTCGACAACTCACCTGAGGTCGAATGGAACGGCACCATCGACATGCGCCCCGACGAACCTGGCACCCCGTTCATCTTCAAGGGCCAGGTCACCTCGACCACCGGCGAACCGCTTCCCGGAGCCAAGCTCGAACTGTGGCACGCCGACAGCTTGGGCTTCTACTCGCAGTTCGCTCCAGGTCTGCCCGAGTGGAACCTGCGCGGCACCTTCATCGCCAACGAGGACGGCGAATACGAGATCCACACGATCCGTCCCGCGCCCTACCAGATCCCCACGGACGGCGCCTGCGGTCAGCTCATCGAGGCTGCCGGGTGGCACGCTTGGCGTCCGGCGCACATGCACTTCAAAGTGCATGCTCCCGGCCACAAGCTCATCACCTCGCAGCTGTACTTCCCCGGCGATCCGCACAACGATGATGACATCGCCTCGGCCGTCAAACCTGAGCTCCTGCTCGATCCTCAGCCCAACCCGGATGAAGAAGGCGAGATGACGACCTACAACTTCGTCCTCGACGCTGAGGGCTGAGCTGACTCAACCACTCTGACTCAGCGGCAGAGCAACGCGGAGGGGGGCCC